>CAYHGE010000077.1:0-9674 GCA_964355945.1 uncultured Draconibacterium sp.
AAGCGCCAGCAATGCAGAGATCAGGATGGAGGAGATAAGGGTGAGTGCAAATTGCTTATACATGACGCCAACCGTACCTCCCAGGAATGACACCGGTACAAATACGGCACAAAGTACCATGGTGATGGTCAGGATGGCCCCGGTAATTTCATTCATGGTGTGTTTGGTCGCCTCAAGCGGGGTGAGGCCTTCCGCGTCGATTTTCTCCTGCACCGCCTCCAGCACGACAATGGCATCATCGACAACAATACCGATAGCAAGAACGAGTGCAAACAGGGTTAACATGTTGATCGAAAATCCAAGAAAGCTGAATGCTGCAAGCGCCCCGATGAGCGATACAGGCACTGTTATCGCAGGGATGAGTGTGGCTCGCCAGTCCTGGAGGAAGATGAATACGACGATGAAAACCAGGACAAAGGCTTCAAAGAGTGTAATAAGAACCTCTTCGATGGATGCTGTTACGAATTCAACAGTATCAAGACCCTTTTCAAATTTGATACCGGTCGGGAACTCCTTGGCCATCTGCTCCATGGTTGCATCACACTCGTCACGGACATTCACTGCGTTTGAACCCGGTGACTGGTATACAGCGATGACAGGAGCAGGTTTTCCATTAAATCGTCCATAAGCATCATACGTCTTCAGTCCGAGTTCAATTCGCGCAATTTCATTCATTCTGACGACAGACCCATCCTGGTTTGCTTTTACAATTATATTGCCGAATTCCTTTTCATCTGCCAAACGGCCTTGTACCCTCAGCATGAATGACATCTCCTGTCCTTGTGCTGCAGGTGATTTTCCGATCATCCCGGCGGCAGCCTGCACATTCTGATCCTTGATGGCGGCCTGTACATCCTGAACCGAAACAGAGAGCCCCGCCATCCGCCCGGGATTAAGCCAGATGCGCATGGCGTAGTCATCACCTCCAAACATGTTGACATCACCTACGCCATTGATTCTCTTTAATACGTTTACCACGTTTATATTCAGGTAATTAGATAAGAATTTTGTGTCGTAGGCTGTGTCGGATGAAACCAACGCATACAGGACCAGGATGCTGGGTGATTTCTTCATGACAATCACCCCTCCCTGCACGACTTCGGTCGGCAGTACATTCATGGCGCGTTGCGTACGGTTTTGTACGTTAACCGTGGCCATGTCGGGATCTGTACCAACTTTAAAATAGACAGTTATGTTGCAGGACCCGTCATTTGCGCACTGGGAGGTCATGTAGGTCATGTCGTCAACCCCGTTGATCTGCTCTTCGAGTGGTACAGCAACTGTTTTTTGAACATCCTCTGAATTGGCACCAGGATATACAGCGGTAACCTGGATGGTTGGCGGCACCACGTCGGGATACTGGGAGATCGGCAGTGTAAGCATGCTAAGCACACCAACCATCGTAATCATGATTGCAATAACCGACGAAAGAATTGGACGGGTTATAAAGGATTGAAGCATATTTTTCGAATTATTTCAGATGAATTTCGGGTGACCTTAACGTTTTAAATTATCTTATTTAATGGTCTCTGGTGTAAGAGGAACCGTTAAAGTGTCAGGTACCATGACAGGTGATATTTTCATCCCTTCCTGGAACTTCTGAAATCCCTCCAGCATGATCCTGTCACCTACGTTTAATCCGCCATTGACAATGAACTTATTCCCAATTCCTCTTCCGAGCATTACAGGTACCCGATGCACCAGGTTCTCATTGTTTACGACAAAGGTGAAATTCTTGCCCTGGATCTGGGTTGTAGCGCCCTGGGGAATAACGATTCCGTTTTCCTGTTCGAACAGAACCAGGTTGACATTTGCAAAGTTCCCCGGCTTGATGAGTCCGTCGGGATTGGCAAAAACAGCCCTTAATGCAATGGTCCCTGTTTGCGAATTGATCGACCGGTCAATAAAATCTATTTTTCCAACATGGTCATAAGGTTGATTATCTGATAAACTCAGGAATACTTTGAACAAATCTGTCCGGTCTTTTAGTTCCGACTTGTGGGACTCCATGTAACGCATGATTTTAAGATATTCATTTTCATTCATCTGGAAATCAATGTAAATGGGGTCTACAGCTGAAACTGTTGAGAGCAGTGTGCTTTCGCCCTTTCCAACCAGGTTCCCCGGACGCACGCTGCAGGCGCCGATATAGCCGGTGATCGGCGAGGGCATGGTAGTATAAGAAAGGTTCAGCCTCGACTGTTCAAGGTTTGCTCTCGAACTGGCCACGAGTGCCCTGTCCTCCTGTTCAGTTGTGACTGCTTTATCGTAATCGTTTTGACTGATGGCATTGGTTGTAAGCAATGGCTTCAGCCTGGCAACATCCAGTTTGGCCTTTTCCCAGGCAGCGATTCTGTTATCGAGATCCGCCTCGGAGGCTTTCACATTGTTGATATACTCATCCTGTTCAATGGTGAACAGTGCCTGTCCTTTCTGTACGATCGACCCTTCCTGGAATGACCATGCCTTCAGGTATCCGGCAACACGTGCCCGGATCTCGACAGTCGGAATTCCGACAGCCTGACCAACCATCTGGAGGTACACAGGAACCTTTGTTCCCTTCAACTCCATTACTTTGAATGATGGAGGTGCTCCTTCTTGTTTTTCTTTTGGTTTACATGATGTTGTAAGGATCATCAGTGTTACTAAAATGACTACAGCCATCAGAACTTTTGAAAAGTACAGTCTGTTCATAAATGTTTATTTTTAGGATCTGATTATTTTTTCACAAATGTAAAATATTTCTTTTGTTTTATCCATTATCCGGGAAAAGAACTGCAATCAGTTATTGGTACTTCCTGCCGTCATGCCCTTGCTGACTGATATATTTACCGATCAGCAATGCGATTACGATCGCAACGTAAAGCTGCCCGGTCACACTGATAAAGATTGCAAGCGAACGAGACATCGGGTTCATCGGCACAATATCTCCATAGCCTGTGGTTGTCATTGTTACGAAAGCGTAGTAAACACACTGGTGAAGAGGACTTTCCGGTTGTGCCACAGGTGAATTTGAAATGCCAAGATTATAGGCATGGGGATCAACAATCAAGGTGAGGGCAACCATAAGGGAAAATGCAAGACCGATCATCAGGTAGGCAATAACAGCTTCCAAAATAACATCAGTGGAAATCTTATTTGCCATACTGACCTGTTTGCCAAGGTCAAATACAATCAGAATAAATAAAAGGATATTGATCCCCTTTGAAATGGCCTTGATTGCTTCCAGTTCCATGGCATCAGCGATCCACACCATAGAAACAGCTATGATGACAAAGAACAGGGTTGTTATCCTTTTTTTTGAAATCAGCTGTGTTCCAAGGATTAAAATGGATGTAAACATCATGTTATAGACGGCGGGATGAAGTTTTACAGGGATCATCGGAACGAAAAAAATGGTGAGTAACACCATGGTAAACAGTAATTTACTTGCAGTTCTGGTCGACAGGAGCTGCTTGATAAACCCTGATTCTTTAAAACTGATCATTTAGCCTGTTTTTTTTAAGTTGATCGTACAAAGGACATTCCTGGCGGTCAGTCATTAAAATTAATAAGTTTTTCTTTTGGAATGTAAAGTTCATTAAATTTGTGTGACAGAAATCTACATTTTAACTAAATAACTTACTTATGGCACAGGAAAAAAGATCTCTCAGCGAAATAAGTAATCTGAGCAGGGAAGAACTCGTAGAACGGGCGAAGAAGTTCTCCAAACGCTACTGTGTTGGCGAAGGAAAAGGTTTTCGGTTAAAGGATTTTAATGCTGATGACTTTCCAAAATTAAAGAAGGAGGAGAAGCCGGCGGTGAAGGAGGTGTTGCAATTGGGGGTTCAGGCACTGGCTGCAATGCAGGACATCATGTACGCGCAGGACAAGTGGTCTCTGCTTATCATCTTCCAGGCGATGGATGCAGCCGGTAAGGACGGGGCCATCAAACACGTCATGTCGGGGCTCAACCCCCAGGGCTGCCAGGTCTCCTCATTTAAATCCCCCACTGCAGAAGACCTTGACCATGATTTTATGTGGCGTTGCCAGAAGCAGTTGCCTGAACGCGGCAGGATCGGGATATTTAACCGGTCGTATTATGAAGAGGTTTTGGTTGTGCGTGTTCATGAACAGATTTTACGAGCGCAAAAGATGCCTGAAAAATTAATTACAAAAAAAATATGGGACGAGCGGTTTAAGGACATCCGCAATTTCGAAAAATATCTCCAGCGCAACGGGACCATTGTGATAAAGTTCTTCCTTAATGTATCGAAGAAGGAGCAGAAAAAAAGATTTCTGGAAAGAATTGAAAACCCCGACAAGAACTGGAAATTCAGTGCATCCGATTTCAAGGAGCGGGGATTCTGGAAGGAATACATGAACGCTTATGAGGATATGATTATCAATACCTCTACGGAGGAGTCACCCTGGTATGTGGTTCCCGCCGATGATAAGCCGTATGCCCGGATCGTGGTTGCCTCAGCGGTGATTAATGCCATGAATTCGATGGACCTTGCATATCCCAAAGTGAGCAAGGAGAAAATTGCCGAGCTGGAAAAAGTCAAACAGGAATTGCTTTCGGAAGAGTGATCCTGATCTTGTTTTAATTCGGTCAGCCCTGATGTGGAAAAGATTTATCCCGGCATTAACATGGCTCCCGGGCTATACGCTGAAAATTGCCGGCAGTGATGCAGTTGCCGGAATAACCCTTGCCGCTTACGCGATACCCGTTTCGCTGGCATATGCGATGCTGGCCGGCTTGCCACCTCAATACGGGGTGTACGGATACCTTTTGGGCGGCCTTTTTTACGCCCTGCTCGGGAGCAGCCGGCAACTGGCGGTCGGACCCACCTCAGCCATCTCGTTACTCATCGGAACAACCATTGCTGGCATGGCACAGGGTGATCCTCAGCGATGGGCAGAACTGGCATCTCTGACGGCCATTATAGTTGCCGGGATGAGCCTCCTGTCTTATCTTTTGCGGTTAAGCGGCATCATCAATTTTATCAGTGAGACCGTTTTACTTGGATTTAAAGCAGGAGCGGCTCTTGCCATCGGCCTTACCCAGCTGCCAAAGTTGTTTGGCGTTGCGGGTGGGGGAGATGGTTTTTTTGAACGGCTGATCACCATCGTTACCCAACTTCCGCAAACAAACCCGGCAGTCTTTCTTTTTGGTGTTTCAGCCATGGTATTAATCCTTGCCAGTGAGAAATTTTTTCCCGGCCGTCCGGTGGCGATCATTGTGGTGGCGCTTTCCATCATATTGATGTCCGTGACATCGCTTGGTGAATCAGGAATCAGCACAGTCGGGATAATCCCTTCAGGGTTGCCTCACTTCCGGCTGCCCAACCTGCGCATCAGCGATGTGGATGGTTTAGTGCCACTGGCGTTTGCCTGTTTTCTGCTGGCATATATTGAAAGTGTATCTGCCGGTAAAACCCTCGCGCAAAAAAACGGCTTTGAGATCAATCCCCGGCAGGAACTGCTTGCCCTCGGAGTGGCAAACCTTGCAACAGCGCTCGGACAAGGGTATCCGGTGAGTGGCGGGTTATCCCAATCGGCGGTGAACGATAATGCAGGTGCAAAAACACCTTTTTCCCTTGTTTTTGCCTCTGCAGTCATTGCTTTGTGCCTTTTATTTTTAACAGGGATGCTCAGGAATTTACCAAATGTGATCCTTGCAAGCATAGTGCTTGTAGCCATCAGGGGGCTTGTTGACGTTAAGGAGTTCATCCACTTATGGAAGATGCATCGCGCCGATTTTGCCATTGCCATGGTTGCTGTGATTGGTGTACTGGTATTCGGAATCCTGAAAGGGGTATTGATTGCTGCTGTAACCTCCCTGATCATGCTTATTAAAACAATTACATTGCCCCATGTTGCATTTCTTGGCAGAATTCCCGGTACGCAGCGGTACTCCGATTTCAGCCGTCATCCTGACAACGAGGCCATTCCGGGAGTTATCCTGTTCAGGGTAGAATCATCCATGCTCTATTTTAATGTCGACAATATCCGGAATGTCGTGTGGTCCAAAATCCAGGGGTCTGATTTCTCGGTAAAAACAGTGATCTGTGATCTGAGTACCTCGCCATTTGTTGACCGAGCCGGAGCAGCGATGTTAAAACGTCTTTACCTGGATTTACAGGCGCTGGGCATATCGTTCATGATCGCAGAGGCCCATGCAGAGGTTCGGGACATGCTCAGGTCAGAAAATGTTGAAACACTTTTCGGCCACATCAGCCGGAAAGTATCGGTTGAAGAGCTCGTTGAAGCCTCAATCAGGGTGCCAGCATGATTTTAAGGTTTAATATTCTTTTTTTTACCACCTTTTGGCTTTTTCCCGATTAAACATGACAAAGTTCTCGCAGATTTTCGCAGATTAAAGCGCAGATTTTCGCAGATTAAAATTCATGTTCTCAAAAACATACATTCCAATGAATGAAAATGATATCTCCTATATCATAAGGGGCTGTGCGTATAAAGTCCACCGGATTCTTGGCCCTGGATTATTAGAGTCAGTTTATGAAGCTGCCTTATCTCACGAATTGTTGAATTCCGGATTAATTGTTCAGAATCAGGTTGGTATTCCAATGAAATATGAAGTTGTTAAATTTGATTTTGGCTTCAGGCTGGACATACTGATTAATAATCTGGTGATTGTTGAGGTTAAATCCATCGATATACTGCTTGATATTCATCACAAACAATTACTGACATATTTAAAGTTGCTTGATAAAAAACTTGGTTTATTGATCAACTTCAACACCATGTCATTAGATAAATCAGCAATTGTAAGAATAGCCAACAACCTGTAATCTGCGAAAATCTGCGCTTTAATCTGCGAAAATCTGCGAGAAATTTACCTAAAATGAAAGGAGTTAGTGCGGTAATACTCATTTTCCCAATAATTAATAAACACATAATCAGTGACAAACAAATCGAATTTGCGCAAAAATTGCTAAGCGTCAGAAGTCAGGAAGCCTCAATCAAGGTGCCAGCCTGGTTTAAAAGACGAAATTGTCTACTTTCGCAACTGTATAATCTCCAGGAATGATTTTCAGAAAAAGTATTGTAATTTTATTTGCACTCTTCCTTCATTCAGGCTTCCTGTGCGGACAGCAGCTCATATTCAGTACCTTCCAGCGGGTGAATTACCTTATTCCATACCGGATTTCAGACGAGAAAATATTACTTACCGGAAATGCGATTCTGAGAGAAATGGCAAAAGATGTTCTGCGTGAACCATGGCAGGTGCGTTTACAGGTTTCCGGTGAACTGGTTTTGAAGATTAGCGGGAATGGCGGGCAAAACCATCTTGATATTTCATTGCGGAATCAATTCATGGGTGGTGACACGCTTTACCGGCATTTCCCGGTTGCCGGTGTTTTACGCCCGACCCTTGTTAATATGAAACTCAAATGGGCAAACCGGGCCGACACTTCCGGGTATACCGAACAGGCGTTGATCGCAATACCTGTTGAACAAGAAGACAGTTTGTTGTATTCCATCCCCATTGCCCCTTTTGATACTGTTGCTGACACCCTGATGGTGAGGGATATCGTCTTTTATTATGATTCACTGGCACTGAAAGAATTTCTGAACAAGGTCGGGCTTATCCATGATTATTATGCCTCGGTTTCGTTGCTCGACTCGCTGCAGCTGTTTACTTCATCGCTGCACCTGGAAAATCAGGAATTACTACCTGTTAATTTTTTAAAGATATCCGAATTGTGCAGGGTGATCGACCGGATAGATCGTCGTGATTTTCCCGGCAAACTGTTGCATCATGGTTATGATCCGTCAGGATTGATGGCAAAATACAGCCGGTTGTTTAAACAATCGCGAACCCTTATCTACACTTTTCTGGATGAGTTGCATAAGACCGGCGCCATCCCCTGGGACCATGATGTTGACCGGCTTGCCCGGTATTTCACTTCGCGGGTGTTTTCCTATGTTCGTCGATCATACCTGATGGATCAGCAGCAGGGGCTCATCTACCATGACTGTCTTGACCATTTCTTTGACAATGTCGCCTTCCCGCCTGAAGAAAATGTTGTACCTGTATTACTCTCCAAAATGTTCGCAGATTCAGGGCAGGATACCGTTGGCAGCTATGTTTCAAAAGAGATTTATACAGCTTACCAGGCTGTTGCTGAAGAACTCATGCTAAAGCATGAGTATGCAGCTGCGTTTTCGATGATGGAAAACGGGAAGCGTTTTATTGAGGGTAACCCGGCTCTGAAAGGCTTTCAACCGGATGAAGAGATCATTTCGAAGGCTGCGGAAGGTATCTGCAACTCTTATGTTGGCATAGCCTCAACCTGCATCAGGAATCACAAGTTCAGTATGGCTGAAAAATACCTTGCCAGGGCTGATCAGTATGCCGTTGCCTATTCAAAATACATCAGGTCAGATTCAAATTACCGGGCCGTCTTTTCCGAACTTTTCTTTATGAGAAATGCCGATTGTGATCAACTGCTTGAAGAAAAGAAGTATGCCGAAGCGCTGGATTGCTATCAGCAGTTTGAACATGCCTATACTGCGCGAGATCTTGCACGGGTTAAAACAATATTGGATAATAAGAAATCAATCGCAGCTGCGGGATTGGGCAATCTTTCAGCCATCCTTTCGGAAGATGCCCTGAAACGAAAGGACCCTGATACAGCACTTTTTTACTATGACAAGGCCATTGCCTTACGCGAGGAATCCAATATTCGCCCGGCAACAGATACACGGCTGGATTCACTTGCCCCTGTCATGGCACGGATCAAATTTGCCAGGATAACCATGGATGGTGCGAATGCACTGGAAAAACGTCAATATGCATTGGCTGTAAGCCGGTTCAGGGAAGCTAAAGCCATGGCCGTGGCTTATCGGTTTGAGGCCGGCAGGGAATTTGATTCAAGTTACAGGCAGGCCATGAAGCACCACATTATCATTCAGCTGAGTGCTTCCCAGAAGAAAATTTGGCTGAACCAGTTTGATTCGGCTCAGCTGGCACTGGAACGGGCAAAGGGAGCGGGATTTGATTTTGGTTTGTTGCAGGAACCGGATTTTGAATCGGCAATAGACCATTTTAAGCTGAAGATCAGGGAGCAGAAATGCAGAAATCTTCATGATTCTGTCGATCTCAGGATGATCAGGGCTGACCGGAGCATTGCCCTGCTGAACTTCATCAATGCCATGGCCTACCTGCGTGAAGCCCAAACGTTTCTACTGGCCATGCCGGAGTGCAGTATGGTGGAAATCAAGGTGTCAGATTCGATTGCAAAGTATGCACAGGCGGCGGATTATCAGCAAAAGATCAGGGATGCCGGAACACATGTTGCCACAGGAAATTACAGAGAGGCAGTTGTTGAACTGGATGAAAGCCAACGCCTTTTCCGGATGCACAATCTCAACCGTTTTGGTCTTAAGATGGAGGATCTGTATGATTTTATCCGCGGCCGTAACAATCCTTATCTTTCAGAGAAAGCGATTGTTTATTGCATGGAATCAGGAAAGGCAGAAGATGCACTGAAATATCTCAGGCTGGCTCATGATCAGGGTTTGCCATCTGTGTCATGCTATGAGGTACAGGGACTTCTGGGTGCGCAATTTGCTGCTGTCGATTACAGGAAAAGCCCCGTAGCCGATCCCCTGAAAAGCGTTGCCGGATATGTTCCCGAAGAAAAGTGGTACGACACTTTCCG
>CAYHGE010000077.1:9774-17343 GCA_964355945.1 uncultured Draconibacterium sp.
GGAGAACAAACTGGCAGCATCCGCTCCTGATGAAAAACTGTTTCCGTAAAGTGCTTCAACCACCACAATGTTTTTAATCGGGTAGGCAAACTTTAAATAAGCGCCGTTATCGTACAATCCAAGCTCTACGTTTCTGCCATCTGTTTTGCCAAGGCCACTTCCGACAGACATGTTGAACAAGTTATAAGTGGAAGGAAAAAGAGCAGGAAAGCCAAGGCTAAAATAGGCGATGTCGTAAGGACCCACCCGGAGGTTGATGGTTGGCAACACATAAGCGTTCCTGTAATCTTTTGAAATTATCTCACCCGAATGCTGAGACGTTGAACCCATTCCTAAAGGAAGTTTCATTTGCCCGATGGCAATCCCTCCCTTGAATCCAAACCACCGCCAATCCATGGCGATGGAGGGATGGATGCCAAGAACCAGGGAATATGGATGATCAGCTTTCACTCCGCCGGATTCAGATCCGAAGAAAAAGCGCCCGCCAATTTTAAGTCTCTTATATTTTCCCTGCCATTTATTATAACCTATATCGACACCGCCCTGGTAAAACGTTCTCGTGGTTGTACCGATATAATTTGTGTCGGATTCCCAGTGTCCGATTTCATTGCAGTTACCAGGATGGTATTGGCCGGAGATCTGCAATAAACCCTCCGAATAGGTGCCCAGGGTTCCCATAATTCCGGCACTGGTGAAAATAACCTTGTCATCGGGGCCCGTGGTACTGCTTTTCTGGGCCATGAAACTAAAGGAGCAAATTAACAATACCGGCAAAATCCAGCGAAACCCTGCTACAGAGATACGTTTGTATAAGCGGATAACCATTAAGATGATCACCGGCGGAAGAAATAGTGAAATTATTGCTAATTCCAGAAATGAGAACCAGTTTCTGCCGGCGATTACGATGCAGCAAAGGCTTAGCAGTAATATAACCTGCCTGGAATCAGAAATGACTGTCGTGTTGCTTGTCTGTGCGCTGTGTCTTGCTTTTGCTTCACGGTGAATCAGCAGGGTTCCTCCTGAAATGATCACTGTAAGGATAATCCACTGAAGCAATTTGATACCTAAGAAAACCCGGGTCAGAATGATACTCGATTCCGGCGCTCTGACAAATTCAATAAGAAACCGGAGAACGGCATAGCTTAAAACAGAAAAAAGAAAAAGGTTGCCATTCACTTTCCACTGCTTCCTGCTCATCCAGACGATGAATGCGATGATCAGGCACCCGATTACCTGGTATAGCTGAACCGGATGAACAGCGAGTGAAGTTTCGCTGTGCGAATTGATCAAACCCTCTGCCTGGTGAATATGGTAAACCATGGAAGAGGCATCATATTTGATTCCCCAGAAAAGGTTTGTCTCGGTGCCAAAACAGCACCCTGCCATCAGGCATCCCACCCGTGAAATGGCCATGGCCAGCGGCAACGCCAGCGCAAAGTGGTCGAAAACCGGCTGCCTGAAGCCTAATACTTTTTTTGCCAGCAGCAAACCTGAAGTCAATCCCAGGATTCCTCCGAGAATTGTCATCCTGGTTGACGGAGGAAGGTGGAGTTGTGTAAATAACTCTACCCATTGATCTGAAGAAAAGGCAGCCAGTTTCTCTCCCAGGATGAAAAAAATCAAGCCGGTTGTAAGAATGAGCAGCCAGGTGTTTTTCGGATATCCTTTTCTTATACCACAGAAAAAAGCAATTCCTGCAGCTACCAGAATTGCAGCCAGGTAGGTGAGGGCAAATATCATCCCTCCGTGAGACGTTTCAATGATCATCAATGGTTTCATCCTTTTTCAGATTAGTGGATCATATTTACCATGTAAAGATATGTCATCCAAATACTGAAGTCAAGGCGGCTTCTGCATGGATAAAACCAATGGCGGGGAAAATCGATCAATATTTGCCGAAAACTGAAAATTAACAGGATACTATTGCAGAAATTCCGGATTACCGGTAAATAAACCCTGATTTTTGGATTCTCGAAGAAAGAAATAACATGAATTTGCATAAAATGCAAAAAAACGTCTTGCAGCTTTGCCCGGAAAATGGCGCAGGTTTCCTCAGATGCAAGTTCTGCTGGCACCTGCAGAGTGAAAAATAATTGCTACCTGCTGGTGACCAATTGCTTCACAGCAGTCTGGCCCGAACACGTGATTACCCGGATGAAACAGGTTCCTTTCGCTTTGTATTCAAAATGGATCAATGCCGTATGACTGTTAACTCCCCGCTCGGTATACACGATGTTTCCATTTATATCAATGATTTCTATGCAATTAAGCAAAACCGATGAAGTTACCGTGACAGGTCCTGAGGCCGGATTCGGATATATTGAAAATGTAATTGGTTGTGACAAATCCTCAACGAATGTTGAAATCTGACTCCCGGTTATGTAAATGTCGTCAATCTTGTTGATTCCGGTGGATGCAACGGTTCCTCCGGTTGAATTGGTGTTGGTTGTCATGATCCAGCGAAGGAAAACCAATGGCCGGTTTATACATGTATCAGGAAGCTGTATGCTGTCCAGCACCGCACTGGTCCAGGTGTTATCTGTGATAACAGCAGAGTTGGGGACATCGACCCATGTACCCGTACCTCCGATCCTGTATTGAACCTTGTAATCACGTGGTCCGGGATTGTTGCCGCCGGACTGCTGTTTGGAGGAGAGTTTTATCTCTTTGTAACCGACAGTGTTCAGTTTCACCACCCAGCATTTTGTCAGGGCGCCATCATTCCATCCGGTCGCCTGAGCCGCTTTTGTTGTTACGCCGTTTTTGGAAAAATCGATGCTGCTGGTGCCGCCCTCCGTGTGAATTGCCATGTTGAGGTTGACAGGAAGTCCGCCATCAGCAAGGCTGTCAGTTGAAGTACCTGTCGGAAATGTCCATTTGGCGAGCAGAACCTGGGCATTCATGGTGCCACAGGTTAATGCCAGGCAAAGGCTGAAAAAAATAATGTGTTTTCTCATTTGTTATTTTATTTGGTTGATAATATTCTTTAATTTGAAGTATGTTATTCGCGTCTTTGCGTCTTTGCGGTTTTTATAAAGCCATATCCCACATTCAACATGATAAACCTCCCCGGCGATAAATTCCCCTTTGAGTCGTAATACCGGGTGTTGAAAATATCCTGGATGGTAGCGCTGACCGTAAGCTTTTGTGCAAAAACATGGCCAAGCCGAAGATCGAACGTGTTTGACGAGGGAGTTTGCAGGGTGTTTTCATCGTCATTCCACTGGAAGTCCTTAAAGTTGAAGGTCAGGGTAACCTGGATGATGCGGTTGTTCCACCATATTCCTGCAAAAACCTGGTTACGTGGCACTTCAACAATGAATTTTCCTGTCAGGTCTTTGTTTTCATCCGGGGAGTCGAATGAGGTGATCCTGGAATCGTTGAATGAATAGTTGGCGGCCATCCTGATGGTATTGGTGATCTGCCATTTGCAGGCGATCTCTGCACCAAGAATCCTCACACCGCTTACATTCTCGCGCCGGATGATGGGTTTGTCTTTATCCCCTCCGGTATTAATACTGTCTCCGGTGCTCACAAAATATTGAAAATCATGGCCATAAGAAATGTAAACCGATGGTTGCAATGAAATCCCCGGAAGGGGGCTCCAGTTTGTCCCAACCTCGTAATTATCAATGGTCTCAGGTTGAAGTTGCGGATTGGCCAGTTTGAACCCCTTGGTCACATTGCCATTCTTGCACATATCATCGAGCATGGCAGGCCTGAAACCTCGTGAATAGGAGAGGTAGGTGTCAAATTTCTTTGAAAAGCTGTATTTAAGGCCGATCTTCGGACTAAAGGCATGCCAGGTTGTGTTGGTAAAGGTGGTAGGGTATTCTGCCATAAAAGATGTCAGGGAGGTAGGTTCCTCAATCACATAAGAGCCGTCATGAAAATTCGCTATATCATATCTCAATCCTGCCAGAAGGATAAGTCTGTTTTGAACGACATGCCATTCATATTCACCGAAGAGTGCAAAGAAGTCCATCTTTCCGCGGTTTTGCATTGCATCTGTGGAGGTATAGTAGGTATCCGTGGCATTCACGCTGCCCGAGCGGATATCAAGGCCGATGGTATAGGTCATACGGTATTTACCATGAAACGTAAGATTTGACCAGATACCCTGGTCGATCCGACGTGAATCGGTTTTGTAGAGGGTGTACTTATTGCCTTTTTTTGCCGCCATGGATTCGCTGAGCCGGTGATAGAACTCATTCTGGTAATACGCGCTGATGAGCAATTCAGCCTTGCTGAAAGTGTTGTTGCTGGTAACTCTCACCGAATGTGTCGGATATTCATTATAACCCCCGCCTGGCTCATACACCTGGAACCCGTCATAGCGCTTATCACTGAAATAGCTGTATTCAATCTCCGTATAACTTTTTTTCCCGTACTGGTAACCGGCTTTTACTGCCACCAGTCCCTCTTTCAGGGTGTTTTTGACATCCATGCTGTCACGTGTCTCCTCCGGAACCATGATATACCCGTCACCCTGCCGGTAAAATCCATTCAATGTGTAATAAAATCCTTTGTCTGCTGAACCGGCTTTCCCGCCAAGACTGAATAAACCACCAATGGTATTGCAGGACCCGTAAGATAATTTCACCTCTCCCTGGAGCAATGCAGAAGGCCTGTTGGTTATGATGTTGATAACCCCACCCATCGCATTGCTGCCATACACAGAAGACGTTGGCCCTTTCGACACTTCGATCCGGTTGATAAATTCAGGGATGATGCGGTTCCAGTTGAGCCCTCCGCCGTCGGCCTTGTTGAGGGGGATGCCGTCGAGCAGGACAAGTGTTCTGGGAGTTCCGTTCAATCCCCGCATCGTGATGCTTGCATTTTTTGAGAATATGCCGTTCGAACGGTCTATATTCGCCCCGGGCACGAGTTCAAGCAAGGCATCTGCTGTGATTGCCGGCATGATATCTATTTCCTTGCTTCCAATGGAGGCAAGGCGTGCAGGAATATCTTCGGTTTTATGTTGCGTTCGCGTGGCGGTAACGAAGAATTCTGGGAGCTCAGTGGTCCATGCTTTGCGTGTTGTATCGGCAGATGTGATAGTCGAATCAGAAATGCCGGCATTGCAGTTTATACCTGAGTCAAGAATTAACACTCCTGCCGCCAACATCATGATGCATTTTCTGAAACTCCTTCTGATCATGGTTATTCCTGAATTTTAACAGTAATTTTAATGACACCTGCCGGAAAAGGAGTAACCTCCTGAATTTTAATAAGCCCAAGTTTTCCGCCAGGACTTTTAAATGAAAGAACCATCCCGGGTACAAGGTATTTCCCCTTCTTTTTGCCTGCAGTCGGCTCATATGCAGACAGGATCAGGCTGTCGTTTTGGACCAGGTCAAACATCTGGGGCGTGATCAGGGTAGTGTCGTAACGGGTTTCATTCTTAATGGTCCAGTTGGCGATCCCCTGCGGTCCGGTGAAAAATGCAGGAGCCTCCGCCTCATTTGGCGAAGCAAGCGTTGCTTCATATTGCCCGTAATAGTAAACCAGGTCAGTTGATGACTGATTGCCGAATGCCTGCTGAAGAATCATGACAAGGTTCTCATTCAATGAGAAGAAACTGCCCGGAGCAGGATTTTCCTGTGCCCCCAGTTGGATATCGTTCATGGTTCTGATCTTTCCCCAGGCAGAACTGTCAGATTTTGTCAGAACCACTGAAATACTCGTTTCAGCACGATTGCGGTCCATGACAACGAAGCTCCATGTTTCAACCGGCGCGGTGGTTTTAATTACATCGAGCGTGTAGTTGAGGGATGCCGTGTTCATCCCTGAATCGAGAAGGATGGTGTTCGTGCCATCATTAAATCTGACTGAAAAATAGGTCAGATTCACACTCCCTTTCAAGGCATGGATGCCAATCTTTACTTTCTGTCCGGGTGAAAGAACAGTATCTGTGGAAGTTAAGCCGTCACCATGTAGGAATGAAATCTTTGGAGGAACGTCTGCAGGGCTTTTATCACAGGAAACGAGGAATATCATGAATACCATTGTTATAATTCCTGTCAGGAAATATATTGCAGTTAACCGATAGGGTGATTTATGCATATCGCTGGTATGATTTTTCCATATCATATTTCGTACAGGAATAATCAGGCTTTTTTATTTGCAAGGGTTACAAGACCAGCGGCAATGATGCTGCCGGCAGTGCCGAATACCAAATATGTGGCAAAGGGATAGAAAATTCCATTTCGGAAGGCCCCAAGCGGCATCACGATAAAAAGAGACATCAGCAGTCTGAAAATCGGGATAAATACCCAGCACGCACCGCAAAAGAGTGCCAGGAGCCAGGTATTCGTTGTGAAACGGGAAGTAAATCCTGCAACAAGGTCGATGAGGCACCCAAGGAACAGGTAATTCAGGGCGATCAGCGGATCATGAAATCCCAGGCCAGGGATCAGCAGGATGGTCGCAGCGCCAATACCGGAAAGACTTGCGGCAAAAGGGAACCTTGACAATCCTTTTGCACTCAGGATCAATGCCATGAACAAAAGTCCCTGTTTACCTGGCAGTTGCATGGGAACCCGCAGTTTGGTATGCAGTGCAACGGCAATCATTCCGATACCGAGGAGGAAGATGATCTCCACTGTAGCAGCAACCGTGCTATTCGGAAATACCCTTGATATAGTCTTTTGAAGCTGATTGGTATGCATAAGGTTCATTTTTGTCTGTTTTTTCTGCGATGAGCGATATTTTTCCGTCAATCATCACCGGTCTGCACCACTCTGTGATGCTTATGGATGCTGAAGAATCTATTGTTTCATGGTTCATTCCGATCACCCTGTCAATGTCAACTGTCCTGAGTAATTCGTTGATGGTGAATGTCCCGGTGGTCTCCCTGAGGTTACGGGTCCATAAAAGTCTCCCGTCGTTCCCTCCGGCCCGAAGACCAACTGCTGCCAGGGAGCCGATCAACCCGAGGCGGGTATTTAAAAATCCGTCAAGGAATATAGTTGTGTTCATCGTCAAGCCCAGCGCATCTTCCATTGAAACAATTTCCCGTTTGGCACGGTTGCCGAAAGCCATGATGGCAGGAGTAACATCCTCCTGCAGGGCAACGCACAATCCTGCATCAGCATCGAAGGCACTTTCCCTGATGAGAAATTCTTTTGAGTGTCCGATCAATTCATCCAGGTTGCTTTTGCAAACCCCGGCAAGACATGCAGAACTATTGTGTGAAGTGAATGGGATCCTCCGGTCTACCAGTAACTGGTGTCGTGTGACGGAACGCATCTCAAACAAACCGGCTGCAACCAATGACTGGCCCAGCATTCGCGCCTGATGACCCGTGCCCCTTGTTTCAAGGTTATCTGTATCATCTATCCCGATAAAAATTTTCATGACGCAGGCTCAGGTTTGTTATTGCAAAATAAGTGATTTTTTGCGAATGGTCACCCAGTGCATAACGAATTTAGAACAGGTTTAAATTGACTGTCGGTTTTTTTACCACCTTTTAGATTTTTCCCGATTAAACATGCAAAAGTTCTCGCAGATGAGCGCATATTAATACGCAAATTTTCGCGGATAAATATGCATGTTCTCAAATTACAA
>CAYHGE010000078.1:0-15885 GCA_964355945.1 uncultured Draconibacterium sp.
CGGCTGTTGTTTGGATAAGATTTCCTGGGCTAATTTTGCCCTTCCCTGAAATGATATCTTCAAGTTCATTTCTTAATTTTTTGTCAACGTTAACAAACATTCCTGAGAAATCATTTATCCTTCAAAACAGGATTCTTATTTTGATCGATTAGAATCCGAAAACACCATCTCCTTTTTCAAACCGATCAGCCGGTAAACAAACACTTTCCTGACCAGTTCGTCACCCCTGGTGATACAGATCGTATCGGCAGGCATAATGGTGTCAAAAAGGGCTCCATATAAAGCCACCGGATCTTCATAATCATCGCTTAAAGCAAGGTAATAGGCGTCGGAACCTTGTTTCAGGCTTCCCCGAAGCTGGTTGATCCAGTGATATTTATGAATTCGTTCAAGGGTTCCCAGCGCATATACGGGTTTATTAACGGGTCCTCCGACATAGTAATCCAGGTTGGCGGCCGGAAACCATCTGAATGTAAGGATCGGCGACCCTTTTTTCATACGACCCTGATCCACGTCAGATTTTGCGATCGGGGCAAACTTTTCTCCAAGCTGCCTCCATCCGGTCAGGTCATGAGAAATATCGGCAACTTTCCATTTGGTAAGCGGAACCCAGCCATACCTGATCTGCCCTACTGCTAAAACGGCAACAAGCAAAATAAAGGCCAGTGCTATGGCTACAGGCCAGGGAATAAGACGCATTTTCGAATCTGTGCGCCCGGGTTCCGACAGATAAGCAGCTGCAATCAGGATGAACCCAAGATACCCCGGGCCGGTCCAGTGAGGTAATGTACTGCGGAACAGGGAGAAGGAGATAAAGACTAATACCAAAGGGATGCTGATCCATAATATAATCCTTTTGTAATCAGTCCGGATGAACTTTTTCCCGCGTATAAGTGCAAAAAAAGCGATGATGATAATCACCACATTCACCGGGTTGTTATAGAAGAACTCACCAGCAATTTCTGTCAGGAAATATTGTGGCTGAAATCCTGATGAGGTAATACCGACACGGTTTTCATGATAGGTAAAGCTGATAAAGTCATTATCAAAGTTCCACAGAACAACCGGGAGGCACAGCAGTAGAAAAATCAACACAGCGCCATAAGTCTCCTTTGCTCCAAACCATTTACGGTTGTAGAACAGGATATAGAAGAAAACACCGGTGATCAAAAACACGGAGTGATATTTCGACAACATGGCCAGGCCAGCGGTAACACCTGCCAGGAGGAAAAGACTCCTGCTTTTCTGCAGTAACTCACGATCAGGCAATGAAATCAGGAGAAGGTATAATGTCAGCAGCCAGAAAAAGACCTGTGGCGTATCGGGAAGGATGAAAGTGCCGCTGAGTACAAACCCGTAAAATGATGCCGAAAACAACAATGCTGCATAAAGACCGGTAAGCGGATTTTTTATGAGCCTGCCTATCAGGAACATCAACCCGGTACTCAATGTTCCAAGCACCAATGCCGCCAGCCTGATAAAAAATTCACTGTCAAAGGTAAGATTCAGGGTAAATATCTGTATTACGATCCCAACCATCGGCGGATGGTCAAAGTGGCTGAATGCCGGAAATTTTGCATACGTCAGGTAATAAACTTCATCGTTGCCAAGTTCAATAAACCCTGCAATAATCCCACGTATCAACACCGATGCTGCAAGCAAAATAAATAAAGCCCGGTATGTCTTATAATTTGATGGCATATTTTTTTAATGATGATTAAATCTAACAACAAAGCCGTACCCGTTTACCCGCTTACCCGTTTACCCGCTTACCCGCTTACCCGCTTACCCGCTTACCCGTTTACCAGGACAAAGGTAAATAATCTCAAAAGAAACTAAACAGCAATTTAATGTTCAGGAAGACCACAATACCACCTACGATCAGCAACATGGCTTTGGTGGAGGTGGCATTTACATATTTCCCCATTACTTTTTTTGACGATGTCAGGTAAATCTGCAGGAAGATTGTAAATGGCAATTGAATACTGAGGACCATCTGGGAGATAATCAGCCCCTGGTAGGGATTGCTGATGACAAAAATAATAAGCAGTGCAATAACCAGTGAAATCAGCACCCCAAGACGGGAATGGCTGTCGTGGATGTCGTAGGGTTCTCCAAAAATACCTGCAAAAATGCTTCCTCCGGCCATGCCGGAAGTGATGGTGGAAGCGATGCCTGCAAATAGAAGTGCAACGGCAAAAACCAGGGCAGCATGGTTTCCGAGCAGCGGTTTCAGGATACTTTCCGCCTGCTGCAAGGCATCGACAGGAATATGATTTGCAAAGAATGCAGTTGCTGCCAGCAGGATGATTGCGCTGTTGATGGCCCATCCGATTAACATCGAAAAGAGTGTGTCGAAAAGTTCGTAGTCCATCTGGCGCTTGATTACCTTGTCATCCTCCAGGTTCCACTGGCGGCTCTGGATGATTTCTGAATGAAGAAAGAGATTGTGGGGCATGACCACTGCGCCAAGTACACTCATCACAATAATCATAGACCCCTGGGGGATGCTGGGTTTTACCCAGCCAATTCCGGCTTCTACCCAGTTGACATCAACCAGCGTAAGTTCATATAAAAACGAAAGCCCGATGACAGAAACGAAGGCGATAATGAACTTCTCGATTTTCTGGTAGGAGTTTGTAAACAGCATGACCATCACAAAAAGGAAAGCCATGACCGCACCTGCCGGAATGGGGATGTCAAAAAGCATGTTAAGAGCTATTGCTGCTCCGAGAATTTCCGCCAATGACGTGGAGACGGATGCTCCCATAGCCGATATCAATACTGTTCTTGAAATCCAGGGAGGGGTATGTTTATTCGCAGCCTCCGACAAGCAAAGCCCGGTGGCAATGCCCAGATGGGCCACATTGTGCTGAAGGATGATCAGCATGATGGTTGAAAGGGTAACCATCCAAAGTAGTTCATACCCGAACTCAGAACCGGCAGCAATGTTGGATGCCCAGTTGCCCGGATCGATGAAACCAACTGTGACAAGCAACCCCGGCCCGATGTACTTCAGGATATCAAGTCCGCCGAAACTGGGCTTGTGGTCACGCCGGCGTAAGTCTTTTATGAATTTCAGAAGCATCTGTTATCCGGATTCAACTCTGCAAAATTAGGATAAAAATATCGCCCTGCATCCTTTTGGAAGAACACAGGGCGAGGTACTCATGATTGTAGCTTTTCGGATTACTCCTTTTCAAAACCAAATTTCCACACCAATGCTGCTATTACTGCGCCGAGAATCGGGGCCACGAAAAACAGCCACAGCTGCATCAATGCCTTGCCACCGGAAAATAGCGCGGGACCAAGGCTCCTGGCCGGGTTTACTGAGGTACCGGTAACAGGAATTGCAACCAGATGGATCAGCATCAGGGTAACACCAATGGCCAGTCCGGCCATGGTTCCGTTACCGAATTTAGACGTAACCGCAAGGATAACGAAGAGGAAAAGGAAGGTCATTACTGTTTCGATGACAAATGCGCTCAGGGTGCTGTAAGCTCCCAGATAACCTTCACCCCAGCCATTTGATCCCAATCCCCACTCCGACATCTGCCAGCCGGGCCTGCCCATTACAATAAGGTAAAGCACTGCAGCGCCAAGTATAGCGCCAATGCACTGTGCAACAATATATCCTACGGCGTCCTTCACCCCGATCCTTCCTGCTACCAGAACACCAATGGTTACGGCAGGGTTCACATGACAACCTGAAATACCGCCAATGGCATACGCCATGGCTACAACGGCAAATCCAAACGCGATGGAAATTCCGAGAAGGCCAATTCCGTATCCGGTGACTCCGGCGGGTCCAACAACATTGGCGCTGGCAATGACTGCTGATCCGCAACCAAACAATACCAGGCTGAAGGTTCCAATTAATTCAGCTAAATATTTTTTCATAGGTGTATTTTTAAATGGTGAATAAAATCTGCTATTTCTTCTCAGCAAACTTAATCAGGTTGTATTTTTGCCAGTCTGCATAAATGTATTGTGCAATGTTTACAGCAGACTGATCAACATACTGAGGATCTGTTACAGTGATATCACCTGTCCAGACTCCATCCGGGTAGCCACGAGTGTAAAGGCTGGCCTTCAGACTGATTACTGATGTAGATTCCCAGTAACCTCCGGTTGAAACAGTACTGCCACCATAGTAACCGGATCCGCCATAATAGCCACCGCCCCAGTAGCCGCCGCCCCAGTAGCCACCATAGCCGCCTGTGACATACGTTGTTTGAGGAACATAACTTTCAGTTTTATCGGTTCCCTTGTAAACAAAAACAAGAATTGCGTCTACCCCAAGGCTGTCACATTTCTTCTTGATCTCATCAATGGAATATTTAATATTGGGATTCAGAAAATCAAGTGAACCGATGGCCTTGAGCCCCTGCTTTTCGAAATAGGCATCAACCGACTGTTCAAATGGTTTCAGGTATTCCAGTTTCTCAAACATTGGCATAATAGCCACTTTGGAAACCTGTGATTTAAAATCCGGGTTCTTCCAGCTGGTCAGGGTGACCGGGGAACCACACGAAGAGAGCATAAAGACGGCAACAACGGCCAGTAGTCCAAAATAAAGTTTTCCTGTTTTCATAGAATATGTTTTTTGAGGGTAAAGATAACACAATTTATTCCAGATACTGCATAATTTTCTTTGTGGCACCACGGTTAACCGCAACATAGTCACTGCAAATATATGATACACGCTTGTGCTCCTGAAAACTTCCGGTGATCTCCAGTACTTTTTCAGTCAACTCATGGGAAGAAGTGATGCTGAAAGCGCCTCCCAGTAACACAAGTTCGCGGGCCTCCCGGAATTTCTGGTAGCCTGGTCCGAAAAAAACCGGAACGCCAAAGGTAACTGGTTCCTGAATGTTATGGAGCCCGCTGCCAAAACCTCCGCCAATGAAAGCAATCGTTGCATATCGATACAACTGAGCAAGAATTCCGACAGAATCGATGAGCAATACATCGGTTTCCAATGCATTTTCCTCATTCAGCTCGGAGAAACAAACCACTGGCTGATCCAGGTGTTCTCTGATATACCTGATCCTCGCGGCTGATGTCTCATGCGGGGCAATGATGAACTTCATGTTGAGTCCCGGTTGCTTCATCAGGGGGAAATAAACGGCTTCATCAGGTTCCCAGCTGCTTCCGGCAATAAAAACTTTTTTCCCGTCACAAAATTTTTCAATCAGGGGGAGTGGCGTTGACTGAGCGGCAATGGCAAATACCCGGTCGAAGCGGGTATCCCCGGTTAACGTAACCGCAATGATGCCTGCCGATTTCAGCAACTTCTCTGATTCCATGTTTTGTACGAAAAAACGGGTAACAAAGCCAAGGTGCTGACGAAACCATCCTCCATACCATTTAAAAAAATGTTGATCCTTCCTGAATAATGCCGAAATGAAATACAATGGAATGTTCAGATCGTGAATGTTTTTCAAATAATTAAACCAGAAATCGTATTTGACAAAAAAGACTTTTTCCGGCATGACAATGTTCAAAAACTTCCTGGCATTGGCTGGCGTGTCGAGCGGGAGATATGTGACATAGTCGGCCCCGGAATAATTTTTCCTTACCTCATAACCCGATGGGGAAAAAAAAGTTAACAGGATTTTTTTTTCAGGCCATCTTTTTCTGATGGCTTCAATGACAGGTCTCCCCTGCTCAAATTCTCCCAAAGAAGAGACATGAAACCAGATAATGGGATTCTTTTTGCGATCGATGCTTTTCAACGCCTCAGTAAGATTTCCGAATAATTCGCGGCGGCCTTCTGTCCACTGCCTCGCTTTTACATTAAACAGGGCTGCTGTTCTCACCAGCAATCCATACCCGGAAATTAATATTGAATAGATCCGCCGCATATTAATACATGTAGAACTCCTTCGGCACCCTCCTGTAAAGCGGAATGATCCAGCAAGCTCTTACCGTATACAGCTGGCTGCTTAACTTACCTGACGTTGGTTCACCAGTATTGGAATCGTGATCCCGGTAAGGCGATGTCCATGCCTGTGTAAACTCGAGGGATATCGAAAAATTCATCAAACGTGTATTGCTCAGGTACATATAACCGGCTGATCCCGTCAGGGCGAATCCTCCATTGAGCCGGTCATACCCTTTTTTATAATCTCCAAGAAGTTGCGGCGCTGTATTGCCCGGGTTGTGAATCCTGATCTTATCCTGAAGGTATCCGGCACCTGCCAGCAGTGTAATGCCGCAGTTTGGGTTGGGAGAGAGCACCGGAATCACCTTCCCGAATTTAGCGAAGAAATTATATCCCCGCTCATAATAAATGATATCGGCATACATGCCATTGGCATCGATTACATAGCCATCTTTGGTCGAAATCCTTTTAAGCAGCGAATCGGAGTTTTTTACTGTCTGGCCAAACATGAAATTCCCTTCAAATCCAAAGATCCAGTTATGTTCAGTTTTAAAGAGAAAGCCACCGCCAATGCTGGAATTACTCCCGAACTGTTTTGCAAGATCACCTCCCGGAAACTGATACCCATAAGTGGCATAAACCAATGAAGTAAAAATGGTTGAATCATGAATATTGACCTGGGCAACCAGCCCTGAAGCAGAAATGAAGAGGATAATAATGAAGGAGGATATTTTGCGATGCATCGTACAGGAATCAATTTGACAAACCCGGGAATTCATTACAAATTTAAACATTTTTGATCTTGCGTAAGTGTAAAAAATCCAACCCCTTATTCAGCAAGATGTTATGGGTATGGTCTGATAAGGATTTTTTTGTAATTTTGACAACTATAAGAGATGCAGAATACAAAATGATCAAATAGCAAATTTTAACAACATTAATAATTCATTCACTATGCGAAAATCCTTGTTTGTCCTGTTGCTGCTGCTGGCAGGTTTCAGCTACCACTCGATGGCCTGTACCAACTTTATCTTCACAAAAGGAGCCACCACCGATGGTTCGGTGATGATTACCTATTCGGCTGATTCACATACGCTTTACGGCGAATTATATCATTGGCCTGCCCGCGACTGGCCTGCCGGTGCGATGCTCGACGTTACCGAATGGGATACCGGAAAACCTTTGGGCAAAATTCCACAGGTAAAACACACCTTTAATGTGATCGGCAACATGAATGAACATCAGCTTTCCATTGGTGAAACCACTTTTGGCGGCCGTGAAGAGCTTGCCGAACAACCCGGTGCCATCGTCGATTACGGAAGCCTGATTTACATCACCCTCCAGCGGGCAAAAAACGCCAGGGAAGCCATCCGGACTTTTGGTGAACTTGTTGCTGCCTACGGGTATGCAAGCAGTGGTGAATCATTCTCGATCTCCGATCCGAACGAAGCCTGGATCCTCGAAATGATCGGCAAGGGCAAAGGTGAAAAAGGAGCTGTATGGGTAGCCATGCGCATTCCTGACGGGTACGTGAGCGGTCATGCCAACCATCCCCGTATCACTCAATTCCCGATGAATGATCCCGAAAATTGCATCTATTCACCCGATGCGATCTCTTTTGCCCGTAAAATGGGCTGGTTTACCGGGGAGGATAAAGAATTTAGCTTCTCCGACACTTATGCACCCCTCGATTTCATGGGAGCACGCGCCTGCGAAGCTCGGGTGTGGGCCATGTTCAATCGCATCAACTCCACCATGGGCCAATACCAGGACTATGCCATGGGCCATATAATCAAAGGAAAATTCGATTACCCCACCAACCGCATGCCCCTGTGGGTAAAACCTGATAAAAAAGCCTCTGTAAACGATGTCATGAACCTGATGCGCGAGCATTATGAAGGAACCAAAATGGACATGACAAAGGATATCGGTGCAGGTCCTTTTACTTCACCGTACCGCTGGCGCCCCATGACCTGGAGCGTTGACAGTGTTGGTTATGTGCACGAACGCGCAACCTCAACCCAGCAAACCGGCTTTGTGTTTGTCTCCCAGTCACGCAACTGGCTGCCCGATCCCATCGGTGGGATCCACTGGTTTGGTGTTGACGACACCTACACCATGGTCTATTCACCCATGTATTGCAGCATGACAACGGTGCCAGATGCTTTTAAGGTTGGCAACGGCGACATGCTCACCTACTCTCCCACCTCTGCTTTCTGGGCTTTCAGTATGGTTTCCAACTGGGCATATACGAAATACGACTACATGATCAAGGACATCCAGCCGGTTCAGCAGGGACTTGAAAAGCAATATGTGGCCGAAGTTGTTGACGTTGATAAGAAAGCCGAAGCACTTTACAAAAAGGATAAAGCTGCAGCTGTCAAGTATTTAACCGATTATTCAGTTAAAACCGGCCAGGCAACCGTAAAACGCTGGCAGGAACTTTTCCAATACCTTTTTGTCAAATACATGGACGGGAACATCAAGAAAGAGAAGGATGGGAAATTTGAACGCAATCCATATAACGAGCCCGTCATGCCGTCGCAACCCGGCTATCCGCAATGGTGGCTGAAAGAGATTGTTAAACAACATGGTGCTGTAATCAAACAAACCGGAACTTCAGGACACTAAAAATGGAAGAACAAAACGCCTCATCACGCACATACAAGATCGTTCTCTCTGTTTTAGCGCTCCTTCTGCTGGTGCTGCTGTTCTGGCTGTTTATCCAGCGGTCGCAGATGCTGAAGCTGATCAAGGAAAAGGAGACCGAGAAAGTCGCCTTGCAGCATAACCTGGATTCCCTGATGACAGAACACAACAAAATCAAGGTTTCTTATGGTGCTCTTTCTGATTCACTGAAAGCCAAGGACAGCCTGATCCAGATGAATGCACTGGAAATCAAGAAACTTCTGGATAGTCAGTGGGATTACAACACCATACATAAGAAATTCGAGCGTTTGCAAAAAGTGGCTCAGGGATATGTTCACCAGATGGATTCCCTCTATACAGTCAACAGGGAACTGACGGCTGAAAACGACCGGATCCGGGAAGTGGTGAAGACCGAACAGAACCGGAATCAGAACCTGATGAAAGACAAGGAGGAACTCAAGGAAAAGATGAACTCTGCTGCATTTATCAAAGCATATAATGTTACGGCTACTCCTTTCAAGCTGAAATCGGGTGGAACCAAAGAACAGGTTACCGACAAAGCCAGCCGTACCGACCGGATCAGGATATGCTTTACCCTCGGAGAGAATCCGCTGGTAACGCCGGGTAAAAAGAACATCTACATCCGGATTGTTCGCCCCGACAATGTCGTGGTGATCAAAAGCAAATATGACACGTTTGCTTTCAACGGACAAACACTGCCTTTTTCTCTTCGCGAAGATGTTGACTACCAGGGCAAGTCGATGAAGGTTTGTGTTGACTGGTCCAAGAAAAACAACGACGCTCCGGCAATGAAGGGAAAATATATCGTCACTGTTTTTGGTGATGACAAGGAAATAGGGACAGGTTCATTTGACTTGAAATAATTCCATTCTTATGCGTATCGGGATTTTAACGGCCGGCGGTGATTGCCCCGGGATCAACGCGGCCATCAGGGGTGTTGGAAAAACAGCGATCCTTGAATACGGCATGGAGGTGATTGGCATCTCTTCCGGTTTCCTCGGCCTCATCAATGAGGAGTATGTGAACCTCGACGAAAATGTACTCTCCGGAATTCTTACACTGGGAGGCACAATCCTCGGAACATCCAGGGAGAACCCGTTTAAGAAAAGCAAGACATTCAATGCCGTTGACAAGCCCAAGCTTATCAGGAAACATTACCAGGAACTTGGGTTGGATGCGCTGGTCTGCATCGGAGGCAACGGAACCCAGCGCACGGCTGCGCAGTTGTCGGAGATCGGGCTGAATGTGATCGGGATTCCGAAAACCATCGACAATGATGTGTGGGGAACCGATGTTACGTTTGGTTTTGATTCAGCCCTGTGGATTGCCACCGAAGCCATCGACCGGCTGCATACCACTGCCAACAGCCACAAGCGGATCATGGTCATCGAAGTCATGGGCCATCATGCCGGCTGGCTTGCGCTTTATTCGGGCATGGCCAGCGGCGGCGATGTGATCCTGCTGCCTGAAATACCTTTTGACATCAACCTGGTCGCCCGTTGTCTGAAAAGACGGGCCATCAACAAGAAACCCTACTCCATCGTGGTCGTCGCCGAAGGAATTCCTACTCCGAAAGGCGAAGGAGCCGGCCGGTATGTGGCCAACAGCATCAAAGAGCTGACCGGCCTCGAAACGCGGGAGACCATCCTCGGCTACATCCAGCGCGGAGGCAGTCCTTCGCCCATGGACCGCGTGCTTGCCACCCGTTACGGCGCTTACGCCGTGGAGCTGATCGCCCAGAAACGTTTCGGCGAGATGGTTTCACTCAAAGGCGATTCCATTACTTCTGTTTCCCTGGCAGAAGTCGGTGGAAAGCTACGGCTGGTACCCGAAGATCATCCGCTGATTGAAAAAGCACGGAAGATGGATGTCTGCTTTGGGAAAGAGAGCTGTTGAGCCTGTATTATTGAACAATAACTTTCTCGCTTGCAACCTGTTGCTTGTTGTACACAAGGCGGAAATTGTACAGACCCTTCTCCCATGCGGAAATATTAAGCATAACCTCCTTTTCTGCCCGGCTTATCCACTTTTCTAATACTTTTATACCATTTAAATCAAATACTTCAAGCAAAACCGATCCCCACTGATGATGAATTGTTGTTGACGGAACTGCGCCAGTAGTAATGCTTACCACAAGGTATTTCGGCATTTCTATGGTTACATGGTCCGTTGCGGGATTGGGATAGACCTTCATCCTGGTAGTTTCGGGGTTGCAAAATGGCTCCTCAACACCCACGTATACGTTGCTGCAGTCGGGGTTTATCGTTTCCGAAACAATAGGATGCGGACAAAGACTGTCATAGGTAAATGGCGTGTTGTAAATAGTGTCGTATTCGAGATTGGAATTAACCTTCACTGCGTATATCTTCCAGGAACCTCCGCTACCATCGTTACCGATCGTTATGAATTTATTGTCAAAGGTTTTTGCGGTACTGAAATAAGAACTGGTGATATGAAATATTTTTTTGATTTTTTTCACATTGCCAAGTGTATCTGTTTTAAAAAATGCATCATAGGTTGTATCATTCACTGTCCAACCCCCAACCATAACCAATAATGAATCATTAAGGAAATCTATAGAGGCTAATCCACCACCTAAAGTGCCTGAGAGAAGGGTGCTGCTGTATGATTGTGTGCCATCATGCAGCACTTTCACGAATGCAGGGGCATGACCGGTATCAGGAATAAACTGGTTTCCAACTTCGTAATAATTGCCGCTGGTACTTTTCCTGGCGGTCCAGGGCGAACCATAAAAATAGGTATTTGCTCCATAAACCAATTCCCATTGCTGATTCCCGGCAGTATCCGTTTTTATAAAGTGATGACGGATGATGCCCGGGCTGGTTGTTCCCGGATCGGGATAATATCTGTCGGTCACGATTAAATAGCCATCATTCTCAACAATAACATCATAAGGTTGGTCATTATAATCGATGTTATCCAGGGGATAAAACTGATGCCAGAGGAGGTCTCCGGAACTGTTGAATTTGAACAGGGAGACGTTTGAAACAGGATTGGTTGAAAAATAACCACCTAACAGAAGAAAGTCACCTTCAGGGGTTGGTTTTACCCGAACACCCATGTCATAGTTGGTTGGGGTAATCAGGGTTTTGCACCACTCGATTTCATAGCAGGAATTCAACTTGATAATGAACGCATCAAATGAACTATTGAATTTTGTCCAGGTTCCAGACAAAATGTATCCATTGTCGATCGTTCTCTCAATATTTGATGACCAAACTGTATAATTGCCAGAGCCAATTTTTAAATTGTGCAGGATAATTCCATTCACATCTGTTTTAAAAATCCATGAGTATTTGTAATTCAAATCTCCTACGAAAGTAAATCCTCTGTCATAGTCTGAAATAACACATCTTGCGACCGCATTTTGCCCTTGCCCATAAATTTTAACCCAATTCTGACATACAGAATGAAAGGAAAGGAATATTGCTACAATAAAAACTGATACTCTAACCATTTGATAAAAATAATGATTTTGGAATGGTTATTCTGAAATTATCGCCTACGGAATGATGCCGGTATTCCATCCTTCGTGTTGGTTGTTGAATGTGAATGCAATGGCCCACGAACTTCCGGGTCTTATAAGTTGTCATGTATGTTTGATTAAAATATTTGGCTAAAGCCAATAATTTGCTGGCAACTCTGCAAACCACTGGCTAAAGCCAGTGGCAATTGATGAGGCAACCCATAGCTTTTCAGGTGTGTTTGGTTAAACTATTTGGCTAAAGCCAATAATTTGTTTGCAACTCTTCAAACCACTAGCTAAAGCCAGTGGCAATTGATGAAAAAACAATATTGCCTCCAGATGAATTGCCTCCAGTTGAATTGCCTCCAGCTTTAGCTGGAGGATCCCAGTGATCAGGATCCAATTGGCTTTAGCCAAATTCTGAAAACCATATTTGATGGTAAAACCTCTAAAATTTAGTGCCCTGCTAATCGGCGAACTTAATGTCCTTGATGTTGAGTTGAAGGTTTACTGCGCCGTTCCATTCATTTTCCTCGATGTGGTAGCAGATGTTGAATGGGATCTGTTTTTCGATTAACCCAAACCGTTCACCCTGTTGGAAGGCGATGGCTGAAAATGGCCCGCCGGCAATATCGGGATGCACCACGGAAAGCTTCAGGTGATTTTTACCGACAATTCTTGACCCGCCGGCATCCATCACCCCTTTGGTCATGAATATGGGAGCCATGTTGCCCGGGCCGAACGGGGCGAATTGCTTCAGGATGCCATAAAACCTTGAATTGATGGAATTCAATGGGAGCTCGGCATCCACATCCAGGACGGGAACTAAATCCACCCCTTGCAGGCGATCCTGAACCGCCTGTTCAAACCTTTCCCTGAAGGCTTCAAGATTCTCAGGCTTGAGTGAAAGTCCGGCAGCAAATTTATGTCCTCCAAAATGCTCCAGGAGGTCGCTGCAGGAATCCACCGCTTCATAAATATCAAAATCACGCACACTGCGTGCCGATCCGGTGATCAGTCCGTTTGAAAGGGTCAGTACGATCGTAGGCCGGTAGTACGTTTCGGTTAGGCGGGATGCCACAATGCCGATCACGCCTTTGTGCCAGTCGGGGTGATAAATCACCGTTGACTTTGCCGACTTGAGTACTGCATCTGCACCAATCATCCCGAGGGCCTGCAGGGTGGCAAAAGAGTCGAGCGTTTTCCGTTCGGTATTGTGGGCGTTGATCTGCACGGCAACCAGTTTGGCATCTTCCAGGTCTTTGGTAATGAGCAGCCTGACTGAATTTTTACCACTTTCGATCCTTCCGGCAGCATTGATGCGTGGCCCGATCATGAAAACGAGGTCGGTGATGGTCAGTTCCCGGATGAAGACACATCCGCCCTGGCCGTCATCGTTTTTCATCATGGCCGAATAGCGGAGCAATGCTTCCAGCCCCGGCCTGGGACGGGTGTTGATCAGCTTAAGGCCGAAGTAGGCGAGTATGCGGTTTTCCCCGGTAATATCCACAATATCGGAAGCAATGCTGATCGCAACCAGGTCGAGGTACTGGGTCAGGTTTTCAAATGGCAGGTTGTTCTGCTGCGAATAGGCCTGGATCAGTTTGAAGCCGATGCCACAACCTGACAGTTCTTTATACGGGTAAGGACAATCGTTTTGTTTTGGGTCAAGCACTGCAACTGCTGCAGGAATCTCAGCTCCCGGCCTGTGATGGTCGCAGATGATAAAATCGATGCCCTTCGATGATGCATAAGCGACTTTCTCAACCGCTTTAATTCCGCAGTCGAGGGCAATGATCAGTTTTACATTGGTGGAGGCTGCAAAATCAATTCCTTTGATGGAGATGCCATATCCTTCGTCGTACCTGTCGGGAATGTAAAAATCCATGTGCGGGTGAAAACTGTGCAGAAACGTATAAACCAGGGATACCGCGGATGTGCCATCCACATCATAATCGCCGTAAACCATGATCATCTCCTTTTGTTCGATGGCCCGGGTGATCCGGTTGATGGCCTTGTCCATGTCCTTCATCAGGAACGGATCAAAGAGATGATCGAGGGAGGGTCTGAAAAAGGTCTTTGCCTCATCGAAGGTCGTAATCCCGCGCTGTACAAGAAGGTTGGCCAATGAATGATCAATGCCCAGCTCTTTTGATATCGCTTTAATATTTTCGGGATCCCCCGGTGGTTTCAGCACCCAACACTTATCCATCTTAATATATCTTATGGCTAAATTACTAAATATTTCGGATTCAGCCAAAATCCGGTGAGAAAAAATAATCTTCTGGTAAACGGGTAAACAGGTAAACGGGTGAGCGGGTAAACAGGTAAACAGGTAAACGGGTAAACGGGTGAACGGGTGAGCAGGTAAGAGGGTTATTTTCCAGCTCACCCGTTCACCTGTTCACCTGCTTACCTAAAACTCCGCATTCTTCGGCGTTCTGGGGAAGGGGATCACGTCGCGGATGTTAGACATTCCGGTGACAAAGAGGATAAGCCGTTCAAAGCCCAGTCCGAATCCGGCGTGGGGTGCGGTGCCGAATTTACGGGTATCGAGATACCACCAGACATCTTTTTCGGGGATGTTCATTTCATGAATCCGGGTAAGCAACGCTTCGAGATTTTCTTCACGCTGGCTTCCGCCGATGATCTCGCCGATTTTCGGGAAAAGGACATCCATGGCACGGACTGTTTTGCCGTCTTCGTTCATCTTCATGTAGAAGGCCTTGATATCTTTGGGATAGCCGGTGAGGATAACCGGCTTGCCAAAATGTTTCTCCACGAGATAGCGTTCATGCTCGGCCTGGAGGTCGGTTCCCCAGCTCACGGGAAACTCCCAGTTCTGGCCGGAAGCCATGAGGATATCGACAGCTTCTGTATAGGTCAGGCGTTCGAATTTGTCGCTGATGACCTCTTTTAATCTGGCTATCAACTCGTTGTCATACATTTTATTAAGAAACTCGAGGTCTTCGTAGCAATTGTCGAGCGCATATTGCATGAGGTATTTCAGAAAATCCTCCGCTAGGTCCATATCGTCGTGGATATCATAGAACGCCATCTCGGGTTCGATCATCCAGAACTCTGCAAGGTGCCTCGGCGTGTTGGAATTCTCAGCCCTGAAGGTTGGGCCGAACGTGTAGACCAGCGAAAGCGCCATGGCGCCAAGTTCAGCCTCAAGCTGCCCGCTCACGGTGAGTTTGGTCTCTTTTCCAAAGAAGTCCTGGCTGTAATCCACATGGCCATCGGGTAAAAGTGGCGGATTCTTGTCATCGAGCGTTGTTACGCGAAACATTGCCCCTGCGCCTTCAGCATCGGAACTTGTAATGATGGGTGCATGGATGTAGAAAAATCCATGGTCGTTGTAATATTTATGAATGGCAAATGCCATGGCGTGGCGGATGCGCAGAACGGCGCCAAATGTGTTGGTACGCGGCCTGAGATGGGCGATCTCCCGCAGGAATTCCAGGCTGTGCCCCTTCTTTTGCAATGGATATGTTTCGGGATCAGCAGTACCATATACCTCAATGTTTGTTGCTTGAATTTCAACACTCTGCCCCTGTCCCATCGATTCAACCAGGACGCCCTTCACGGCAATGCAACTTCCCGTGGTAACCAGTTTCAGCAAATCATCACTGAAATTTGCCACCTCTGCAACGATCTGGATATGATGAATCACCGAGCCGTCATTGAGCTCGATGAAGTTGATATTCTTATTGCCTCTTTTTGTCCTGACCCATCCTTTTACCAATACTTCACTACCGTAATCCTTCGATTTCAGCAAATCAACGATCTTATTCCTTCTTGTATGTTCCATCGATTCAATTTTTAGACTGCAAATTTA
>CAYHGE010000078.1:15985-17183 GCA_964355945.1 uncultured Draconibacterium sp.
GATCAGAATAGTTTCAGTAACTTTGCCCCAATGTCACCTGTTTTGAAAATAACCCCGTTTGAAGAATGGCTGCCGGTTTCCGACGGGCCCATGATCATTGCCGGTCCGTGCAGTGCTGAGACGGAGGAGCAGGTGATGGCAACAGCGCTGGGAGTTTCTTCGATTCCGCAGGTAAAAATATTCAGGGCAGGAATCTGGAAACCCAGAACACGACCGGGCGCCTTTGAAGGTGTCGGAACAGTTGGGCTGACATGGCTCCAAAAAGTGAAAGAACAGACCGGGTTACTTGTCACCGTTGAAGTGGCCAATCCCAGGCATGTGCAGGAGGCGCTTGATCATGGCGTCGATGTGCTGTGGATCGGAGCCCGCACGGTTGTAAATCCCTTTTCCATCCAGGAGATCGGAGAGGCCATCGGGAACCACGACATTCCGGTCATGATCAAAAATCCGCTGAACCCCGACCTGAAAACATGGGTGGGAGCCATTGAACGGCTCAATGGCATGGGACTGAAGAAGCTGATTGCAGTGCACCGGGGATTTTCCTTTTTTAACCGTTCTGTTTACCGAAATGCACCGATGTGGGAAATTCCCATCGAACTCAAACGCATGTATCCCAACCTGCCGGTTGTGGTCGATCCCAGCCATATATGCGGAAACCGTGAACTAATCCCGGCTACGATGCAGAAAGCGCTTGACCTGGCGATGAACGGGCTGATGGTCGAGACACACTGCAATCCGGCCAAAGCACTTACCGATAAAAATCAGCAGGTCACCCCGGCCCATCTTGCAGAAATTCTTTCAAGGCTGATCCTGCGGCGGGAATCAGGCAACAGTGAATTTTCCTATAAACTGGATGAGTTGCGGTCAGAAATCGATAAACTGGATGAGGAGCTGATCGATATTCTTGCCCAACGCATGAAAGTAGTAGAGGAGATCGGAATCTATAAAAAGGCGAACAAAATCACCATCCTCCAGTTAAAAAGATGGAATCAGCTGGCCCAGGACCGTATTGAAGCCGGGGTAAAAATGGGGCTCAGCCGCGAATTTATCATAAAATTGCTCGAATCTGTTCATGAAGAGAGCATACAGCGCCAGATTGATGTCATGAACCGGGAGGAATCCTGAGTCTTATCCTAATCCTGGTGAATGATAACCAGCTTCTTAACCGCGGAAGTGCCAAAATCACCCAAAATCCTGT
>CAYHGE010000079.1:0-3528 GCA_964355945.1 uncultured Draconibacterium sp.
AACCAAAGTCAAATCAACATATACGGCAGTATTAATTTGATCAATAATGTCACATTCAAGTCTATAACACCTGGAACCTATTTTGCCGGACTCTACCTGAACAACCAAAATCTACAATCCGTCTTGAATCATGTTCGGTTTAAAAATGCAGGATTGTTCAGCAATGGCATTAATCTGAGGATAATCAACGGTTCGATTTTTGAAAATTGCAAACAATTGATTTCAAACAATGGGAATGTCAATATTTCAAATTCATTTTTTAACGGAACATCCTTGTACCTTAATAACCAGTCCCATCCTCATAATTCTTCGCTGACTGACTCCATATTCAACAACATTATAATTGCTTCTGCTAATCATGATGCAGTCAACATAAATAACTATAATAACTTTTCAATTCAAAATAATGCGATTTCCGGGGCAAGTACAAACTATAGCGGATTGGGGCTGTTTTATTCTGGAATCGGAGCTACCATCTGTTACCATGTTGAAAATAACAGTATCACAAATTGTCAGACTGGGATCACTGGATACAATTCGAATGCTATTATTCGAAATAATCATGTTTTTAACAACAATATTGGCATCAAGTCGGTAAATTTCAGTAATTTAAAACTAATTGGTGCACAAATTAACACCCCTGGTAATGTCACGCAAATAATAAACAACAATTCAAGTTACGAGATATATTCCTATTTCGATTTACCGTATCTCAGATACAATAAAATTTTTGATGATAATGATTTTTCCAATTGCCTGATTTATGTGGAGACAAATGAATTAGATTTATTAACGCCCATTACTTTCGATGTAAGGTATAATTGCTGGAAAAACAACTCTATTCCCTCCCAATTGTGTTCAGTTTATGGAAGTGGCGCAACGTTCAATTATCTGCCATATTTTTGTTTATCCAACATTGTCTCTGACACTATTGAAGATCCCGAAGAAGATATGTACAACACAGGGGATAGTTTATTTTCCACCGGTAATTTTAATGATGCTAAGGACATGTTTATTTCTTTAATTGAACAATACCCTCAAACGAGATACGCCCAATCTGCGATGAAACAATTATTGGGTGTTGAACGATATACAACCAATGACTATCTGGGTTTAAAACAATTTTATCTGAGCAATGATTCTATTGTTGCTGACACAACGTTATCCAGAATTGGTGAATTTCTTGCAAATCGATGTGATGTGGTTTTAGAAGATTTGGAATCAGCTATTGTCTGGTATGAAGATGCAATTCAAGCTCCCAACTCTCCGGAAGATAGTATTTTTGCAATAATAGACCTTGAAGATATTTATCTGCAGATGGATAATGTTGGGAATAAAGCAACACATGTTGGCCGCTTACAACAATTTGTTCCATCTTCGGCAGAAGAATACTCTTCATACAGAGATTCACTCCTCGCCTTAATCCCATTCGATCATAACAAGGATAGTGGTCTGGGAAAAACAATAAAAGGATTAAAGCCCGGGGAACTGGTACAAAACCAACCGAATCCATTTACAACCACCACTGATATATATTATAGACTTGGATCAAATTGCTCACGCGTTGAATTGAAAATAACGGATATTCTTGGAAGGATTCGAAAAAAGATACTGCTTACTGCCAATACAGTTGGAGTTCATAAAGTCGAGTTCAATCCTGAGGAGTTGCATAGCGGGGTATATCAATATTCATTAGTAGTCGATGGAAATCTTTTGGATACAAAAAAAATGATATTTATCAAATGATTTTTATTGAGTGAATATTATTGAATTACCTTGAAAACAAATTCTTATAAAGTCCGTCTCACAACGCAAGGCAGCCTTTTATTTCTGTTCATAACTTAAATGTAAGATAAGGACAATAAAGCATTAGCCAAACGGTAACAATTTTGAAATCCCTTATTCCGTCAAGTCTTTGCGATCAAATTTGAAGACACTGGAATCTAAAAACACCGGTTTTGTGTCTATGCAGGATACATGTAATTAATGAAAAAGCTCATAGTTCTCACTGGTGCAGGTATCAGCCAGGAAAGCGGGATAAAAACGTTCAGGGATGCTGACGGTTTGTGGAATAACTATCGCATCGAAGAGGTTGCCAGTCCTGATGCCTGGAAACGCGATCCGCAACTTGTGCTTGATTTTTACAACATCAGACGGAAGCAGCTCCACGAGGTTGCACCCAACGGAGCCCACTTTGCCCTTGCCAGGCTGGAGGAGCATTACCATGTTCAGATCATTACCCAGAATGTGGACGATCTGCACGAAAGGGCCGGCTCCTCAAATGTGCTTCACCTCCACGGGGAACTGAAAAAAGTGCGCTCAACGATAGATGACGATTTGGTTCACACGCTCGAAGGCTGGGAGCTCAGATTAGGCGACCTCTGCAGAAAAGGATCACAGCTTCGGCCCCATATCGTATGGTTTGGGGAACCCGTGCCCAACATCATGGAGGCGACCACCATGGTTAAAGGGGCAGATGTTTTCCTGGTGATCGGAACCTCGCTCAAAGTTTATCCTGCAGCCGGATTGCTGCAATATGTTCATGCCCGGGTGCCAAAGTACCTGGTTGACCCGGAGGCTGAACCGCACTATTATGTGCAAAACCTGTCGATCATCAGGGAAAAAGCGGTTACCGGGGTTCAAAAGGTCATTGACCTCCTCACGGAAACATCTCCCTGACTTTTTTAATCCTTTCCCAATCTGTCACAATATGCGTGAACTCCGATTGATTCGGAACTCCCATGTAAACCGCCTGCTGTTTGAATTTCATCATGCTTGGTTCCTGCTTATCGAGGTGAATATGAGCTTCCGTGGCACCTGTTGACCCGATCAGTCCGGCTATGTTGTGCTCCTTTACACCGCTTCCCGGCATGATGGCAATACGCCCTGCTGATTTGCTGATTAAAGTATTGATCAGTGCAGCTCCTTCAATGGCAGTTGGTTGCTGGCCTGAAGTCAGGACACGGTCAACACCAATTCCAATCAGATCTTCCATCGCCTGGTAAGGATCGGCAGTCATGTCGAAGGCACGATGGCAGGTGACTTGCATTGGACGGGCAAGCTCAACCAGTTGCTTCATACGTTCCACATCAATGGACCCGTCGGGCAGCAGGATTCCGAAAACAACACCGTCTGCCCCAAGTTCTTTAGCCACCCGAAGGTCTTCGCGCATGATCATAAACTCCCGGTCGGAATAGAGGAAATCACCTCCGCGCGGCCTGATCATGACAAACAGTTCAATGTGAAGATTTTCCCGTGCAACCCGGATGGTGCCTGCACTGGGCGTGGTTCCTCCATCATGCAGGTTTTCGCAGAGTTCGACACGGTCAGCACCACCCTTTTGGGCTTCAATGGCCGATATGGCAGAATTTACGCAGACTTCGATGATCATGGTTCAATAAGGTTAAAAAGGTGGACAGGTGAACGGGAGAGCAAGTAAACGGGTAAACAAGTAAACGGGTAAACAAGTAAACGGGTAAACAAGTAAACATTGCATTACCTTCATTGCCTTCATTGTTTACATTGTCT
>CAYHGE010000079.1:3628-7209 GCA_964355945.1 uncultured Draconibacterium sp.
TTGGTGGATGTTGCCACAAATATTTTTTTCGACCTGGCAAAAGCGATAAAGTCGAAGAGATGTTTGCTCATATACGGCTCGCCCTGGAAATAGAGGGTAAGGTACGACAGGTGAGGTGAAAGCTGCCCGACAGTAGTTTGAAATAAAGCGGGCGACATGAATCCAGCCGCCCGGGTTAGTTCTTTCATTCCTGCAGGGCATTCAGGACAGCGAAGGTTACAGGTATTGTTGGGTTCGATGCTTGCGGCAACCGGACTTCCCCAGTGAATGACCTTTTTCGTGATTCGCGCAACAAGGTAACTGGCGGTAATTTTAATCAGGTTGATGATCCGAATGATAAACAGGTTCATGCTCCGGTAATGTCGCCTGCATCTTTATGCCTGTCATGTTTCTTTTTCTTCCGTTTCTCCAGCAGGGATTTTCCAATGGAAAACGCTTTTGTCAACACGGATGACGATGCTGAAATGTCAGAAATCACAGTGGTCGCAATATTTCTGAACGTCAGGGCATGCAGAATATCCCGGTACCCTGCGTGAATATTCTGTTCCGTTTTCATGATTTCCAGCCTGAGCCGTTGTTTTTCAAGGTCGAGATCCTTCAGGGAATGAATCTTTTCAGGCTTAACAAGATATCTCTTAGTCTTGCTCATCTTTGTCCTCCATGAGGATTTTAGTTAAATGTGTGACCAGTGGATTGATGAAGAATTCATGCCGTTTAACCCATATCAGAAGCCCTCCCAGAACGTAAACCGCAGTAATGATAAGCGCTCCCAACCATTCCGGGCCAAGATCTTTCCCAAACCAGAATACAAATGCAAGCGATAGAAATAACAGCAGAAACATGGCCAGGATGAAGAAGATGACTGAAATCAAAAAGAAGGAGACAAGTTTTGCCATCTTCTCTGTGAGGATGAGTTTGGCAAGGTCAATCCTCAGATTTACATAGTCCTTGACATTCTCGGTAAGCAATGAAACATTGTCTGAAATCCGTCCTGTATCCATTATTTGTCCTCCTGCATCTTCACTTGTGGTTCATCCTCAGGAAATTCGTCCATTTCATCGGGTGCGAATACTGATTTCAGGTTATTCAGCTTTTCCGAAAGGTCATTTTCCACCATGTCGGCAATTCCCATGATGCGCTTTTTGAGTCTTTTCCGGGTTTTCGAACCCTTGGCCGGTGCAATGAGCATGCCGACCCCGATGCCTGCAACTACTCCTACCAGCGCCGCAAGCAGTACTTTGGAACCTGAATTAGCCATTTTTAGTATCTTTAAAGGTTAATTAACTTGTAAAGTTAATGATTTTCCGATATATGTCTGACAATCCTGAAATTACTGAGGAATTCTGTCGCAACAATTTTCACAAAACCATACGCAGGCACGGCAACGACCATCCCCACAATCCCGCCAAGGCTGGCTGCGGCAATAACCACAAGAAAAATTTCTACAGGATGGGCTTTCACGCTTTTTCCCTGGATCAGCGGGGCAAATACGTTGTTGTCAATCGTTTGTACAACAAACATGGCGCCCAGGATCCGCAGGGTCATGGGCATGATCATCGCATAATCACCTGTACTGATTACACCGGTAACACCGAGTATCACGGCCAACAGCATGGATATGATGCCGCCAAGATAGGGGATGATGATGATGATCCCGGTGAAAAAACCAATCACCAGCGGACTTTGAACCCCAACCAGGTATAAAGCCAGGGAATACGTTGTTATGTTTGCGATGATCTGAATAATCAGGCCGATGAAGTACCGCGACAGAAGGATTCTGCTTTGATACATCACATTTTTTATCTGTTCTTCATATTTCACAGGCGTAATGAGCAGCATAAACCGTGGCAGCATGTTGCTGTCTTTCAGAAAAAAGAACGAGAGAAAAATTATTGAAAAAAGATTGAAAAAGAAAGTTCCGGTGAAGGAGATAATGGAGGAAAGTACATCGGAAAACATCCCGAAATCAATTATTTTCAGCATTGCCTGTTTTGCTAATGATTCAAGGGTGGCTCCACGCGGCATGATGCCATATTCAAGCAGGAAATGCTGTAATCGCGACAGATCTGCCTGGTAGTATGCTATAAACTGCTTGCCATCGATGTTGCTAATCAGGTTTGCTTCATTGATAACCAGCGGAATAAACAGGCTGAACAGGCCGAAAAACACAAGCAACATGAGCAGAAGTGTGATTGTTACACTTAAAGCGTGAGGAAATGCAAACCGGCCAACTTTAATTCTGTCGAACCATTCAACCAGGGGAGACCCGATAATGGATAACACGCCGGCAATGATGATGAAAATGAAGATATTCGCAAAATACCATACCAGGAAGCCCAGCACTCCTGCAATCAGGATCAGGAAGAACAATTTGTTTTTTTTATAGAGTTCACGCATGGAATGGAACATTAACAAGTCAAACAATCATTTTCATTCATGCAAAAATAAACAAAGGAAGGCACTATTGCAATTGTGCAGTTTATGCCATCATTTGGTCAGATGCATAATAAATAGTACTTTTACAAAGCTGAATTCATTCAATATTTATCCTTCATACAAATATTTATGTTGCTGAAAATTAGTCAAATAAAGGACACTTACGAAAAAATTTCAAAGGGTGTTGCGCATGCGAAAGGTATCCTCGGTACACCATTAACCCTGACAGAAAAGATCCTGTACGGTCATCTGTTCGAAGCAAATCCTGCGGAACCCCATTCTCGCGGAGTCGATTATGTCAATTTTCAGCCAGACCGCGTAGCCATGCAGGATGCCACTGCTCAGATGGCCTTGTTGCAGTTCATGACAGCCGGCCGCGACAGTGCTGCCGTTCCTTCCACTGTTCATTGCGACCACCTCATCCAGGCGCAGGTAGGAGTTCAAACCGACCTTGCTTCGGCTAAAGTCCAGAACAAGGAGGTGTATGATTTTCTTGAAACCGTATCTGCCAAATATGGCATCGGATTCTGGAAGCCCGGTGCAGGCATCATCCACCAGGTGATTTTTGAAAACTACGCATTCCCCGGAGGCATGATGATCGGTACAGATTCCCATACCCCCAATGCAGGCGGACTGGGCATGGTGGCGATCGGAGTGGGCGGCGCAGATGCCGTGGATGTCATGTCGGGCATGCCGCTGGAATTGAAGATGCCAAAAGTTCTTGGGATTGAACTTACAGGGAAATTGAGCGGATGGGCATCTGCCAAAGATGTCATCCTGAAACTTGCCGGCATTCTTACAGTTAAAGGAGGTACCGGATTCATTGTGGAGTATTTTGGCGAAGGAGCCGAATCACTCTCCTGCACTGGTAAGGGTACGATATGCAACATGGGCGCCGAAATAGGGGCTACCTGTTCAGTTTTTACGTATGATGCAAAGATGAAGGCGTATCTCGAAGCCACAGGCAGGAAAGAAGTAGCTGATCTGGCCGACAACTATGCCGGTTTCCTGGCTCCGGATGCAGAAGTACGCGCAAATCCTGAAAAATATTACGATCAGTTTATCCGCATCAACCTGTCGGAGGTGGAGCCATACATCAATGGTCCTTTCTCCCCGGATATTGCCCATCCGATCTCTGAATTCAA
>CAYHGE010000079.1:7309-14077 GCA_964355945.1 uncultured Draconibacterium sp.
AAAATTGACAACCCCGACCGTAAAAATTCGATCCTGAACTCATTCAACAGGAATTTCGCCAAGCGCAATGATGGAAACTCCGGTACACACAGCTTTATATCCTCTCCTGAAATTGTCACTGCCCTGACACTGGCAGGAAGCATGATCTTCAATCCGCTGACGGATTCACTCATCAACGAAGCCGGGCAAAGTGTGAAGCTTGATGAACCACGGGGAGAAGAACTTCCGCTGAAAGGGTTTGAGGTGAAAGATCCGGGATACCTGGCCCCACCTGAAAATGCAGCGTCTATCAATGTAAGCGTAGACCCTGCATCCGACCGGCTACAGCTTCTTGAACCATTCGCTGCATGGGATGGGAAGGAGCTTCACGGGATGCGTTTGCTCATCAAGGCAAAAGGCAAATGTACCACCGATCATATCTCCATGGCCGGTCCATGGCTCAAATTCCGCGGCCACCTCGACAACATCTCCAACAACCTGCTCATGGGTGCCGTGAATTCATTCAACGACAGGATCAATGCAGTGAAAAACGCTGAAACAGGCGCGTATGATGAGGTTTCGAAAACGGCACGCTACTACAAGGCCAAAGGCGTTCCGACCATCATCATTGGCGATGAAAATTATGGTGAAGGTTCTTCCCGCGAACATGCTGCCATGGAACCAAGGCATCTTGGCGTAAGGGTGGTGCTGGTGAAATCATTCGCCAGGATACATGAAACAAACCTGAAGAAGCAGGGGATGCTGGCACTGACGCTTGCAAACGCTGCTGATTACAGTAAAATCAGGGAGGATGATGTGCTTGATCTCCAAGGACTTGAATCATTTATGCCGGGGAAGGCGTTGTCTATGAAACTTAATCATTCGGATGGTACGGCTGAAGAGATTGCCATCAGCCACAGCTACAGTGACCAGCAGATCCATTGGTTCAAGGCAGGCAGTGCATTGAATTACATGAAAACACTTTAGGATTTACGATTGGACGATTTACGATTGACGAATAAATTGACGATTGGACGATTTACGATTGACGAATAAATTGACGATTAACCGATTTACGATTAGCGCTGCCCAATCGTAAATCGTCAATCAAACACTTCAATCTGCAATCGTAAATCGTCCAATCGTAAATAAATCAGTGCATTACGGTGACTTTCGAAATGAACGTACCTGCTGCGTTTTTTATCCTTACCAGGTAAATTCCCGATGGAATGGCACCTACAGGGATGCTGAAATCAGTGAGGTATTCCACTTTGTTTTGGAGGACTTTTGTACCGATAATATCGAATAATTCCCAGGACTCAACAGCCCTGCTGCTTTTAACGTTTATCAGATCCACAGCAGGGTTTGGATAAATGTCAAATGCATCATTATTCAATTGTTTGATCCCACTGATATAATCAACAACCAGCGTGTCGCAGGGGGCTTCGCACAGCAGCTCATTTGTGGCAATCACCTTTTGAACGCCGGTGATGACATATTTGTAATGTGCATTTGAAATGGTTGATGGGATTGCGTCATTGTACTCAAGTGACGAAATCATGGCATTGTTTAGCTTTATGAATGGTGGCAAACCGGTTGCATTCAGAGTTCGGTAAACGTTGTAACCTGCAACCACGGCCGGGTTGTCGCATGGAGGAGGTTGCCAGAAAAGAGTAATAACATTTCCCGTTTTTATGTAATTGCAACTGGCCGGGCCCTTGCACACCGGTGACAATTTGATATTATCAACCGACCAGTTGGAAATATTAGTACTGTTGGGGCCGGTTACTTTGAATCCAAGCCTGCAGGTCTTTCCGCACACCTGGGAAATGTCCACTTTTTGATGAATCCAGCCTGTAGATCCCTCATTCTTAACTTCAACAGCTGTAAACCATGTGTTGTCCATGAAATATTCTACAATCAGTTTTTCAGTACCCCCGGTGGCAATGTCGACAAGTTTATAATCAAATTCAAGGTATATGTCGGCACAGATCCAGTGCTCGCACTGAAGGGACATACTCTTCATCGTTACGTCATAGTTCTGGATCGCAGGAGTGCTGTTGAAAACAGCAGAAGGTGCCGGGTTTCCCTGTGAGGTATTCATGGCCCAATTGCCCTGTGCAGGGATAAATTGCCAGTTTTGATAAGTAAATGATCCCAAATCCCATGGTTCATAAAATGGCATGGAGCAGCAGCAATTGAGTGCAATGGTGACCGGTCCTGCTGGTGGTGATTCACCGAACTGGCCGGGTATCCCATAGAAAGCAAGGTCGTAATTAGCGGTGATGGTGTATGAGAAGGTGCCAGTTTCCATATTATAATCATAATAGGAAAGGTAGTCTGCCCCACTGATATATGTCACCATCATTCCGTCGCGGTAAATATAATAACCCATGAGTCCGGCAGGGGTGGTGCCATCTGGCATCTGCGGTTTTTGCCAGTGCAGGTAACTATTGCATTCGACTGCACTACCCTGTAAGTTTAACGGGGGATAAAGTGTGAAGAGACTGTTGTCAGCCGAAACAATTTGTCCCAGGATTGGCCCGGAGACAAATGACATTCCTGTCAGTAAAAGAAAGATGGTTAGTTTGTTCAGGAGGTTCATGGCCGGGAATATTATAGGAATGAATGAGAACAGGATTGTTAACGGGGAGTAAAGATAGCGTAATCCATGGATGAAGTCAAGGGCTTTGGGTATTCAGTTTAGCCTGCTCCCCGACTGTAAAGACTCTTCTTTTTCAACCTGCCTGCCTGAGGCGGGTGCATCAGCCTGTAAACGACCTCATTTTCTGAAACCCGGAACAGCCTTTCCGGCTCGGTCCGGATATCTTCCAGGTAAGCCTCCAGCCTGAAAAATGGAATGAAGTGAACGGTAGTTGAGCCCAGCACCATCTTACCTGAATGGGTCAGATTGACAACCCAGGCATCGGTTGGGTTGTAGTGGTCGATAAAGCTTCGCAATGACCTGGTAATCTCCGGTTTTTGCAGAGAGGAATATTTTACTTCGACCGGCAAAGGGTTTTCATATCGCTCAATTACAAAATCCACCTCTGCCTTGTTGATGGTACGCCAGAAATGAAGATCGTAAATATGTCGCTGAAGGGTGTCCAGCAGCATGGTACACACCAGGTTTTGGAAAACAAAGCCATGGTCCCGGTGGTTATGGATGTTACCAAACATCCTGATGGCGAAGTTGCGCATCCCGTGATCGACAAAGTAGACCACCGGAGATTTGGTGATTTCCTTGATTTTGTTGCCATGCAGGGGCGGTATCATCTTGAGAAACCAGGTGCGCTCTGCAAACCAAAGGTATTTCTGAATTGTTGCCTGGGCAGCACGCGTTTCATTGGAAAGTGTTGAGAGGTTGATCATGCCGCCCGTCTGGGCCGCAAGGAGACTCATCATCCGGCCATAAACTTCAGGTCCGTGGCCCTTGAGCAAAAGTTGGATATCCCTGGTCATATACGACTGGTAGATCTCGTTGATCACATCCATTTTTTCATGAATTGTACCTGCCATGATGACCCTTGGATACCCGCCGAAATTAAGGTACTCATTCAGAAGCGCGAGAGCGCCGGGAAAGTCGTTCATTAAAAATGAATCAAGGTGGCCGGCATGCTTGTACCCGGAGCGAAAATCAGCAAATTCGAAAAAGCTTACCGGCATTACTTCAAACATCCTCTTTCGTCCGGCCATCGATTCCTGGATGCTTGCCCGCAGTTCCATGCTTCCCGAGCCGGACAAAATAAATTTGACCGGAAGCTTCATGTCATAAAGGCCTTTCATGAACAGCCCTGCATTCTCCTTTAACTGAATTTCATCGATGAAGACAAAAGCTTTCTGATCTCCGCACACTTCCCGGATCCTTGCGATCAGTGATGCCTGTGAAGAGAGTACGATGCTGTCATCTTCATTATCAAGATGGAGGAACAGCACCGGCTTTCTATCGCCGGTTAACTTTCCTGCCATCTCATGCATCAGCGTTGTTTTTCCAACCTGGCGTGGCCCGGTAATCACGGTTATTTCAGGTTGCTGCAGATGATCCAGTAATCCTTTGAGAATATTCCGCCGAATCATAATTAAAAATTTAAACAGATATTATCAACAAATGTATGAAAATATCTGGTTAAATTATAACGATCCGTACATTTTTTTCATGGCATCGTTGACAAGGCGTCGTGCAATCCATCGGGGAACCATGTTCATCAGGAAGAAATACTGCAACCGGTTGGTCAGTCCGGGAATGCAGATTATTTTGTGTCCCAGTTTTCTGAGGGCATAGGCGGCAACTTCCCCGGGTTCCATCACGGGAGGCTTCATCTTTTCAAAGCTTGGCTTGCTTTTCCAGTAAGTTGGGGTGGAAACGGTCCCCGCACAGCATACGGAAATGTCGATGCCCTGGCTTTTCAGTTCAGCATGCAATGCTTCCGTGAGCCGGATGCTGAATGCTTTTGTAGCAGCATAGGTTGCTACAAATTGGGGACCTATCAAGCCTGCCAGGGATGACACAAGGATGATTCCCCCGGTTTTTCCGGCATTGATAAGCCGTTTCGAGAAACCATGTACCAGGTGCAGTGGAGTACGGGTATTTACATCAAGAAATCCGTCAAGGTCAGCGGGATCAAGGGTTGTAAATCGTTGCACCCTGCTATAGGCTGCCACATACACCATCAGCCGGCAATCATGCGTTGAGATTGCCTGCAGGCATAGATCTGCTGCATCCGGAGAGGCAAGATCGAGGTGAATTTCCATGGTTTCAACATGGTATTTCAACCTGATCCCGGCAGCGAGTTCCTGCATGGCCAGCAGGTTGTGATCTGCGAGAATGATGTTGATGCCACCGGCTGCGAGTGTGTTGGTGAAACCCTCACCAATTCCCTCTGCAGCGCCTGCCACAAGTGCCCAGTTTCCATAACGCTCCCGGAGTGATGCCATGATTTTTCTATCTTTGCCGATTCTGCAATAATAGGTAATAATTTTCAACATGAGAAAGCTCCTGTTCCTCTTTTTACGGTTACTGAAGACCTTCCGCCGGATCGGGTTGAAACTCCGCGGAAAAACGGAGGATGACATACATGCCGAACGGGTTGTTTCAGGGAAAGCATGGGAAGAGTTCTGCGACAACCTCAAATCTGCCGGTGCCTCGCTCATGTTTCCGGGGGCCCCGCGGGATGCCTTTAACCAGGCTGAAGGGCTGCGCTATCTCTCCCGCCTCACCCGTGGCGGACTTGAAGCCTTTGTGGAGTATTGCGATCCCGCCTTCCCTGTTCTGAAAAGAATGGCACACGAAACCGTGAAACTTGGCGCCGACAATCCCGACAACTATTACTTCAATGCACAGATCAGCGGGAAATATTCCTACCGGCTCCGGGGAAACAGAAATACCGTGCACTACATCGGTTTCTTTACCCAGAATGGAAATTATGGCACCACCGGGGGACTGGCACCCTGTGGCGCCCTCGAGCACAACAATCTGCAAATGGAAGCTGATGGCAGCTTTGAAATCATCCTGAGCCAGACCCCTTCCGGGAAAAACTGGCTGAAAACCGAACCCGGAACAACCATGGTGATGGTACGTCAGACCTTCCTGAACCGGTTTACCGAAACTCCGGCTGAGGTAACCATTGAAAACCTGGACGGCAGATCGGCTCCTGATCCGATTACGCCGGCCATGGTCGACGAAGGCCTTCAAACCGCCTCCATGTTCGTTGCCGGCGCTTCGATGATGTTCGCAAAGTGGGCCAATGGATTTCAGAAGCACACCAACAAACTTCCGCTGTTCAGTCCTGAAGTTTCAAACGCTGCAGGCGGAGATGCCAGTATCATCTACTATCACAGCCACTGGAAACTGGCCGGCAATGAATCGCTGGTGATCGAAGTGAAGCCTCCCGACTGTGACTCATGGAATTTCCAGCTTAACAATTATTGGATGGAATCCCTTGATTACCGTTATTTTACAATTTGTATCAACAAGTCATCTGCATATTATGAACCCGATGGTTCTGTCCGGGTGATTGTTTCACATTCAGATCCCGGCAATCCAAACTGGATCAACACCTGCGGACATCAGGAGGGAACGATGCTGTGGAGGTGGTACCGGATTGCTGAGGGAGCGGAGGCGGTTGAACCATGCTGCAAGGTTGTAACAACTTGAAAATGAATATCGAATATTGAATAACGAATATTGAATATTGAAGTGAATGAAGAATGGTTTTCGCAATAGCCCTTTTTGGTTCAGGGTGCTCAATCAAGGCTGGAAAGGAACCTATATCCTTGGAACAAAGATCAGGCTTGACAAGGATGATCTGATCCGGCTGGCACGGAAAACGACCGGGTTGAATGACCTTGGCCGTGATTTTAATGACCAGCCGCTTGAGGTATTGTTAAAGTCGGTGAATGAAGAAGCAAACCTTCATCCGATCGGGCGTTTTATCACACGTGAACGGTTTGTGAGTTTGCTCAGTATCAGGCTGCGCGCAGAGCATTTCTTTAAAAAATATCCGCAAATTTTGCAGCAGGAGCTCTGCCCGGCCTGGATCATCGTGGGATTGCAACGCACGGGTACGACAAAATTGCAGCGGCTGCTGGCTGAAGACCCTGACCACCGGGTCATTCCAAGTTGGGAGGTAATCAACCCTGTTCCGATCAACCTCGGTTTGTATGATTTGTCACCAGCTCATCATCTCACCCGTCCACCTGTTTATCCTCACCCAAATGACAAGCGAATCTCGGTCGCCAACACCTCTGTGAAAGCACTGAAGCTCATGTCTCCAGGTTTTTTTGCCATTC
>CAYHGE010000079.1:14177-16972 GCA_964355945.1 uncultured Draconibacterium sp.
GCCAACACCTCTGTGAAAGCACTGAAGCTCATGTCTCCAGGTTTTTTTGCCATTCACCCGATCGATGCCATGCAGCCTGAAGAGGATATTTTGATGCTCGATGTGAGTTTTCTCAGTACCACGCCCGAGGCCATGATGCATGTTCCGGCTTATGCCGACTGGCTTGAACATACGGATCAGTCACAGGCTTATGCATACTCTGTTAAGCTGTTGAAATTCATGCAGTGGATCAGGCCCGCAAAGCGCTGGGTGCTTAAAACCCCGCACCATCTTGAATTTCCCGACCTGATCGAAAAGCACTTCGGGGAGGTGCATTTCCTCTGGCCCCACAGGAATTTAGCGGAGTCAATTCCCTCTTTTCTAAGCATGGTTACGTACAACAGGATGATCTTCAGCAGTGATGTCGATGAACGTAAGGTAGCCGATCACTGGGTTCGCAAGATCGGATACATGCTTGGAAAAGCACTCGATTACAGGCTGAAACCAGGAAATGACGGGAAGTTTACCGATATTTACTATCAGAACCTTATTGCTGATTCCGTCAGCGAACTGGAGAAGATATACCAGCTTAATGGCGGTCTGGCCCCTGAACTTGCTGATCGGTTTCGGCGTCATGAACTGGAACATCCCCACAGGAAACATGGAGTTCATCAATATTCTATGGCCGATTTTGGTCTTACGGAGGCTGAAATCAACAGGAATACATCGCGTTACGGAAGTTTTATATCAGAAAAATATGACCTCAGCCAGGCAAAAAAAATACAATAACCCGGTCACAGCAATACTTACCGGAATCAGCGACCTTTTCCGGAAGCAAATACCGGCAGGTGAATTGAAGCCGACCGACCGGCTCGACGGAAAGACTGTTTTGGTTGACGGAGCCAGCTCCGGTCTTGGTTTTGCCATGGCCGTTGATGTTGCACGTCGCGGGGCACGCGTGATCATGGCATGCCGGAGCGGCATCCCGGAAAAAGGGGAGAAGGTGAAAAAACTATCCGGCAACCCCAATGTTCACATGCTCCATGTTGATTTTGCAGATGTCAATTCAATCAATGAATTAGTGGTGCAGATTCAATCCCCCTCCCTTTTTGGTATCGACATCCTCATCTGCAACGCAGGAATCGTTCCCAAACAAAGCCGCAAAACCCCGCAGGGGCTCGAAGAGATGTTTATGGTCAATTACTTCTCGAAATTTCTGTTCGTCAATTTAATGATTGAAAATCATTGCTTTAATGGTCAGAAAACCGTGGTGACGGGTCAAAATGCAAAAAGCAAAGAGCAAGGATCAAGCATTCCGCGGATTATATTTATTGCTTCGGAAAGCCACCGCAATCCGGAAAAATTCGAATGGGCTGATTTTGGAAAATACCGCGATTACAGCATAGGGAAATCCATCGAACTATACGGATATTATAAGCTCCTGCTGACGACGTTTTCGGTAGAACTCTCCAGGCGTCTCAATCCCGGGACAGAAACAAAGTTTTCAGTTTTCTCCTTATGCCCCGGCCCAGTCAACTCCAATATTGCCCGGGAGGCGCCAAAGGTCTTCACTCCCTTGTTGAAACTGGTCTTCGGGATCTTTTTCAAGTCACCTGCCAAAGCCGCTGTCCCGGCCATCTATCTTGCTGCTTCCGGGGATGTTGCAGGCAAACCGTTTGATTACCTCTTCCTGATGGGCCGGAAAGATGTCGATGAAAAAGCCTCCGATCCTGAAAACGGGAAAAAACTCTGGCAGTTGTCGGAAGAATTGCAGAGAACACTATAATCTGCGAAAATCAGCGCCCTTGTCTGCGCTCATCTGCGGGAAATTTTAAACTCAAAAAGAATACAAAAGTTTAATCTCCTCTTTCCAGATCGTCTCATCAGGTGTTTCAAGAATCAGCGGCATATCATCAAACCGCGGATCTTTCATCAGCCATTTGAACACATCCATCCCGAGGGTCCCTTTTCCAAGGCTGTCATGACGGTCAACCCTGCTCCCCAGACCTTTTTTGGAATCATTGATATGCATGCCTTTCAGATACCTGAACCCAATTAATTCATCGAAGGACTGAAACGTGGCTTTGAACGCTGTTTCTGTTGAAAGGTCGTATCCTGCAGCAAATGAGTGACATGTGTCGATACATACCCCAACACGGCTTTTATCCTCCACATGTTCGATGATAAAACCGATCTGCTCGAATTTAAAACCGAGGTTGTTTCCCTGGCCGGCTGTGTTTTCGATCACGGCAATCACTCCATTGGTTTTATCCAGGGTGATGTTGATGGATTCCGCGATCTTCAGCAAACACGCTTCGTCGCTGATTTTGCCGAGTGATCCTCCCGGGTGGAAATTAAGCCTGTCGAGGCCAAGTTGTTCACATCGCTGCATCTCATCGAGAAACGCTTCACGCGATTTGTCAAGTCCTTCCTGTTCAGGATGTCCAAGGTTGATCAGGTAACTGTCGTGCGGAAGGATCTGGAAGGGCTGATAACCGTGTTTTTCGCAGTTCTCCCGGAAAAGTCTGATGTTGTTTGCCGTGAGGGGTGATGCCTTCCACTGGCGTTGGTTTTTGGTAAAGAGTGCAAAGGCTTTTGCCCCGATTTCAGATGCGTTGACGGGTGCGTTTTCAACACCTCCTGAGGCACTGACATGGGCTCCGATATATTTCATTGCTGGATTTGTTTGAGTTATGAGATTGTTTTTATTCGGCAATAAGGCGACAAGGTAACAGAATGTCGGGCTGGATTGAAATTGTTGTTCAAAAGTATGGAAAAATATCCTTGTTATGGAATTCCCTCGTTATGGTATTTCC
>CAYHGE010000080.1:0-1726 GCA_964355945.1 uncultured Draconibacterium sp.
CCCGGCGTGCGGATGCTCTCGATGATACAGTTTTTCCCTATCCGGACAGCCTCAAAATACAGCTGATCAGTAACGTATGATGGTCCATACATCCCCCGCAGTTCGTTCGCAACCGCCACCATGCTGTCACGGTTTTCAGGCAATCCGCGCCGAACGATCTCTTTCAGCAGGTATGCCCTGACAGAGTAGTGATCAAAACCCTTCTTTTCGACAAGATAGTCAACGACCGTACCTTTGCCGGCACCCAATGTTCCGGTAATTCCTATGATCAGCATCATTCAACATTCGATATTCGTTATTCAATATTCAATATTCAATATTCATCAGATCTTCCCCTGCTTCAGCCCCTCTATCCACTTTTCAGCAGTAACCGGCTGGTATTCATTGAGATCGTGCATCACCTGTAAAAAGTCTTCGCCGGTGATCAGCATTTTCCGGTGTTCGGGGCGAAGGAATCTTTCTGCCACGGCGTGATCGAGCATTTGCAGCAGCGGGTTGAAAAAGCCGTCGAGGTTCAGCAACCCGATGGGCTTGTTGATGATTCCAAGCTGATTCCAGGTAAGGACTTCGAACAATTCATCCAGTGTGCCGTAAGCGCCTGGCATTGCGATGAATGCATCGGAAAGATCCGCCATCAGCGCTTTCCGCTCCTGCATCCCTTCCACAATGTGCATCTCCGTGAGGCCGGCATGGGCAACTTCACGTTCAACAAGCGATTTGGGCATTACACCAATGACTTTTCCTCCGCCGGCAAGCATTGTATCGGCAAGCACCCCCATCAGGCCAACATTGGCGCCCCCGTAAACCAGGGTGATTTTTTCAGCCAGGAGATTTTCAGCCAGTTTAACCGCATGCTCAGAATAGAGTGCCTGCCTGCCAACGCTGGAGCCGCAAAAAATGCAAAGGGATTTGATCATTTAATTCTGTATTTTTGTGTTGAAATCAAGATTCAAAGGTAACAAGAATCGTGTTTGATCTGTAATCTTTTTCTCTGTGGTTCTCTGCGTCTTCTCTGTGGTTCTCTGCGTAATTTTTTTTATTTCACAGAGTTGCACTGAGGACACAGAAGAACCACAGAGGATATTTATAAATAAGTTTTCTGTATTAAGAAGCAATGCACGAAAATTAACTACCAATATTCTATGTTGTATCCTCTAAAATTCAAACCGGTCTTCAAAGATAAAATTTGGGGAGGCCAAAAGATCAGAACCACTCTGGGCCTTGACTTCTCCCCACTTCCCAACTGCGGGGAAGTATGGGCCATGTCGGGCGTTTCAGATTGTCAGACCGTTGTGGCCAATGGCTTTCTGGAAGGAAATGAACTCAACGAGATCCTGGAAATCTACATGGATGAACTGGTAGGAGAGAAGGTCTATGAAAGATTCCAGGGAGAATTCCCGCTGTTGATCAAATTCATTGATGCCAACGACTGGCTCTCCATCCAGGTGCATCCCGATGATGCATTGGCTGCGCGCAGGAATATCGGAAGCGGTAAAACAGAGATGTGGTATATCCTGGATGCTGACCCCGGGGCAGAACTGATCTCCGGTTTTAACAGGAAAATGAATACGGCAGCCTATCTGGAAGCCCTGCAGGAAAAGCGTTTAAAAGAGGTGCTCAATTTCGAAAAAGCACAAAAAGCGGATGCATTTTTTATACCCGCTGGCAGGGTCCATGCCCTGGGCCCGGGACTCCTCCTGGCCGAAATCCAGCAAACCTCTGATAC
>CAYHGE010000080.1:1826-4310 GCA_964355945.1 uncultured Draconibacterium sp.
GATGAAAACCCTTCGCCTTCTTTTATTACTCACCCTGATTGGCTCGTGTACCTTTGCCCAGGAGGGTGTGTTTACCTATAAAAAACTCCCAACCGTCAAGCTGAAAACAGTAAAAGGACTACCGTATACTTCCGACAGCATCACCAACAACGGAAAGCCGCTCATCATCAGTTTCTGGGCCACCTGGTGCAAACCTTGTGTGCGGGAACTAACCACAATTGCCGACGTATATGATGACTGGGTTACTGAAACCGGTGTAAAGCTTTATGCCATCTCGGTGGATGATTCCCGTTCAATGACCCTTGTTGCGCCCATGATCAATGGGAAGGGCTGGGATTACACCGTATTGCTTGATCCCAACAGTGATTTTAAACGCGCCATGAATGTCGGTCCCATCCCGCACACCTTCCTGCTGAACGGGAAAGGTGAGGTTGTTTATCAGCACACTTCATTTTCTGAAGGCGATGAACTGAACCTGATCGAGATGGTTCGCAAACTGAACAGGGGAGAAGAGGTTAAATAGGTTGGAAATACTTACATCATACCATTAAAACATCAAACACTTTGAATAGACGAATCTGCTGTTATCTGGGAGCAATCTGTATGTTGCTCCTTACTCCCGTGATGGTTAAATCACAGGATGTGCTGAAGGGGAGTGAGGTTCACGGCAGCATGCAGGCCGATGCCACCTATTATCTCACCGATCCCACGACCGGGATTACCGATTCTACCCTCGACGGGAAGCTCATTCGCATGAACGCATTCACGGAAGTCAACTATTCTCTGGGAAATTTTACCGCGGGAATGCGTTTTGAGGCCTATCTGCCGCCGCTCACCGGTTATGATGCACAATACAATGGAGTTGGTGCACCGTACTGGTATGTGAACTATAAAAATGACTACATCGATGTTACAGCCGGGAATTTCTATGAACAATTCGGCTATGGGATGATGTTAAGGACCTACCAGGAGTGGACCCTGGGATATGACAACTCTCTTCGTGGTCTCCGGGTTAAGGTAATGCCTGCCAAGGGAATCACCTTCAAGGGAGTATACGGCGTTCAGCGTTATTACTGGGAACCTTACAAAGACTACAACCGGGGAATCGTAAAAGGGTTTGATGCCGATTTCTATCTGAATGATATATTCAAAAGCCTTAATGATGCCAAGGTCAAGCTGACATTGGGCGGCTCATTTGTAAGCAACTATCAGCAGGGAGCAACCAAAGACATTCCTTCTGATGGCAAGATCCTGGCGTTGACACTGCCAGAAAATGTTTCGAATTATGGAGGAAGGTTCAATTTAAATATCGGCGATTTCAACTGGTTTACTGAATATGCCCATAAAATCAACGACCCCACCGCACTGAATAACTATATCTATAAAAACGGCAATGGGTTATTTACCAATATGTCGTATTCCAAACCAGGCCTGGGTATCTCGCTCATGTCGAAGTGGATTGATAACATGAGCTATAAATCAGACCGCTCTGTTTCTAATAATATGCTGAATATCAATTATCTTCCTTCTATTACCAAAGAACACTCTTATGCGCTGGCAAGCATGTATCCCTATTCAACCCAGCCCAATGGCGAAGTCGGTATTTCCGGCACTGTCACTTTGCACTTCCCGAAAAATTCGACCATCGGAGGAAAAACGGGGTTATCGGTTGCCGGTAATTTTTCGCAGGTAAATGGATTGAAAAAGACACAGGTGAATGATACAACCTCCATCGGTCAACTTGGAACAGCAGGATATGCGACCAATTTTTATGGTTTTGGAGATATTGTCTATTACCAGGATGCCAATATTGAGGTTACCAAGAAGTTTAATAAAAAGTGGAAAGGAATTTTCACCTATCTCTACCAGACCTATAATAAAGATGTTGTTGAAAATCATGCCCCCGGTGATTTTGGAACGATCTATTCGCAGATCGGCATAGCCGACATTGCCTGGAACATAACCAAAAAGCACTCACTTCGATGGGAAGTCCAGGGATTATGGACCAAACAGGATAAAGGCAACTGGGTTGCCAGCCTGCTGGAACTCACCATCTCCCCGGCATGGTTTGTATCTGTGATGGATCAGTACAATTACGGTAACACCGATGCTTCACAGCGGCTGAATTACTACACCCTGAGTGCAGGTTATACGAACCATTCAACACGGGTCTCGTTTTCCTATGGAAGGCAGCGTGAAGGAATCATCTGCGTGGGCGGTGTGTGCAGGTACGTACCTGCAACAAATGGCCTGACACTGACTGTGACCAGCAGTTTCTGATTTGTGGGACTTAAAAACTGACAAGTTTAAAGAAAATAGAAGTATGATGAAAACGATTTTCAGGATGACCGCCTTGTTGTTTTGCAGTGCACTGTTCTTCCAGTCCTGTACAAAGGTGAGCGAGCCATATTATACTGTTAAGTCTGTTACTGTTGATACGACCAAACGATGGGTTTTGCTGGAAGATTATACCGGGCACCAGTG
>CAYHGE010000080.1:4410-16814 GCA_964355945.1 uncultured Draconibacterium sp.
CATGTGGCCAAGTCGCATGAATTAGAGCCCTGATAATGGCTGTTTTTCTGACGATGGCACGTAAATACCTTTGTCGAACCTTCATCGCATCAAATCGATTTATATCTTATTAATCATGGATAAATGCAAAATGGCGAAACAGGTTGAACTATTTCGCCATTCAGACCTTCCAGGTTTTCAAAACCTGGAAGGTCTTTTAGTAACGGGCAATTTACCTTTTAATCACCAGTTTCCGTGTAACCATCCCGTTTTTCCCGGCTATTTTCAGAAAGTAAATCCCGTCCGGCAGGGCTGTGAGGTTGAGGTTTTTGGTTAACTGACCTGATAGAGGAATGTTTGATTCACCAAATACATTTGTTCCGATCATATCAAATACAGTGATACCGATCTGTTCAGCAACAGGTGATTTCAGCTTCAGGGTGAAGTTTCCATTCCCGGGATTTGGCAGTACTGTGCAGGCAAATGGTTCAGTGTTGTCCTTCGTTCCAGTCGGAAAATCTGCAACAATATACCCAACATTGAGAACACTGTCGGACGTGAAACCATCGCCAACGACTAACTTAACATCATAAGTTCCGACAGTTTCATAAGTGATTAGAGGATTCTTTTCAAATGACTCATCTGGTGTGCCTCCAGGGAAATACCAGTGCCAGGTGGTTGTGTTTCCAGCAGTTGTATCGCTGAACGCGACAGAATTGCCGGGAAGAACCCTGGTCGGAAGCCCGGTAAAACCGGCAACAACCTGGGTCGGGATGTCGCGCACGACCAGGATAGCCTGGTATGGCAGCATGTTATATGCAGTGATCACCAGGTGAATGGTGTCAAAAGCCTGCGCCAACGGCGAAAATGTGAGGGTTGCTGTATCGTTCATAACAACGCCGGTGGCCAGGATGTCGCTACTGGTGGAGGCTGTAACCCTTGCTCCATTGACATTGCAATTAACCACAAGCGTTGAATCTGAAACAAACAATATGGTGTCGTATTGTGCAGTGATTGGTTGAGGTACCGCAGTCCGCACCATGATTGTAGGATCACCGAAAATGGTCCAGGTGTCGGCCATGTTGGCGCCATCAGTGCCATAAGCATCAATCATTTTCATGCATCCGTTGATGGATATTCCGGCAAAGGTACGCTTGATGTTATTTGAATCTGATTCAATGAGGATGTTAGTCATTGCATCCTGACCTTCCATGGGAGAATTCCAGCTCTGGTTGATGGTGGAGCCGAGGAAGGCGATTGCGCCTGTAGGCTGTCCGCCCTGCGATGCCCGCAGCCATGCTTCCGCGAAACAGGTTCCGGAGGTGAAATTGCCGTTTACACAGGCTACCGACCAGATAAACGGGAGTTTGCCCACATTGGTCAGCTGATTCACGTTGTTGTTGCTGAAGTTTGAAGTTCCCCAGGAAGTGTTGCTGCCGTGTCCCGTATAAAGGATCAGGCTTGCTCCGGCATTGACATCTGTGGCGACCATCGGAGGTGTCGGGTTTCCCGGGGCATCATTGCCGCCCTGCGACCCGTCAAATAATTCCGGGTTCATGGTGTATGTATAGGCCTGTAACTGTGCCTGCTGGTTCCTGATGTGCTGATAATCCATTTCATTGTCATCGCCCGGCCCCTGATCTGAAGCGATGCCAATGACGGTGGTGTACCAGTCATCGGTCAGGAACTGCGGATTTTGTTCATATTCGAGTGTTCGCTGAACCTGGGTCTGCACCTGTGCAACATTCTCTGCAGAGAATCTTCCAATGAAAATTTCGGAATAGTGGTCATTGCCGGTCACATAACCATAAGCGTTATCGGAGGGGCCGCCCAAATTACCGCCGGTATTGGTCGGAACCTGCGCCCCGTCTCCAACCAGCAATACATGGGTGAGTCCCTTGGTGTTGTAGTAATTTGCGATGAATGATTTTATCTGTGCTGCCGAGGAGCCGGCAGAATCTTTGCTGATCATCTCGGTTTGATACCCTTCCGCACGTTTCCAGTTTACATAAGGCTGCATGGCATCCATGAACGGACCGTAACAGATCACCAGCAGGTTGCCATATTCATTTAATGTCGTATAGGTCACGGCATCTGTGTTCAGGAACTGATGTGCGTAAACCGACTGAAAATCCTGCGGAACCTGCTTTACACTTTGTGTTTGCTGCAATGGATTGACACCTGTTTCAGTGGTCTTATAGAGTTCGATGGTCATGTTGTAATAAACACGGAGGACCCTGGAAACCGGGTTGTACTGGAATGGGTATGCAATGAGCGTTTGCCCGCGGACATCACGGATGATGTATGGTTCACGGGTGCCGGCAATTGATCCGGGGTAGAAACCATCTGTGGAATAACTTGTACCGTATGTGTATGGAACCGTTGACGGATCAACATCCCTCATGATCACCCCTTTTGAAGGGGCAATCACCATGTCGGGATACTCTTTATAATCTGAAGAGATTACCCTGAAGCTCATTCCGGCCTGATCAGGAATGACCAAGGATGCCGTGAATTTAGGAAGATCGGGCGCTCCTGCCTCGAGGATAGGGGTGGATTTCTGGATTGCAACAGTAAAGGCATTGCCCTGTTGTGTTATAACTTCATGTAAATAAAACCCGGGCAGGGAAAAACTGACAACTGATTTATCGATCGTGGATGAAATCAAATGGACGGTACCGGCTTCAGGAACATTTGAAGAAATGGCTCTCCATGTTTGTGAAAACCCGGTAAAACCGGCTACAATGATCATCAAAGAGAATAATAGTCTTTTCATGGTTTTCTTATTTGGATATGATGAATTTATTAACACGCCTGATCAAATTGTTTTGCACTTTGCAATAATAGAGTCCGGCAGATAAATGACTGATATTCAGTATGTAGGTATTTGTTGCCGATGTTTTGGTTATCAGATGTTCCTCCTTTATCAATTCACGCCCTGAGGCATCGCAAACTGACACGCTAATCGTATTCGAACCGGTACCAGGCACGATCACATAGAGTTCATCATGCGCCGGGTTTGGATAGACCTGAACACTGACATCATTACCGGCATTGTTGATGCCCGTGATGAGCCAGGTGATTACGTTCGATGGTGCTGATTCACATCCGTCAGGCTGTGAGGTGGAGGTTGCGGTATAATCACCAGAGGCTGAGGGGGTATATGTTTGATTTGTTGCATTTTGTATAAGGTTTCCGTTGATATACCACTGATTCCCGGTTGCGATGTTGGAGACAATTTGCGATCCGTTTAACATGATAACCGGAGCAGGTGGATCCGGCAGCACCGACAGCGTAACCGGATCGGATGTAAGGTTGTTTACACCATCATTGATGGTAACAGTATAGGTGATTGAACTTTGTGGTGTGGAAATCGGGGAGGCGCTTGTCGGATCATCCAGATATGTTGCCGGCGACCATTGGTAGGTGTAATTTCCAGTACCCCCGTTTACAATGGAAACCAGCTGGCTGGGGCTTCCCTGGCAAACGTTGGCAGGGAAAGAGTTTGCGATCATTGCAAGCGGACCTCCCATGCATTTCAAAGAGGCAGCCCAGCCTGAGAAATTGTTATGATAGTCTGAATGAAACATGAACGTGAGTGACCCGACACTGCTGGTCGAGGTGATGGTGTCGGGCAATTCGTGGCCGCAGAAAGATCCGATCATCGGATCCATCAGCGATGGCCCATCGTAAATGTTCAGAAAGTCGTAAGAACAGGTTACCATGGATTCAACATCAAATGCTGTAAATATGGCCCTGAGTTTTGCTCCGGGAGTTCCTGCATGAATGGTCATGGTTAAATCCTGGTAGTTCGGATAATTTCCGGCCGGCCCGCCTGAATCGAAGAAAATCCCGTTGCAGGCGGTTATGGTGGTATTGCTCATTGGATATTGCACAGGCTGGCCGATCACCAGGCTTAGGTCAAGGGAAATGGTAAATTGGTTCGATTGACCAGCAACCACTGTAAATGCTAATCCTGCTGTTGTTCCTGACGGAGTTATTCCGTTGGAGACAGCGCTGAAAAATGCATTGTTGTTCCCTCCTGCAGGAATAGTTCCCACAAAGGAGGTTTGATTATTAAGCAGAATAAACCCTGCAGATCCGGGAAGCACGGTTAGATTTCCACTTGTGTTGGTTACCGGCGAATGTCCGTTGTTGCTGATGCCAAGACGAAGCTGCACAGTCTCACCAGGATCAAAGCTGCCATTGTTGTTTCCACCCGGGAGGGGGTCCAGAACCGCTATGCTCCCGATAACCAATACCGGGGCGTTCAAAGTCATTGTATAGGATCCTGGCCATGAGATGGTTCCATCTGTAAAGCTGAGGTTGAACATCACTTTGTGCTGGTCGGAGACATTGTTTTTTATTTTGATTGAAAATGCTTCTGTTCCGTTTACAATGGCTCCTGAAGGAACTGCGCCAAATAAATAACTGTTGGTGATGACAACAACGTTCGTGTCTGATGTGGTGAGGGTTGCTATAAGATTACTGGTTGCTGTTAAACCTACGTTATTGATGGCAACATTCAGCGAAACGGTTTCATCATAATCGGCTTTCTTATTGTTGTTTCCCCCGATGGAGTCATTGACAATAACGGTCCCCATTGTGATGTATGGACCGGTTGGCTGAATAATCAGAACCGAATCAATCAACGGTTTCCTGTTTTGCCTGGTGATGACAAAGTGGGCATAGCCAGTGGTGTTCAGCGTATTGTATTGCAGGATTACCTGGCCACTGGAATCGGCACATTGTGCATCCAGCAGCGTGCTGTCATTTAAAGAAAGGGCAACATAAGACCATGGTTCGGTGGATACGGTGCATGTACTGGTTCCGATCAGCAAAATCTGGGGCAGTGTAGCTGCAATCGGAGAAGGAACAGAATAGTAGATGCTGAGTGACGGGTCACCCATGAGGTTATAAATCTCCCAATAATAGAGTTTGTTGCCGGAATTTGATTGCTCAACTGCCAGGTTTCCGCCTACGACCATCTGGTCCATGGTGGTGAACCATTCACTGACATCTTCACCGTGGTCATGAAAAGTAACATCATATGCGCCAAGGTGGTCAGGGTCATATTGCGGGGTGGTTGAAACAGCTTTCAGTCCTGAACCCCACCAATAATCTTCATCCCAGAGGGAGTTGTTAGAGGCCCCGATATAACCGATCGCACCTTTATTTGCAGCCCTTGTAACCTCTTCGGCAAAGCAGTTGGTGTTATATTTTGAGGTAAGGCAGCAATTTCCTACCATCAGGCAATACTTGTTCGCATTTTGAAGGCCAGCGATCTGGGATATATCGAATTGCGGATCGGCCCAGCCACTCTCACTTCCATGAGCCGTGTAATTTGCATAGCACACCCCATTGGATACATTTTGCCTTAATTGCTGTGAGTAGTTTGCTCCCGAAGGCTCCGGCTGAAGATAGTTATGCGAGGTCAGGTTATGCGCACTGTTAAAATAATAGCTTGTTCCATAATTGATTTGTCCGTTTCCGTAAGTCAGACCCAGTCCCCCGCCATCGTATCCGGCTACCATCACATCTTCGTTCAGGAAGGTGTCGTCGGGGAAGAGATATTTTTCATATTCAATGGTCTTGTCGATATATGGCTGCAATTGCATGAGTGAATTAGCGGAAAACCTGCCGTAAAATACTTCAGGAAGATTGTCGCCGGTATATTCACAATAGCGGAGATCGGTAGCCTGGCCATTGTTCATCCAGGCAGGTATCTGGGCAACATCGCCTGCGAAAAGAACAAAACTCGGTGGGTTTGACCCGGGTGCCGGAGAGTTATACAAGCCTTGAAGGTAACTCTTGATGGAAGTTGTAGTAGCACCTACCGCCGGATCGTTTGTGTAAGCCTGGATTACCCTGAACCCTTTTCGTGTTTTCCATTTGACCAGCGGCTGCAGGGCGTTTTTGTATTCTGGTGGTGAAACGATGACGAAAGTAACGGGTGAAGAGGTTATCAGCGACTCGGAAAGACGCTGACAGTTGTCAACCAGGCGGTTAAGGGCATTGAAGTAAATTGAGCCATTCTTCATTTTCAGAAGGTTCGTAGCGTCAGTATCGGGGTTAATAAACTTTACAGATGCTTCGATGATGGAATATATCCTGAGTTGATTTGTAACCGGGTTGTACTGCAGTGGTGATATTGCCAGCCGTGCGAGATTGAGATCGCGCATGATTCCGACAGGGGTGACGGTTACAAGGGGTTGTCCGATAAATTGGCTGGTGTTGTACACGACATTACTGAGGATGAACGGAACCTGTGATGGATCTGTAATGCCTTTTGAAAGAGAAGGTTGAACAGGAATAATCCGGTTTGTAACACCCAGGGCTGCCAGATCATAATCCTTGAATTCTGCATGGGTTATTTCTATGTCAAATCCCTGGTTGAAAGGTACTTCAACCAGCCTGCAACTTGTCGGAAGGTTTGGCTCACCAATAACAGCAGCATTGAAATGATCACGGATAAAAAGTTCTGTGAAGGCTCCTTCCCTCGTCATAACTTCGCGGAACTGCACCGAAGATACCGAGGACGAAAAGGAAATTTTTGTGAATCCGCCGGCATTGTAAACCAGCTTTGTATTCTGACTGCCTGTTTTGATCTCACCTGCATGAAGGAGCACAGGGATCGATGATGCCAGGATCAGCAGTAGAAAAAGAACCTTTTTTTTCATATAATGCAGGATTTCTTGCAACTAAAAAGGATGGAGATATTTTTTTATCAAAGGTATAAATAATTCGGTTATCCCTCATACTCAGATAAAATGTTATTCTGGTCGGGTCATTGTGGTATCGACTTTTCTGATATTGTAGACCGGATATAATGCTGCGAGAATTCCAATCAGCATCACCGTGAAGAAGATGAGGAAAAAGTCGGCTGCCTTCATTACGACCGGATAGGCACTTACCACAAAGCTGCTGTCGGCAGAACCCAGCCTGACCAGTCCAAAGCGAATCTGAACCCAGCATACTGCTGCTCCCAGTGTCAGCCCAAGCACGGCGCCAATAAATGAGATCAGTACACCTTCGAAGAGGAAGATCCGCCGGATCAGATTTGGACCGGCACCCAGGCTGCGTAATACGGCAATATCTTTTTTCTTATCAAGAATAAGCATGGTCAGTGTCCCGATCACGTTGAAGGTGGCAATGATGAGGATCAGGGTGAGGATCATAAAGATGTAATTCTTCTCTGAAACCATGATCTTGTATAGGATCTCTTGTTGCTGGTACCGGTTTTTAATGATAAACTGATCGCCGAGAAGACTTTTAATTGCCGATTGTACCTCCGGCGGATCCACATTCTTTGCAAGGTCTATTTCCAGTGAAGTGCGCTCATCTCCATACTCAAGCAACTTCTTCACAAAACGCAGCGGCAGTATGGTGTATTTTACATCATATTCATACTGGATCTGAAAAAAACCTGACGGGAAAACAATCTCTGTATTGAAAGCAGTTTCAAAACCACCGGAAAAAGCAGCATCGCGCCGGGGGACATAAACGGTAATCGGGTTAATGTAATCCTGCAGACTGACGTTGAGGGTTCCTGCCACACCATACCCAAGCAGTGCGTAGTCTTTGTCACCATCCTGCATCATGAAGCTGCCTTCCACCATCATAGTGTCGAGCCCGCTCATCTGCATAAATGCATCGCTTACCCCCTTCAGGGTGACAATGCTCTGGTTGTCTTTGTACTTTAATAAAGCATCCTCTTCGATCACCTCTGTGATGTGCAGCACCCCCGGGATTTTTTGCAACTGTGCCAGAGGAACGGTTTTCAGGTCGAACGTCTTGCCATGGCCGGGAGTGATCTGGATAGCGGGGTTGAACGAACTGAAAAGGGAAACCACCAACCGGTCAAATCCGTTGAATACGGAAAGAACAATGATCAGAGCCATCGCGCCAATTGCCACCCCAACCACTGAAATCCCGGAAATTATGTTGATGATGTTATGAGATTTCTTTGAAACAAGATACCGGCGGGCGATGTAGAATGGGAAATTCAAAGTTTTTGAATTTTATTATTTCCACGCCTTCACAATCAATCCCGTACCCGTTTCATGTGTCATGGTTGTATCAAGCCAGTTACAAAAGAAGGCAACCGGATAGGTGACCAGATAGTAAATTGGGAGAATGATGAAGAAGAGTTTGGTTGTGTTAAGCATCAGGATCGGGTATTTCATTGAGAGCTGCCAGGCAATCTTTCCGGGTGTTCCATAAGTAAACCGGGCCTCTGTTTTCGTGAACCCTGCCCGTTTCAGCTTGTCCTGAATTTCAAGGATGTTGTATCCGTCGCGAACATGTTCGTCGATGAAAGATTCGCCTTCTTCATGATCGTGAACATCAGAGCCGCCCTGGTCGGAGGGCGTTGAAATCAGCAACATTCCCTGCTGCGTCAGTGAGTCATAAAAATTCCGGAATACAGCCTCATCATCGGCGATATGTTCCATCACATCTACAGAAAGGATGAGGTCGAAGCGGTCGGGTTTTGAAAACCGGGTGAGGTCGGCCTTTTCAAACAGCACGTTTTTCCGGCCAATCCGGGTGAAAAAGCTATTGCAGTCGGCAATCTGTTCGTCTTTTACATCCACTGCATCAACAAACCATCCGGGATGAAGACCGGTGAGAAAGTAGGTGTACTGACCAAATCCGGAACCGGCATCCAGAATAAAACTGCCGGATTTCGTCTCACCTGACCGGGCAACACCGGCCCATTTCCTGATCTCCCGGCGCACATGCCAGGCACGGAGAAGCAAGAGGTCGAGGAGTTTATAAAACATTATCCGCAGAAAAGGTGTTTTATTGAACACGGTTCCCAATGTTCTCTTTATCGGATCGTACTGCATAAAATAAAGTCAAATTTTAAAGTGCAAAATCAAAGTGCAAAATCAGGGTCCGCTGACCAATTACCGTCCGCCTCTCCGGCTGTTATTTAAGCAAACTGTCAATGTTCTCAATATAGTCCAGCGAATCATCCAGGAAAAATTGAAGTTCGGGCATGACACGCAGCTGGTTATGAACACGCAACGCCAGGAAATGCCGGATCTCGCGACCGTGATGCCGGATTTTCTCCAGTAGAACCTGTTTATCTGTGGTGATAAACAAACTCAGGTGAACCTTTGCAATGGACAGATCTTTGCTTACCTGGACCTTGGTTACCGTGATCAGCGCTCCTCCGAAGAGGTTTCTGCTCTCCTGTTGGATAATGACGCCCAGGTCCTTCTGGATCAGGCGCGATATTTTTTGTTGACGGGTCGATTCCATTTGGCAAAGGTAGTAAATAAAAATGGACAGGCGGACAGGTGGATGGGGCAGACCTTCCAGGTTTTTAAAACCTGGAAGGTCTATGGTTGCGCTAATGAATCGGCGCAGGCTGGATCGAAGGGAGCTTCTTCCCCAGGTTGAAATCGCGTGTAAGGCTGATGGCAAAAGAGTAGGCAGGTGTCATCTGTTTGCCGTTGTAATACTTGTACACCGGGATGTCATAACTTGCCGTGAGGTTCCATTTCCCGGCGATGCTGTAACTTAACTGAGGGGAGACAGTAACCAGGTCAAACCCACTATTGACCACCTTGTGGTCGGTTTCTGTATTGAGGTAATCTTTGTCATTGGTCTTCCATTCATTCCGTATCTGGAGGAGTCCAAAAAAGTATTTCGCAATCTTTTTGGAGACAAATATTGAGTTCAGCAAAATGTTGCCATATTTGTAATCATGCTTGTTTGCAAAATTATAATCATAACGGTTGATGGAAAAAAGGCGCAGCGAAATTGAGGGAAAACCCTTGTTGAAAAACAGCATTTCAGAAATTCCGAAAGCATTTGTCGAAGGCTGAACATCAGCATTTAATTTTGCCCCATCAACATACTGTGGATTGGTTGTAAAAGGAACCCTGATGCCAAATCCTGTTGTGAGCTCGATTTGTTGCACGGGTCTGATAATGGTGCCGTATTTAAAGGTGAGGGTTCCATTTGAGAAACCGGATCCTCTTATTGTATCCCCGCGATTCCAATATTGGGTTTTGTTAATAAAATATCCGGCATCAAGTTCAATCGTTAGCCGTTTGGTAACTCCATAAGCAACAGCCAAACCGGCAAAATTGAATTTGGAATTTGAAACCTCTGCAGGGCCGCCGGTTTTAGGAACTTTATGATCCTTTTCGTAAAAATCAACGGAAGAGCTGTGCCGGTAATAGGAAATTCCCCGAAGATAATTTTTCCCCAGAACTCCCACATAAACCGATGCACCGACAGGGCTGCCGGTTGAACAGCATTGGGCATTGGCAATATTGGGAAGGAAAAGGGAGACAGTGCTGATAATCAATACCAGTGCTGACTTAGTTATGCGACCTGACAACGATTGTTTTTGTTTCAGAGTGGCTGTATTTATCTGTTATTGTACAGGAAATGGTAAATTTATCCTCATGACATACCGACCATTCCCGTTTTGCACCACTTCCGGCAAAGGTACCATAGTCAGCAGTCCATTCATAATTCAGACCGTCGCCGGTAGCATTTGCAGTCAGTGTGATAAGGTCATTCACTTTGACCACTGTATCAGTTGCCGAAAGGCTGCTGAACTTGAATGTTGCACCAGTATCAGTGGGGGTGGTGGTTTTGCTTTTTGAGCAGGATGCCAGGATCACAATGGTAACCAGGCAAAGTACTGATATGATTTTTCTCATTTTTCGCAGGGTTTTGGATGACAAATATACATTAAAATATATTTCAAAGTAAATGAATACGTAAATATTTAAATAAAATTTATTGATTGAGCACAATTGTACCAGTTCACAATATAGGTACCTTAATCGGTAAGTTAATGACCCCTCCCCAGCCCTCCCCTTGAAGGGGAGGGGGAACCCTGTGCCAGCCACAAGAGATATCCTCATTGTGAAACTGGAAGTATCATTCATTCGTCAATGAAATCGTTTGAAATCCTCGACAAACGTACTCCCTCCCCTTCAAGGGGAGGGCTGGGGAAGGGTCATTTAGATTCAAAGGTCCACCAAATATTATCTACTGGTATGATTCCGCTCAATCGTTAAAATTTATTATTCACCCTGACAGGGTCACATCCTGTAACCAACATTTTCCCCGGAGATGAATAATTGATCATAAAAACCTATCTTTGCGCCAATGAAAAGCTTTTTCAAAATCCTTCGTTACGCCGGGCCATACTGGATTTATGCCATGCTTAACGTTGTTTTCAACATCCTTTCTGTCTTCTTTTCCCTGGTACAGTTCGGGCTCTTCATACCGGTGCTGCAAATGCTCTTCAATAATCTGCCAATTCCACATTCGGCGCCACCGATGAAGTTGGAGATCGATGCCCTGAAGGATAATTTCTATTTTTATTGTGGCCGGCTGCTTGAAATGTACGGCAAGGAGCAGCTGCTGGTATATATCTGCATTACCATCGTTGTTTTATTTTTCCTGAAGAACCTCTTCCGGTACCTTGCCATGTTTTTTCTGGCAGTTGTGCGCAACGGAGTGGTAAAGGATCTAAGGAGTGATCTCTACCTTAAAATACTGATCCTGCCATTATCCTATTTTAATGAAAAGCGCAAAGGCGACATTATCGCCCGTATGACTACTGATGTACAGGAAGTTGAGTGGTCCATTATGAGTTCCCTGGAGATGGCCTTCCGGGATCCGATCATTATGATTACCTACCTGGTTACTCTTTTCATTATCAGTCCGTCACTCACTGTTTTTGTCCTGGTACTCCTCCCGGTTAGTGGGTTTTTCATCGGACGCATCGGTAAAAGCCTGAAACGTACATCCGACAAGGGCCAGGCAAAAATGGGCGTGCTTCTTTCGATGATCGAGGAGACCATCTCCGGCCTTCGCATCATCAAAGCTTTCAATGCCATTGGGTTTGCCGACAACCGGTTCCGGAAAACGAACCAGGAGTACAACCGACTGATGATCAGGCTGTACAGGAAACGCGATCTGGCTTCACCCTTAAGTGAGTTTCTCAGTGCCTGCGTAGTATCCATTGTGTTATGGTATGGCGGAAAACTGGTTTTCACCCCGGGGAATTTCCTGGATGCAGCTGCCTTCCTTGTTTACCTTGGAATTTTCTCTCAGCTGATGCCCCCGGCGAAGGCCATCACCCAGGCCTATTACAACATCCAGAAAGGAGCTGCATCTGTTGACCGCATTGAACAGGTTCTGGGAGAACCTGAAGTGATCGAAGAAAAGGCTGATGCAACTGAGAAGAAAGATTTCTTTTCAGAAATTGAATACCGGAATGTAAACTTTGCTTATGCCGAGGAGCCAGTACTGAAACAAATTAATCTTTCAATTAAGAAGGGAAAAACCATCGCCGTGGTTGGACCATCCGGTGGAGGCAAGTCGACCCTGGTGGATCTGCTACCGCGTTTTTATGATTGCGTCAGCGGTGGAATATTTATTGACGG
>CAYHGE010000081.1:0-16798 GCA_964355945.1 uncultured Draconibacterium sp.
GTAAGCTTCACGTTGCCAGGCTGATCGAGTGCAAATGTCACATTGCAGACGTTGCTGACAGGATTCGGGTACACGTGCATGTCAAATAATTCGGCAGATTTTCGCAGAAAATAAAAACAATAAAACCTGTATCAAATACATTAAAAAAATCTGCGCTAATCTGCGAAACTAATCTGCGAAAATCTGCGAGAACTTTTTTTAATATATTGAATGTCTGTATTTTATATTAATTGATTACCCGATAAACGATATCCTTGACATAAGTGATTGCAACCGGAATTGAAGCCTCCACTTCTGCAGATAGTTCAAGCCCCATATCCTGGAAATCCTTCACAGATATGGCTATCAGGTGAAGTTGCGGCATATTTCCCAGCAGGATGGCCGAATCGATCAGGTCTTTCAGCCCGATTTCGTGTGCACTGAGCTGTTTTGGGAAATCCCTTGCATAGCGGGGCTGCAAAACCCGGACATGCCCCGGTGGGTGTTCGTCTAAAGAAGCATCAACGATGATAATGGTTTTATAGGACTGGATAAACCCAAGCAGGTGAAATCCACCGGTACCGCCATCCATGAGGTCAACACCCGGGATACCGCCATCTTTCTCCAGCCGGTTCACGACATGGATGCCAATGCCTTCATCATTCATCAATAGATTTCCAATCCCGAGCACCAGGATGCTGTTCAGCGTATCAGTCAAAAGTCAGTTTATTGAGCGGTTAATCTTTCGGGCACTCCTCCGTTCTGTTGTCGTGACGTTCGATCACATCTTCTTCGATGAACTTCCATCCTCCGATCATGGAAGAGGTTACCCCTCTCCGCTCAATATAATCGTGATAAAACACCAGGTACATGTGCACCATGGCAAAGAGGATGAACCCCCACATCAGGATATGATGGATTTGTCGTACCTGCATATCTCCGCCCAGAAATGGCACAATCCATGCAAAAAGCTTTGGTAAAAAAGCATTGCTCATGGCCGCATACATTCCAAAACCGGTAAGACACTGCAACAGGAAGATCAGAAAAGTGATAAAATAGATGAAACTCGCCAGCGAATTGTGGCCGATGGAATCTATTTTTTTATTGGTCAGCTGCAGGATATCCACTTTAATCACCTCCAGCATCTCCTTCCACTGGCACCGCTTTAACGGAATGTAATTGTACCAGCGTGAAAATTCATTTCCGGTGAAACCCCAGTAGAGGCGGAAAATAAAATTGAAGAAGAACAGAAATGCACTGACAAAATGGATGAACCGTACCGTACCGAACCAATAGTTAAAATAGGCTTCGGTACCATTCATAAAGGCGAGCGGGCTGCCGATCAGATAACCGGTGGCACAGAGTACGACAATACACAGCGCATTGATCCAGTGGTAGACTCGTACAGGCATCTCCCATACATGCACTTCCCGCAAAGGAACAGATCGGTTTCTCATGGCTAATAGGTTTTCAGATCATGAATTGTGGTTCCGTTTTCGTCGTATAAATGCACGGCACAGGCCAGGCAAGGGTCGAATGAGTGGATGGTTCGCAATACCTCCAGAGGGATTTTCGGGTCGGCAACCGGAGTTCCGATGAGCGACTCTTCAAATGCCGAGCGCTGACCTTTAAGGTCGCGTGGAGAAGCATTCCAGGTTGTGGGTACAACAAGTTGATAGTTAGCGATTTTCTTATCCTCAATCACGATAAAATGCGAAAGAGCGCCACGGGGAGCTTCCACCATGCCGATACCTTTTGCCTGTTTGGGCCATGTTTCAGGTTCCCATTTGGCATTGTTTTGGGTGCGTGAATCGCCGTTTTTGATATTGGCAAGAAGTTGCTGATAAAACTCCAGCGCCCAGCCGCAAACCAATTTGGTCTCAAGACCCCTTGCTGCAGTGCGGCCCAGGGTAGAGAACAAAGCGGCAACAGGTACATCCAGCGCCTTCAGTGTACTTTCGATCACCTCTTTATATTCGGCACGACCGGAAGCATAACCCACCAGCATGCGCGATAACGGGCCCACCTCCATTGCATTCCCTTTCCATCGGGGAGTCTTCACCCAGCTGTATTTCTGTGAGAAATCAAGATGCTCATAAGGTGGTTTGGGTCCAGTATAGTTAAACTTGGTCTCCCCTTCCCAGGGGTGCAGACCTGTCTTATCGCCTTTTGAATATTCATACCATGAATTGTTGACATACTCCTGGATCTGTTCCGGATCGTCAGCTTTCACCTCATGGATTTTACTCAGGTCACGGCCCAGTATGGCTCCGCGTGGCATTTTGAAACTCTCAGGGTTATCGTACCCGTTTGATGGGAAATCACCAAATGAAAGGTAGTTTGTCAGACCTCCGCCGATGGCACCCCAGTCACTCTTATAAAAACCGGCGATGGCAACCAGGTCAGGAATATAGACCTGATCCACGAAGGTTTTTGCATCTTCGAACAGTTTTCCTACAAATGCAAGTCGTTCAGCATTAACGGCATTTGCCTCTTCAATGTTGATGGAACACGGAACACCGCCCACAAGATAGTTGGGGTGAGGGTTCTTCCCTCCGAAAATTGTGTGAACTTTCACCAGTTCCTTTTGCCATTCAAGGGCTTCCAGATAATGGGCCACGGCAATCAGGTTTACTTCGGGTGGAAGTTTGTATGCTTTATGTCCCCAGTAGCCATTGGCGAAAATTCCCAACTGACCGCTTTCCACGAAATTTTTAAACTTTTTCTGGATGTCGGTAAAATACCCCACCGAACTTTTGGGCCAGGAAGAGATACTCTGGGCAATCCGTGATGCTTCGGCAGGGTTGGCTTTAAGCGCTGAAACCACATCGACCCAGTCGAGGGCATGCAGCTGATAAAAATGAACCACGTGGTCCTGGATATACAAGGCGCTGGCCATCAGGTTCCTGATGAGCTCTGCGTTGGGTGGCACCGAAATGCCGAGTGCATTCTCTACGGTTCGCACAGAAGTGAGCGAATGGGTTGAGGTGCAAACTCCGCAAACACGGCCAACAAAAGCCCATGCATCGCGGGGATCACGCCCTTTCAGGATGGTCTCGATACCCCGAACCATGGTGCCGGCACTCCATGCATCAGTGATTTTGCCGTTGGTGACTTCTATTTCAACCCGCAGGTGACCTTCAATGCGGGTAATGGGATCTATTACGATTCTTTCTGCCATGGCTATGATTCTTTGGTGGTTTCGATTTTGGAACCTTCTTCAGGTTCAGTATTGGTTATCTCTTTATGTTTGCGGATGTTGGTAACAATCGCATGACCTGCAATACCAACGGCTGTTGCGATGCCCAGACCCAGCCCGATCTTGTCGGCGGTAGTCTCAATGCCAAAGCCTGCCACCTCCGGCAGATGCTGGTAGAAGGGACCGTTGTCCCAGAATCCTGCTTCAGAGCAGCCGATGCACGGGTGACCTGACTGGATGGGATAGCTAACGCCATCATTCCATTTGATGATCCCGCAGGAGTTATAGGTAACAGGGCCTTTGCATCCCATTTTGTAGAGGCAATATCCACGTTTTGCACCTTCATCGTCAAACGACTCGACAAACAATCCAGCATCGAAGTTGGCCCTGCGATAACATGTATCGTGCACCCTGCGTGAATAAAATGCTTTCGGCCTGCCCAACCCGTCGAGCTGGGGAATACGATCGAAGGTAAGCAGATGTACCACAACACCAGCCATCACATCGGCAATGGGCGGACAACCCTGCACGTTGATGACCGGTTTTCCGCTGATTACCTTGTGAACCGGCTGTGCTCCAGTGGGATTGGGGCTGGCAGCCTGCACACATCCTGCAGAGGCGCAATTGCCCCAGGCAACCACGGCTTTGCAATTCTTAACAGCCTCTTCCAGTATCTGAAGGGCACTTCGGCCTCCGATACAACAATACGCTTCATTCTCTGTAGGAATCGATCCTTCCACCATCACAATATACTCCCCGGGATACTTCGCCATCACAGCCTTGTATGCATCTTCTGCCTGCACACCTGAAGCTGCCATCAAGGTTTCCTGGTAATCGAGTGAAATTTTGTTCAGCACGATATCCGCAACAAGCGGATGTGATGCCCTGATGAACGACTCGCTGCAACAGGTGCACTCCTGGAAATGAAACCAGATGACCGGCAGCCTTGGTTTTGATTCAAGTGCCTTGACGATCTGGCCAATGCCGCTGGCTTCCAGCCCGAGGAAGGCCGCCATGGTCGCACAAAATTTAAGGAAGTCCCTTCGGGAAACACCGTTCCCTTTGGCTTCCTCATAAAATGACAGTCTCTGATTCTCCATAAAGCGATTGATTTTAGAGATTTTTTTGGGGTTAAATGTATGCAATATTGTAATGTATTGAAACTTCAATGCTAGTTTATACAAAGTCTCAATAAGAAAACTTGCTGTCAGACAAACAGGTGTGTATGTTCTGGTGTGAGCCACTAAAGAAAAGTATTCCTAAAATCAACAAACTGTTATTTGACTAATTGAAATTGTACCGGTAGGATTTCATGGGCAGGAAATGTGCCAATGGCACGTAATCGTTTATAGGATGTTGGGTTTAGAAGCAATCTCCGGCGTGCCGTCAACCAAAGAGACTGCTTTTTCTCCTGAAACAAATATCGTTCAAGAATTCTTTGAGATTGTATTACGACCGCGCCATTATTCCCATCCTGGGGAAAGGGGTTGGGGAATGGGGTCTTTCGTGGTAAAGGGTTGGGGGTATGATGTCATTCGGGAATTGGGTCATCCACCCGAAACCACCACCGAGGTCATCGAAATAGACCCCATCACCATTTTATCGTTAAAAAAGGTGATATTTTCACTTTTGTTTTTCAAGGCAAGTGCATACAGCAACGGCAGGTAATGTTCCGGTGATGGAATGGCCATTCCGGCGGCAGTGCCCAGTTTCTGGTAGTCAATTAGTTTCTGATGTTCGTTTGCGAAGATCAATTTTTTGATTGTTTCATTGGCCTCCATGGCCCAGTCGAATCCCGCGGTTTTCCCCAACCAGTCAAGCTTTCGGAGGTTATGAACCATGTTGCCGCTGCCTATAATCAGGATGCCCTTTTTGCGGAGCGGGGCAAGCTCTTTTGCCAGGTTGTACTGGGATTCGGCACTTTTGCGGTAGTCAAGGCTAAGCTGTATCACCGGTACCGATGCATCCGGGTACATCTGTTTGATCACACTCCATGCACCATGGTCAAGACCCCACTTTTCATCAAGCGACACCTGGCTGCCCGTGATCATTCCTTTGGTCTCACTGGCAAGCTCAGGACTTCCGGTCGCAGGATACTGAACATCAAAAAGCTTTTGGGGAAAGCCGCCAAAATCATGAATCGTAATGGGTTTGGGCATCGATGTTACGAATGTGCCATTGGTTTCCCAATGGGCCGAAATGCATAAAATGGCATTCGGTTTGGGGATTGCTGCGGCTGTTGTACGCCATCCTTCTGTAAATTCATTGGCCTCAATAGCATTCAACGGACTGCCATGTCCGACGAAGAGCACCGGCATCAGGTCGGTGCGCTCCATCGATTGTGACAATTTACTAAAATCGTTCAGTTTCATGGCGGTGGTTGCAAAGGGTAAAAGTGCCAGTGAGGTAAGAAATCTCTTCCTGTTCATCACTGATTACTGAACAACCACGAGTTTCAGTTTAATCGTGAATTCGTCATAGATCACTTTGTCGCCAAGATCACTGAAGAATGTGCCTGAACCATACTTGATGTTATAAACAGTGCGGTCAACCACAATGCTGTTGGCATTGAAAACGTACGAATTGCCATCCTTTTTGATCACGGTTTTAAAAGAAAGTGGCTTGGAAATGCCTTTGATTGTGAGGTTCCCATGAACTTCAGTCACAGACTTGGTAAGGTCAACCGGTTTTGTAATGGTGAAGAGCGCTTCAGGAAATTTAGCCACATCAAAAAAGTCGGGTGAACTGAGATGGCCGACAAGCTTCTTGTTGTATTCTGCATCGGTGAGGTCTGTGTTAACAATGCTGGTCATGTTGATCACAAACGATCCGGATGTGATTTTATCGCCGGCAACTTTAAAAGAGCCAGACTTCAGTCCGATGGTACCTTCATGGAACCCGGTAATCTTTTCAGCTTTCCAGTTTAAGGTTGATTTGGTGACATCAGCAGTAAAGGTTTGTGCAGATACAGCTGCGATGGCTAATTGTGATAATAAAAATAATGCGATGATTTTTGTTTTCATAAAATATATAATTTAAGTTGTTGATAATTAGTTGTTTGTTTTTGGTTTACCTTAATCCACAATGAGTTGAAGATGTCTTGAGAGTTTTCTTCAACCACAATGACACAAAGTGAAAACACAAAGTACACTAAGAAACAGATTATGAGTTATTTATTCTTTGTGTCTTTGTGACAACCTTTGTGTCTTTGTGGTTAACTTTTTTCAGACAACCTCCCGCAGGACAGGGTGAATTTTCAATGCCACAAAGGTACAACACCCCCCCCACCCCGGAGTTACACAATCAGGAAGACAAGTGGTACATTCAGGAAATGACCGGGTTCATTTGGTTACGGAAGCCGGAGGGAGTCGTGCCGGTTTTCTTATGAAACACCCTTGAGAAGTATGATTTTTCATTGTAGCCAAGCTCAAAGCCGATCTCAGAAATGGTTTTTTCTGAATTCAGGAGCAACTGCCTTGCTTCAATCAGCTTGCGTGTTTCGATGATTTCGGTGATGCTTTTGCCGAAAACCGCCTGGCTGATCAGGTTCAGGTTCCGTGCCGACATGTTTAATTTATCAGCATAGAAATCGACTCCGACCGGGCGTTTAAAGTTATATTCAAGGATTTGCAGGAAGTTGTTGAATGTGATGAGCTGGGAGTTTCCTGCAACTTTCGGGTCAAGAAACTGTTTTTTTGTTGCCGATTCCAATTTTGAAAGGACGGCATTGAGCAGGTGCCGGATCATGGTGTAATCGACCGGTTCCTGCGCATTTTCGCGAAGCATGATTTCACAGAGATCATGCATGGTGGTGCTGCAAAAATCAACATCCAGTTTGAAATTGATGTCATCAATGAAAGTAGAATAGAAGTTGAAATTACTTTGGGGTATGAAATCGCTTGTGTAGCGGATTACCCATCCACGGGTATGCTCATCAGGAATAAAACCATGCACCTTGCCCTGGGCAACGTAAACAATGACAGGCGGAGTAAGGAATTCAGATTTGAAGTCAATACTATGTGCCGGATGGCCATGCGTGAGGATGATCAGCTCTTCATGGTCATGCCGGTGGGGTTCCACCGGATTCAGGATGATGGAATCGACAACATCACGGGTGATTTTTTCAATGGTGAATGGAGCCTTCATTTTTCAGAGATTAAAGCTTCTTCGTTCCTTCTTTTCCGATAGCTGGCGTTTCGCCTCAAGCCGCTCCTCCTTTGAAGCCCTGGATGGTTTCGTGGGCTTGCGTTCTTTACGCGGTGTCAGGGCACGGGTAAGCAGGAGATAGAACTTTTCAGTTACTTTCTCTTTGTTTTGCAGTTGCGAACGTTCCGACTGCGAAACAAGCACCAGTTCTCCTGCGGCATTGATTCTTGATGCAAGTTTTTCCGCAACAAGCAGCTTTTCGTCTTCTGTGAGCAATGCAGATGCAGCAACATGAAACCGTAGTTCCATTTTGGTACTCACCTTGTTCACATTTTGTCCGCCAGGGCCACTGCTTCGTGAGGCACTGAATTGGAACTCCCCTGAAAAATCCCTGTTATCCATCATCGTTGGCATCTAACAAAAATAAACCATTTTTAGCAATGTTTCACAAGATATTTACTGAGGGAAATTGATTACTTTTACACATTCAATCATGGAACCCATTGATATCACTGAACGAAATAAAAGCACCCATTTCAGAACACATAGAGGCGTTTGAAGGAAAGTTCCGGGCCTCAATGAAGAGTTCAGTGCCGTTATTGAACACCATCACCCATTATATCATTAAACGCAAGGGCAAACAGATGCGCCCGATGTTTGTGTTCCTGTCAGCAGGATTATGCGGAGAGGTCAATGAAAGCACCTTCAGGGCAGCTTCCCTCATTGAACTTTTACATACCGCCACCCTTGTTCACGATGATGTGGTGGATGATTCGAATTTGCGCCGGGGTTTTTTCTCCCTGAATGCCCTGTGGAAAAACAAGATTGCCGTTCTGGTGGGTGATTATCTGCTTTCAACCGGCTTGCTGCTTGCCCTGGAACAGGACGAATTCCAGCTCCTCAAAATCGTTTCCAGTGCAGTGCGTGAAATGAGTGAAGGGGAGTTGCTGCAGATCGAAAAAGCCAGGAAACTAGACATCCGGGAAGATATCTATTTTGAGATCATCAGAAAGAAAACCGCCACCCTCATCGCCTCCTGTTGTGCCTGCGGGGCCTCATCTGTCAATGTTTCAAAAGAACAGATACAATCGATGTGGGAATTCGGGGAGCATGCAGGCATCGCATTCCAGATAAAGGATGACCTGTTTGATTACGAACACAACAATGCGACCGGTAAGCCCAACGGAACGGATATCCGTGATCAGAAGATGACGCTGCCACTGATTTATCTGCTAAACCATTCGGATTTCCTGGAAAAGCGCTGGATCATCAACACCGTTAAAAATCACCACGACGATGCTGCCATGGTTTCGAAGCTCATCGACAAAGTGGTCGCTCGGGGTGGAATCGACTATGCAAGGGAGAAGATGCTCGAATACAAGCGGAAATCACTCGATATACTCCAGGCATTTCCCGACAACAAATACCGTACTTCGTTGGAACAACTGGTGATGTTTACTACGGAAAGGATCAAATGAGATCCGGGTACCTCTTTCTCAGGCTTTTTTCAGGGTAAACCCAAAGGTGGTGCCAACACCGATGGTGCTGCGCACATTGATTATCTGATGGTGCGCTTCGATGATGTGTTTGACAATCGCCAATCCAAGCCCTTTCCCTTTTTTTGTTGCAGCCCTGCCTCGGCCGGTGCGGTAAAAACGCTCGAAAACCCTTGTCAGGTCAGTCGTATCAATGCCTATGCCATTGTCCGTGATCTCTGTCAGGATGTTTTCATCCATGTCGAAAAACGTGATCTTCGTCTTGCCGTTTTCCCGGTTTCCATACCTGATGGAGTTGTCGATAATATTGGTGATCACCTGCCTGATCTTATCCTTGTCAGCCTCAACCATGACCGGTTTTCCCGGATCATTTAACACAAACTGAATCTCGTTTTTATGGGCCTTCATCTCCAGCAGCTCTGTGACCTCCCGTGTGAGGCTCACCAGGTCGAACCGGGTAATTTTCAGTTTGAGTTGTCCTGATTCCAGCTGCGAAATTTCGTCAAGGTCTTCCAGTATCTTCACCAGCCGTTCAATGCTCTTTTCCGTGCGCCTCAGGTATTCCCTGTTGACAGTGGGGTCTTCCAATCCTCCGTCAAGCAACGTAGAAACATATCCCTGGATGTTGAAGAGCGGAGTTTTCAGTTCATGCGACACGTTGCCAATGAAATCGCGGCGATACTGCCCAAGTTTCTTAAGCTGTTCAATTTCCTGCTGTTTGTCAGACTCCCAGCTTTCAACCTCTTCCTGAACATGGTTGATGATGTTGTTGACCGATTGAGGCAACGGAGGGTCCTTTTTTCCTGTTTTTACAGAGTGAATGGATTTATAGATGAGCCTTACCTTGCTGTAGATGAATCTTTCGAGGGTGTAGAGAAAAATGGAATTGGCGGTGATGAAAATCACGGCAGAGCTGATAAACAGCGCCAGGAATGTGTAAAAATGGGTGAATGCGTTTTCAAAGATGATGCCGACTGAAAGTAAAAAAAGGATGACATACGTTCCTGTGATGATCCCCGCATTCAGAAACGCGAGATTTCTTGGCTCATGAAATTTCATCCTTCATCGAATTTATACCCGACCCCTTTGATGGTCCGGATGCTGTCAATTTCCAGTTTTTCGCGGATACGTCGTATGTGAACATCGATGGTACGGTCGCCTACCACCACATTTTCACCCCAGACATTGGTGAAAATCTCTTCACGCGAAACAACCTTATCAGGGCGGGAGACAAGGAATTGGAGCAGCTCAAACTCTTTGCGGGCCAGCGTGATCTCCATGTTGTTTTTTACAACAAGGTATCGGTCTTTATCGATGATAAATTCTTTGAGCGTAATGATGGCAGTCTCCCGGGGTTCTTCCTTGTACCGGCGCAATAGTGCCTGGATGCGGCTGATAAATAGTTTTGGCTTGATGGGTTTCGTGATGTAGTCATCCGCCCCGGCATCAAAGCCGGCAATCTGGGAATAATCTTCACCGCGGGCTGTCAGAAACGCAATAAGGGTTCCGGCAAGTTCAGGGATGTTTCTGATTTCAGCGCAGGTTTCCATACCATCCATCACAGGCATCATCACATCGAGGATGACAAGCTGGGGTTTATGCTCTATGGCTATTTTCAACGCCTTCTGGCCATTTTTGGCTTTCAATACCTTGTAGCCCTCTTTTTCAAGGTTATAACCAAGAAATTCGAGGATATCCGGTTCATCGTCAACCAACAGGATGGTAATTTCGCTGTTCTCCATGTTATTAATAATAATGATGTAAAGGTAAAAAAAAAACGACCCAAAAGATTTCCGTACTTTTATACAAAATTTCCGAATGAAAAAGATGCTGTTACTGCTCCTGCTTTGTATTCCTTTAACCGGAATGACCCAACGGTTCAACGGAGGTGTTCTGGCAGGAGGCCTTGTGAGCCAGATCGATGGCGACACCTGGGTAGGCTACCATAAAGTTGGTTACCTGGCCGGTGCTTTTGTCAGCTTGAAACTTTCACCACACTCATCATTTCAGTTGGAAATGGAGTATATTCAAAAAGGAATGCGGCAGGGCGCCGATACGGTTACCAATGTTGGAAATACTTACCTGACCAGGCTGCATTACCTGGAACTTCCTCTATTTTATCAATATACATTTGCAAAAAGAATACAGGCAGAGGCTGGTCTCGCTGCCGATGTGTTTTTAGGCTCGTATGATGAAGTAAACGGATTGGAGGTTCCTTACCTTACTGTTCCATACAGCACGGTTTCCCTGTGCGGGATTCTCGGCATTTCGTGTTTCATCACCGACCATCTTAAGGCAGGATTCCGGTTCAACTATTCGTTGCTTTCGATCAGGGATGGCCATGTTGCCGGGGAAAGAAAGATATTGTTCGAATACGGCCAGTATAACAATGTGTTGTCGCTGGGGTTTAGCTGGTATTTTAAGCCGAGAGACCATTAAAGAATAACGAATATTGAATATTGAATAGCGAATGTCGAAGTATAAAATCATTGTCGGGATTACCGGGGCGAGTGGAGCCATTTACGGGAAATTGTTGCTCAAAAGGTTGCAGGGGCTTCAGGATCAGGTTGAAACATGCGGGGTGATCTTTTCTGAGAATGCGAGGGCCGTCTGGAGATATGAACTTGGAGAAGACCCTGACGGGGTCCACCACCCTGACGGGGTCACCCACCCTGACGGGGTGAAAATGACGATTTACCAGCCCGGTAACTTCTTCGCCCCCATGGCTTCCGGCTCAGCCGGATATGATATCATGATTGTTTGCCCGTGTACCATGGGAACCCTTGGCCGGATTGCGGCAGGAGTGTCATCCGACCTGCTCACCCGTGCAGCGGATGTGATGATGAAAGAACGGAAAAAACTTATCCTGGTTCCCCGGGAAGCCCCCTTCAGCCTGATCCATCTCAACAACATGAAGCTTCTCACCGAAGCCGGCGCAATAATATGTCCGGCCTCGCCATCCTTCTACAGCAAACCCGCTACCATCGAGGATGTTGCCATGACAGTTGTCGACAGGGTGCTGGCCCTGGCGGGATTTGACATGGAATCGTATGCGTGGGGATCATCATCGTAAATACGGGGCATGCCGTTGATACGGGGCATGCCGTTGATACGGGGCATGCCGTTGATACGGGGCATGCCCCGTATCTACAATATCCCACGTTTTAACCGTTGAAATCCAACCCGTTGAACCGGTGAATCCGCGAAAATATTATTAAAATCCGGTTCGGTCATGGCAACCCAATCCTTCTTACGTAATTTCTTCAGCTGTTCTGATGGCAGAAATTCAGGCATTTGATGCGGGCTGGCAAACCGGTTGTATGGACAAACATCCTGGCATATATCACAACCATAAATCCGGTCGTTAAATTTGCTCTTCAGATCGTCGGGGATCTCTTCTTTATTTTCAATGGTCTGATAAGAAATACATCGTTGAATGTCAAGTTGATATGGCTTATTAAGGGCTCCCGTGGGACAAGCAGATACACAGTTGCTGCAGCTTCCGCAATGATCAGTTTCAGGTAGGTCTGGTTCAATTTCAGCATCGGTCAGGATGATTCCGATGAAAAAGAAGGAGCCTTCCGATTTGTTGATGATCAGCGTGTTTTTTCCCTGCCATCCAACACCGCACTGCTGTGCCCATGCTTTTTCCTGGACAAGCCCTGAATCTACAAATCCCTTTGCCTGAATCCCAATGCGGGAATTTTTCATAATCCTGACAAGATCATTGATTTTGGAACGCATCACCAGATGATAGTCTGTTCCATAAGCGTATTTGGAAATGATGAAATTATCCTCCGGAGGGATGATTTCCGGAGGATAATAGTTCAACAACAGCGCAATGACCGATGTTGTGCCTTCCAGCACCAGTTCAGGGTTCATCCGCTTTTCAAAATTTGTTTCAAGGTATTTCAGTCCGGCATGGCCATTCCGCTGGAGAAATCCGGTATAAAAAGGACGCAAATGATCAAGGGAACCATTATGGGCAAATCCGCAATGCGAAAACCCCAGCCGAAAAGCCTCCGTTTTGATAAGTTCTTTCAGGTCGCTCATGGCCTGAAAGGGTTAATCGAACAACTTTGGATGCTCACCGGTCTTTATCTTTCCCAGATGCCGGTAAGCCAGTTCCGTCACTTCCCGGCCGCGCGGGGTTCGCATGAGGTAGCCCTCCTGGATGAGGAACGGCTCATAAACCTCTTCGATCGTGCCTGAATCCTCCGAAACTGCAGTGGCAATTGTGCCAAGACCCACCGGCCCACCTTTGAATTTATCGATGATGGTTACCAATATCTTATTATCCATCTCATCGAGGCCGTTTTTATCCACGTTCAAAGCGCCCAGTGCATACTGGCTGATGTTAAGATCAATCGTTCCGTTGCCCTTGATCTGTGCGAAATCGCGCACCCGCCGCAATAAAAGGTTGGCTATGCGGGGTGTGCCGCGACTCCTTCGGGCGATCTCCGCGGTGGCGGCAGGGTCGATGGGAACACCAAGAATTTCTGCTGAACGATGGATGATCTTGTCGAGGATTTCGGCCTTGTAATAATTCAGCCGCGAATTGATGCCAAACCTCGAACGAAGCGGAGCAGTAAGTAAACCCGAACGGGTGGTAGCCCCTACCAGGGTGAAAGGGTTGAGTTTTATTTGAATGCTTCGTGCATTCGGGCCGGTTTCGAGCATGATGTCGATTTTATAATCCTCCATGGCTGAGTAAAGATACTCCTCCACAATCGGAGATAACCGGTGTATTTCGTCGATGAACAGTACATCATTGGCTTCAAGGCCGGTGAGCAGTCCCGCCAGATCACCCGGTTTATCAAGCACAGGGCCCGAAGTTACCCTCATGTTCACATTCAGCTCGTTGGCAATAATATGTGCCAGGGTGGTCTTTCCCAATCCGGGAGGACCGTGAAGCAGTACATGGTCAAGCGCTTCACCTCGTTGTTTGGCTGCCTGGACGAAAATCTTCAGGTTCTCCACAATGGCTTCCTGACCCGAGAATTCGATAAAACCTCCCGGGCGTAAGGTTCTCTCAAGCTCTTTTTCAGCGGGATTCATCAATTTGCCGGTGGGATCAAGGTTTTCGTTCATCTTCACAAAAGTAAATTAATTTTGTAAATAATTATTTCTATTTTTACAGTACTCAAACAACCAGCTGAACCTGAAATATCACTAATAACAATGTTCATGCAAACTGTGAATGAGCATTATCGATATTCCACCAGGCCCATCAAAACAAATTAACACATGAAACCCATTATTGTAGCAGTTGATTTCTCAAATACCTCCATTCATGCCATGGAGTACGCCATTTCAATGGCCAATAAAATGAAATCGGACATCCACCTTGTCTGGGTGGATAAGGTAACCTCACAGGAGTCTGTTTATCCTGATACTTCGAATGAAAACAGAAACGAAGCAAAAAAAAGGTTTGAAGAACTCATTGCACTTTTCAGTCCGATGCTTGTCAAAGGGATCTCTATCGATTTTAAACTGAAAAAGGGCAGGATTTACCGGGAAGTTGACAATATGGCGAAACTCCTTGAGGCAGAGATGATCGTTACCGGCGCTCATGGCATTTCAGGATATGAAGAGTTCTGGATCGGCAGCAATGCATATAAAATTGTAACATATACCTCCGGCCCGGTGATCACTGTCCGCCACGATTTCCCTATCAGGAAGAAAATTGAAAGAATAATATTGCCAATGGATGGTTCTGTGGAAACCTTGCAGAAAATTCCTTTCGCAGTAAAGCTCGCAACCTTGTTTAAATCAGAGATACACCTCGTTACAACCCACAACAGCCATCTGAAGTCAATCCAGCGGATTACCGATAAACTTGTTCAGACTGCCCGCGAATACCTTCAAAAACATCAGATTACGGTTGTCGAAGATATCATTGTGGCAAACGACCTGACAAAGGCAGTGTTAAACTATGCGGAAAAAGCAGATGCGGATCTCATTGCCATCATGACAGAACAGGAAACTCCGGTGAACATACTTCTGGGGGCACAAGCCCAACAACTGATCAATCAGTCCAGTATTCCGGTACTCAGCATTCATCCACAGGAAAAATTCAGTTTGATTTAAACCATGAAGAAGATTGGTTCATATTGCATCTTTCTCGTAATCATGCTGATCCGGCTGAATACAGTATCTGCACAAAACCAAGATACAACCAGCTTCAAGACGGAAATTATCCAGGACAGCAGGGTGGATGAACTGGTAAAGAAACATATCCAGATCAACCAGGTGTTAAAGACCATGGATGGATTCCGGATCCAGGTTTTCTCAGACTCCGGTAATAATTCTAAAAACAAAGCACAAGCATCACAGGAAGAGTTTCAGGTCAAATTTCCTGGAATGGGAGTTTACCTTACGTTTAAATCACCCAATTACAAAGTCAGGATTGGCGATTTCAGGACCAAACTCGATGCCCAGCGATTTCTCATTGAATTGACTGCAGATTACCCCAATGCCTTCATTATAGCGGACCAGATTAATTTACCCAAACAAGATTAACTAAACCCTGCATATATGAATAAAATAGTTGTGGCCATTGATTTTTCTGATTGTTCGATCAATGCGTTTCTTCATGCATTGTCCATTGCAAACCACTGTAATGGTGAGCTGATCCTGCTTTGGGTGGAAAAGGCAACCAACGAAAAAGAGAAGTATGTGGATAAAACCCTTGACCCTTCAAAAGACGTACAGAAGGCTTTTGAAGAGTTGATTGCCAAATATCAACCAGATTTTCCGGCAGTTAAGATTTCCTGGAAAATCAGGAAAGGAAAAATTTACAAAGAGGTGACCGAAGAGGCGAAATCTGTCAAGGCCATGCTTATTGTAACCGGTACACATGGCGCCTCCGGGTTTGAGGAGTTCTGGATTGGCAGCAATGCAAACAAAATTGTCTCCTCCAGTGCCTGTCCGGTCATTACCATCCGGGGAGGGATCAACATTCAGCGGCCACTTATGAGGATTGTCCTTCCCATCGACAGTGCGGAGGAGACCCGGCAAAAATCATCCTTTACGGGATACATTGCAAAAAAACATGGCGCAGAAATCTTTGTTTTGAAATTATACACCTCGAAACTGAAGACCATGCGGCATAAGGTAGATATGTATGCTGCCCAGGTAATAGAGTATTTTGTTGAAGAGCAGATAAAACACCATATTGATCAGGTCATTTGTGAAAACATCTCCGATGCAACCATTGAATATGCAACAAAGATTGATGCCAACCTGATCGCAGTCATGACAGAGCAGGAGACCACGACTGCAAACATTTTTCTCGGTCCTTATGCCCACCAGATAGTTAATCACTCACCATTTCCGGTGCTGAGCATCCATCCGAAGGACACGCTGGCAGCCGGAGCCGGGTTTTAGTACCTGTCCAGGCAATTCAGATCGGTGAACGCAACTTTAAGCCGCTCCACCATCGTTTTTTCTGCTTCTCTCAGCCAAACACGCGGGTCGTAGAATTTCTTGTTGGGTTTATCATCCCCGTCAGGATTACCGATCTGGCCCTGGAGGTAGCCTTCGTTCTTTTTATAGAAATTGAGGATGCCCTCCCAGAAAGCCCATTGGGTATCAGTGTCAATATTCATCTTTACGACACCATAGCCTAGAGCTTCAGCGATTTTCTCAGGCTCGGAACCTGACCCGCCATGAAATACGAAGTTGACAGGATTGTGGCTGGTGTTAAATTTCTGTTGAATGTATGATTGTGAATTATGGAGGATTTTGGGCTCCAGTTTCACATTCCCCGGTTTATAAACACCGTGAACATTGCCAAAAGAGGCGGCAATCGTGAAGTTGGGACTCACACTCAGGAGCGTTTCATAAGCGAATGCAACGTGCTCCGGCTGGGTATAGAGGCGGGAACTGTCGATATCGGTATTGTCCACCCCGTCTTCTTCACCACCGGTCACCCCCAGTTCAATTTCGAGGGTCATGCCGATTTTGCTCATGCGTT
>CAYHGE010000082.1:0-16740 GCA_964355945.1 uncultured Draconibacterium sp.
AGGGGATTCGGACTCATTTGAAGGGTGCCGATGTCATGACGCGCGCCGCCGTTGGCCAATAAAGTGGGGTAGGGCGAGGGTGCATCGCCGAAATCGGTGCCCGTCACATATAACAGGTAATCCTCGGTTTCACCAAGGTCATATGTCCCGGCACCGGTCCAATATTCCGGTAGCGGGTCTGCCGTAAGGGTAAACCTGAACCACACATAACCCCTGTTGGGTCCGATCTGAAAACCACCCAAATTAAGCCCAGATGCCAGACCGTAGTACATGGTCGGGACCAGAGCGTTCCTCACGACCCGTTCATCCGTCTGAATTGTTCCGTTGCAGGGTGTAAAGGTGGTCCATTGACCGTCCTGGTTCCAGTCAGCCAGCACATTCAGGTAAAAAACTGGCGGAGGAGGATATCCCAGCTGAGGAGTTAAACCGACAATTTGGATGTCGATATCAGGTCCCCACGTGGCTGTTCCGCAAGGAACTCCAAGCTTGCCGCCCGAAGAAAACGGACAGGTACTGATGACCCCCTGTCCGTTAAATTCCGTTATTCTGTATGCGCCAGGTTTGGTCAGTCCCGCGTCCATATCGCCAAAGCACTCATCCATGTTGGGTGCCGAGATATTAGGCGGAACGGCGGGACAACTACCCGCATTTCCGTCGGTTTCATCATCCTTGAGCATTCCAAAATAGCCACCCGAGACACACACGCATGTGCCATGACTGATGTAGGTTCCTATGGCTCCCACATTGATACAGGTCGGAAACCAGCCCATCACAGGCGGGATGCCGGGATAGGCGACGTATTCTTCCGGTGCGTCGCCAAAATCCCATTCATTGGTAATTTGTCCGACTACGGGTGGAAAATAAGAGATACATGATACAAACACAAATACGGTGATGCACCATTTCATTTTGTTGTAAAATGTTTTGTACATACTTTCGTGGTTTTGAGTGTTAGACAATAAATGATCGGAATATATATAAGGAATAGCGTTCTGGCGTTACATACCAGGATCTTCAGTATCATATTCAATCTGCCAAACAATTTCAATCACGAAGGATTCAAAACCTGTCGATAACAACATTCACTTTCAAAAAACTGTTGACCTTAGTTGGCCCTTTCCGGAAGTTCGATCCCTCTTTATTATGTAAAGTACTTTATAAGTAATTTGTCATAGTCTTCAAATATAGTCATTTTCCCGTCAAATTGTTCAAACGGATGCATTTTTTTTTACGTAGTTAAACAGTTGGTCCTTAGCTATTAGTAACATGTTTATTGTTAATATGTTGTGTTATAAAGTATCATTTTACGCCTTTGCATTTTCCTTGTTATTGTTACCGCTCGGGACAGTTGCGTTCCTTACAGCACTCGATTTTTTTCAATTGCACCACCGGGTCCTTTCCGTTGCTCTTGGCGTATTGATTGTAGGTTTATTGGCCTATAAAACGACCAGCCGCCAGAAAAAAGCGAAAAAGGAAAGCGGGCGACTATAAAACCACCAACGACCGCCTGATTGTTATCGACAAGATGGGGTATCTCAGGTTCAATGGCAATCAGTCGGCAGTTAAAGACCTTGGTGCTGTAAAAATGAAAGTAAACGAATTGCCTGCAAAATAATATTCCGCTGAAAATGGTGGTGAAAAAAGATTCCTGCAAGAAGTTTTTCCAGCCAGGCTTCAATTCTGCTTCGGTAATATAAACCATTGCGACAAGCGATGAATAATCCTATTACCTTTGGACAATTGGTTCCTGAATCTTTAAACCCGACCGGCTCCTATGGCAAAAAAATCAAGAATTCCCCACACCTACGTCATCGTGTTCTCTATTATTATCATTGCAGGGATACTTACTTGGATCATTCCGGGAGGTACATTTGAACGGGAAATGATCAAGGTGAACGGGATTGACCGGGAGGTCATTAAAAGCAACAGTTTTCATTATGTAGGGAATACGCCTCAAACCTGGCAGATCTTTTCAGCCATCTTCGACGGGTTTGTCGATAAAGCCAATATCATCATATTCATTTTGCTGATCGGTGGGGCTTTCTGGATCATGAACCAGACGAAATCGATCGATATCGGCATTTATGCATTCCTGCGTTACACCAAAAAGATCGGGCATAACCGGGTAATGAAATACCTTGGGGTCGACAACCTCATCATCGTTTTATTAATGCTGATATTCAGTGTCTTCGGAGCAGTTTTCGGCATGAGCGAAGAGACCATCGCCTTTACGATCATCTTTATCCCCCTTGCCATCCGCATGGGCTATGATTCGATTACCGGCGTATGCATGTGCTATATAGCCGCCCACCTTGGATTTGCAGGGGCATTACTCAATCCGTTTACGATCGGAATCGCGCAGGGATTGTCAAAATTACCCCTCTTCTCCGGGATCGAATACCGGTTATTCTGCTGGGTAGTAATAACCTTTGTCGGTATCACCTATGTGCTTTGGTATGCACATAAAGTCAGGAAAAATCCAGAATCCTCCAGCATGTATGACGAGGATGCCCACTGGAGGGAACAAAACGACCGGCAGGAAGATGCTGCCGGGTATCATACACCCCGCAGCGCCTGGTTTGTTTTTGGCGCCATTCAGGTTGTATTGATCTTGTTTTCAGTTTATTATCCGGTGACGATCATGAAAATAGGACTGTCAGCCTTTACAGCACCGGTCATACCCGTACTGACGGCAATCTACCTGTTAACCAGCCTGCTTTTGCTGCGAAAATCAGTACATTTTTACATCCTCAACCTTCTGTTTTTTACCATTGCCTTCCTGATAGTCGGGGTTATGGGTTATGAATGGTATGTAATGGAAATTGCCACCCTCTTCTTTGTCATGGGCATCGCTTCAGGACTTGCGATGAACTACTCGCTGAATGACCTCACCAGGTACTTTCTCGACGGCGCCCGCGATATCCTTTCAGCCGGGATTATCGTCGGTCTGGCCGGGGGTATTATCATCATCCTGAAAAACGGGCAGGTGATCGACACCCTGCTCTATTATGTTGCGGGTTCAATGAGCGACATGGGAAATTATGCAACCATCAGCCTCATGTATGTCATCCAGACCGGGATCAACCTGATCATGCCTTCCGGATCGGCCAAAGCTGCCCTTACCATGCCGATCATGTCGCAGTTCTCCGACCTCATTGGTGTTTCCCGTCAGGCAACGGTCATGGCGTTCCAGTTTGGCGATGGCTTTACAAATATGATCACCCCTACTTCCGGCGTGTTGATGGGTGTTCTGGGCATCGCCCGCATTCCCTATGATAAATGGCTGAAATGGGTCCTTCCCTTCATGCTGATCCTGATCATCTTGGGCTTCCTGCTGCTTATTCCGACCGTAACCATGAAATTGAACGGATTTTAAATATCACTGTAGAGAATCTCCCTGCCTCTGGAAGCTAGTCACTTCCCTGAAAACCTCAGACCTTTGCCATCGTGCAGCCTCCCTGACCCGTTACCTTCAGAAAGCAGAGGCCAGCCGGCAAATCAGGTATGCGAAAAAATACGCATGCTTATCAGGCATTTCAACGCTTGACCTGCCCAGTGTGGTGGTTGTACTTTTACGGGAAACAACCACGAAAAATAAAGCCATATGAAAAAGTTAACTTCAGGATTTTTACTGCTTGTGTGCCTGATATCGGAAGTCAAGGCCCAGCAGGAATCCCCGGTGTATGATGCAGCAGGCACGCAGGCTGATCTTGTATTCAGCGGAACGGTCGTCAGGCAGAATTGTTTCCTGCTCGGTGATTCCATGCCCGTCACCGAAACTGTTTTCAGTGACATCGAGATCGTAAGATCCGTGAATCCTTCACGATCTGGTAACGATCCGGAGATTCGGATCGTGTATGCCGGAGGGATGCTCAACGGAAGGACTCTGACGATCCCTGATATTCCTGATCTCACTGTCGGGAAAAGGTACTTCGTTTTTGTGCACGATGACGGAACTTTTCATCCCAACCCATTTCCGGGAGGTTGCAAGGCGGTTATCGGGATTTCAATCGACCCACTGACGGGGGGGGAGAGCCTCTCGCCTGATTCCCCGTGCCAGCCGGTTATGTTAGCTCAATAGGTTGAAAAAGCAATCATTTTGACCGGTGTTCGAAAAAGCGATCCTGCCTGGAATAAACACGCACGTTGACCCGTCTTCGCCGGAGCAATCTGATTAAAACGAAACCAGTTAATCACTATTCTTTGACGCAGCGAACGGTGAAGCCACTTGTCTTGCCGTTGAGAAACATACCGCACAGGTTATAGACAAAGGAGAGGAACCGGCCGTTTTGCGCATCGAACTGGTTACTGCTCCAGTAACCGCCATCCGAGCCGCGATATTCCAACGCACCATTACTGACATTTAGTCTCCCTGCAGCATGAAGTTTTAAAGCAGAATTCCACGGGCCGTCCCAATTTGTCCAATTGCCACCCGCATCTGTATTGGTCCATTCAACCTGAGTAGCAAGTCGCCAGCCACTGCCGAGTTCGAGTGCACACGGGTCGTTGGCTGGTGCCCAGTCGTTATTTTCGTTGATGCTATTGATCCAGGTGGAATTGGGTGTCCTGACCATGCCGTCATGCTTATATCCCTGCTTACGGTTGAACTGCCAGTACCAGCCGGCTGAGGCTTCGGTAGCATCGTCTTTTGCTGTTGCCTGGTGATCGGCGCCGAGGTTGCTGCTGATCCAGCATTTTGAAGGTTCTCCGGGAATATTGGTAACGGTGCCGTAGGTAACTGTTTTATTTACAGGCGCTACTGCCCCGGCCACATGGTTAATGGTGATGGAAGAACCGCAGGTGAAAACCGCCGGAAGCAAAGCGAAAGTATATGTTTCGCTGGAAACAGGATTGTCTGTAAGGATTCTTTCCTGGTATCCCCCGGCATAAGCTGTATATTGAAGCTGGTTTCCAAGGTAGAAGATAAAACCTGCTGCATTCGGCGATGATTTAAGCGTTGAAACTTGCCCGGTCATTCCTTTATAGGAAATGCGGTCACCTTCATTGCCTGCACCTGTGCTGAGCAACTTGATTGTTTTCGTGGTTGAGTTGTCAGACACATTCAGAAACATAAGCATGGCACTGTTTGCCGAAACACCAAACAGGTGCCCTCCTTTTTCAAAGGTATTGTGGTATTCCGAGCGTTGCTTTCCCTGGTTGTCATTAACGGACAGGTTAAGTTCTCCGGCATTCTTCATGTAAATCCTTACCAGTGTTGATCCCCGGAAAGGGTTGGGCGTGTTCTGCATTACCGTGAAAGATTCTGAACTCCCCGAGGCCGGGTCTTCAATGCCGACAGGCCATAAAGCAACAACATTCAAAACAGAAACTGCGCCATAAAGGGTGGTGTCGCAATTTTCGGTCAGATTTGTCACCTTGACACTATCCAGGGCCAAAGAACTCTGCGTGAGCGAATCTTTTGCCTGGAACGTAAGGGTGACCGGGGTTTGGCTGAATCCATGGAGGACCAATAAAATGGTCAGAATTGGTAAAAGTGATTTTTTCATAATAATGTGTTTTGTCAATATTTAAATACGGGTTAAGTAATCTCACAATATTAATCTGTTGATTCAATGTTTCGGTAAATATACACCAGTTATGTTTATTTAATCCAATTATACATAATAATTAACATTATTTAACAGAAACTTCCATAACAATTATTCATAAACAGGCTAATTACCTAACTTTAGCATTGTTCCGAATTGCCTGAAAGTAGTTGATTTTATTGAGGAAAAGGGTGCTTTGTATGGGGAATGGATCAGATGGAAGGAATGTCAAGCTACTCATTTAACTCGTAAAAAATGTGACTGTCATGGAATAAGCACTCAATTTGACCAGTTTTCACCGGAGCAATCTGACCACATCATCTTGTTGGTTGTTAAAAAGATAAGATGTTAATAAATATCGGCTTGGCTTTATTTTTCACGGGTGAAAAATGAATAGGCGAATTCAATGGATTCAATCAGGATGTCACTATTGGTTGAATTGAAGACCACCCTCTTCCATGGTTTCAGTTGTGATTTCAGTCGCAATACCTGATATTTCCCGGAACACAATATCAGGCTTTCTATCAGGTTTGATGACCTCGTCGGGAAACTGAATTGTGAAAGAAAAGGCGGGTTGTGTTGTTTGGTTTGGTTTCATCAAAAGTTCTTTAACATTATATAGTTGGTTGATTCTTGGGAAGAGTTGCACATGTGCTACTGATGGTGAATCTACAAATATGGTTTTACTAAACGATCTGTTAAATCCCAAAGTCGTTTTTGGTCGTCTGATTTCATTTCAACCTTTGGAAACGACCTTTCTTTTTTCCAAGAATAACACGCTCCGTTTTTCTTATTGGCTTCAATCTCGTTCATAACATTGACCACATTTTCAGCTGATTGTTCTCGCATTTGCGATGGCGTTGGCATTTAAAAACAGGAAATAGAGCGATTTATTTCCCTGAAGAATTATATCAGTAGCTTTCCCTGCTTCGATCAGAAATGACAAGTCAGCAACTATCGCTGAAATTTCATTATTCCTGGTTACGGCCTGTAATTCCGTCACGGTGCGTTCACACATTGCCGGGTTTCTGCCTACAATTACCACTTTCCAGCTCTCTGACAGTAATTTCTTGGCAGACGCTTTTCCAATGCCATCTGTTGCTCCTGTTACCAATGCAGTTTTCATAAAATCGCGGTTTTTGAATTTCTTTGTATCCGTTTATCCCCTGAGCTGAGCGATGGCCGTTGTCCACTCTTCACAATGGTAAACAGATTTGATTTGTCCGTTCTCAACGGTATGGATATCAATGGACATGGTTTTGAACGATTTTGTTCCGTCCAGCTCCATTCCCATAAAGTTTCCAATCGGTGAACCGCTGAAAATGCTTCTGACTACTACTTTGTTTTCTTCCTGAATCATCTCCTGAACTTCCCATTTCAAATCGGGCATCATCTTCCAGAATCCCGCGATTTGACCCATCAACTGTGCCTTCCCTTTTGTCTCCTTCGCATTGTGTGATTGGAAGTCGTTAGCTAAAAGATTTTCCAGAATCTCGCCCGGATTGAATTCATTGTTTACAGTCAGACACTTTGTATAAAAAGGTCTTACGACTTCTTTAAGATTTTCCATGGTAAGTTTTTTAGCGTTTTTGAAATAATTTCGTGCAAAAGTGATACATTTGTTCCGTATTCACAAGTAGTCATATTAACTTGATATAGTAATAGAATACATACTAATATTGTATATCAATTATTTAAAAATTTCAATGGAACAAAAAGATTCAGAAATTATTAAAATGCAAATTGAAAACTGCCCGATAAATTATACCATGAACAAAATTGGCGGTAAGTGGAAGCCAATAATTTTGCATCGTATAAAGGTCGGAGTAAACCGGTTTGGGATTCTTCAGAGGGCAATTCCAATCATAAGCAAACAAATGCTTACATCTCAATTAAGGGAATTGGAAGAAGATGGTTTCATCGAGCGGAAGATATTCGCCGAAATACCGCCAAGGGTTGAATATTCAATATCGAAATCAGGAGAAACCATATTCCCGCTGCTGGATGCCATTCAGCAATGGGGGAAGGAACAAATGAATCGAAAAGATAAAGAAACCTGAAAACGATTGACAATCCAAGGCAATTTGCTCATTTTCAGAATTGTGAAAATCTCTGAATGGCTCTGACATACAGAGACTTTTTGCCTTACGCGTACACTTAACTGACCCATTATCGAACTTTGGAATCATTCCAGATTACTTGCAAGTGGTTGATTTTATTGAGGAAACAGTTGAATTGTCACAACAACGGATAAAAATATCTGAAAATGATGTATTTTTGTCTGAACAATAAGAAAAATGACAAAAGAGGAAGTCATACAATTCTGGGTGGAATCTTCGGATAAGGACTTTCAGACGATGGACCATCTTTATGCGTCTGGCGACTTTATGTGGTCATTATTCATTGGGCATCTTGTAATTGAGAAGTTGCTCAAGGCTTATTACATCCGAACAAAAGATGAAAGTTATCCAATGATTCACAACCTTTTGCGAATTGCAGAAAAATCAGGGTTGGATTTGAATGAAGAACAACAAATCTTTTTTTCGACAGTAACTGGTTTTAATATCAATTCAAGGTATGATGACTACAAACAGTCATTTTATCAGAAATGCACGCAAGAATTTACAGCAATCTGGATTGAAAAGATCAAAAATCAAAGATTATGGATCAAAAATCAGCTCTCGAAATAGGGCGGAAATATCTTTTATTGCTGTTGCAACGAAATTATCCTGTAACAAGGATGTTTTTATACGGGTCCTATGCCCGGGGGAATCAACATGCGGATAGTGATATTGATCTCGCCATCATATTAAATGAAATGCCTGACCCATTTCAAACCCAGGTTGATTTGCTGCAACTGACTTGGAATTTTGACACCCGTGTTGAGCCTCATCCGTTTGATGTAAGTGACTTCTCCTCTTCGAATCCTGTTATCAAAGAAATACTCCAAACCGGGGTTGAAATTTCAATTTGATTTGATATTGAGCAGGGGCTGCTTGCAAATAATGCCATTTCTGAAGCAGATCTCGACGGATTCTCTGAAATGACAAGGAAAGCAATTCTTGAGAGAAGACAAACCTTAGAAAATGATGAGGTCATGCCTTGCCGTCTCCGCTTTTTCGGAAATTCTTCAGATGGAAAAGAGCAAAAATACTTATACATGCTTTCGACCAAGACCCAGTATACGGGTATAAAAACCCACATGCTAATTATTCACCTTCTTAAATATTTGACAAATAAATATTTTCAGGAATTTCACTTAACTGATGAAGGAAATTATTGGGAAACGGGAGATGAGAAATTGCTGGAAGCCTCCTTCAAACGCTATAATGATCTGGTTAATTCAGTAGCAGATGCATTGGAAACATACCCCGTGAATAACGGGGAAACGATGGAAGAATACTTATCCCGGCTTATTACGCGTGTAAACAAGAAACGAGGTGTATGAGTAATTGGACTTTCCTTGGTAGCCAGGAAACTGGGAATTGTTTTCCATGATTGGATTTTTCTGCTTAATCAGGAAGGAGGAAATAGGGGATATGTTTGGCAGTAGTTTTTTTGTAGGGGTACACTTAACTGACCAATTATCTAACTTTAGAACCATTCCAGATTATCTTAAAGTGGCTGATTTTATTGAGGAAAAGAGGATTGTAAATCTTATTCGTGAAAAGTGACGGTGAAAGGAAAAAGGCAGCCATGAAAAACGAAATCTGTGAAAAACAGCGTATTGCAAGGATGATCAGGGTTACATCCAGTCTCCCGTCAGGCAGCTTCTGTATTCATCAGCCCGAGTTTGTCAAATATCCAGAAAACCAGTGACAAAACAACCCCGATGACGGCAGCAAGTGCCATTCCCTTTAATTGCACCGACCCGATGCTGATGCCGGCCCCGCTGATGCCTGCCACAAAGGCAACGGCGCCCAGCACCATGTTGCGGTTCTGACTGAAATCGACCTTTTGCTCTACATACATACGCAATCCCTGCATGGCAATCACCCCGAACAGGAGCAGGGTAATGCCTCCCATCACCGGGGTGGGAATGGTTGAAATTGCCGCAGAGATCTTTCCGATACATGAAAACAGAATGGCCATGACAGCGGCTCCCCGGATTACCCACACTGAATAGACACGGGTAATTGCCATCACCCCGATGTTTTCGCCATAAGTCGTGTTGGGCGTTGATCCTGCGAAACCCGATAAAACATTACTGAGGCCATCGCCAAGCAATGACCGGTGCAGGCCGGGTTTTTTCATCAGGTCGGACCCGGTGATCCTGCCGGTGACAATCAGGTGGCTGATATGCTCGGCAAGGACAACGATACATGCCGGGGCAATGATGATGATTGCATTGATGTCAAAAACCGGAGCATGAAATTTCGGCAGGGCAAACCATGCGGCATTGTCGATCGCAGTTGTGTCGACCAGGCCCATCGCGTGGGCAACGAGGTAACCACCAATGACAGCGACCAGGATTGGGATCACCTGCATAAAGCCCCTGAACATCACCGAGCCAAAAATGCCGATAAACAATGTCGACATTGAAACGATCAGCACAGGTCCGTTCAGGACAAAGGGTTCAACAATTTTCCCGACAGCTGTGGGGTAAGGACACAACCCTGCCTGCTGGGCGGCAACCGGTGCCAGTTCCAGCCCGATGATGGCAACCACCGCACCCATCACCGCAGGTGGCATCAGGATGTCAATCCACCTGATGCCCCATTTTTTCACGACAAACGATATCAGGATGAAGAACATCCCGAAAAAAATGAATCCGGACTGGGCATGATTATAACCACCATAAACACTGATAATCAGAAGTGTGGGTGCAATGAAGGCAAAGCTTGATCCCAGGTAGGCGGGGATGCCGCCTTTGGTCACCCAGGCGTACAACAACGTGCCGATCCCGTTCATCAGCAATGCGATGGAAGGGTCAACACCAAGAAGGACCGGTGCCAGCACGGTTCCCCCGAACATGGCTGTCAGGTGCTGGAAACTGAGCGGAAGGCTTTCGAAAAGAGGAAGTTTTTGGTCTATCCCAACAATACGTCTTGACATGGATTGATTCTTTAATTGGTTACCCCGGATTTTCTGTTTCAGTATTTTTCAACTAAATCTTTAACTCATTTTTGTTTCAATTCGTTTCCAACAGAAAACGCATCCCCGAGTCTGTCACCGAGATTGAGGAAAATTCTCTGCTGAGAATCAGAACGTTCATTTTTTTGCAAGTTCAAAGGTAGATGAAAAAACCTCGATGCCATACACATTGCACCTTGCTGTTTTCAATAGTCAAAGGCTCCTGCTCTCCTGTTGGGGATATACTTTTGACTTTCTAAAGTTCGTCTTCAGAACAAAAATTACTGGTTCCCAGTCTTTTATAAACAGGACAGGAGGCAAAACCCGGTATTGTTAGTTTATTAACAGTCTTTCCCCTAAATTTGGACCCTCATTCACCCGGTTACTACAGGATTTCCACATCTCTTTTCTGAGTTAAATTTTCCTGGTAATTTTCTCTCCAAACCCTCAAAGTATGACCAGATCATCCTTTCTGCTTGTAATTCTTTTAAGTACAGCCATCTCATTGCGTGCCCAGGTGGGTATCCATACCGACAACAGTTTCGCCGGATAATTCTGCAATGCTTGATGTCAGGTCAGCCAAATCGGATTCCTGATACCACGCCTGACACAGATGCAGATCGCCACGATCGCAAATCCTGCCAACGGATTACAGGTTTATTGCACCACGGATCAAAAGCTGTACTTGTTTACCGGGTCACATTGGAAAGAGGTAGCTTTCGGATCCGCAATAATTGTCCCGCCTTTTACATGCGGAAACCCATTTTCTGATACGCGAGACAGTAAGACCTACAACACAGTATTGATCGGTACACAATGCTGGTTTGCATAAAACCTCAATGTTGGTAGTAGGATTAACGGATCTTTAAGCCAAACCGAAAATGGTATTTTCGAAAAGTACTGTTACAATGATGACGAGAACAATTGTACCGTTTATGGTGGTTTATACCTGTGGGATGAAGCCATGCAATACTCAACCACAGAAGGTGTAATGGGCATCTGCCCTACAGGCTGGCATTTCAATATCCCTTCTCCCTGCCGGCACAAAGCAGGGATGTTAAAATCACCATTCACCTCAGGGGTGTTTATGAAAGTAATGAAAAAACTTTCTGGAATCAACGCTTCGGGTGCATGAACATACATCACCACAACGTTCGGCAATTTCCTTTGGGAAAATAATTTATTGCCTCTTATACAGTTTATTATGAGCGAATTAAAGCCAAAAAGAAAGGCAAGCACCTGTCTCTTTTGAGTATTCTTACATAAATTCTTGCATCTAACTTTTCTAATTTATGCACTTAGCTGATTGTTAGTCAACTAATTAAATTGAATGTACACTTAACTGACCAATTACCTAACTTTAGAATCATTCCAGATTACCTGAATATGGTTGATTTTATTGAGAAAATGGATGATTTGTGTTAAGAATGGTTAAACGGATAAATTGTTAAAACGTCCGGATAGCACGTACATAGTAATAGTTGGACCTAATGGCAGTGTACTGGACACCACTATAGAAGTTTTTGATCCATGCGAGGTACAGCGTGGACTCGGAGGAACTCCAATAGTTACTCTCGGCAAAGCCGCCAATTACACTTTTTTGCAAATACATTTGGACCAGTTCATCTTCTGAAGGTAAAAACCAGTCGCTGTAGCCATTTAGCACCAGGTCATTACAAATGCGGGCTGCAATCCCTGCTTCACTGCATGCGTTTACAATAGTTGTCGTATTGGCCTGCCCCGTACCCAAGGCTGTGGAAGTGCCCGGTATGGAGGATCCGTTACAACCCCAAGGTGCGAAACCCTGGTCGCTGGTTGCGGAAATCAACCCGTGCTGCCCGGTGCCGTCAATATAGAAAATGATGCCGCCACCGTAGCTTGCCCCGACATAGAATTGTCCATCCGTCCTTTTCCAGCCGGTACCGTTAAAATAAACCGGACAATGAACAGAGCTGTTATATACCGACAGGCCCTCTGCAGGATTGGCAATGGCATTTATTTCACCGGTGGTCATCCTGGGTGGAAGAAATCCTTTGCTGGTGGATTTAACGTCCAGCATGGCTGAATTATCGGGGGCGCTGCCATCGGTGCTGACGGCAACCTGGGCGAATATGGTGCTACTGAATAGCAGAAAACCAATGATCAAAAAGGTCAATTTTTTCATGATTGTCAGATTTTAAGGTTAGAATCCATGATCCTGTTCCATCTTCAAATCTCCTAACCGGGAATAGGAAAATGATTTTTTTCAAAGATACACCATCTTTTCCTATTTAGAACAATTATGAATAAAGAAGGTGGTGATGGGTTAAACTGGCTTCTCTGAAATTGATCCTGACTATGTTTGGGAAAACCGCTCACGCTGACCAGTCTTCGCCGGAATAAACAGACCAGTCCAGAGCATTGGTTGTAAATACGTTGAGGTGGTAAATTAATATCGGCAGAAGGTGGTCCGTGATGTTTGTGTTTCCATGGTACACTTAACTGACCAATTATCTAACTTTGGAATCGTTCCAGATTACCTCAATGTGGTTGATTTTATTGAGAAAGAACTGTAATCGAGGTCAGGCCACTTTCAATTTCATCACTTCAAGTTCAGCACCTTTTAACAGGCCTTCCGAGCCTCTTTTCAGAACTTCTTCAGTGGTTTTTTCATCCAGATAATAATGTTCACATACATCACAAATATGTGCCGGAACCTCTTTGATCAGAATAATGGATCCATTTTTTTCAAGGGTAACCGTTACCTTACCCTCGTACATATTTCCTGCTTTACAAATGACGCATTCCATATTATCGGTTTTTGGTTTTAAAATCAGATGACCATACATTTTTATCAGGTTCATAGGTGGTGACCAGGATACAATTTCCTGTGTCAGAATCTTTGGCGACGAGAAGATGCAACGGGCGGCGATCAATAAATCCCAGCAGAAGGAAACTTGGATATGGTTTATCATCTGCATACTCGCGGATAACTTCGCCATCATTCAAAATGAACTTCACCTCCGCCAAAGATATATTTCTCCTGAACATCTGGGAAATAATATGATCACTGAATAAGATTTTGTTGCAATTCACTGTTGAACCTTTGTACAAAGGTAGTGAAAATATTATCGGGCATCAAGACTTTGGGCACGTGAGCATATACCAAGACACTCTTCTGGCAATTTCCTTTGGGAAGTTAATGATGAAACTTGTTTTGCCACTGATTCAGCTTCTTATGAGAGTTTTAATGCCAAAAAGACAGGCAAAACCTGTCTTTTTAAGTTGTATTACATAAATTCGTCCATCTAACTTTTCGAATTTATGTACTAGCTGATTGTTAGCCAACTAATTAAAATCGAATGTACCCGGAGCCGGGGGACGTGATATTTTCCTGAATTTAACTATACTTTTCTGTATCAATTGTTTATCAGCACTTTAATTTTTTGATTTTTTCATGTTTCTCCCCACTTTTTGATACTTTCCAAGTTTTTTGGGTACTCATTTTGGGTACTCACTTTTTCTTCTTAACTTCGCTGTTCTCTAGCTAATCCAATTTTATCTCCCATGGCAAATATACACTTTTATCTGCGCTCGAGTCAGTCCAATAAAAAAGGGGAGCAATCCATCATTATGCGAGTGACTCATAATTATCTCAGACCTATCTTCTTTATTGGGTTTATGGTGCATCCGAGGTATTGGAGTCAGCTTAATCAAAAAGTTAAACCATTTCGCGACGGGGAAGCTGATAATAATTATCTCGCTATCAATGAAAGAATTAACCTTTTTAAAGAGAAAACAGAAGCTGCCATCAACCGGGCGTTAAGAGAAGAAATTCCAATAACGGAAGCATATTTAAAAAATGAAATTTTCAGCACGACGGAGAAGCCGACAAATTCAAACAGGACTTTCTTTGAAATCCTTGATGAGTATATTGAGAGCAGTAAGTCCGTCAGGGCCAACCGGACCATTGTTTGCTACGGGACTTTCAAAAACTTTCTTCTGGACTTCGAGAAGGACACCAAATATAAAGTTGATCTCCATGCAATCAACTTTAAGTTCTTTGACAACCTCAGGACCTATGCGTTTGTGAAGAGGAAAGCCAAGGATAATTACTTTGCCAAGATCATCAGCAACCTGAAAGCATTCCTCACCTGGTGCCAGAAACGAGGGTATGTCAAGGATTTGACCTACAAGGATTTTAAAGCAGTTGAGCGCGAGAAAGATGTTATTTATCTGACCTTGGATGAGTTAATGACATTGTTGAATTTTAAGTTCGAATCTCCCAAGAGGGCAAGGGCAAGAGACCTCTTTTGTTTTATGTGCTTCACCGGCATGCGCGTTTCCGATCTCAGAAATCTCAAGAGAGAAAACATTCGGGACGGTCAGATTTTCAAAACGATCGTTAAAACTCATAAAACAGAGGTTATCCCGTTGAACCAATTTGCACAGGCAATTCTTGCTAAATATGAACATTTAGAAATCACGCCACTGCCAAAGCTTTCTTCGCAAAAATTAAATGACCATATCAAAGACTGCTGCGAAGAAGCAGAGATTAAAACACGGGTCCACTACGTTGACTATTCCGGTGGCAAGGCCCGGGAGCATTCAGAACCAAAATGGAAATTGATTACCAACCGTACTGCCAGGAAAACGTTCATCACCAATAGCATCGTTCTGGGGATGAATACCAAAACTATCAAGGATATCACAGGCCATAAAAAAGACAGCGTTTTTAACAAGTATGTGAAGATCTCCGAGGAGTTTAAGAAACTGGAAATGGACAGGACGTGGGATAAGATCAGCATAGAGGCAAAGAAAACAGTAAAGAAAAACGTTGGACAGTAATATGAAGACTATCAGAATCTTGTTTGACTTGTTTTCATAACTTTGATACCTACTAATTCTATGGATAACATTCTATAAAATGCTTCCATAGGATATTTTTAAGCCGAACAAACCCATGAATAAATTCACTGAGATACTAAACCAGCCGGAAGGAAGAAGACTTGAATTTAAAGAAATGCTTCCTTCCAATGCCGATCTGGCAAAAACCATTATTGCTTTTGCCAACGATGCCGGCGGAGAGTTTTTCCTTGGCATCAAAGACGATCCCCGTGAAATAGTTGGATTGGATGAAACAAAGCTTATTGGTATTGAGGAAAAGATTACAAACATCATCCATGATCAATGTCATCCAATAATTCTTCCAGAAATCAAATTTTTAAATTTGGAAGGGAAGCACATTATCAAAGTTCAAATTTTCAAAGGAAGCAACCCTCCTTACTTCATAAAAAAGAAAGGTTTTGAAGAAGGTACATATATCCGTGTTGGGTCTTCGAATCGGCAGGCATCAGCAGAAATGATTGCTGAACTGAAACGTCTGCAGCACAGCATTTCCTTTGACAGTGAAATATCATATGAAAAACCTGCAGACGCTCTTGAATTTCTAGTATTCGAGGCAAATTTTCTTGAAAAAACGGATGAGGCTTTAACTGTTGCGGGTTTAAAAAAGCTTGAACTTATCAAGTCTGACCGTGGAATAACTTATCCGACAAATGCACTGGTCCTACTCTCAGAGGATGAACTAAAAAAGAGGCTATTCCCATATTCCAAAATCGAATGTGCACGGTTCAAGGGGATTGAACCTGGTAATTTTATTGACCAAAAATCCTTTGAAAACAGTATTCTTGCCCAACCGGAAGAAGCATATCAATTTGTTATACGCCACATCTCGCAAGGAACTACAGACTATACCGGCGTCTATCGTAACGACCGATGGGAATATCCGGTTATAGCAATTCGTGAGGCAATTCGGAATGCCGTCATTCATCGGGACTATTCCCTGAGTGGAATGGATATTAAAGTTGCTGTATTTGATGATAAAATTGAGATAACAAGCCCAGGGAAACTTCCTCCGACCGTTGACTATAGTGATATGCAGTCCGGGCAATCCAGTATCCGAAATAAAATATTAGCACCAATATTCAAACGTTTGGGGATAATTGAACAATGGGGCAATGGATTAAAACTTATTGCTGATGAACTGAAAAAATATCCTGAAATAGGATTTGAATGGAAAGAACCTGGGATGGCATTCAGGGTGATTTTTTATAAGAAAAAAACATCAGATAATGAG
>CAYHGE010000083.1:0-16535 GCA_964355945.1 uncultured Draconibacterium sp.
AGAGATTTCCAGATGAGGAGAGACAAACTCCCTGATGCGAACCAACTCATGGTTTACCTCTAACGATGTTACAAAATCTGCAAGCGATTTGAATGCCATCTTTTTACTTTAAATGCCGACAATAACCTGGAAAGCTATTCTGAGATTACGCTGCCAACTGAACTACTTTGCCCCGAATTTCGAGGGTTTTTTATCATTATACTTCGATGGACATTTCAGCAACAGACTCTTAGCAATAAACTGATCACCTTTCATCGATCCAATCACGACGACCTTTTCTGATTTTTCAAAATCCTGAGGTTTGGCGTTGTTGTAAATAACCTTTTTCTCAAGTCCCTTATCATCGATCAGGTAAAAGGAAAACTGGTTGGCGTTCTTCTGTGCATCATATTCCATGGGCTTTGACCGGTTGAGTTTCCCGATGATGTGTAATTCTTTACCCGGTTTAAGTGCGGCCTCTGAGAAATCGGCGTAGGTACTTGAATCACTCATGGTCGAAATTACGACAGCCACTGCAACGACCAGAATAAGGATAATGATAATATGGATGGTTTTCATTTCTTTTGATGTTTTAATTTTTCTTCAATCTCCTTCTCCAATCGTTGTAGCTTTCTGTCGATGGTGAACAGGTAAACAAATACACCAATGAGGATGACAGCAAGAACCGCGACCACCACAAATATTTTCCCGTATTGCTCCATAAAAATAAAATTCAAAATGTAAAATGCAAATTCTAAATGCAAAACTTCAAAATTCAAAATTCGTTGTTCAATATTCGATATTCCTTTGGGCTTTCCTGATCCTCACACGGATGTTCATGATCCAGAATCCCATAAGAATCCAGCCAACCATTGCAGGATAAAAGACGATTCTCATTGACGGATCAAGGTGCATCGGCAATACAGGCGGAGAATCCTTGCCCGGATGGATACTGTCACCTGCCAGCCGTGGAAGGACCATCACAAAGACAATCCAAAGAAAGAATGCAAAGATATTATACACAGCGCCAACTTTGGCTCGTTTATGAACATCATCAATAGAACCACGGAGGATCATGTAGGCAAGATAAATAAACATCCCTACTGCCGCACCATTGAGCTTTGGATCCTTAACCCAGGGTGATCCCCAGGTAAAGTTTGCCCAGATCATTCCGGTAAAAATCCCAAGAAATCCAAACATAAGTCCCACATTTACAGCTTCAACTGCAACGAGATCCTCGGTTTCGTCAAATTTCCGAAGGTACCGGAGGCTGAAGACGAACCCTGTTATCAGCATTGCCATCATGCCAAACCACATCCCGACATGATAAAACAGGTTTCGCATGGTTTCCTGAATCATGGTATCCGGAATGTCCACGAAAAAACCCACCATAATTGCGTATAACAGCAACGCCCCTGATAAAAACTTCCACCAATCCCGCTTAAGCATCCTGGTTTGATTGTATTAGTTAAAAAATGTGAATATTCGTCATTCAATTAGTCTTTCCAAAGGTAAGGAAATAACAGATATGCCAGGGCGATCACAGCTCCGTTGATGGTAAGTAAAAGGATCAGAAAGCCAGATAAACCAGACCAATCCATAGTATTCAACGCTGCGCGGGAGACTTTCATAAGGGTGGCAAGCAAGGGGAGAATTATCGGAAAACTCAGAATTGCCATCAGAGAAAAATTGTGGCTCGCCCTGGATGCGATTGCAGCCACCATGGTAAGCACCGAAGAAAGCCCGAGACTTCCAAGTAACAGAGTAACCAGGAACAATGGAATATTAACGACCTGGTTTCCCATCAGCAAAAGAAAAAACCCAAAAGCGAGAACAGACAGAATGGCCATCAGGAAGAGGTTGTAAAGAATTTTTGCAAGTACAACTGCCTGGGGACTTGCAATCGTGTAGTAATATAAGTGCCGTGCCGTGTTTTCCTGTAAAAAGCTTTTAGAGATCCCATTTACTGCGACAAAAAGCAGAATGATCCAGAAAAGCGAATTCCATGTCTCAGCTGTTATTGCATCTTCAAAAGCCAGGTAGGTAACAAACACGGTGGATACAAGGTAAAGCAGGATACCATTCAACACATACTTCTGCTTTAATTCAAGCATGACCTCTTTCCCGACCAGGAATTTGATTTCTCTGTAAAGCATTTGAGTTTCTGAAGTTGGGTGCAAAGATAAAAAAAACCCCGCGGTAAGCCGCGGGGTTTTTCTAACCTTGATAACTGTTGTACTATTCAACAATCATCTTCTGGGTATATTTCTGTCCGTTAACGATAACAGTAACAAAGTAAATACCAGTGGTAAGATTGCTTGCGTCAATGCTAAACTGCTGTGAACCAGCGGTCATAGTGCCCTTATTAAGCGACATGACCTGTTTGCCAACGAGGTTTGTAACATCAACAGTTACATTTGAATTCTGGTTCAGGTTTAAAGAAACCTTTGCGAAATCCTTCACAGGGTTCGGATAGAGTGATACAGAAGCAGTTTCAATAGCTTTCGGATCAATACCTACAACAGTTTGTGTAAAGTCAGCCTGTACATAGGAGAAATCGGGAATATACTTGAACTGGCTTGAACCGGCTCCGTCAGAGAACCATTGTGCTACGATAGGAAGTGTAAACTTATTGTTATCAGTAAAAACAATGGGGGAGGTGCATTGGAAATAGGCTTCCTGTGTGATATCGCAAAGGAACGTCACATTGCTTGCGTCAGCACCGGCATCGGGAGTGGTAAGCTTCATGGCTTCAATGTCAAAGCCACGGGCAAACACATCAGGATTCTGGTTATTGGTTTCACCATCAATGTGGGTATCATTCCAGGTAAGGAAGATTTTATCACCGGCTTTGTTTCTTGAAATATAAACACGGTTATCGGAAGTGTAGGTTGCCCATGTGCCACGGAAGGTTTTCAGTGAACCCATGAAAATGGCCTGCCATGTGCTGCCACCGTCGCTGGTGTAAATATCAAAAACATTGATCAGACTGTCAACACCGGAAGAAATTGAGTAACCACCCGGAGCATAACCAATAGCAACGCCAATATGGAGGTTACCATTTTTGTCCACGGTGAGTGAATGATCAAAAGCCGTGGTATAAGGAATTTCATCACGGGTAGGTAATGGTGGGGAGAACAGGGTGCTGATAAAATAATCACTGTAGTGATTTTTAATACCATAGAGACCGTTGGGGCCGTCAAGCTGAATAGCCTGAGGAGCACTCCATGTTAAACCACCATCGGTTGATTTTCTAACAATGGGAAAAAATGTTGAGTCGATCAGCGGGGTAGCGCCAGCCATATTTCCCAACGCGGTCATATATACTGTTTGACCATCCTCAGATGCAGCAATTTTATTGTCGGCAAGGTTGTACATTCCCTTGGTTGGGAATGAAATCGTCTTAAAGGTATAATCAAAATCTTTTGTTGTGGCATTCCAAATGCCTCTTCCATAAACAACGCTGTCCATATAAACAACAGATCCGGACTCTGCATTATTGTCACCATCCACCATGTGGGTAACACCAGTGTGGGTAACTGCAAATCCATCAGGGATGTATGTGTAAGGTGTTGGAGAATACCACCTGATGTGCTTGGTGGTGTCGGTAAAATCAACCAGGTTGGCTACGCCGTAGCTGTACCCGCCAAAGCCACTGACAACCAGATTGGCAAAATTCGGTCCAAAATAGGCGCAATAAGCATTTGCCAATGTTGTATTTCCGGTTGGATTGTAAATACCGGCGCAAGGATATCTGCTGGCATCATAGTAATAAGGTGATGCTACGAGCTGAGCGGCAAGAACCTGGATCTGAGAATTCCAGTCATCCTGAGTTTCACCCATGTTCGAACCAAGATCCATGGCATAATAGCCTGACAAACTTGGAGGTGTGGTACCGGGGCCTGCCCTGTGAAAATTGATAACAACATTCAGATCATCGTCAGCCCAAACCATCGGCCTGGTTCCGCTGGAATAACCAAGAACGTTGGCAGAAGTACCAGCATCAAGGACAGTTACAATGTTTGTGTTATCACCACTTTTCAAACCTGAGTGTTTGGATGTAAAAGGAGAAACTGAGGTCTTTTCAATGGGCTCAACAGTAATCTTCTGATCTTTTTGGTAGTTCCTGACAAAAACACCATTTTTAATCTGGGGTCTTTGAGCAACAACAGCCAGGCCAATCATAAAAGCCAGACTAATTAGTAAAGTTTTTTTCATGGTTTTTGGTTTTTGGTTTGACATTAACAATTGATGAAATTTAGGTTTATAATTTTCAGAATTACAAAAGTATTACATTTTATCCAAATGTGCAATAGTTTTCTGAAAATTAACTTTTGGCAGGAGAGCAAATAAGCCTAATGTAGAATTATTCACGTTTACTTTGCCTGAGTGCCTGCTCTTTCGTATCAACCGGAATGATGGTTGAACGCTGAAATCCAATATCCTCAGAAAATATTTTACGGTAAGTTATGTGCCTTTTTGCGAATGTGGCGCCAACCGACTCATGTAAAGCCCTCATTTTCGGATTAAAGTCGCCTACCCAGGATAGTTCCAGTTCGGTAATTTCGGGTTTATGCTGCATCATCTGGTTAAGGTGCCAGAAAATTCCTGATTCAACGCCGTAGCGCTGATATTTTGGCTTTACCCCCATGATCACAATGCGGGCACGTGTGATTGTTTTTCGATATTTCAACCATACGAACCTGAGTTTATTCCAGACATGAAGTTTTCCATGTAGATGCTTCAGAATCTGGTTCACATCGGGAAACTGGATAAGAAATGCGATGGGTTCATTTTCATGGTAAACAAACCAGATCAATTCCGGATCAAGAAAAGATCTGGCCTTTTCCATCCCTTTTTTAAGCGTGGAGATATCCATGGGTGTGAAATTCTCATGAAATTTCCAGGCATCATCGTACACTTCCTTCATGTCGAGGAGGAATTTTTCAGCTTCAGCATAAGTAAAATGCCTGAATGACAACTCCGGTTTACGCATGCACCATTCGGCTATTTTCCAGAAACGTTCCGGAAAAGGCTTCGTGAGGTCAAGGTGGTTCGAAACCTGTTCGAAATAAAATTGAAAACCGTAGTTTTCAAAGAGAGCCCTGTAGTATGGCGGATTGTAGCTCATTCCGAATCCGGGGTGAATAAAACCATCTACCAGCAACCCCCAGTTTACGTCATTTTCACCGAAATTAACCGGCCCATCCATGGCTTTCATGTCACGCTCGGCGAGCCAATCGCGCGATTTATTAAAAAGTAAAAATGCAGCATCCTGATTGTCAACACATTCGAAAAATCCCATTCCGCCGGTCGGCTGCTGGAATGTAAAGGCCTTCTTTTTGTTGATAAATGCGGCAACCCGGCCAATAACGATTTGCTCCTCATTCACAAGTATCCACCGGATTGCTTCGCCATGCCGGAAAAAACCATTTTGAGCCGGATCAAAAACGGCTTCCACCTCCTGGTCGAGCGGCCTTACATAATAAGGATCATCCTTATATATGTCCTTAACCAGGTCAAGAAATTGCCTTCTCGTTTTTTTGCTTGTAACCTCAACTAACCTCATATCAAAATCATTAACGCTGAAAATCCTGCACTTAACACTTAACACTTAACACTTTTTCCCACCTCACCCCCAACCCCTACAAAGGAGAGGGGACAAAATTACAACTATAACCTTTGCGTTATTAATTATCTTTGCACCGGCTCTCAATTTTTGCATGAAAAAACTGGATCTTTTTATCTTAAAATCTTACCTGGGTCCCCTGGTAATGACTTTTTTCATTGCGGTATTTATCCTGCTTATGCAGTTCGTCTGGAAGTATATAGACGACATGGTCGGGAAAGGACTGGAATGGTACATTATTTTAAAGTTGCTCTTCTATTTCTCTTCCACGGTTGTCCCACTTGCATTGCCGCTCGCCATCCTGCTTTCGTCGCTGATGATGTTCGGTGACCTGGGTGAACACTATGAGCTGGTAACGATGAAAGCAGCAGGGATCAGTCTTAACCGGATTATGCGCCCCCTCATCATCTTATCGATTTTTATCAGCGCCCTTGGTTTTTATTTCTCTAATATTGTATTACCCTTCGCCAACCTGAAGTTTCACTCTCTGCTCTTTGATGTTCGGGAAAAGAAATTGTCCTTCAACCTGAAAGAAGGTTTCTTTTATGATGGTATTGAAGGATTCGTAATCAGAATCGGAAAAAAAGAGAAAGACGGTAACACGATCCGGGATGTGATGGTATATGACCATACGAAACGTCTTGGAAATGTATCACTTACAACTGCGGAATGGGGAAAGATGGAACTGTCGCCCGACAAACGGTTCCTGGTTTTCAGGTTGTACAATGGGATGAACTATGAGGAACGCATTGATTTGCAAAACAATGAATTGACTCGCCCATTTCAGCGAACTGCATTCACCGAACAGTACCAGATGTTTGACCTCTCTGCATTTCAGCTGACCCGGACAGATGAAAACCTTTTTAAAAAAAATTATGAAATGCAGAATATCAATCAATTGAGCCATTCAATTGATTCGATTAAGGAGCAGCTGGCGTCAGACAGAAAATCGTATGAATCGAATTTTGTCAACAACCTCCATTTCAGCGCAAGAGGTAATGAAACAATTCGTAAAAAGGCTGATACTGCAATGAAGTTCAACCCTTCGGTGATCTATAATTTTAAAGCAGAGGATCGTTCCATGATCCTGGAAACCGCTCTCAATACAGCAAAAAGTGCCAGGGAGAACCTTACCAACAGCAAGGATAATCTTTACAATAAAAACAAGCTGGTTTTCAAACACCAGATTGTCTATCACAAAAAATTTGCCTTTTCAATCGCTTGTTTTCTGCTTTTTTTTATCGGCGCCCCGCTTGGAGCGATCATCCGAAAGGGCGGGCTGGGAATGCCTGCGGTCATCTCCACCCTGTTTTTCATCCTTTTCTGGGTAATCTCCTTTGTTGGGGAGAAATACACAGCAGAAGGCGTTGTTCCTGCATGGCAGGGAATCTGGTATGCCTCGGCAGTGTTAATGCCGATTGGCATCTTCCTCACCATCAAGGCCACCAATGATGCATCACTTTTTGACATGGATGCCTGGGTGACATTTTTCAAGAAACTGTTTAAAGGCAGGGAACGGCGTATATGAAAATCCTGTTCCTCTGCAACAAGTCGCCATGGCCGCCCAAAGAAGGAGGGCCCATGGCCATGAATATGATCATTAACGGGCTGACTTCGGCAGGGCATCAGGTAAAGGTGCTTGCAGTAAATTCGTTTAAATACCATATTACAACTGCTGAAATTCCATCTTCCTATCATGAAATGACCGGAATAGAACTCATTGAGGTTGATCTGCGACTTAAACCTGCAGACGCCCTGTTGAATCTTTTATCCGGAAAGTCATATCATGTTTCACGGTTTTCAACGGATAATTTCAGAACCCGATTGGCGGAAGTCCTTAAATCCACCAAATTCGATATTGTTCAGCTGGAAACTTTGTTCATGTGCCCGTATATTGAGACCATTCGAAAGCACACTGATGCAAAGATAATCCTGCGGGCTCATAATATCGAACATGTTATCTGGCAGCGCATTGCACACGATACAAAAAATCCTGTAAAACGATGGTATATCAGACATTTGGCCGGAACACTTAAAAACTACGAGCAAAAAATTATCCGGGAGACAGATGGAATCGTGGCAATTACAGGTCAGGATGCTGCTTATTTCAGGGGAGTAATGGAAGTACAAAGTGCAGTTGTTCCGGTGATTGACATTCCTTTCGGACTTAACCCTGACAACTATGATGATTCGTTCGAGATGGTCGATTTTCCCTCCCTGTTTTCCCTTGGATCGATGAACTGGATCCCGAACCAGGAGGGGATACGATGGTTTCTTCAATATGTCTGGCCAAAAGTACACAATCAGTTTCCTGACCTGAAATACTATCTTGCCGGCCGGGAGATGCCGGAATGGATGCAAACCTTGAAATTGCCCAATGTTGTTGTACTTGGAGAAGTTGAGGATGCAAGGCGGTTTCTGGCATCAAAAGCCATTATGGTTGTTCCGCTTTTTGCAGGCAGTGGCATCAGGGTGAAGATCATCGAGGGAATGGCAGCCGGTAAAACCATTATTTCAACAGGTATCGGAGCAGAGGGCATACATTATATGCACCGTGAAAACATTCTTATTGCGGATACACATGATGATTTTTTCGGGATGATATCCATTTGTGTCACAAATATTGATTTATGCTCAAAAATCGGGAAGCAGGCGAGAATGTTGATCGAAACAGAATATGACGCCAAAATTCTGACCCAAAAATTGCTTGCATTTTATCAACAAGTCGCAGGATAACGCAGTTTTTCATACTTTTGCCTGCCACAAGCTACCTTCATGCGATTATTTTTCATTTTACCACGGGTTCCATATCCTACTGAAAAAGGGGATAAGCTTCGTGCATTCCATCAAATCAAACAGCTATCCAAACATCATGAGATCATTTTGTGTGCGCTGAATGATGGTGATTTGCATGAGAATGCAATCCCGGTCCTTAAAAAATATGTGAAAGCCATCCATGTTATTCCTATTTCGAAATTTTCAATTGCATTCAACCTCGTAAAAACATTGTTTTCAAACAAACCACTCCAGGTGGGCTATTTTTACAATGCGGCCTCAGCGGCAAAAATTCATGCACTCATCGCGGAGTATAAACCTGACCATGTTTTCTGCCAGCTGATTCGTGTTGCAGAATATGTGAAAGGCATTCAGATTCCAAAAACGCTTGATTATCAGGATGTATTCTCAAAGGGTGTTGAAAGAAGGCTCTCCTCCTCCCCTTTTTACCTGAAACCTTTCCTGAAGATCGAATACAACCGATTATTGCAATATGAGCATGAAGCATTCGATACGTTCGACAATAAAATAATCATTTCGGCACCCGACCGCGACCTGATCCCCCATCCCGACAGGGATAAAATTGTGGTTGTTGCCAACGGAGTTGACACTGAATTTTTCAAACCCCTGGACGCCGAAAAAACATACGACCTGGTATTTACAGGCAACATGGGATATCCTCCCAACATTAAAAGCGCTGAATACCTCGTAAATGAAATACTGCCTGAATTGATGGAACACAAACCGGATATCCGGCTACTGATTGCAGGTGCCAGTCCGCACTTGAAAGTGTTGGCACTCAAATCGTCACAAGTCGATGTGAGCGGCTGGGTTCCTGACATGCGTGAATGTTATGCCAGCGCCCGCATTTTCATAGCACCGATGCAGATTGGCACCGGTTTGCAGAATAAACTGCTTGAGGCTATGGCAATGAAAATTCCCTGCATCACCTCTCCCCTGGCCTTCCAGGCATTAAATGCCAGCGATGGCGTTGAGATTTTGGTTGCTCAGACTCCAAAAGAGTATGCCGCACACATTCTTATGTTGCTGAACAATCCCGAAAAAGCCGCATCGATTGCACAAAATGGCTATGATTTTGTTCACAGGAACTTTAACTGGGAAACCGAAACTGACAAGATTGATAAACTGATTGAACTAACTTCTTATGGCCGACGATAAAAAAATCATCTTCAGCATGGTGGGTCTTACCAAGACCTATCCTCCACAGAAACAGGTGCTGAAAAACATCTATCTTTCATTCTTTTATGGTGCCAAAATTGGCATCATCGGGTTGAATGGTTCTGGAAAGTCAACCCTTTTAAAAATTATTGCAGGTGTTGAGAAATCATTTTTAGGAGAGGTCGTATTTTCCCCGGGTTATTCTGTTGGATACCTGGAGCAGGATCCTCAGTTTGACGACACCAAGACTGTACGGCAGATTGTTGAGGAAGGTGTACAGGAAGTTGTAAGCCTTCTGAAGGAATATGAAGAGGTCAACAACAAATTCGGTGAGCCGCTGAGCGATGAAGCGATGGACAAACTGATCAAACGGCAGGGTGAACTTACTGAACTTCTTGACCAGCATGGCGCCTGGGACCTGGACAGCAAGCTGGAACGGGCCATGGACGCCCTGAGATGCCCGGAGCCCGATTCATCCGTAAAAAATCTTTCAGGCGGCGAACGCCGTCGTGTGGCACTATGCCGGCTGCTCCTGCAGGAACCTGACATCCTGTTGCTGGATGAGCCCACCAACCACCTTGATGCCGAATCGGTACAATGGCTGGAGTTGCATCTTCAGCAATACAAAGGAACCGTTATCGCCATCACCCACGACCGGTACTTTCTCGACAATGTAGCAGGCTGGATTCTCGAGCTCGACCGTGGCGAAGGCATCCCATGGCAGGGAAATTACACCTCGTGGCTGGAGCAGAAGTCGAACCGCCTGGCCATGGAGGAGAAGACGGAAAGCAAGCGGCGAAAAACGCTTGAGCGTGAACTTGAGTGGGTACGGATGTCACCCAAAGCACGCCAGGCAAAAGGGAAAGCCCGTCTGAACGCCTACGAAAAAATGATGAGTGAGGATGTGCGCGAAAAGGAAGAACGCCTTGAGCTTTATATCCCCAACGGCCCCCGGTTAGGCAACATGGTAATTGAAGCCATTGATGTGTCGAAATCGTTCGGCGATAAACTTTTATTCGAGGGACTGAACTTCTCCCTGCCACCTGCAGGCATTGTTGGTGTAATCGGCCCTAACGGTGCAGGGAAGACAACCCTGTTCAGGATGATCATGGATGTTGAGAAATCAGATACCGGTACATTTAAAGTTGGCGAAACCGTGAAACTCGGCTACGTTGACCAGAGTCATACCTCCATTGATCCTGAAAAAACAGTGTTCCAGGTGATTTCAGGTGGCGCTGACAACATGCAGATAGGAGGCCGTACCATGAGTGCCAGGGCCTATGTAGCCCGCTTCAATTTCAGCGGGGCAGACCAGGAAAAAAAATGCGGTGTTCTTTCCGGCGGAGAGCGCAACCGGCTTCACCTGGCACTGACACTGAAAGAGGAGGCAAATGTGTTGCTGCTCGATGAGCCAACCAACGACATCGATGTAAACACACTGCGCGCACTGGAAGAAGGCCTTGAAAATTTCGCAGGCTGCGCGGTGATCATCTCCCACGACCGGTGGTTCCTCGACCGCATCGCAACCCATATCCTCGCCTTTGAAGGAGACTCTCAGATGTATTTCTTTGAAGGCTCCTACTCCGATTATGAGGAAAATCATAAAAAGAGGCATGGAGACCTGACACCCAAACGGATCCGGTATAAGAAATTAAAGGTGAATTAATCAGCTTTAATGAAAAAAATTGACTCCAAATTACTAAATACCACGAGCCGGCTGGCAAAGGATTCAAAACGGCAGCGGATGAATCATAATTTTCACAGCACGCCCGACGACACCCTGCAACGCCTGTTGAATGCCATTGAACCCTACAGCTATGTTCAGCCTCATAAACACGAGGCACCCGATAAGCGGGAGATCTTCTTCGCGTTGAAAGGACGGATGCTGGTGGTTGAATTTGATGACCTTGGAAATATCACGGATCAGATACTCCTTGACCCGGCTGTCGGGAACTTTGGTGTTGAAATCGCTCCGCGCACCTGGCATACCATCATCTCCCTTGAAGAGGGGTCGGTGGCTTATGAATTCAAGGATGGCCCTTATTCGCCGGTTGATGATAAAAACTTCGCCTCCTGGGCACCCGTCGAAGGATCAGCTGAAACATTAAATTACATCCATGGAATTTTAGCTAAAACCGGCTACGATATACAAAAAACTCCGAAGTAGCGAAGTAGCGAAATTGTTTGCTATATTTGCACAAACAACTGCCTGTGGCTATACAAAAACCCTCTATCCCGAAAGGAACCCGTGATTTTTCGCCCCTTGAAATGGTGCGGCGGAACTATATTTTTGACACCATCCGCAATGTCTTCCAGGTTTTCGGGTACCAACCGATTGAAACCCCGGTGATGGAGAACCTCTCCACCCTCATGGGAAAATATGGCGAGGAGGGTGACAAGCTGCTTTTTAAGATCCTTAACTCGGGCAATTACCTCGACGGGCTTCCTGAATCTGCCTCCCGCATTCTTGATCCGGCCGCACGACTGGTTGACCTGACGAAACACATTGCTGATAAAGGTCTCCGGTATGACCTTACTGTTCCTTTTGCACGCTATGTCGTACAACATCAGAACGAACTTGTTTTTCCTTTCAAACGCTATCAGATACAACCTGTATGGCGGGCCGACCGACCGCAGAAAGGCCGCTACCGTGAATTTTTCCAATGCGACGTGGACGTGATCGGGAGCAACTCCCTGCTGAATGAGGTGGAACTGGCACAAATTATCGACACAGTATTTACAAAACTTGGCATCAGGGTGCTGATCAGACTTAATAACAGGAAAATTCTTGCCGGAATTGCAGAAGCCATCGGAGCACCTGAAAAACTGACTGACATCACGGTTGCCATGGATAAGCTGGATAAAACCGGCATCGACAAAGTAAACGATGAACTCATCCAGCGCGGCATTACTTATGAATCTGTTGTAAAACTCCAGCCCATCCTAACCCTTGAAGGAAAGATCAAGGCGAAGTTTGACGCCCTGACAGCACTTTTCAAAGACTCGGAAACTGGCATGAAAGGGCTGGAAGAGATGCGAACGGTACTGGAGTATTTAAAAGAGATGACGCTGCATAATAAATTTGATTTCGATATCACATTGGCAAGAGGACTGAGTTATTATACCGGGACTATTGTTGAGGTTAAAGCAATGGATGCAGCCATGGGCAGCATCTGCGGGGGTGGCAGATACGATGACCTGACCGGGATATTTGGTTTGCCGGGTATGTCGGGCGTTGGCATCTCCTTTGGCGCCGACCGGATCTATGATGTAATGAATGAACTTAACCTCTTCCCGGATACCATCCAGGCTTCGACCCGTGCCCTGTTTGTTAATTTTGGTTCGGAGGAAGAGAAATACTGTATGAAACTGCTGGCTGCGCTCAGGTCGGCAGACATCCCGTCAGAAATTTATCCTGATGCAGCCAAAGTAAAGAAACAGATGGATTATGCCAATCGTAAAGGGATTCCGTTTGTGATCCTGATTGGCAAAGATGAGATAGAAACCGGTGTATTGACCATCAAGAATATGGTGACAGGAGAACAGAAAGCCAGTTCCATGGAAGAAGCCAAAGCATTGTTATCATGACAAAGAAAAACGTAAAACGAACCTGGGCAACCGCCATCCTTTCGGCCCGCAGCATGATTATCGGGGCAGAATGATTTGCAAATCATTGTAGGGACGGGGCATGCCCAGTCCCCACGGCATGCCCCGTCCGTACAAAAATATAAATCAGAAATTACAGGTAGTTTTACATTTTTAACCAAATTTTATGACATTAATTATAAAAGGCGCAGGCCTGACCATTGAAGATGTGGTCAGAGTTGCACGCCACAATGAAAAAGTAGCACTGGATGCTGCTGCGATTGAGCGGATTCATAAATGCCGGGCCATGCTCGAACGCAAAATTCTTGCCCATGAGATCATGTATGGGGTCAATACCGGAATCGGAGAATTTTCAGAGATGGTATTGAACGACGATCAGGTTAAAGATTTCCAGAAGTACCTCATATACAATCATGCAGCCGGCATTGGCGACCCGATGCCTCTCGACTGGGTTCGCGGTGCCATGCTGGGGAGGATCAATGTTCATGCACACGGGAATTCGGGGTCACGCCTGGAAATCACGCAGACCCTCGTTGACATGCTGAACAAAGGTGTCACCCCCATGGTTTGCCAGAAGGGATCTGTTGGAGCATGCGGCGACCTCGCCCCAATGTCGCAGATTGCTTTGCTGATGATGGGCGAAGGACAGGCCTATTACCAGGGAACCCTGATGTCGGGCAAAGAAGCCCTGGATGCAGCAGGAATCCCTGTTCCCGGCTTGCAGGCACGCGACGGACTGGCCACCATCAATGGTTCCAATGTTCTCACTGCCATGAGTGCACTGTTCCTGTTCGACGCCAACAACTGGATGAAACAGGCTGAAATAGCTGCTTCCATGTCGCTGGAGGAGATGAAAGCCAACATGCGTCCATACAGCCCGAAACTTCATGAAATCCGTGGATTTAAAGGTGCGGTCCGCAGTGCGGCAGCCATTTTAAAATGTGTCACCGGTGGTGACCTGGCTGAAGGAAAAGTTAAATGCAAAGTTCAGGATGCTTACTCCATGCGTTCAACCCCTCAGGTGATCGGGGCAGCGCATGATGCGTTGGCGTATGCCCGCTCGCAGGTTGAAATTGAATTGAATGGTGTTGGGGATAACCCAATTTTCTTTCCGGATGAAGACATGCAGCTTTCAGGTGCCAATTTCCAGGGATCACCGGTTTCGGTGCCCATGGATATGGCCGGCTATGTCGTTACCATGGTGAGTGTAATGAGCGAACGCCGCATGAACCGGTTGAACAACCCGGCCCTGAGCGTCGGGCTGCCTGCATTCCTGACCAAAGGTGCAGGGATGTTCAGCGGACTCATGCTAAGCCAGTACACCGCCGACATGCAAATCGTGGAACAACGCATTCTTTCAGCCCCTGCCTGCATTCAATCGATCCCTGCCGCAGCCGATCAGGAGGATTTTGTATCCATGGGGATGAATACCGCGCTGAAAAATTTCCAGATACTTGACAATGCTTATGGCATTCTCGGAATTGAATTCATGGCTGCTGCACAGGCACTTGATTTCAGGGAATATGCATTTGGAAAGGGCGTTTCCAGGGCAAAAGAGGTCATCAGGAAATATGTTGACTTTCTTGAAGTGGACCGCCCCCTTTATACTGATCACAATGCGATGAAAGCATTGGTAAAATCATGCGAAATCCTGACTGAGGTTGAGAAAACTGTCGGGAACCTGGAGTAAAAAAATAGTTCTCGCTGATTTTCGCTGAAAAATGCGCTGATTTTCGCAGAACCAAATTCACCAATACTCAAAATCTGCGTTAATCTGCGTTACAAATCTGCGAAAATCTGCGAGAACTTTTTTATTTGATCTAAAATTCAACGTTTAATAAATGGAAGAACTTACCCCCGGGTCATTGCCCGAAACGACACCGCAGCGGCCAACCATGTTGACCGTGCTATGCATCCTCACCTTTATCGGCAGCGGGATGAATTTGTTTTCAAGCCTGGTAATTGCCGCATTCTATGATATTTTTGTTGAAGTTGCACAGGAATTTGCAACGAAATTCAGCATCCCCGGCATTGAACTCCTTCTTGAAACCAAACCACTTTTTTTTCTGGTTACTGCCATTTTTTATGCAGGCTCGCTTGCGGGTGCCATTCTGATGCTTAATCTGAAAAAAATCGGTTTCCATGTTTATACCATCTCCCAGATCCTGCTGGTTATCGCCCCCATGTACTTCATGCACCTGGCCAGTCCGGGCCTTCCGGAGCTTCTCTTCTCCGGGTTGTTTGTCCTGCTTTACAGTACGAACCTGAAATTTATGTCATCGTGAACGACGAAGAAAAACTCCCGGAAGAAACCAGGACAGAGACCATCCTAAAACCCCGGCCGGTTTTACTCTCTGTTTTGTGTATCTTTTCATTTGTCTATTTTGGCCTTTTAAGTTTTCTTTTCCTGGCCGGGCTTTACAATGCATCAGCTATCTCAGGTGTCTTCGGGATTTACACCCCGGAGGCTATATTTTCTAAATCAGAAGTCCGATTGTTTTTTGCCGGAGCATTGTTACTACACACCCTTGGTTTTGCAGGCGTTGTATTGTTGTGGAGATTAAGAAAAACAGGGTACTATATTCTGGGCTTAAGCTGCATCATTATTGCAGCCTTTCAGACCTTTCGTCCGGATATTTCTGTTACAGCAACCGCCATTTATATTGGCATGATCTTCCTGTTTGGGGTATTCTTTAAGCGGTACAAATGATATCGATAAACAATCCAACTATTGCTGGGATGACATGATGATGGTTGTGATCATCATGCTCCGGTTGGAAGTTGGCTTGCCATCGGCGATTGAAGTCACAATCCTGTAGCCCTTGTCATTAAGCTGATTCAGTGTACGGGTGAGTGTCTGGCCATTTTTCACCAGATAGTTGTCATTGTATTTAAACGGCTCCAGGGGAATCACCTCAAAGGTACTGTCGGGATAGTTTATGATAATTTTGGAGGAGGTGACGGTAAAATTCTCATAAATCCTCATCACCAGATATTTCCCCTTACCGGATTCCGGCTGAATTACGAAACTTGTCAATACTCCGAAGGCCATTAACAGTGCCAGAACGGTTGAAATCAGATACCATTTATTCATAAGATCAGTTTATTGTTGTTTTTTGTAAATAAAACCAAACAATGTCAGATAATTCATTTTTATATTGAACTAAACAATTGTAAGCGGTAATTACAAATGCAGATTTTCGGTAAATAAGAATGCAAGTAAATCTGCATCGTTAATTTCCGATTTGCAAAGAAACAAAATATTAAAGAACGATATTTTCAAAGATCGTTTTTCTGTTTTCCAGCCGGTACGATTTACCGGATAATTTCACAACTTCGCACTTAAAAAGCAACCTGTCCAGGATTG
>CAYHGE010000084.1:0-15824 GCA_964355945.1 uncultured Draconibacterium sp.
TGCTAATAGTTGCTCTTTACAAGAAGATAATACGGATATACCGAATGGTTTTCCCATGCCTGGAAATGTACCGTATCCTGAGGGAAGACTTTGTAATATTCAGCATCCGGGAATAAGGGAACCTGGTCACCGGAACGCTCGAAATCAAAAGTTCCCAATAAATCAGGCTCAACATATCCGGGCATGGCTTTAATTACCCTCGGGTAAATATTTTCATGGATAATCATCAGTATTTCTTTGATCATGGCTGGTCCTGCAGCTAAAAACCGGGTATAGGTTGCATCAAATTTCGGACCGGCGGGGAAATTAATACTGGCCATAAAACCTTTCATATCATAAAACGGGCTGATTTCAGGGAAATCAACAGCGGTCTGAAATGTGATTCCAATACAGGGAACCCAGTCCAGAACATTGTTTACCGCCATCGCCCATCCGCCATTATTAATTTTCTGATAATCATAAGCATACTGGAGATTACCGGTCTTAGGCGCCGCAATTAAGTACGTTTTTAAACGAAAGTCGGTTGGCAGTTTGCCATCTTTTTGCAAATATCGGATATAGGATGTGGCAAGAAACCCGATACCACTTCCCTGACTGTGACCCAAAAGGATAAAATCCCGGATGCCATTACCATACTGTTCTTTGATCTGGCTCACGAGTTCATCAGAGATGTGTGCAAGACCAAGCAACATTCCCAGATGTACTGCTGCTCCCGGCAGTTCGGCTAATTTATAATCAAAAGTTTTAGTCTCAGATATCTTTATCTTTCCAATTGCCGGGACCATCGGACTGTAAAATGCAGCCGTAAAACTCAGGCCTCCGGGGTCCACAATCGAGCCCCTGATAGCAATAACTACTTTGTTATCAAGGGTATTCCATACATCAAAACGGTTCATCAGAGGAGAAATCTTTGAACGGAAAACTATTTTGATTCCCTCTGGTTCGGGAGTTTTAAAACCGCCTATGTCGGCGGAGTCATATGCACGTTCCATTACCGGAATCAAAGAAGTAAGTTCAACTTTGTTGTACCCCGGAACAATGGCTGTGGATTCCTTCTTTTCCTTACAACCGGTAAATGAAAGACATATTACCGTGACCAGAATAAATAAAGAAAATGATCTCATAATTCATAGATTTTAGGTTAGGTTTTTTCACACCTGAATTGTACAAATTTAGTCTATAAATCCCAATTTGATTTCTTTACATCAGGCTTTAATGCAATTGCTATCATTGTTTGGTACTTAGATGAGAAAAAATGGCAGTAAAACGGGCAGCTGATTGCAGTATGATTCTCAATACAGCCAATTCCTGGATCACCTGCCAACATTGGAATCTGGCAGCGACTGGTCAGATATGGATGCACCTAATGACAAAAGATCTTCCGGAAGGTTCATGCTTTTAAAGAAGGTCGGGTGAAAACCATGAAAGTCCTGCTCTACCATAAGTTTCCTGACTGGCACTCTTATAAAAAGATCCGGTAATTTATAGTTCTTCTCTTGCATCATTTGTTCCATCACAGGAATGCATTCCGTTGAATAATAACCAACAAGCGGTTCGAAATACTTACTTTGCAAAAAAGGAACTGCAACCTTGTGCTCAGATAAATCCTTTGAAAGCAGATAGGCATAAAATGAACCGGTAACAAAAACATTGTCAACAGCAAGAACCAGGTTTGCGTTGGTCATTGAAACTTTCAGAGATGAGTATATCCCCATCATCGGCCCATTCCCTGCTGCGAGGTCAGGTACGATGCGGTGGGGGAATATTTTATAATCCGGATTATTCGAACTGATAATAATCTCATGGCAAAAAGGCGAAAGGATATTGATGGCATATTCGGTCAGTTTCCTTCCCCGAAACATGATCAGACCTTTGTCCATACCGAGCCTGGCACCTTTTCCACCTGCAAGAATGATACCCGTATATAGATTTTTATTTTCCATTTTACAGGGTCCCGTACCAGGTCTTAAAGGTAATTCTGATAAGGGTAACAGCTAAAGTTTATAGTCGTTTACCTCTTTCGGATGGCAGTTATTGATAAAACTTACCGTCCCGACATTCTCCGCGCGGCCTTTGCGAATAAAGATATCTGCACTCATGGTATATTCATCGCTGCGGTTTGCATCGTACAGCAACAAGTAACCAATCAGGATGTTTGCTGCCATCTCGACCAGCCTGCGTGAGTGAAAATCGAAATATTCAGTGTCGTTATACTCGTTTATTTTCTCGACAGTCCTGGCAAACTGGTCGGTCATTTTTTCAAGCGAACTTTTCAGGTATTCCAGTTCACGTTTAACCGGAAGAGCCGCTTTTTCGCGCATCGCTGAAAGGTAGCCCCCATTGCCGACATAACGGATTGCAGCCACTACCTGCAACTGTGAGGTTCCTTCATAAATCGTTGTGATGCGTGCATCGCGGTATATCCTTTCGATCGGAAAGTCTTTCATATAGCCGGTACCTCCGAAAATCTGGATGGCATCGTAGGCGATCTGGTTGCAGGCCTCACTCGAATATAGTTTCAGGAGCGGGGTGAACATGTCGGCAAGCTTCTGGAAGTGTTTGGCCTCCTGACGCTCTTCAGCCTCAAGTTTGCGCTCCCGGGAAGCGAAATTCCAGCATTTGTATAAATCGACATAACGTGCCGTTTCATATAGCAGTGATCGCATTCCGTCAATCTTCACCTTCATGTTTGTGAGCATCTCGTATATGGCCGGGTACTTGATAATCGATTTTCCAAACTGTTCACGCTCTGTTGCATATTTGTATGCTTCACGATAAGCAGCCTCGGCAAGACCGACTGACTGTGAACCAACACCGAGACGGGCTGAGTTCATCAGCGACATCACATACTTGATTAGTCCGAGTTTGGTATCGCCAATGAGTTTTGCAGGTGCATTGCGGAATACCAGTTCACACGTTGGAGATCCCTTGATTCCGAGTTTATTTTCAATTCGCCGGACTGTAACTGCTTTATCCTTCCGGTCATACACGAACAGTGACAGTCCGCGTGCATCGGAGGTTCCTTCTTCCGAGCGTGCGAGTACCAGAGAAATATCAGCATCGCCGTTGGTAATAAAACGCTTCACACCATCGAGTAACCAGCGGTGCTTGTGAATATCATAGGTAGCTTTCAATTGCACCGCCTGAAGATCAGACCCTGCATCGGGTTCGGTTAAATCCATGGCGGCTGTGGCGCCTTTGTTGAAACGAGGCAGAAATTCGGCCTTTAGCTCATCGGATGCAAACTCGAGAATCGTTTCTGCACAGTCCTGCAATCCCCAGATATTTGCAAAACCAGCATCGGCACGTGAAACGATTTCACCCGACATAACATACGGAACATTGGGCATATTCAACCCTTCATACTCACGGGGAAGCGAAAACCCAACAAGTCCGGCCTTTACCAATGCGTCATAGTTCTGCCGGGTGCCACGGGCGTACTTCACCTCGTTGTTCTCCAGCTGAGCCCCCTCCTTGTCAACGGATTCGGCATTTGGTGCAATGATCTCACCACTGATCTCTCCGATGATCGCCATTATTTTGTCGTAGCTGTCGATAGCATCTTCGTAATCAAGCGGGGCAAAATCGTATTTGTCTTTCTGGGTATAATCTGACTCTTTCAGTTTCACGATCCTGGCCATCAAAGGATGGGTAAGGTGAAACCTGAGATGAGGATTGTCGGTATAGAAATTTTCCATGATGTTTTTACTTCGAATTTTTCTTGTAATACTTGATCATCCTGGGAATTACATCGGCTACACTCCCGGTGATGGTGTAATCGGCGATCTGGTTAATCGGGGCATTGATATCTGTGTTTATCGAAATGATCTGGGCCGACTGGTCCATGCCGGCACGATGTTGCACAGCTCCGGAAATACCACAGGCAATGTAGAGTTTAGGCCTTACAGTGACTCCTGTCTGCCCTACCTGCCGCTCGTGTTCTACAAACCCTGCATCCACGGCTGCACGCGAAGCGCCTACCTGGGCACCCAGGATTTCGGCCAGGTCGAAAAGCAGTTGAAAATTCTGTTTCGAGCCTACCCCGTATCCTCCGGCAATAATCACCTGGGAATTCTTGATGTCGATCCTGCTCTTCTCTAAATGGCGCTCGATGATGGTAACGGCAAAGTCGTCGTCCTTCAGGATGCCCTTGACATCTATTTTATTGAGTTTCCCCTTGTATTTCACAGAGTACACTTCCTTTTTCATCACACCCTCACGCACAGTCGCCATCTGTGGCCTTGTTTCCGGGTTAATGATCGTGGCAATGATATTTCCACCAAATGCAGGCCTGATCTGGTAAAGAAGGTTCCGGTATTCTGTTTGGGTTTTGTTTTCAAAATGGTCGCCAATTTCAAGACTGGTGCAGTCGGCTGTCAAACCGCAGCGGAGCGCCGATGCCACCCTTGGTGCAAGGTCGCGACCAATGCTGGTGGCTCCGAAAAGGACAATTTCCGGCTTTTCTTTTTTGAAGAGGTCAATAATGACAGTTGCATGCGGAAGAGTTGTGTACGGGAACAACTTTTCATCGTCGGCGAAATGAATGGCATCAACGCCAAACGGGTAAAGCAGGGCTTCCAGTTTTGTGACCTTGTGCCCGAGCACGACAGCCTCAAGTTTAACTTTCAGAACGTCAGCCAATTTCCTGCCTTTCGACAGCAGCTCAAGGCTAACATCGGCAATTGACCGTTCTTCAGTTACTTCGCAATAAACAAATATATTGTTCACAGGATTATGATTTTCTGTTATTATTCTGTTTTACTACCCGATGATGTGGCTGCTGATGAGCGTTTGCATGAGTTTTTCGATATCCTTGTCGGAGTTGCTGAGGATTTTCGATTCTTTGTGCTGAAATACCACATTTTCAATTTTTTTCACCTTTGTTGGGGAACCCGACAATCCGAGGTTTTCGGTATCGGCTTTCAGGTCTTCGGCCGACCACTCCTCAATGAGCAGGTAGGGTCGTTCGTTATAGAGTTCAGTGTAGTCCTTGGTTTCATTCTGAAGTTCGGTCACGGTGCGGGCATGTTTGTATTTCATCAGAAGTTTACCAATACGCTGACGGCAGGGAGGAGCAGAACTGTGCACTGTAATGAGTGCCGGCAGGGTCGAGTTCACCACTTCCACTCCCCTTTCGAGCCTGCGCTTAACGATGATCTTTTTGGCATCGAGTGAAAGTATCTCTTCTGCATAAGTTATTTGCGGAATACCAAGTTTCTCGGCTGTCTGCGGGCCAACCTGCGCCGTGTCGCCATCAATGGCCTGACGCCCTGAAATTACCAGGTGGTAGGGGGCCAATTTTTTCACTGCCAGCGATAACGCATACGATGTGGCCAGGGTGTCCGATCCGGCAAACTTGCGATCAGTGATCAGAAAACCCTGATCAGCACCACGGTACATTGCTTCGCGTATGATCTCGGCAGCACGGGTGGGGCCCATGGTTAACAGGATCACCTCAGCATAAGGAATTTTATCTTTGATGCTCAGGGCCTGCTCGAGCGCGTGAAGATCTTCAGGGTTGAAAATGGCAGACAAGGCTGCCCTGTTGACAGTGCCATCGGCTTTCATGGCATCCTTGCCAACATTCCTTGTATCGGGTACCTGCTTGGCTAGAACTATGATTCTGAATCGCATAAAAAATAAACCAGGTTACAATTAGCTATAGTTGCATTTTACTTTCTGACATAAGATCAGACCGGCAAATTTACAATAAAAAAAAGCCACCCCTGTTATTCTGAGGCAGCTTTTTCTATAACCGGGAACTTGTTATGCTTTGGTCGGCAGTAAGTCTTTGGTTTTAAGCTTAGTGGGCATGAAAATTCCGATAACGCCATTGATTCCCACACTCATTACAATGTTGAAGAAGAAGGCAAGGAAGGCGAGCAGCAATAATCCACCACACAAGGCCGCTAAAACCATGTACGTGTTGAATTCACCATTAATGTATAAGGAACGGCGGAGCATCCCATGCAAACCGGCCATACCCATGAAGGCTCCCATGCCGATGCCGCCAATGAGCTGACCCCAGAAATGGAAATTTGCCAGTTTCTGGCTGTATAATTGTGCGCCATTGGTCAGGATGGGAAACAGAATATAGATCGCAGAATAAAGTGTCATGGCGAGCCCGACAAGAACAGCTACATGCACGTGTGGTCCGATAACCCATTGGGTATTGTGAAGAATCCTGTTAAGGCCAATGTCAGCCTGCATGATTCCGGCAGGAACAGCAAGAGCAAAGCCGAGCAGACCCCCTAGCAAAAATTTCAGCGGATTTGTCATTTTCAGCGGACGGGCACTCCACAAGGTGGCCAGTGTGATGAAAAAAGCCAGGCCCTGGGTTATCAGCTCCAATGCAGTCACCATTTCGCCGGAGAGGACTTTCAGAAACCCCGGTTGCGCCTGATCTGAAAGGAGGTGATGGGACCAAACAGTCCAGGAAACCACCAGCTCAACCAACAAGGCTGTACGCGCAATATTTTCCATAAATAGTTTTTTACCTGTGATCAGGGTGGCAAGCAAATACCAGGTACCGGCCACAAAAATCAGGACAAGCCCGTCTGCAACGAGGTCAAGCCCCCACCAGAACCAATTTTTATAGAGCAGGGCATCAATGGAAGTATCTTTAAGGCTCTCCCCAAACAGGTTAAATACCATGTATACCAGGATGAGAACGCCTGTAAACAGGATGATCCCGGCATTCAGGGCAACATCCACAGTGCCACGGGCAATGGCAGCGACAGGAAGTGGCACAATGTGCTCTTTTTTATTCCTGGAGAATAGATTCTTCATCCCGCTAACACCAAGAGCTGAAGCGAGTAATGCACCACTTGGTTGCTTTTCCCATCCATCAGGAGTGTAGGTGATGGTTGCGAAAATATTGATGACAAAAAAGACAGTACCAAGCATAACCAGGGCAATTCCAAGGATGAAAAAGATTCCTCCGATAACACTGAATTGGGTGAAATCAACCGGCAATGGCCAATACAGGGTATACAGCGGCGCATAATGCGTTAAAAAGCCCGAGAACCAGAAAACGAAAGTGCCAATGGCGATGAGCCACATATTCCAGTTTCCAAGTTTAATGCTCCACAAGGGTTTTTTCATAAGAAATGGAACCAGGAAGAGGAAGGCTCCAAAAACGATGGAATACGTGGAGCCAAAAATTCCAACCAGTGGATGGGCGGTCATAATCGCAAAAAACTGGTTTGTTGAAATTTGTGGAATGGGTTGGATTTCATACATACGCATAACCATTCCTTCAATAGCGGCAAAAGCATAATACACCAATCCGACTACGACAAAACGGAGGGTAAGTTTTTGCATTGGCGTGAGGTTTTCGGATTTAAACAAACCCTGTTCACCATTCATTAATGTTTGTAAAAAGTTCATATAGAAATATTTTAATAGTTTATATCCGCTTGATTAATTGGTGGTTGCCGTGTTACATGAAACTACGACAGCATCCTTCAGAACGATGTTCCATCCGTCAGGACCTGAATACTCCGTTGACCGGATCGTGTAAATCCCGGCTCTGTCGAATTGCCATAAAATATCGTTCGGATGCCCCGGAACGACCTGCATCTGGAACATCATGGAATTGTCCTGGCGGAAAAGTCCGAAACCATAAGTTAAATCGTTGGAAGTTACTGAAAAGAGAACCTTCTCGTTGCAATTGATGTTCAGCGTTGCCTCGGGCAGTGTGAATTTGTGCTTTTCAACCGTGATGTTGAAAACCTTGTCGGCTTTGATGTCGGCACGGTTCAAATCCATGGGGGCCCATGGGATGGTGTTGAATGTTATGATGTGCAGGGAGATACCCAGCACAACGAGCATACCAGTGAAGGAATAGAAGAGTGAATTCGCGATCTTGTTATCCTTTCCGGGACGGGTGATTTTGTAGCCAAACCAACCCATAACCAGCAGGATTGCAAAGCAGTAACACGTGTAGGCCAGCGTCTGGCCGTTTAACACAACAGTTGAGTCGATCATAATTGATGTTTTAAGTGAGTGAAAATGATAATTTAGTGATCAGGTTTTATTTCGTGACAGGTGACAGGTGACAGGTGACAGGTGACAGGTGACAGGTCACTGGCTACCGGCCGTGATATCTTTATTGTATTTTTCGTTCAGATCGGCAAGTGTTGTCTTTGTCAGGGTCTCAAGCATCTTCAGCCTGGCCTCAGTCCATGGCTCATGCATCACGCAGGGATGATCGACAACACAAGCCGTGAAACCAAGCAGGCAGGTATTCATGGCCTCCTCCCCTTCCATGGCATCGATTACCTGAGCGAAATTGATGGTCGACCTGTCCCGGGCGAATACAAACCCGCCATTTCTGCCACGTATGCTCATTATAAAGCCTTTTCTTGACAAATCGGTTAATAGACGCCGTAAGTATTGGTGTGGGATATTCAACTCCCTGTGGAGCAATTCAGCCGGATACATCTCCAGGTTCCGGGTTGCCATAAAACTCAATACACTCAGAGCGTATTCAGTAGTTCTTTTGAGTATCATAATATGCTACCTTTTTGTCGCAATTAATTTTCCGCAAAGATATTTAAATATTTTTAATGTGAAACAATTAACAATTAAGGTCGAAAATTTATTTTCTGACGGTTGATATTTTATGATTTCAACTTTCATAATCTATCAGGAAAAGAGATACTTGATTAGAAAAGTACTCTTATTTCTTCAGGAGTGTAAAAAACGTGCTGAGGAGATCTTTGCCCTTAGGAACCAGGTCGTAGGAATTACCTGACAGATGCCATTGAATCACGCAAAAACGCATGCTGCCCATAACCATGAAGGCGATGCGTTCGGCAGCTACATCCCTTCGGAAATCACCGGAATCCTGTCCTTCGTTGATAACCTTTAAATAGTAGGCGGATGATTCCTGCATGATCCTCGATTTAAGGTATTCAAGCACCTGCAGGATCAGGTCAGTTTTATTGGAAAAATGACGGTAAAGGGCTGGCTCTGTTACCCCAACTTCAAGTGCAAGGTTTTTAGTTGTTAGCTGTTGGATACCTCCCTTCCCCATCAGCTTGATGGCTGCATTGATAATCTGCAGTTGTCGGTTAGAGTATTGAGGTTCAGACATTTCAACATCGATATTTACCTGCAAAAGTATATCAAAAAATCATTCTTTTTTATCATGGTCCCCGCTGTGTATCATTTCCCATATAGGGATGATTGGCAGAAACTTGGATAGCACCGTGATGATGATTAACGCAAGAAAAATGGTTCCCATTGTGATTGTAATCTCTATAAGGGTAGGTGTATATGTTACAAATGAAGGCGGAAGGTGCTGAACCGGAAGGAATGGATGTTCCATGGTGGGCACGACGATGAGGTATCGCTTTAGCCAGGAACCTGCGAGTACAAATATGGCAATGACAAAGACGGAGGCTGGTTTTCGAAAGAAACGGAACAGCAGGAAGATGATCGGAAGGATCAACCCGAGGATCTGTGTTCCCCAGAACAGCCATGTATAGTGTCCGCTAAACAAGGCTTCCAGGTGTATTGCATCAAATTTCTTAAGCTTATAACCGGGAACGAGGAATTCGTTGATGTTAAAATAAAGGTATACCAATGAAACAAGTACCAGGAGTTTGGACATTTTATCAAAATGAAAATCGGTGATATAACTCTTAAGATTATAGTTTTTCCTGAAAAAATACATCGCCAGGATCACGGCTGAAGTCCCAGAAACAAAAGCACCACTTACAAAATAGGGCCCGAAAATCGTACTGTCCCATCCCGGTCGCATAGTTACAGCAAAGAGCCATGATGTGACCGTATGGATGGCAAGTGCAATGGGAATAATCAGGATTGACAGTATCCTGATTCCACGCCGAATAATTTTCACCTGCTCAGGATGATTATTCCAACCAAGGGAAAGAATTTGATAAAGCTTTCTTTGCAGCGGATGCGCTTTCTCCAACCGTTCAGCGCATATTTTCAGGTCCGGGATCAGGGGAAGATAGAGCAGTAGCGCGCTGATGATGGTATAGGTAATGACAACCGTGAGATCCCAAAGGATGGGCGATTGAAAACGCCCGTAAATAAAGACATTCAGCAACCGGTCTGGACGTCCCATGTCAATGATAATCACCAGGCCCGCTACTGCTGCAAAAGCCAGTGCAATAATCTCGGCAATACGGGTAAGTGGTGCAGCCCACTTAATACCAAGCAACCCAAGTACTGCCGTGATAAGCATTCCCACCAGGCTGGTAGCAACAAAAAAGACAAAGTTGCTGATATACATTCCCCAGGTTGTAACGTCTCGCAATCCTGTAACACCCAATCCCAGTTTTATCTGAAGAGAATAGGCAAAAATGCTGATAGCCAAACCAACAACAAGGAATGCAAACCACCTTTTAAATGACCGGGTGACATAAATGGGCCGAAGGAGGTCGGACGCCACCTTATCGTAATTCTCTTTATAATCCATTCTATTCAACATTTAATTCCTGAATTTTTCCGGTCGTAATACCACCAGTTTAACCCGAGACAAATAATGTAATAAACGGTAAATCCGTACATTGCATACTCGGGTGTTTTATGCTGGATCTGCTGACCAAATACTTTCGGGATAATGAATGCACCATACGCTGCAATGGCAGACGTCCATCCAAGTACCGGGCCGGCAAGTTCCTTGCTGAAGATATACGGAATGCTCCTGAATGTTGATCCGTTACCAAGTCCGGCTCCGATAAAAAGAAGCAGGAATGAGATAAAAAATGGCATCCAGTAGGCTTCGGGCGATGGACTCTGTCTGGCCTGGATGATAAACCAGGCAACACCGGAGGCAGCTACAATTTGCAACAGGGTTGACCATTGAGTCACTTTTGAACCGCTATCGATTTTATCGGAGAGCCAGCCACCAACAGGACGGATTACAGCCCCCAGAAACGGTCCGATCCACGCCCAGGCCATGGGATTGGGTGCATTGGGGTTCACCTCCCCGCCAGGCAGGTATCCAAAAACATCCTGAATCAGTTTTGGGAAGGCGCCGGCAAACCCGATAAATGATCCGAAGGTCATCACATACAGGATGGTCATGATCCAATTGTGCTTGTTGCTGAAGATTTTGAACTGGTTATCAAGGCTGCTTTTAATTTGCCCGGGAGCAAGGAATTTAAGTAACGCCAGGGTAACGATAATGGTTACCGGTAAGACGACCCACATGCTCAATTTCAGGAAGATGAGCATGTATGCCCCCAGTCCTGTAGCCACCACCCCCAGGGAAATCAGGTAAAGCGACCTCAACATCCCCTGCATATCCGATTTCAGGTAAGGAGACCCCGATTTCAGGTTGTTCATGCCAAACCATGCAGCCAGTGTAACAATAACAAGCAGGGGCACCCAGGTCCAGCCACAGTTCTGGATAAAGACAAACACTGCTGTTGTCTGACCACCTGTACCCTGAGGTTTTAGAATTCCATCTCCTCCCAGCGAGCCAAACAAGGCAAACCCCATGGTTACCGGTAATAGCCATTGCATTACACTCACTCCGAGATTTCCAAGCCCTGCATTCAAACCCAGCGCCGTACCTGCCATCTTCTTCGGAAAGAAATGGTTAATGTTCGACATGGACGAGGCAAAATTTCCGCCACCAAAACCGGAAGTTGCCGCGAAAAATGCAAACCAGAGGTAAGGTGTTTGGATATCCTGAAGGGCCAGACCCGCTCCGATTGAAGGGATTAACAGGATCAGGGTATTGATGAAGATTACATTTCGTCCGCCTCCTATGGCAATGAGAAAAGAGTTGGGAATGCGAAGTGTGGCTCCTGCAAGTCCTGCAATTGCAGGTAATGAATAAAGCATAGCCTTGTTCACATCAGGATCGCTGCTGAACCTGAAGCCCAGCCGTTCCATCTGTACGATGATAATGCTCCACATCATCCAGACCGAGAAGGCCAACAGTAATGCGGGTATCGAAATCCACAAGTTGCGGCTGGCAATTTTCTTTCCTGTTTTTTCCCAGAAACCCGGATCCTCCGGATTCCAATTTTCAATAGTTCCTGATCTCATTTTAGTTATTTTTATGGGTACTCTGAACTTTATGGTCTAGGTGATTTGAAAATTCAGGCGCTGCCCGCTTCATCATGTTGGCAATGACAGAACGCATCCACCACAGGCAAATCACAGAAAGGAGGAACAAGAGCATCCAGGAACTGGTCCATAAACCAGTCCACTCCAGTAAATACCCAAAAATAATCGGGCAGAAGAATCCTCCCAGGCCTCCAATCACACCTACCATTCCTCCAACAACACCAACCTGGTCAGGGAAATAATCGGGAATGAACCGATAAACTCCGGCTTTGCCAATACCCCAGGCAATTCCCACGATAAATACAAGAATGGCGAATATCCACATGTTGGCCTGAAAGTAGATCTTGGTGATGCCCCTGGCGAGCATCTGCTTCTTTTTTACCTGGTCACCAACTTTTACCACTGGATTCTGCCAGGAATCTTTTGTCGGTAAAATAAGTAAACCCGATTCATCCAGGTTTGCAACCGTTTCATGTTTGTGGATTACCGGGTAGGATTTAGCATCCACCATGATCAGGGTATCAGATACCGCGCTGATTGTTCCTTTTTTTGTAGCCACGACTGCCTTACCCGGTGAAAAAATCTCCATTCTCGGAACCATCAACAGGAAACATGCAGCAATGGAGATACCGAATACCCACAACATTACATTCCTTGCACCCCACATGTCGGCCATCCAGCCCCCAAGTGCGCGGATAACTCCGGAAGGTAAGCTGAATAATGAGGCCATCAAACCTGCCACCACAAGTGATGCTCCATAGACGTTTACGAAATAGGGCACAAGCCATTGTGAAATAGCGACAAACCCGCCAAAGACAAGGAAATAGTAAAGTCCGAAACGCCAGACCATCACACTTTTCAATGGCTGAAGCAGTTCCTTCATCGTTTGTCCCTGAACATGATGTTTCTTGTTTTCAGTAAAGAGAAGGAACAACACTGCCATGATGACCAGGGATGAAGCATAAATAACCGGCAAAATTCTCCAATGATCCATTGCCGCCCCTCCGGTAAAATAATTCAGAAGCGAAGGTGCCAATAGCGTCGTAACAGCTGCGCCGGCGTTGCCTACCCCAAAGATACCAAGGGCCCTCCCCTGCCATTCCTTGGGATACCAGACTGAAGTATTGGCAATGCCAACAGCAAATCCGGTACCGGCCATTCCAAACCCAAAACTGCATGCCATAAAACCCCAGAAACTATCAGCCAGTGAAAAGAGATACATCGGAATGGCACAAAAGAGCAGCAGCAGTCCGAAAACCCATTTACCTCCAAATTTATCGGTGAATATTCCCATCGGGAGCCGGAAAATTGATCCTGTAAGTACAGGGATCCCGATCAGCCAGCCTATCTGGACAAGGGTAAAATTGTAAAGCCCGTTGTCGACGAGAAAGGTAATCATCACGCCGTTAAACGTCCAGACTGCGAAGCAAACCGTAAAGGCCAGAGTGTTGAAAAACAACATTCTGTGTGATTTTGAGGTAACTTTATCTTGCATTGTGCTAATTTTAAATGGTTGGGTTAAATTTACGCGCCTCACTCATGTCAGTTATTCTTCGGTTTCACCTCAGGTGTTATTGCGGTTGAGTTTCTCATCAGTTTCCGGTCACGGTTCCAGATAACCACCTGGAAAGGGCGCCAGAAATATTTTACAGGAAAGACAAGAAAATGCATGAATCGGCTGAATGGAATCAGTCCGATAAGCAGAAATGCAGTTGAGATATGAATTTTAATGATCAGTGGCATAGCCGAAACCGCTGCCAGGTCGGGGTTCATCAAGAATAAAGATCGGATATAGGGAGTGAGAACTGCTGCAAACCAGGCTGAACCCCAGCGATATGTAAGCGCAATCCATATCCCGGTCACTGCCTGGGTGAGCAGGACTACGTAGACAACAATATCCATGTCGGTTGTGGCGCGGTGGAGGCGTTTGCTGCGAAAGCGACGGAAAACAAGGATAACTACTCCGGCAAAAAAGGATATTCCGAAGATCAGTGCTGCCGATTCCAGAATAACAAGCCTTACCGGGTTGCCATTCCATGCAATAACCTTTGCGGGGAGCAGAAATGCGATGAGGTGGCCAAAGAAAAGGGCTATAATTCCCCAATGCATAAACAACCCTCCAAAAAAGAGATCTCTGCTTTCAAGGAACTGTGTCGACAGGGAGGTTACTTTGTAAGCCTGTGTTCCATAAACATAAACCGACCCAACCAGCATCACGATCAGGGCTGCATATGGTAAGGCGATAAGAAGAAAAATGTCGCTCATGTGATTAAAATTTTTGTTTGCCAATTTCAGTTAAAAAGTCCGCTCCGCAGGCATATTCATCACCACCGCAACTTTGTGCATCCGCTTTTACCTGGTAAACTTCAAAAGGTAGTTCTGAGAAATCCGTTTCCATTACTTTTAATACCGTTTCAAAGGCATATTGATAAACATTACCTGTATTTTCAAATTTCTTTAATATTTCCCTGATGGCCGGGAGTATTATGCTGTACGCAAGTTCTTCAGCAACCTCATGTTCTGACATCAAAGGGAGCAAGCGAAGTACATTTGGCAGATGATCGGCCAGTTCGCTGCCCAGGTCATTACCCGCCTCCGTTTGCTCTTGTTGCATCATGGCAAGGAAATTTCCGCGTTTGTAGTCTTCTCCGAACAGGATATACCCCACGTCCATGGAAATTAAGGCTTCTACCTCGAACGTATTGATGAAGTACTCCTCCCGGCCATGCAGATCCATGCCAAGAATAGCTTTATGAAACTGTCGGAAGGTATCAATTGTCATTGGATACCTTGCAAGCAGAATATCGCTGGTTGCATGGAGCACATCATCTGTTTTATGATCAGGATAATCGAACAAACCGGCAAGAGTGAGGTATTTCGTTAACATGGTTGAAGATTGACAGATAACAAATTAAAATTGAATTAGATTCTTTCAGGTGTGTTGAGCGTTCCAAAGCCGGTATTCCCCTTGATATCTGCCGTGTTTTCCAATAATTCAGCAGCCTCTTCGCGATGCGCTGGCGGAATCACAAACCGTTCGTTGAATTTTGGAAGTGAGGTCAGGCGAAAAATGGCATCAGCCACATCGGCGGTAAGCCCTGTTTCTGCAAAGGCTTGCTTGCACTCATCTTCATGAAGGTCGCCTACGGTAACACCGCGCCGGTGAATCCTCACTGCCATCAACTTTTTCAATACTTCCCTGATCTTCCCGGTATCCCCGGCAGTAAAAAGGTTGGCCATATATTGCATCGGAACCCTGCTGCTTTCAATACCTCCCCATAGAGAAGCACTTGTTGTTTCGTACGATCCGGTGGAAGTATCGGCAATGGCAGGGAGCAGGGGCGGTACATAGAAAAGGTTTGGCAATGTGCGGTATTCGGGATGCAACGGCAGGGCAATACCCCATTCTTTCAAAAATTTCCACACAGGTGATTTTTTTGCCGAATCAAGTGTGCTTTCCGCCATGCCATTTTCACGGGCAGCTTGCCGGACGTTCTCATCAAAAGGATCGAGATAGATTTCCATTTGTTTTGCAACAAGGTCCTTTTCATCACATGATGCGATCTCTTTGATACGGTCGGCATCATATAGCAGCACTCCGAGATACCGGATTCTTCCAACGCAAGTATGCATGCAGGCCGGGGCTTGTCCGGTTTCCAGCCGTGGATAACATAGCAGACATTTTTCAGACTTGCCATTATTCCAGTTGTAGTAGCTTTTTTTATAGGGACAAGCGGATACGCACATACGCCAGGAGCGGCATTTGT
>CAYHGE010000085.1:0-1802 GCA_964355945.1 uncultured Draconibacterium sp.
GGATCATCAATTCGGAAAGCCTTGAAAAACCATCCCTGAAATCGGAGGATTTGCTGGTACTTAAAAATCTTTTCCAGACATTTGTTTTCGAAATCCTGGGGCTGAAAGATGAAAAATCGAATGACCAGGGCGAGTTGCTTGACGGGCTGATGCAGCTTGTCCTCGCCATACGCCAGAAATCACGTGAAACCAAAGACTGGGGCACGTCAGACCAGATCAGGGATGCACTCCAGAATCTAAAAATCACCGTGAAGGATGGGAAAGAGGGGTCGGCGTGGGGAGTTGAATATTGAATATTGAATAACGAATTTTGAATTTCGAAGTGTGCTAATATAAATCTCGTTCCAAATGAAAACTACAAATGTGTTATTTGCCCTGGTTATCCCGGTATTGCTGGGAACAGGCTGTGCCTCCAAACAGGAAAAAATGAAGAAAGATCTGACCGACTTTATCCGCAGGCACGATTCCGTGCTGATCCCGTTGTACAAGAAAACAACCCTGGCCTCCTGGGATGCAGCAATATCAGGCAAGCCGGAAGATTTCAAAAAAGCCGAGGATCTGAACCTTGCAATCATGGCGCTCTTTTCCAACAAGGAATCATTGAAAAAGCTGGAGGAGATCAAGGTATCCGGAATGATCACCGACAGTTTGCTGAACCGCCAGCTCGATGTACTTTACCGGTCTTTTCTCATGGCAAAGGCCGACACCGGCAAACTGAACGCGATGGTTCGAATGGGCACGGTGATTGAGCAGAAATACGGGAACTTCCGAACAGAAGTCAAGGGCAAAAAGATGTCTGACAATGATGTGGAAGAGGTACTCAGCAGCTCAAAGGATGTGAAATACCAGCAGGAGGTTTGGGAAGCCCAGAAAAAGATCGGTACTGTGGTTGCCGGGGATGTGAAGAAGCTTGTAAAGTTGCGCAATGAAGTGGCGAAAGACCTTGGCTTTAAGAACTATCACGAAATGAGCCTGACCCTCAGCGACCAGGATCCGAGAGAGGTAAGCACACTGTTTGATGAGCTCGACAGCCTTACCGCAAAAGCTTTTGCACAGGTGAAGGGGGATATTGACACCTATTTCGTCAAGTATTACAACCTGAAAAGTACAGACGAACTGAGGCCGTGGAATTACCAGAACCGGTTTTTTCAGGAAGCTCCGAAGATTTACGATGTGGATCTCGACAAATATTACAAGGATAAGAATCTTGAGACACTCACCGCTGATTATTTCGCAGGAATAGGCCTTCCCATCGACGACATGCTCAAAAACAGCGACCTGTATGAAAAACCCGGCAAGAACCAGCACGCTTTCTGCACCGATATTGACAATGCCGGCGACGTTCGGGTGCTTTGCAACGTGAAGCCGAACCAGTACTGGATGAACACCATGCTCCATGAATATGGTCATGCCGTATATGATAAAAACATCGATACCACCCTGCCATTCATTCTCCGTGATCCGGCCCATACATTTACGACAGAGGCGATTGCGATGATCTTTGGCCGGTTCTCTTCAAATCCTCAATGGTTAAAAGACATGGCAGGCATCAGCGAAGAAGAGAAGATGAAGATCGCCGAGTCTTGCTTCAAGACCCTCCGCCTCGAGCAACTGGTCTTCAGCCGCTGGGCACAGGTGATGTACCGGTTTGAAAAAGAGATGTACAAAAATCCCGACCAGGATCTCAACAAATTGTGGTGGGACCTGGTGGAAAAGTACCAGATGATGAAACGCCCCGAGGGACGCAACGAGCCCGACTGGGCAACCAAGATCCACATTGCCACCTATCCGTGCTATTACCA
>CAYHGE010000085.1:1902-13924 GCA_964355945.1 uncultured Draconibacterium sp.
GGGATGCCCGATGGTTTGCGGCCGCATTGCAGCGAATTCCATCAGCATCGGAATATTGCTGGCCATGAGTTCATTGGCTGATTCTTCGGAAAGTTCACCCTGGCAGTGAAAAAGGCCCGAAATTTCACTTTTTGAACAAAATGAGCGGCACCTGTCAAGTTCTTTTACCAGCATCTCCTGCTGCTGCAGATCGTCGCTGTCAGAAGGCATGGCGTGTGTAAGAAAGAGGGCAATCTTTCTGCCGGCAGCATGTGCAGCAAGGAATTTCCTGGCAGGCGGAGGAGGACCAAACTGCATCACCGGAAAACCAATGAACACCAGGTCATATCCGTCGAGGCTTTCAACCTCCTCCATGGTTTTCATCGATTTTTCTTCTGGCAGCGTGTCAAAAATTGCTTCCGCCACCTTTTTCGTGTTGCCGGTCTGCGACCAGTAAGTCACCAGTATCCTCATTTCACAGTTTTTTCTGTAGCAAATTTACATAATCACAGCTCCGGTAAGGAAATTATTAGCACCAATACCCGTTTCCGAATGATATTTTTTTCACGGTTAAGACCCTGTTGTCATCAACTATGTCGACCTTTGCATTACATTTTTATCCTTATCCTATGACAAAATCAGAAAAAGCAATAACACTGTTCTCACAGGGATTCAATTGTTCCCAGTCTGTTCTGACCTCTTTCAGCGAGGATTTTGGCCTGTCGGATGATCATTGCCTGAAGATCTCATGTGCCTTTGGCGGGGGCATGGGAAAACGACAGCTAACATGCGGCGCCATCACCGGGGCACTCATGGTGCTGGGATTAAAATACGGAAGAGCAAAAACCGATGACATCAGCAAAAAACTCACCACTTATAAGAAAACAAACGAATTCTTCGAGGAGTTTAAAAAACACAATGGTGCGGTCAGTTGTAAAGACCTTTTGCAGGGCCTCAACATGAACGATCCTGAAGATTTAAAGAAGATCGAAGAACTCAACCTGTTCAGGACTACATGTTACAGTTGTGTAAAGGATGCTGTTGAAATCGTGGAAAAAATAATAAAGTCCTGAGCAGAAAAAAGTTGGAATATTTCAAAAATATCTATCTTTACAAACACCGCAAAGCAGGTGTTTTCAAAATCAGATCAATATGAAAAAAATTGCACTTTTTTTAATCGTCCTGCTGTTACTTGCACCCGTTTTGCTCACAGCTCAAAAAAAAGACTCTCTGAGGGCCATCCCACAGCCCATCCACAAAAATATCATCAAGTGGAACCCTACCCCGATGATGCTCTGGAGCAATAAAAACCTGACCCTGAGCTATGAGCGGATTCTGAATAAAAGGCAGTCCATCGCCCTCACGATCGGTTATCTTGAGTTTCCAAGCCTTACCAAGGATACGATCGCCAAAATTTTCACAATTACCAGCAGGGAAAAATACGGGATCAACCTCGCCCTCGAATATCGATTTTACCTGATGCAACGCAATGTAAGGCCCATCCCTGATGGATTGTACCTCGCACCATACCTGAGTTTCTATGGCTACAAGTTTAAGAACGATATGGACGTTGCCGGAAATCTCGACAGTGCATTCACCGTCAAGGCGAATTTTTATGTATTCAATGGTGGTCTTGAATTGGGATACCAGTTTGTTTTCTGGAAACGGCTTACCCTTGACCTCGTCCTTGTCGGACCTTCAGTCAGCTATTATGGCGGGGGACTTGATTTTACCGGGAATATCGACTTTGAGCAGTTAAAAGAGATCAACCAGGACCTGTATGATAAAATCAAAGCCAAATACCCGATGATTGATGATTATGTGATCAATAAGTCATTTAAGCAGAATGGAAAACTTGACCTGTTCAGTTTGGGGTTCCGATACCTTATGCAGATCGGGTTTCACTTTTAAGGCGATCCCGCAATGAAGGCATTACAGTTACACGGCCTTCACAAGGTAATAGTTTTTCTTCCCTTTCTGAACCAGGATATATTTCCCGTTTAAAAGTGTCTGAGAATCAACCATGCATGATTCGTCAACTTTTGCCTTATTCACCTGAACTCCACCCTCTTTCAGCATCCTCCTTGCCTCCCCTTTGGATGAAAAGATTTGTGTCAGATCAGCAAGAAACTCAACGATATTTACTGATGTTGCGATCTCATCTTTGGCGATTTCGCTTTGGGGCACCCCTTCAAAAACAGCAAGCAGGGTCTCTTCCGACAATTTCATGAGCATTTCGGCTGTTCCTTTGCCAAAGAGGATTTCAGACGCTTCGATTGCGGCCTGCAGATCCTCCGCGGAATGAACGCGGACGGTGATCTCTTCGGCAAGCGCCTTTTGTAAAACCCTCAGATGAGGCGCTTCATCATGCTGTTTCTGAAGTGATTCAATCTCTTCTTTCGAAAGAAGGGTGAACTTTTTTATGTACTCCGATGCATCGGAATCGCTGGCGTTAAGCCAGAACTGGTAGAATTTATACGGGGATGTTTTCTTCGGATCGAGCCATACGTTTCCGGATTCGGTTTTTCCGAATTTCCCGCCATCGGCTTTGGTAATGAGCGGACAGGTAAGGGCATACGCTTCGCCACCCAGTTTCCGGCGTACCAGTTCCGTTCCGGTCATGATGTTCCCCCATTGATCAGATCCCCCCATCTGCAGCTTGACCTTTTTGTGCTCATACAGCCAGCAGTAATCGAAGCCCTGCACCAGCTGGTAGGTAAACTCGGTAAAAGAGAGTCCCGACCCTGAATCCATCCGCTTTTTAACAGAATCCTTGGCCATCATGTAATTTACGGTGATGTGCTTGCCAACTTCGCGCAGGAAATTGAGGAACGAAAAGCTCTTCATCCAGTCGTAGTTGTTGACCATCTCTGCAGAATTTACTCCGCAATTGAAATCGAGGAACTTCTCAAGTTGTTTCTGTATGCAGTCCTGGTTGTATCGCAATACAGTTTCGTCGAGGAGGTTGCGTTCTTCCGATTTTCCCGATGGATCGCCGATCATACCGGTAGCGCCGCCGACAAGTGCAAATGGTTTATGTCCTGCCCGCTGAAGATGCACCAGCATCATGATCGAAGCGAGGTTACCGATGTGCAGCGAATCGCTGGTGGGGTCATATCCGATGTAGGCCGAAGTCATCTCTTTGAGTAATTGCTCCTCTGTTCCCGGAGTAAGGTCATGGATCATTCCACGCCAGCGTAGTTCTTCAATAAAATTCATGAAAGTGTTTTTTTTGCAAAAGTAGGTAAAAGCAGATAAAAATTTCTCGCGGATTTTTTTACCTGTGCCTTGAGGCCATGATCACATAGATGATTATTGGTATAAAGATCCCGCCCAGGGTAATCGGAAGAAACCATAGCCCGAGCCCTGAATCCTCTTTTGCGACAACCCTCACTGTCGCAAAACTGATGTAAAAGAAAAGCCAGATAATGGCGGCCTTGAGGTACCGCACCAGCCTGATGGCAATGGTGTATTGCTTCAATGCATTGGCCGGTGTAATTGTGATCGTGTAGTTGAACTGATGCGGGATCAGCGCGATCAGGGTGAGCATGAAGTAGAGGAACGTTCCGATTGCCGGGAGGGCCAGGATGGATGATTTTTGGGAGTAATCATCAGGCTGTCCCGCCCCATTGAAGTGTGAAGGAATAATATCAGGCAACCCGGGGAATTGATAGATCACATATCCGGCCAGGAACATCAGTCCCAGAAGTGCAAGCCCTTCAAGCAACCAGTCGATGGGTGTCATTTCTGGCTTTACCAGCGGGCGGTTGAGTTTCGACGCTCTTCTCTTTCTTATAAGTGCGAACATTGGATTTATTTCTTAGCGTTAAAAACCGGCTATTTAGTCATTTTTATACATTTTTCAACTATAACTTTCATTTCTGAACCTTTTTGGGTTCCGATGCAGAACTTCCTCCCGTTTTTTAATTCGATGGCAAGTCCGGTCCGGCCACTGGTGTTATACACCGTTCCGTATTTCGTTCCCAAACGGATTCCCCATCCTCCTACAAATCCATAATCCAGGATTTCAGCACGTTTAACATCTCTCCAGAAAATTCGTTTTTTAACGAACGGGAAAAAGTGTATTCGTATTTCGTCCTGGTCTATCTCCGTTTTCAACTGCATGAACCAAAACAAAGCGATGAGGGCAAACACACAAAAGGCAAAAATGAACAACGCAATATCCGGCATCGGGTTATCCCCGAATTTTTCACCAAGTATGATCTGTTTGTATATTCCGATTATGGGTATTGCTCCGGTTCCAAGTATAATAACCCACAACCACCATTGGGTAAATTGCTGTTTCTCCTTAAATTCTGTTTTCATTGGTTTATTAAACGTGCTTAAGTGTTACAGGTAAAATTTGTCGAAGTATAAGTTATTTCTCCACAACCGGTTTTTGCTTTGGCGTCCGCTGATGCTCCTTCAGTTTTGAACCGATGATCCATTCAAGCTGCCCATTCACCGAACGGAACTCATCGGCCGCCCATTTTTCAAGAGCTTCATAAATTTCAGGATTGACCCGGAGCATGAATACTTTCTTACCTGCCATAATTTCTCTACTGATGCAATGTTCCTGTATTTACCACCGGCGTTGTATCTTTATCGGAACACAAAACCACCATCAGGTTGCTGACCATGGATGCCTTTTTATCTTCATCCAGTTCAATGATGTGCTTCTTGCTCAGGTGGTCAAGCGCGAGTTCAACCATGCTCACGGCACCTTCAACGATCTTTGTGCGTGCAGCAACCACGGCTGTTGCCTGCTGACGGCGCAACATGGCACCGGCAATCTCTGAAGCATAAGCCAGGTAGCTTATCCTGGCCTCCAGCACCTCAATGCCTGCCATGGTGAGCCGTTCCGAAAGTTCTCTTTCGAGTGCAAGATGGACTTCCTCTCCACCGGCGCGCAGGGTGATCTCCTTTTGTTCATCATCGAAATTGTCGTATGCATAGTGTCCGGCGAGTTTCCGTGTGGCCGATTCACTTTGAATATCAACAAAATGGGCAAAATCATCCACTTCAAAGGCAGCTTTGAAGGTGTCCTGCACCCGCCATACCAGCACACACCCGATCATAATGGGATTTCCGAGCTTATCATTCACCTTGATCGGCTCGCGGTTCAGGTTGCGTGCTCGAAGCGAAATTTTCTTTTTCACATAAAACGGGTTGACCCAGAAGAAACCGTTTGATTTGATGGTCCCTTTGTACTCCCCGAACAGAACCAGGACGGATGATTCATTGGGGTTGACCACCATCAGGCCGATGACGGTCAGGATGGCTGCTGCAAAGCAAAGCATTGAAAATATGATGGCCAGAACGTTGGGCTGATAGAGCCAAATCCCGCAAATTCCAAGGCCAAGCAACACGATAAAAACCAGGACAGCTTTGTATCCTGATGAGGTTGTGGTAACTTTTTCGTTTTCCATTGTTCGTTGTTTTTACAATATCAATATGATATCAAATTGATTTTGCAATAATACTACATTTTTTTACCGAAGTCAAGTTTTTCTGACAAATTTTTATCTTATCCTTTGCGGTTCTCTGCGAAAAACTCTGCGGTCCTCTGCGTTTAAAAAATCAAACCGCAAAGTGCCGCAAAGAAAACGCAGAGAACCGCAAAGAGTAACTTGTATCTTTTACTTCAACATCAGGATGTGATGCAACATATAGTGATCAATCAGCCTTGGAACGGGATATTGATGAATTTCGTGCAGTGGAACAAGGAGATACGGCAGTTCCACCGGTTTGTCGAAATGAACATGATAAAACCTGCCATGCAGTTTCTGATGGGTGAGCTGATGAATATAAGGCCCGGAAACCTGTTGAAATTTCGGTGTCGGGCAGCATAGCAGGTTATTGAAATCATCCTCATTTAAAGAACTGCCCTTGTTGTCCGAGGAAAATTCCAAAGAAGGGAAGTCATACAGGTTTTTCCATATATCCCTCCCGGTTCTCTTATTCAGGAATATGAATTTATCTTTTCCAACCGAGACTGTTACCACAAGATAATGAATATACCTGTGGCGGATGGTGGCTTTTGCATTACGTGCCGGGATTTCCGCCACAGTTTTGCTGGTATGCGCAACACAAATTCCGCTGAATACACAATCAACACAACCGGGATTTGCAGGTGTACACACCAATGCCCCGAATTCCATCATGGCCTGGTTAAAATCGCCGGGTTGCGCATGATCAATGTGTTTGAGGGCCAGTGCATGAATTTTTCTTTTTGTTGGAGCAAGGTCTATAGATTCACGGATGCCGAATATCCTTGAGAGAAACCTCAGAACATTTCCATCCACCACTGGGAATGGCAGGTTGAAACAAATAGAGCCGATGGCTGCTGCGGTATAATCGCCTATTCCCTTCAATTTCCTGATGTTTTGATAGGTATCGGGAAATTTTCCATCATACTGCTCCATAATGGTTCTGGCTGTTTTATGCAGATTTCTGGCCCTGGAGTAGTATCCAAGTCCCTGCCAAAGTTTTAGCACCTCCTCCTCATTTGCTCCCGCCAGCTCCTTTACTGCGGGCCAGGCTGCGACAAATTTTTCATAATAAGGAGTTCCCTGTTCAATGCGGGTTTGCTGCATGATAACCTCCGAAAGCCATATCAGGTATGGATTTTTTGTGTGCCGCCAGGGAAGGTCGCGGCTGTTCTTTTTATACCAGGAAAGAAGTTGCTCAGAAAAGGTCATGGATCATGGATGTCGGGACAAAGATACTCCTTATGTTGCCTGCAAAATGGTAAGATGGTGAACTGGCGCATGGTGAAATGGCTGTTTTGAGATTATATTTGGTAATAATTCATTGTGTTAAGAAAAAAGGTATATCTTTGCAATCCGTTTTTTCCTATTAAAGACATTCATTAACAACAATATATACCAATTAACACCCATCAAACATGACAAAAGCAGAAATTGTAGCAGAAATTGCTAATAAGACTGGCATTGAGAAAGTCGCCGTTCAGGCCACTGTTGAAGCTTTCATGGATTCCATCAAAAATTCCATGACCACAGGTCAAAACGTTTACCTCAGAGGATTCGGAAGTTTTATTATCAAAAAAAGAGCTGAAAAGACAGGGAGAAACATTTCAAAGAACACAACGCTGATCATTCCCGCCCACAACATCCCTTCCTTCAAGCCGGCGAAGACCTTTGTAAATAAAGTGAAATCACACGTAAAAGTGAAGTAATTAACTTCTAAGCTGATTTATTATGCCAAGTGGTAAGAAAAGAAAGAGACATAAGATGGCAACGCACAAGCGGAAAAAACGCTTGCGCAAGAACAGACATAAGAAGAAATAGCCTTCCTGCTGCTGCAATTCCTTAAGTCATCCACGGTTACCGGCCTGTTGCCGGTACCATTTATAATACATGGAACGCTGTGAATAAGGAATTAATTATCAATTCGACTTCCACGGAAGTTGAAATCGCCTTACTTGAAGATAAGCTTCTCGTAGAGTTGAATAAAGAGAGAGCCAACAACGAATATTCTGTTGGTGATATCTATTTGGGCAAAATCAAGAAGATTATGCCCGGATTGAATGCTGCTTTCGTGGACGTAGGTTACGAGAAAGATGCTTTTTTGCACTATCTTGACCTTGGCCCGCAGGTTCAGTCATTGCTCAAATACATCCGGAAAGGACAAACCTCCAACGGTGCCGTCTTTTCCATCGGTGATTTCGAGCTCGAACCGGATATCCAGAAAACAGGCAAGATCACCCAGGTACTTAAGCCCAACATGGACATTGTTGTGCAGATCGCCAAAGAACCGATCTCAACAAAGGGACCCCGCGTTACCTCCGAGATTGCTTTTGCCGGCCGTTTCCTGGTATTGATGCCGTTTTCGGACAAGATATCAGTCTCCCAGAAAATTAAAAGCGCCGAAGAACGTAACCGCCTTAAGCGGCTTATTACCAGCATTAAACCTAAAAATTGCGGAATCATCATCCGTACGGTAGCTGAGAATAAACTCGTTGCCGACCTCGATTCCGACCTGCGCAACCTCTATAAGCGCTGGGAGATCATTACCCAGAAACTTGCAACGGCCAAACCCCCGCAGAAAATTATCGGCGAAATCGATCGCACCTCCGCCATTCTCCGGGATGCACTCAATGAGTCATTTAACAATGTGATTGTTAATGATTCGGGCATTTATGAAGAGGTCAGAAACTACATTCAGCGGATTGCTCCCGACAAACTCAATATTGTAAAGCTTCACTCGGGAAAGGTTCCAATTTTTGACCAGTATGGCATTGACAAACAGATTAAAAATTCGTTTGGCAAAATTGTCACGATCAGAAGCGGAACATACCTGGTAATCGAACATACCGAAGCCCTGCACGTAATTGACATCAACAGCGGACACCGTGTAAACCAGGATCAGAACCAGGAGACCAATGCCCTGGAGGTGAACCTAGAAGCTGCCACGGAAGTAGCCCGTCAGTTGCGCCTCCGTGACATGGGAGGAATAATTGTGATCGACTTCATCGACATGACCCAGGGTTTGAACCGGCGCAAGCTTTTTGAAAAGTTACGCGACGAAATGAAGCGCGACAGGGCAAAACATTCGATCCTGCCCCCCAGTAAATTCGGGCTCGTACAGATTACCAGGCAGCGCGTTCGCCCCGAAATGAGTGTTCAGATCCTCGAAAAATGTCCATCGTGCGACGGTACCGGCAAAATCAAGCCCACCATCCTGCTTACCGATGATATTGAAAACAACCTGGGGTACCTCATCAGGGAACAAAACGAAAAGGGGCTCACCCTGATCGTGCATCCTTATGTACATGCGTTCCTCACCCATGGATGGTTCAACTTCCGGTGGAAATGGTGGCGTAAATATGGCCAGTGGGTCACCATCCAACCGCAAAACGCATCTCACTTTCTTGATTATCAGTTTATCAACAAGAACGGTGATGAAATTAAAATGTGATGTGTGACACTTGTCGGATCAGTTGGGACAAAGCATGCATCTTCAAAAATCGTAAATCAAAAAATCGTCATTCGTAAATGGATATAGTTGTCAGTGGCATCAGGCCAACCGGGAACCTGCACCTCGGAAATTATTTCGGGGCTTTGAAAAGCTTCGTGAAAATGCAGGAGGAGAATCAATGCTATTTCTTTATTGCTGATTATCATTCACTTACAACGCATCCAACCCCGGCCGACCTGCATGGTAATGTCAAAACCGTGCTGGTTGAATTCCTCGCCTGCGGGCTCGACCCGGAAAAAGCAACACTCTACATCCAGAGCGACCTCCCGGAAACCGCAGAATTATACCTGCTGCTGAACATGAACGCCTACATCGGCGAACTCGAACGCTGCACCTCTTTCAAGGAAAAAATCAGGACCCAGCCGCAGAATGTGAATGCCGGACTGCTCACCTACCCTACGCTGATGGCTGCCGACATCATCATTCACCGTGCAGCAAAAGTCCCCGTCGGCAAAGACCAGGAGCAGCACCTTGAGATGACCCGTACATTTGCCAACCGCTTCAACCGCCTGTTTTCAGTAGAATATTTCCCCGAACCTGTGGCTTATAACTTCGGCGAGAACCTGGTTAAGATCCCCGGACTGGACGGAAGTCTTAAAATGTCGAAATCCGACAATGAAAACAGCTCTATCTTCCTGGCCGACCCACCGGAGGTGATCCGGAAAAAGGTGATGAAGGCAGTGACCGACTCCGGTCCTGTTGATCCCGGACAGCCGCGTTCACAAGGCGTTGTGAATCTTTTTGACCTGATGAGCTACTTCTCCTCCCCCGATACCGTGAAGCATTTTGAAGAGACCTATCAGTCGGGAACCATCCGCTACGGCGACATGAAAAAACAGCTGGCCGAAGACATTATCCTGTTCACGACCCCTTTCCGCGAGAAGATGATGGCACTCGCAGCCGACGAAGCATACCTCAGAAAAGTTGCTGCCATGGGCGCTGAAAAAGCCCGGGCCTCTGCTGCCAAAACCGTTCGTGAAGTTCGTGAAATCATCGGATTCAGATCATTTTAATGATTGAAACTGCGCGAATTAAAGAAACTGCTGTCCTGATCGGACTGGCAACACAACGCCAGGACCTTGAGCGAACAAACGAGTATCTCGCCGAGTTGGCCTTCCTGGTTGACACGGCCGGCGGGGTGCCTGTGAAACAGTTTACCCAAAAACTTGATCATGCCGATTCCAGGACCTATGTCGGAAGCGGGAAACTGAATGAGATCCATGCATGGATGAAGGAGAATCCGACCGACATGGCCGTTTTTGACGACGAGCTCACCCCCAGCCAGATCCGCAACATCGAAAACGTGCTTCAATGCAGGATCCTCGACCGTAACAACCTCATCCTCGATATCTTTGCCCGCCGGGCTGTCACTTCGTACGCCCGCACCCAGGTGGAACTTGCCCAGAATGAATATCTCCTGCCGAGATTGACCCGGATGTGGACCCATCTCGAGAAACAACGGGGCGGCATTGGTTTGCGCGGCCCCGGGGAGCAGGAGATCGAAACCGACCGGCGGATTTTGCGTTACCGCATCAGCCTGCTGAAAGACAAACTGGAAGAGATTGACAAACAGATGGCTACACAGCGGAAAAGCCGTCGCGACATGGTTCGTGTGGCGCTTGTGGGTTATACCAACGTGGGCAAATCGACCATCATGAATTTGCTCAGCAAGTCAGAGATTTTTGCCGAAAATAAATTATTTGCAACCCTCGATACCACCGTTCGGAAAGTGGTGATCGAAACCCAGCCGTTCCTGCTCTCCGATACGGTTGGCTTTATCCGGAAGCTGCCCCATTCCCTGGTGGAATCCTTCAAATCAACCCTCGATGAGGTTCGTGAAGCAGATATCCTGGTGCACATTGCTGACATCAGTCACCGTGATTTTGAGGAACAGATCAATGTGGTAAAGCAAACCCTTACCGATATCAAGGCCTCCGACAAGCCGACCATCATGGTATTCAACAAGATCGATGCTTACAGGTTTAAAGAAAAGGATGCCGATGACCTCACTCCTGCCACCAAAGAAAACCTGACCCTCGAAGATCTTGAGAACACATGGATGGCACACGAAAACCTTCCTTCTCTCTTCATTTCTGCTACCTCAAAACAGAATATCGACAAGTTGCGGGAAGTGCTGTACCAGGAAGTAAGGAAGATTGTCAAAGTGCGCTATCCGGAGAGTCAGTGGAACGGGTGAACGAACATTACAAAAAGGCGGATACAAACAGGGAATTAAAACATCTCAAATTCGATTTTACATTTCATTCCCATATTGTTTTCTATTTTTATCGAGCCACCTATTTGTTCAACCAGCATATCCACCAGCATATATCCAAATCCTTTATTCTTATTGCTGTTAAATCCGGCGGGTAGCCCGGCACCATCATCTGCAATTATTACCAGCACTGAATTCAATTCCCTGGATATGTCTACCCGGAGAACTCCATGCGCTCTGCCGGCAAAAGCATATTTCATTGAATTTGTAATCAGTTCATTGATTATTATTCCAACAGGAATGATCACTTTGGTGTTCATTACAAAATCTGAAATGTTTGTTTCGATGGTAATATTTCCGGCATTTGGATAAAGAGCAATGATTGCCTGGATTAGGTTTTCAAAATAAGTTTTGGTGGAGATCTCTGAATAATTTTCAGATATTAATAAATTTTCATACAGGATACGCATGCTTTGCACCTGGCTTACTGCATTCTGCAACAATGACAAAGCCTCGGTGTTTTTAGTGGAATATGATTGTAAGGTTAGCAGACTTTCAATGGATGAGATATTATTTTTTATCCGATGATGTACTTCCTTCAACATCAATGTTTTTTCCTGGAGGAGGCTCCTGATCTCATCTTCTGCGTGTTTCCCTGCAGTGATGTTGTTTATAATAAATAGAAAGCTTTCCAGCACTCCAAGTTCATTCCGGATCCCTGAAACAATAATATCACCCCAAAGCACACTGCCATCCTTTTGCTTATACCGCTTTTCGGACCTGTGGAAGAGCATTTCTCCACTCGCAACATGCTTTATTTCAGTGTCC
>CAYHGE010000085.1:14024-15339 GCA_964355945.1 uncultured Draconibacterium sp.
TGATGGGCGATCATATCAAGAGAGCCATTGGCAGGAGCGGTGATGTAAATGGCGCCGCAGTCGATGCAATCTAACTGCACCACAGCGTTAAGAACTTTGTTAAGCCCATTGCGCAGGTCGGTGCACGAGTCGAGATCTACGAACAGCTCATGCTTGATCTGCTGCATTTTCTCAAATTGCCTGCGTTCGGTAACATCAATCGTATAACCTGAAAGGTAACGGGGTTTGCCATCAATGTGGATCGGAAATTTTATCGTACTGTAAAATCGCCCGTTGAACTCCTCTTCAATCATCAGGGGCTTACCTTCCCTTAAAATACGAAGGTCATCTGCAACCATGTTTTTTGCAAGTTCCGACGGAAACAATTCATCCATTGTTTTTCCCAGCACCTCAGCTATCGGTTTTCCCAGCATTTTTTCAAAATTCCTGCTTAAACTGATTGGCCTGATCTGGTCATCCTTAAAAAATACATAAATCGGACTGTACTCCATAAACAGCCTGAAAATCTCCTCATTCTCCCGCAGTGCCTTTTCAGCCTGCTTACGCAGTGTGATGTCCTGAAGTGTAAACTGCAGAAACAGTTGATCTTTTGAATAAAAACTCATCATGTGCACCTCGGCATCCCATAATTCTCCGGAAGGACGTTGATGGCGCCACTCAAAAACAGCCCGACCTTCAGCGATTGCTATATCAATATAATGCCTGACCATTTTTGCTGAGGCGCTGCCATCGTATTGGTAAGGGGCAGATATGTCATGCAGTGTTTTGCCAAGCGTTTCTTCCTTTGAGGTAAAACCATATATCGATACGGTGGCAGGATTGCAATCGAGATACGTAAAGGTCGTCCCGTCCATGATAACAATGGGGACCAATGAACTTTCGAAGACCCTTTTCCTGAATTCATCATTTTCATGCTCCTTCATGCGTGATTCAAAAAGCCTGAACGCCATTTTTATTGATGCAATGAGAACAGTTTCCCCCGAATTTTTAACAATATAACCGTACGAAGTAATGCCTTCGGTCTTTTCAACCACATCCCGCTCGGTATGTGACGAAAGAAATATTAACGGAACCGTATGCTTTCCAAGAATTATTTCTGCTGCCCGGGTCCCGTCCATGCCTTTTCCCAGGTTGATGTCCATCAGAACCAGGTCAATCCCGGGCGTGTCGTCCATGGTTGTTATTGCTTTTTCACCTGACAATGCGGTGATAACCTTGTACCCGTACTTTTCCAGGGTCATTGCTTCCGCCACAGCGATAATTGCCTCATCCTCAACCAGGAGTATTGTTTTATTCCTTTCTCCGATCATACGGT
>CAYHGE010000086.1:0-10544 GCA_964355945.1 uncultured Draconibacterium sp.
TATGGTGACTGGTATATGCCTTCCATGAAGGAACTCAGCATGATGTACCAGCAACAATGGATTATCAATAAGTCAATTCAAACGGCACCTCCCATGGGCTGGAATATTCTGTCGAACTCGCTCTACTGGTCATCTACCGAATATGATGCGAACAACACCTGGGCGTTAAATTGTGGCACAGGTGTTTCAGGATATTTCCTTAAAGCAGTGGGTACGGCCTGGGTGCGTGCGGTAAGAAGTTTCTAGTTTCCATTAACCTTGTGGAGTATAAAGGTCAATAACATGAAGGAGCCGGAATGTATAAAAACCAATCCGGCTCTTTTTGCGTATTCGCGTCTGAGTGGTGAAACAAATGCCATCGATTGGATTAACCCATTAATTCATTGACTATGAAAAATACACTGTTTTTCCTTTTCATCCTTGCTGGGATGAGCATGCATGCCCAGGTATCAATCAATACCGATGGCGCTGCACCTGACAACAGTTCTATGTTGGATATCAAGTCTACATCCAGGGGACTGCTAATCCCACGCATGACAAGTGCCGAACGTATTGCCATCCCCAGTCCGGTGGCCGGCCTCCTGGTTTATGACATGACCATTCAGTCTTTTTACTATTTTAACGGTTCGGTATGGAGTCAGCTGGCTGTAGGCAATTACACCATGATCCATGACGGGGATGGTGACACAAAGGTGCAGGTTGAGAAGAATCCGGATGAAGACATTATCCGTTTCGATCTTGGCGGGATTGAAAGAATGGTACTGACAGGCAACCGGCTGGAGCTTCATGGGCCGGATTCCAATTATTTTGTCGGCACGGGTTCAGGGCAGGCAAACACCACAGGATTCAGCAATGCTGCATTCGGATATGGTGCCTTGTCGTCGAATACAAGCGGAATTGGGAATACGGCAATTGGGAAAAGTGCTTTGCTTTCAAATACAGAAGGTTATGGCAACACGTCTGGTGGACACTATGCCCTGTCGGCCAATACCTTGGGAATTCTCAATACAGCCAGCGGGTATTATGCGTTAACCCGAAATACTTTGGGTTCCAGGAATATATCTGTTGGCAACGCCACATTATTTAACAACACTTCTGGCAGTTTAAACACTGCCGTCGGTAGTGCAGCCATGAATTTAAACGCAACAGGTTCAGGCAATGTTGCCGTGGGAGCCAGGGCATTGTTTTACAATACCATTGCCGGAGATTTAGTCGCGGTGGGTGATTCGGCATTGTTTTATAATGGACTTGGAGGGTTGCCGGGGAAATCGACAGAGAACACAGCACTCGGGGCTAAAAGCCTGTTTGCAAACACAACGGGACTCGGCAATACTGCCTCCGGATTTTATTCGTCATATTCAAATACAACCGGCAGCTTTAATACGGCACATGGTAGCCGTGCATTGTATTCGAACACCTCGGGATTTGGTAATGTTGCGGTCGGAGCACGTGCGCTTTATTCCACTACCATCCAGCATCGTCTGGTAGCCGTCGGTGATTCTGCATTACACAATAATGGACTGGGTGCAGGAGTGGGTGATGGAAATGACAATACTGCAGTTGGAGCACAAGCGCTATATGCCAATACCAGTGGTTCCTACAATACCGCTGTCGGTACCTATGCAGGTCTGGCGAATTATGGGGGCATCCATAACTCAGCATTTGGATATGAAGCCCTGAAGTTTAGCTTAAACGGAAACTATAATACGGCAACCGGGTCAGAGGCATTGTATAACAACAGTGGTCATAAAAATTCCGGATTCGGAGCTAACTCATTGATCAACAATAATAATGGGAGTGAGAATACCGCGGTAGGCGTATTGGCTTTATCTGCCAATCAAAATGGTTCCGACAATACTGCCCTGGGGTACAATGCAAATGTGTCCTTTCAAAGTCTTTACAATGCCACCGCGATCGGAGCCAATACCATTGTCAGCGGGAATAACAGTGTTGTTCTTGGAAACGGGGCCAATGTTGGCATCGGGATCTCTGCGCCACTGGCTAAACTTCACCTTCAGGTGAATGGCTATGATGCTTATTCAGGTTTGATGATCACAAATTCGAATGTGGGAGGTAAATCACTTTCCATCAACCAGGGTTCGGCTGGAAAACTCAATTTTACAAATTCGGGGATTATCGACCTTGTTACCATGGATTTTAACAATAACCGGGTAGGAATCAATGCAGTATATCCTGCGCACCTGCTGCAATTGGGCACTGACGATGCCTTTAAGCCAGGGACCTCGACCTGGGGAGTGCTATCCGATCTCAGACTGAAAGACAACATCATTGACTACACTGACGGCTGGAATGTGCTGAAAAACATCAGGCCGGTATGGTTTACATACAATGGTAAAGGAGGTACAAACAATGGTGAGAAAGCGATCGGGACAGTTGCACAGGAGTTGCAGGAAATTGCCCCGTACATGGTTAATTCATGGGATTATGAAAATCCAGCGGGAAACAAGACCGCCTATCTGGGGGTGAACTACCATGCTTTGTTTTTTATTCTGGTCAATACGGCGAAAGAGCAACATGAAAAGATCGAACAGCTTGAGCAAAAGGTTGAGCTTTTATTGAAGAGACTGGAAAAACTGGAAGAGCACAAATAACGGAATGTGTGATGAAAGTACCCTGCTAATCGGGTGCCTCCTTTTTTACCAGGCAAAACCTTCCAGGTTTCAAAAACCTGGAAGGTTTGACACAACCTCGAACGCCTGAATATAAAGGATAACAGGTTTGTGTTTTATCGTAAGTATGCCTTGTCAGATTGACAAATGTCAATACATTTCTTCTTTTTTATCACTTTTTATGGCGGTATTTTTCCTTTTTCAGCAGGATTAATCTCTTGCTGAAATTAATTTCAACAATTACGGAAGTCATAAATTAGCTTACTCATATCAATAATCAGGTTTTTCTCATCTGTCGGGCTGGCGATCATTCCAGGTTGCAGTTTTTTTTTTATCGTTTAATCGGAACCCTATAATCAACAGCCATGAAAAAAATCTTAATCATTGCCTTTATCGGAGCTATTTTGTTTCTGCATATTCGCCTTGCCGCCCAGGTCTCCGTCACCACCGATGGCTCAGCTCCCGACAATTCGGCCATGCTGGATGTGAAATCAACCATCAAAGGCATGCTCATCCCCCGTATGACACTGGCCCAGCGAAATGTAATCGCCACCCCGGCTCCTGGTTTGATTGTATTCCAGACCGACAACACGCCCGGGTTTTATTTTAACTCAGGCACTGCAATAGGCCCCCTGTGGCTGCTGGTGGGCACCGGAAATGAATGGAGCCTTACAGGCAACAGCGGCACAAATCCGTCCCTGAATTTTGTCGGTACAACCGATAACAATCCTCTGAATCTGCGAGTCAATAATCAGAAAGCTGGCAAAATCGGCTCAGATGGACCGGTTTTTTTAGGATTCCAGGCAGGCAACAGCAACACATCTTATTACAGCACAGGTATCGGTTACCAGGCGCTGTTTTCTAACACTTCAGGTAATTATAATACCGCAGCAGGATATTATTCGATGATAATGAATACCACAGGTACCAGCAATACGGCTACCGGGTATGGTTCACTGGCGTATAGTTCAACGGGTTTTGAAAATACAGCAACAGGTGCAATGGCCATGTATTCCAATACGACAGGGACCAACAATTCGGCAACCGGTTTTAAATCACTTTATTACAACACTACCGGAACGTTCAATACTGCCATTGGGAACACCGCGCTTTATGTAAACGTTTCGGGACAATATAATACCGCTACCGGCGCATCTGCGCTTTTCAGCAACAATACAGGAAGCAACAATACAGCTACCGGTTACCAGGCGCTTATTTTCAACGCAACCGGATCAAACAATACAGCTACAGGGGTAAGGTCACTCAGGAATAACAACGGGGTTGGTAACACGGCCGTCGGCACAGATGCCATGTATTACAATTCCGGATTTTCCAATGTGGCAATTGGTGTCAGTGCGCTGTACAACAATTACACCGGTTCAAACCTTGTTGCAGCCGGTGACTCGGCATTGTACAGCAACACCACCGGAGTTGCCAATACGGCAATTGGTTCAAAGTCCCTGTACGCCAATTCAATCGGCTACAGCAATATGGCCGCCGGATTCAATGCATTAAAGTCCAACACATCTGGATCCTTAAACACGGCCATCGGACGCGGGACCCTGGAAAACAATAATACTGGCAATAGTAACACCGGTTTGGGACGAGAATCACTATATGCCAACACAACGGGTTCTTATAATAATGCCTGTGGCTCGGGGGCCCTTTTCCATAACTTATCGGGACATGGGAACAGTGCAACGGGATATCAAACGCTTTTTAATAATACCGGGGGTGACTACAATACCGCGTGTGGTTCCGGAGCATTAGGATCCAACCTGACCGGAGATGCGAATGTAGCCATCGGTAAGGATGCGGGCTTTTACGAAACGGGGAGCGACCGGTTGTATATTGACAACCGGGGTCGGGCAAATCTTACAGATGCAAGGTCAAAAGCGCTCATATATGGTGTGTTCGATAACGATCCTGCCCTGCAAAGGCTCACCATCAATGGCTTCGTGGGAATTGGCACGACAAACCCGAACTTTCCGCTTGCCGTGAATGGTACGATCCGTGCCAAGGAGATCGTGGTCAATACCGGGTGGTCCGACTTTGTCTTTGATGAAAACTACAGCCTGATGCCGCTGCACGCACTTGAGAATTATATTGCGCAGCATAAACATTTGCCGGATATCCCTGATGCAGCTGAGGTTGAGAAGAATGGTGTCAGTCTTGGAAGCATGGATGCCAAATTACTTCAGAAAATCGAAGAGTTGTCGCTCTATATGATCGGGTTGAACAAGAAACTTGAAATCCTGGAAGGCGAAAACAGGTTGTTGAAAAGTCAAATCAAATCGATTGTAAAATAATCAATTTCAACTGATTATGAGAAAACTACTAAATATCTGGCTTTTTATCCTGTTTTTCCTCTTTTCAGGCTTCCTTTTTGGTCAGGTTGATGACGCAACCAGCCTGTGGGCAAATCCTCCCACCGATGATTTTGCCACGATCCAAAAAAACGTCGAACGCTACTACACTGGCAGGTTTAAAGGCCAGGGGAGCGGTTACAAACAATTCAAAAGATGGGAGTGGTACATGCAGGGCCGCCTTACCTCCGACGGAAAGATCACCAATGTCGCAGCCCGGAACTGGGAAGCTTATTATCAGTATATGGATAAGTTGCAAAGCGCGAACCCGGATGCCCCGCTGGTGACTAACGGTTATTGGGCTTCCCTGGGTAATGGTGGGGCCCCCAACGGGGCTGGCTGGAATCCGGGAATCGGCCGGGTAAATGTCATCGCCTTTCACCCGGCTGATGCAAACACCTTCTGGGTTGGAACCCCTGCCGGCGGATTATGGAGAACCACCAACGGAGGCAACAACTGGACTCCGCTCACCGACGGCATGCCTCTCATCGGGGTTTCCGGAATTGCAGTCGATTACACCAATACCGATGTGATGTACATCCTTTCAGGTGATGGCGATGGATTTAACACAAAGTCGGTGGGTGTGTTCAAAACAGTCAATGGCGGGGTAACCTGGATGGGTACCGGATTGTCGTATAGTTTACTGGACAGTATTCGCGGGTTTAAGCTTATAATGCACCCGACAAACCACAACATCCTGTTTGCTGTTACATCTTATGGTGTGTATAAAACGGCTGATGCAGGAAACACCTGGCTCCGTGTTATTCAGAATGGTGCTAATAAAATCTGGACTTATGACATTGAATTCAAGCCCGGCGATCCTTCCATTGTCTATGTTTCCGGAGGTTTCGGTTTCTACAGGTCAACCGACACTGGCGACACCTGGACCCAGATTACATTCGGTGTTCCAATTGAGATCACCAGGATGTCCATTGCCGTAACTCCTGCAAATCCTGCTTATGTATATATGTTAACGGGCCCCGCGTTTGCTCCCGGATTGTTCAAAGGTGTTTACTTCTCTGATGACAGCGGTCTTACTTTTTCTTTAAAAACAATTTCACCTAACCTTCTGGGTCGATGGACAGATGGCCTCGATGCTGACCATCAGACTACTTATGACCTGGCTGTGGTCGCTTCGAACACCGATTACAATTCGCTGATAACAGGTGGCATCAATTGCTGGAGATCGAACAACAAAGGTGTTAACTTTTCAATAATTTCTAAATGGGATGATTTTACCGGCATCCAGGGGATCGGATACACCCATGCTGATATTCATGACCTTGCCATAAATCCGTTGAACAACTGGCTCTATTGCTGCAGCGATGGGGGAGTATACCGATCCACCGATTTCGGGGATAACTGGACTGACATTACATCAGATCTCTCTATCACGGAATGGTACAGGATTGCCGGATTTGAAGGTAATCCGATGCTTCTCATTGGTGGTTGCCAGGATAACGGTTCCTTTAAATGGACAGGAACCAGTACGTTGCAACATATTCTTGGCGGAGATGGTATGGATTGCATGATCGATCCTACCAATTCAAATGTTATGTATTATGAGAGTCAGAATGGAGGGCTTGTCAGATCAACAGACGGAGGAAATAGTTATACGAGCATCAAGCCTGCGAATGTCGGAGAACCATGGGTCACGCCACTGGTAATGAATCCTGTTACGACATCAACCATTTATGCCGGATATGATACAATCATGAAAAGCACAAACAGCGGTTCAAGCTGGACCATGCTCCTTACGGATAGCCCAAGGGGTCAGAATGCATTGGCCATCGGTACCGCATACCCCGACCGGCTATACGCAGCAGGGGGTAAGAAAATCTGGAGGAGCGATAATGCCGGGAGCAACTGGACCGATGTCTCTGCCGGCCTGCCAGGGAAATTTATTTCTGATATCGCTGTCAACCCCAATTATTCCCTGGAGGTATATGTGACCATCGGTGGCTACAGCAGTGGTCAGAAGGTCTATTATTCACCCGACGGGGGCGCAAACTGGACCAACAAGTCGGGATCGTTGCCGAACATCCCGATCAACTGCATCGCATTTGAATTTACCAACAACGCGCCGGCGGCAGCGCTTTATGTCGGGACTGATATCGGCGTGTTTTATAAAAATCTTAACATGTCCGACTGGATCCCGTTCCAGAACGGTTTGCCAACTGTCCTTGTTGCTGATCTCGAGGTCGATATAACATCAGGCGTGATCACTGCTGCCACTTATGGCAGAGGCTTGTGGCGCTCACAACTCTATTCTCCCTGTCCGGCAAATTATTCGCTGACGGCAATCAATGATCCAGGCAATCCCATTTACACCGGTTTCCAGTATTATGAAGCAAATGCTGATATTGAATCATCCCGGACGATCACCGGCGGGATCGGGACAAATGTTACCTATAAAGCCGGAAGCAATGTTGTGCTGAAGGATGGGTTTCATGTTCTGGATGGCAACCTCTTTAACGCCACCATTGGGTCATGTTCGTCAGCGAAGACACCAGGTATAGTCAAACCGGTTACCGGAACCTTTGCTGGTGCCATCCAAAAATGAACTTTCCCTTTCAAACCTTCCAGGTTTTCAAAACCTGGAAGGTTTTGAGGTCTCAGATTAATTGCTACTTTTGTCTACACAACCCCCTTGACTTCATGCTCCCATTCCTTCAGAAAACCGCTCAATACCTGGTCACAACGTTCAACGATGACCTGGGAGATCTTTGCATCGTATTGCCAAACCGCCGTGGTGGTCTTTTTCTCAGGAAATACCTGGCTGCAGAAGCCGGTAAAGTTACCTGGGCGCCAACGATTTTTTCCATCGAGGATTTTATTGCAGAGATCAGTGGATTACAGGAAGTGGAAACCATACATCTGTTGTTTGAACTTTATGAGGTTCATCGGGAAATTGAGCAGGCCAATGTGCAAACATTTGAAGAGTTTCTTCGCTGGGCTCCCCAGTTACTGAGTGACTTTAATGAAATTGACCGCTACCTGGCCGATGCCGGGGAGTTGTTTTCAAATCTCACCGAAGCCCGGGCAATCACCCTCTGGAACCTTGACGGCCAGCCGCTTACTGAATTTGAGAAGAAATACCTGCACTTTTATCAATCACTTTACACCTATTATGAAAAGCTTACTTCCAGGTTGCTCGAAAAAAAACAGGCATACCAGGGGCTGGGCTTCAGGCATGCTGCCGAAAATATTGAAACGACGAAGGATAAATTACCCTGGCGCCATATTGTTTTTGCAGGGTTTAATGCCTTGACAAAAGCGGAAGAGCTGATCATCGGAACCCTCCGGAATGACGGAAAAGCGAGCCTGTTGTGGGATGTCGATGCGTATTATCTGGAAAATAAGCAACAGGAGGCAGGCGATTTTTTGCGTAACTGGTTGCATAAGTGGCCGGTTAAGGAACCACGCTGGATTTTTAACGATTTTGCAACATCGGAAAAAATAATTGAAATCATCGGTTCTCCCGATCCCGTCGGTCAGGTAAAATATTGCGGACACCTCCTGCAGGAATTAGCGAAAAACGGCCTGGCGAATGAAAAGACGGCGGTGGTGCTGCTTGATGAAGGTCTGCTCATCCCGCTGCTCAACTCCATCCCGGAGGAGATCGATGCCCTCAACATTACCGCAGGTTTGCCGCTCAAACAAACACCCCTCGCAGGGCTCTTTGAGACTGTCTTTCAACTGCACCTTAATACTTCCAGATTTTCGTATCTCGCCTCCAGGGGCATTCAAAAGTATTACTATAAAGATGTGCTGAAAGTGCTGCAGCACCCATATATCCACCGCATGGCCCTGGCTGACGGAAACAACAGGTTTGTGCTGGATGAGGCCATTGATAAGATAAGACTCGGGCATCAGATTTTTATTGGCGTCGCAGATGTTGTCCTTCAAAAGCCTGATCTGTTCTCCTCAAATCTGACCTTCCTGGAAGCCATTTTCGCTCAGTGGGATAAGCCTGCAGATGCACTGACCTGTCTGAAAACCATGACAGACACACTACGAAACAGTCCGGTGAATCCCGTTGAGATGGAATATCTCTTCACATTTTCTAAAATTTTTCATCAGTTTGGCAACCTGCTGGCAGATTATTCCCAGGATATGAAAATTCCTGCCCTGCATGAATTGTACACTCAGATCATTTCAGCAACAAATCTTCCATTTTATGGAGAACCACTCAAAGGGGTCCAGCTGATGGGTATGCTTGAGACGCGAACCCTTGATTTTGAAAACCTTATAATTCTTTCCTGCAACGATGACCTGCTTCCGGGCGCAAAGACCAATTCATCCTTCATTCCCTTTGACATAAAACGAAGTTTTGAACTCCCGACATACCAGCACAAAGATTCTGTATCTGCCTACCATTTTTACCGCCTGATCCAGCGTGCCAGGCATATCCGGATCCTGTATAACACTGAACCAACACAACTCGGCGGAGGAGACAGAAGCCGGTTCCTGCGTCAGATCGTTGCTGAATTGCCGGCATATAATCCGAAAATACAGATTTATGAATCAATTCTGACTACGCCTTTACCAAAAGGAGAGCTTCCGGCTGTTATCGAAATCCCCAAAACCGGCAAGGTGCTTGAAGGCATGGAAGAAAAGGCCGTGAAGGGATTCTCTGCCAGCTCCCTCAATGCTTACCGCAACTGTGCCCTGAAATTCTATTTTGCTGAAATCGCCGGCATTAAAGAGCCTGAGGATGTGGATGATACCATTGATCCTGCGGTTCTCGGGAGTGCCGTTCATGAAGCCCTCAACAAACTTTACACGCCTTACATCGACAAACCCATGACCAGCGAACACCTTTCAGCCATGGATAAGGTGGCGGAGGCAGCAGTTGACCTGGCGTTTGAGAAAAAATTCAAAGGTTCTGACATCACGTACGGTAAAAACCTGCTGCTGGTAAGTGTGGCTAAATTAATGATCAGGAGGTATTTGCAATATGAAGCGAACCAGGCAGGGGAACTGGCGAAAACCGGCAGGAGTTACTCAGTAGCCCTCCTGGAACAATTTGTGGAGACTTTCATTCATATCCCTTATGGAGAGAGGGAATTGAAAATCCGCCTGAAAGGGTTTATTGACCGGGTGGACAAGATGGATGGCTGGTGGAAAATCATCGACTACAAAACAGGCACGACAGAGTCAAAACAGGTGACTGTCAAAGATTGGGATGAATTACTGGAACAAGCGGATCTGAATATAGGTTTCCAGCTGCTGATGTATGGCTACCTGCTTGGAAAGCGGTTCAGCTACCCCATCAGTTCCAGTGCCGGAATCATCTCATTGAAGAAGATTAACACCGGATTCACTGCCGTATCTGTGCCGGGAGAAGAACCCGGAAAATTATCTGCAACGTTGAATGATACAGCCACAGGCCGTTTTGAAGAAGTTCTCGTCACGATTTTGAAGGATATATTTGATGGAACCAAACCATTTGCCCAGACCGGCGATCTCAAAATTTGCCAGCGGTGCCCGTACATCAATCTTTGTGGTCGTTGAGTTCCTTTTCTGAGAAGACGCAGGTCTCGTA
>CAYHGE010000086.1:10644-14383 GCA_964355945.1 uncultured Draconibacterium sp.
TCAAAACGGCTGTCTTCGGTGGATGAAGCCACAGTCATCTCCTGTATCTGCTTATACAATGGCCAGTCGGCCGAAAAGCTGCCGATGCAACCGCGTAATTCGCCATGTTCCTTTAGTGTTACAAAGGCCCCGGCCTTTATTTTCAGCATTTCGCTGTAACTCCCCGGACTATTTTCAGGAATACTTCTTTCCCGTACATATTGTTCAAGTGTATTTCTGGCAATCATCAGCATTTTGATTTTATCGTCACGCGTAAAGTCAAAAGCGGCTTTCTGATCGGACCTTTCCATGGAATCGCCTACTGCCAGTGCCCAGTAACCCACCACCTGCTTCCGGTCGCCATATTTTGAATCACCGGAATTCATATATTCAACAGGTGAGATTGTCAAACCGGGATTGCCGGATACAAGGTTAAGCATGACCAGTACCGACGTCCAGCCGCAAAGGTTGGTTGAGAGGTTTGGTACCTCCTTCATGCCATAGTGGCCCAACATGTTCATCAGCGCATCCGGGGAGCCTTCCTCAATGGCATCGCAAGTGGCTTTATCTGCCGTGACTGCATCGGTATAGGAAGGATAATGAGAGAAATCGGTACTGAAAATAAACAAGTTACGAACATTGAACCAGGGTTTCAATGCGGCGGCTATTTGCCGGCAAGCCATTTCAGATTGTGTTCCGATCACGATGGGCACCAGTTTGAAATCCTTTTTCAGATGATACTGTAAAAACGGAACCTGCACTTCCACGCTGTGTTCGGTAACGTCGGCTTCCGGGTTGTAGGTAAATAAAGGGTTATCCCTGATCAGTTTGTTGGCAAGTTCAATATTCACCTTTACCTTACCCAGCGGAGTCACGTAATCACCCTTGTTGTATATGGAAGCACCCTGAAAAGAGACCTGGTGGCTCGATGCGATGATGAACACATTGTCGAACTGCCTGTCGGGATCCACCTGGTTGTAGCCGCTGGCAGCAACTTTTCCAGAAAACACATAGCCTGCATGCGGACAAACAACGGCCGCCACATTGTTCATGGTGCGGGGCTTTGCCTCAGAGAACAGGGTTGCCAGGTCGGCCCTGAGTTCCCGGGCGTCAGCCGGGTAAAACCGGCCGGCTGCAGCGGGTTTCCGGTCTTTCCCGCGTGGGTAGTCCTGTGAAAGGGCTCCCGGGGTGAAGTTGAAAAATAATCCCATGAGTAAAATAATTCTGAGGTTGGGACACATTGTTTCGGCTGGTGATGAAAAAATCTAATGTAAAGGTACGAATTTGGTTGAAAACCAGCAAACATTGTAATTTTGTAACAACCCGAATTACTCGCCATGAAAGTTGGAGCTATGTCTGCCATGGAAAGCCATGAGAGATTCATCAGGATGTCACCATATGCGGCAAATACTCCCAAAGGGGTCCAGTGCCATATCTGTCCTCACAACTGCATCATACAGGAAGGGCACCATGGCATTTGCAAGACCCATTTTGTCGCTGAAGGAAAGCTGTTTACAAATGCTTTCGGCAATCCCTGTTCAGTTCATGCCGACCCCATTGAAAAGAAACCGCTGTTTCATTTTCTGCCCGGGACATTGAGTTATTCAATCGCTACTGCAGGCTGTAACCTAACCTGCAGGAACTGCCAGAACTGGGAGATTTCACAGCAAAGCCCTACCGATCTTCAAATAATTGAGATGTTCCCGGAGGATGTGGTTGAAGCGGCCATCAGCAAAAGTTGCAAATCGATCGCCTTCACTTATACCGAGCCCACCGCGTTCTATGAATATACTTATGAAACCGCCCGGTTTGCAAGGAACCATGGTATTAAAAACCTCTTTATTTCCAATGGGTTTATCAATGAAAAACCTTTAAGGGATCTGTGCCGGTACCTCGATGCCGCCAATATCGACCTGAAGGCATTCAGCGATGAGATATACCGCAAACTGACGGGAGGCAGCCTGCAGCCCGTTCTGAATGCATTGAAAATACTGAAGGAGGAAGGTGTGTGGGTTGAGATCACCAATCTCATCCTGCCAGACTGGACAGATGATCTGGAAATGATTCGACAGATGTGTGAATGGCTTGTTATCAATGGATTTGCTGAGACTCCGCTGCATTTCAGCAGGTTTCACCCTTTATATAAACTTTCCAACCTTCCGGTCACTCCCCTTGAAACACTGATGAACGCACGCACCGTTGCATTGGAGACAGGCCTGCGTTTTGTGTATATCGGCAATGTCCCTGATTCAATGGCAGAACATACCTGTTGCCCTGTTTGTAAAAAGATTGTGATTGAACGGCATGGATACACCATCGGGATGATGAATATAAACAAGAGTGCATGTAAATTTTGTAAAGCCGGTATTGCAGGAGTATGGGATTGACCTCTTTGTCATGTTTGATCGGGAAAAAACCAAATCCTAAAATGGTGATAAGCCTTGATGATTTCAAGGGGAACACAATAGAGGGTATCAGACATATTAACCTGAAGGATTTTTTGTCCAACGATACCCTGTAACTGTAAGAACTATGATGCCTTTGTATGCATGTAAAGGACCCTTCCCCGGCCCTTCAAGGCTACTCTTTCTACATAACTTTTTATGGGGTGCAAGGCAAATTGGAAGTTGACCTTGTTTTAGGCGATCATGAAGTGGCCATTGAGATAAAAGCGACGCAAAATGCCAATCCCCGCCACGCGAAAGGACTGAAAAGCTTTGCAGAAGAGTATTCCGTTAAAAAGCTCCTGCTCATCCCTATAAACATGTAGTCGCCATATACATCCATTCCGCAGCAAAAGCCATCAAACTGTTTAATCACTTCATAGGTTTTTCCCGGGATGTTTACCTTGATTATTTCGCCGGTGGCCGATAAAAGGAGGTACAATTCGCCGCCGTACATCACCGGCGAAGTTTGTCTAGAATGATTTCGCTCACAAGGCCGTTCAGATGGCAGCGGTCGTCGGAAGCCTGATCCGAAATAAACGGGGGTTGCCATCGGGGAACGAAATTGAAGTTGCCGTTCACCTGGCACCGGCAGGAGAAGGAGGTGTTGATCGCCCACGTCGGTGCCAAAGGCAATGTCGTGCATATCAACCTGTCCGGAATGGAAGGTTAAGCGTGGCACCCACAAACTGTCGTAGGTATTTGGCTTATTCGGGTAATGAACGGCTTCCATGGTGATTACTGTTGATCCGTTTTGTTAAATTGGTTTCCCGCACGATAATACGACCAATTATCAAAAAAGGTGTCCGGATTCTTACAAATTTTGTCCAGATTGATCAATCATAACAAAATTGACGTTTTTGAACACTTTTTTTCTTTACAAAGCAGATTCGCTCAGCCCATATGGCTTTGACTGCGTCATTAAACGGGTTGGACTTACGGAATAAAAGGGGCCTGACATTTAACAAGGCATTCGGACAGCGCCCGCGGTTACTCAAGAGTTTTCTGAATGCACTCCTTCCTCTTGAAGTACCTGACAACAACAGTCCCTTTTCCTTAGAAAATCAAGTTGATCGCTGGCCAATGCAGGGATGGGAAAAGCTGTTTATTGCTTCAACTGATGGATGAGATGAGAAAAAAAAGGTTGTTATTGCGCCCTACTTTTCGATGACGTAAACCTTTTTTTTCTGAAATTTGCCAACTTGCGATTTGAAAGAAGGCATAAAAGTGACAAGTTCTTCAATTTTACTTGTATGGCAATTTAATACAACAATAATAACAGGATATTGCTCAAGATTCTGTTGAAACATCAAATT
>CAYHGE010000087.1:0-13941 GCA_964355945.1 uncultured Draconibacterium sp.
GTTTTGGTGCAGGTGCTCCCCTCTCCTTCAGGAGAGGGGTTGGGGGTGAGGTCTTTCACAGTAGCCGGGGGCGAGGTCCTGAGGCCACCACAAATGTAATAAGCCACCACGATCAACGGCAGGAATAGCAGATAGGAGATTGATGTGAAGATCAAGAAAAAGAAGTTAAAATGAATATTGAATATTGATCAACGAATGTTGAAATTTGAATGAGGAGCGACCAGGACCAATGATGTTTGTGCAGCGTGCTCCGCTCTCTTTCGGGAGAAGGGGTTGGGGGTGAGGTGAAAAATTGTTAAGTCTTAAGTGTGAAGTGGGTGCTGATTTATTTGTAAATCTTATTTCCCAGGGTAGAATTTATAAATATCTTTTCGGTGAAGCAACCTTTCAAAAAACAAGGTATTGTTTTCAAATTTCACACCAGCTCTGTAGTTACCGAATCTTATCTTGAAATAATTATTATATCCTTGCAATTTGCCAATGTTTGGTATCTGCTGCAGGTTTGTATATGTTACTACTTCCTCAAAAAGAAATTTCTCAATTCTTGCCCGTTCTCTGGCAGGAAGCAGCGCAAGTTCCCTTAGAAACTTCCTGTTAACCCGGATATCCAAGGTTTACTTTTTTGTTAATTTGCGATAATACTCTTTCCCTTCTTCAAGTGTAAGGTTATCTTTTGGGCTATTTTCGTTGATGAGCTGTCCCAATGCGTAATCTTCAATCAGTTGTTCCATCCTTTCGAAAGTAGCGATGTCAACCTGCACTGCAAAGGGCCGGTTTTTTTCATCCACAACGAATTGTTTCTTTATTTTGAGCATTGAAAAAGTGTTAAGTGTTACGTTTTAAGTGTTAAGGATTGCTCCATATGTTTTGGGGCAGGTGCTCCCCTCTCCTTCAGGAGATGGGTTAGGGGAGGGGTGGAGAAAGTGTTAAGTGTTAAGTGGGGGCTCATTAGAGCAGGTGGTTATTCAGGTGTTTTTGTGTTGATGAGGCCCTGGGGCATGGCTGAAATTTCTTTGGTTTCGGAGATCATGGGTCGTGTGAGTATTGGGGTCAGGATTTCGATTTTTTCGGCGATGTAGATTTGGGTTCGTAACTCTGCCGCAGAACCTTTAGCAATATGCATGAAGTGTATAAACTCTTTAACCGAATCACGTTCAGCTCCTTCCATTTTAAGGTCGTCACGATATTTTTCTGATACAACTACCGGGAGTTTTCCTGAATCCAGCTGTTCATTTTTTCCTGATGTTCATGCAAAGTCATAAATGGACCCTTTTCTGCCTCTTTAACCAGTTTCACCAATTCTTTATCAGGTAGTTGCTCCCCCGGCACCTGAAAATTCGTTGTCTTTTTTGGTTTTACTTCTTTCATATTCAACTAGATTATTGCAATGTAAAGTTACGACAATATTTTCCGATTACGATGGACGTTGCGCGCTTCTTCATCGGTGGGAAAAAAAGTGTTAAGTGATTAAGTTTTAAGTGTTAAGTGTTGCTCCGTTCCTAAAATGTTCACCAGGTAACGTTGTTTGTGTATTTATTGAATTCCGGGTCTTTCGAAATAATGGTAAATTCATTTTGAAGAGCCTGGGATATAATAATCCTGTCAAAGGGGTCACGATGGTGATACTCCAATGAAGATAGTTTGAGTGTGTCTTCAAACAATATCGGAAGGATTTGAAATCCATTTCTTAGTGCCTGATCTTTAAGCTCTTTAAACGGTATATCAAGTTGAATTTTTTCTAATCTTAATTTTATTGCAATCTCCCAAAAACTGGCGATACTTATAAATTTCTTATGATCCGGGTTTAAAATTATCGATTTTGCTTTTAATGACAAATCTGAACTCCCGGCGATAAACCATAAGAATGTATGAGTATCAAGCAAATATTCCATTACATATATTCTTTGAAATCATCCAATGGTGCATCAAAATCATCTGATAATCGTATTTTCCCTTTTGCACTGCCGAATTTTGGCGTAATTTTCTTATTCGATTTTACAAATTTATCCATCAGGAAGTCCATAAAATCAGAGACTTCCTTTTGAAATTTTGGAGGCAGTGCTTCGAATTTCGATAAAACTTCAACAGTATCCATCATAAATGTTTTTACAAAGATACGACAAGAGCCCAATATAAGCAATGGGAGGCTGATTGGCAAACTCTTTCATATACATTGATGTTCACCATCCTGCCGGTGGAGAAGTTGTCGAGGCAAACGACTTTAAACAAAAAGTGTTAAGTGTTAAGTGAGGTTTTGCTATTCATTCACCATTTTGCCGGAAAGTTCAATTAACTCATACAGAGTTTCCGGTGCGAGATCTGCACCGTTTGGCCATGAGATGGTCCACCCATCGACAAAAAGTTTCTTAAAGTAAGTTAAATTTGTTAATGGTTCAAACACACCCTGCCCAAGAAATGGACGTAAGTCGACATCCCCCTCTTTCCCGTTGCTAAAAACTATGTGGATGAAATAATCATGCAGATACTTTGCATCAATTACCCGTGGCATATAAACTGTTTCCATAATCCAATTATTAATGCAATGGTTCAATTTTATTAATACTGACTTTCTCTGATATGTTTCTCCAATTTTCGTTCAATTCTGCATTTCTCAGGATTGCCCATTCCCTGATTAGTCTTAAAGCTGTTGCCGATTTGATATTCCCCCGTAACATTTCTCCCTCAAAGTTGAATATCCCTTCAGTTCCCTGATATTCTGCATGAAAATGCGGAGGATTATGCTCGCTGAAGAACATTCTGATAATAATGCCGAAAAACATTGAAACAAAGGGCATGAAAAAAGTGTTAAGTGTTAAGTTTTAAGTGTTAAGGGTTGCTCCGGATGTTTTGGTGCAGGTGCTCCCCTCTCCTTCAGGAGCTACTCTTTATACACATCGATTTTTATTACATAGAAGAAGCACGGAGAAACTATTGAGCACTCGGAATCACCAAGAGGTTTATGAGTATCCTTAGTGCCTCAGTGGTTGTATCTTCCGAAGGCCGAAAATTTCACGACATTGTTTAAATCAGAAAAAAAGTTGTGTAGAAAGAGTAGCCGTCAGGAGAGGGGTTACAGTCTGGTTTTACGACTTGTAACAGTGATTTTTTCGGGGTCCTGTCTTGTATCAAAAACATCTGTGATCAACAATCCCTCTTTAACATGTTTATAAATGATTTTATAATTCCCTTTGATCAAATATCGATGATCCTCTTCAAGAATTTTAAGATTTTCCTCAACTTTTCCTGAATTCGGATACTTGCCAAGTTGCTTTGTCGCGGAGAAAATACTACTTTTAATTTTATCGGCTATTTTTTTTCCTGCAGCGCCTTTATAATAAACATAAATGTCACGAAGAGTTTCAGATGCAAATTCACTCCAGTAAACCTTCATAATTTTACCAGTTATCAGATTCCAACTCAATCTGTTCCTGCATTTTTATTTTGCCTTCTGAATAATCTTGATTTGCTTTCTTTGCTCTTTCAACTAACTGTTTTTTTGTAAAAGGCTTATGCTTTAAAGCATTAATTTGACTTGTTTCAAATATTGCTGCCTCAATTTTATTTAATATTCTCTCATCCTCAAGATTAATCAGGTATCCAATAGCGTTTAATTTTCGGGTTTGTAAATCCATAAGAGGTAAGTTTATTACAAAGATAATACAAGTGTCTTAAAAAAGCAACGAGATAATATCCAGGGTGGCCTGCTTAACACTTAACACTAAATTCATGGCTTCGCCCTTTCACCCACACCACATGGCTTCCCTTCTAGTAGCAAATATACTCATTTGTATTTGGGAAATGCAAGGGAAAAAGTATTAAGTCTCACTTGAACGCCTTCTCCAGCATTCCGTCACCGGCCAGCTTCAGGCGGTCGAAGTAGGCAGGGACAGGTTTTCCAAGAAGTTTATCCACATACATTTTAGCGAGGTACTGGCCCAGCATGAAACCCTGTCCGCGAAGACCAAGGAACAGCCCGAGTTCAGGATCAATGATCATGCGGGGTTCGACATAGTAGCCGGCCCAGACTGCCTGGAAACCAACGGAGGAGAGTTCAGGGATCCAGTTGGTGAATATTTCGGAGGCGATTTCGATAAAATCCTGTGAGTTGATTCTGATGTTTTTATCGGCCTCCATCGGCTCAACAGCGGGAGAGGCACACCCGATGATTTGTCCTGTTTCGGCCAGCTGCTGGCCATAAACAGCGGAGAACCCTTTATATCTCCGTCGGTCGATCAGCATCGGCAGTGGCATTCCATCCTTGCCCATCATCGGTAGCCGGCGTGTGATAAAAGCCTGGTGTTTCACGGGAAAGAGCCCTGTTTCAATGTTCAGGCTGCGGGCGAACTTCTCTCCTTCAGGCCCGAGGGCATTGATGAAGACCTCCGTCTCATATTCAACATATTGATGCAGATGATTCTGAACCAGGATGGTGTAAAGTCCGTTTACCTGGTTCACATCGATCAGCTTGCAATCCTCTTCAACGATACCACCCTTGTCGATCCCCATGCGCCGGATCAGGTCGATCACGCGGCCCGGCGTGGCCTGCCAGCAGTCGCGGGTGATGAGTGCTGAGAGATATCCTGTAAGATTCGGGTTGATGTGCGGGGAGATCTCTTTTCTAAAGTCTGCTGGTTCAACCATACGGGCATCCGACCATGCCATGGATTCCTCCAGCGCCCGGTACATGGTATCATCATGGGCAAAGGTGACGTAGCTTATCGGCCGGTAGTCAATGTTATGAACTGCCTGGAGTTCCTTGAAAATCTCATGGTTATGAACGGCGATGTCCGACAGTTCGGGCATGGAGAAGTTCGGGCGGCCGCCGGCAATGTTGCGCCACGAGGCGCCCCGACCGAAGTTGAGCAGCACCGGATCCATCCCTGCTTCGCCGAGGTAGCGGAAAAGGGCGCTTCCGCCAATTCCGCCGCCTGCAACCACAGATTTCACGCGGATTTTTTGGGGTTTCATCCCATTAACACTGGTGATAAACTTTTCATGCGAAAGCCTTGGATAGAGCTCGCCCATGGCTACCTGGTTCGAGAGTGGTCCCCGGGGTGTGGGCTCTCCGACAATGGAGATCCCGGTGCCGGAAAGGGTGGTTTTCAGCCGTTTGATGCACCGTTTACCACGGCAGGCTCCCATTCCAAGGCGGGTGGTGTGCTTGACCTCATCCACCGATATGAATTTGCGGTCGCCGATGGTTTCAAGTACCTCATCCATGGTCACATCATCGCAATGGCATACATACATGGTCTCTTTCGTGGTTGCAAGATATGGTTTGAATTCCACCGGGGAAGGGTAGTTTTCCCTGACAATAAAACCACGTATTTTCGTAAGTTCTTCCCCATGCACCGTAAGGGAAAGGATCCTGGCAATGTTGGTCTTGTTGGGTTTACGCAGGATTTTCTCAACGACTCCTTCGCCCAGTTGCCGGCCGGTATTATCGACCAGGTAACATGCTGATTTCTCTGCCACCTCATATTCGATGGGAAGGAAAAGCCAGTTCTTTTTTATATTATATCCGAAAATTGCCAGTCCGGGACATTGGAAAACACAATCCATGCATCCGATACACCGGCTGAAATCGATTTCAGGAACAGTGCTGGTTGATGATTTGGTGATGGCCCCGTGCGGGCATGCAAAGGCGCATGGGTTGCAGGCGAAACCGTAGAGGCAGTCGATGAGTACGAACCCCTTTTCGTTCATCCTTCCGGGAGAAGGCATGGCAGGCTCAGGGATCACCCTGACAGGGTGCTGCTGCGAATCGATGTACTCTTTCGACAAGGAGAGATATTCATCATAATTATAGTTCAACCCCATCTCATGAAGCACATCAAAGGCTGCCTGCCGTCCACGAAGGACCGCGCTGGTGCCCTCCCCGATGCGAATGGCATCGCCGGCGCCAAAACACCGTCGACCGAAGATTTCATTGCCCTTGATGAGCAGCTGGTCATCCTGGACGAGTCCGGTGCAGATATTGATGGCATCGATCCCGTCGAAGATTTTTTCGGTTCCCGGGATGGGTTTAAAATCTTTACATTCAGCGACTACAGCGCCAATGATTCCGTCATGATGTTCATTCGGGATGGCTTTCAGCAGGATGTGGGAAGTAAGCACGGGAATTCCGAGCCTTCGAACGCGGTTTGCCTGAACCGGGAACCCTCCTTCACCCGGCATGGCTTCGAGGATGGCTTTCACATTTGCGCCGGCCTGCATGAGCTGATAGGAGGTCAGATAGCCGATATTTCCTGCTCCGACTGTCAGGATATTTTTGCCAAGGAGGGTCAGCTCCTGGTTCATCATTTTTTGCACGACTGCGGCAGTGAATACCCCCGGAAGGTCGTCGTTTTCGAATGCCGGCATAAAGGGAACCGCACCGGTAGCGGTGATCAGGTATTCGGCATCGATGTAATAGATCTCTTCGGTACGGATGTTCTTCACGGCGATCCGTCCCCCTTCCAGAATATCCCACACCGTTGAATTTAAAAAGATGCCTTCATGGCTGTCGCCGGCAAGAGTTTTGGCGATGTCAAAGCCACGCATGCCGCCAAATTTCTGCTCCTTTTCAAAGAAGAAAAACTGGTGGGTCTGCATCAGGAACTGCCCGCCGATCCGGTCGTTGTTATCAACAACAATGTTGGGAACCCGATGTTTATTCAGCTCTTCCCTGGCAGCCAGTCCGGCAGGGCCGGCTCCGATGATGGCCACAGTGGTTCGGTATATGTTCAGCGGTGCTTCATGCTTTACAGGAACGCTCACCGGAGTGTAATTGTGCGGAATTTCCATCACTTCCTTTACCCCGTCAATGATGGTAATGCAGATGCGCTTTATCTGTTCGTCAACCAGCATTTCGCAGGCGCCGCACTTGCCAATGCCGCACTCCAGGCTGCGCTCCCGGTTGCTCAGGCTGTGGCTGTGAACTGGATGCCCTGCCTGGTGAAGCGCAGCCGCAATGGTGAATCCCTGGTCGCCTGTGACCGTCTGCCCTTCAAATAAAAAAGAGGATTGTTTATGGTTCTGAATATCCAGGATCGGGTGCTTCGAGATCTTATACATAGTCGGGCGAGTTGTTATGGCGACAAAATTACCCAATTTCTGAATTCAAAACATCGGCCCTGTTAACTATTTCACAAATCATAAATTCAGGTATAAACCAAGGATCAGCAGGGTCTCTGCCTGGATGTTCCTGCTGACCTCCTGTTCATAGAAGAGACGTGTCTGGATGTTCATTTTCAACAACTTGGTGAGCCTGATCCCCACCTGGTTCTTCAATGCGACATCGGCAGGTTTGCGGTAATTTTTAAATATCAGCAGATCGCAATTCCAGTGAATGCGTTTCAGGAAATCGCGGTCAACCAGCAGATGCATGCTGATCCCGTATTCGAAAGCAAAACCCTTTTCTTTCGTTACGCCAAAAAGTTCATCAACATCCTGCCGGCTGAAAGCCTTTCTGTTCCGGATCCAGGTGAACCTGGCGGCGGTTAATCCCAAACTGAGTGTTCCAAAGCGGGGAACCTTCCATCCGAAGCCTGTTGAAAATGTCCACAGAAAAGGTGTCATGAACGAAGCACCCAGATTCTTCAGGAGCTTCCCGGCCGAATCGACCGAGTAGAGATATGAGTCAAACAGCGGAGTTGTCATGTTTGAATAAACAAGCAGGGAGATGGTTTTTCCAATCGTCACTTCCAGCCTTGTATTCAGCGTGTTTTCATCCGGTTGAAACCGGAAAATGCTATCGATCAGATACCGGAATCCCAATTCATGGATGAAGGCGTTGCTGAATTTTACGCATCTGTCGTTGGTGCATTGTGCCCGGTATTTCAAAAGGTGAAAGAGGGATACAAGATTCACATCACTTCCCTGCCGCCAGTTTAAAAAATGGAGGGCGGAGCAGGAAAGTGAATATTCCAGATCGTGAACCACCCGAAATGCCACCCGCAAAAGGCCTGAATCGCCAGGATTCCCCAGTGCGGATATGTTGAGGGTATCCTTCCGCACCAGGTTCTGTGAGATGCCGGTCATGAACAGCAAACAGGCAAACAGCAGCACCATGGTATTTATGAACCTCAATCGCACAACCGACTATTTTATAAGCAATTTCATTGATATATTTTTGAGTCATATCTTCAATTTTTTCTTAGTGATCCTTAGTGACCTCAGTGCCTCGGTGGTTTTCTTTATAAACCGCGGAGAATGGGTTTTATATTACCACTGAGGCACTGAGAGCACTTAGGATCACTGAGTTTTTGGTAGTTTACACAGAAAAGAATGGCCTATCTGATTTCCAGTTTCTGGTTTTTCGTCAGGTTCCAGCGCTCGAGCATGTCCATGTTTAGCCATATAATGCGGATCCGGGCTTCTGGATTCTTAGCTGCTGCTTCCGACAGCTCAAAGAGCCTCGCGTTGTAAGTCCCCAGGAACCTTGCCCAGGTAACAACAACTGTAAAATCCGGATCTTTTGTGAAGTTCCCCGGCTTGATTTGACCATGAAGCGGCTCAATCCGATCCAGTAATTCACCAAGACCCGGAACGGCCATTCCATGATAAACAGAATCTCTGTTCAGCGATTTAATTACCTCAAAACCTGACCACTGGCACTGTGCGGTATCACGCTGAAGCAGCATGCCATTTCTGTCGCAGATCATCTGGCTGAACAAATACTTTTTTAACACAGAATCTCTCATGCAATGAAAGTAAGATGAGGAGTCATTAAAAACAAACTGGCACGTATCGGGATATTTGTGCTTTTTTAAAAAGGCGAGCAACTTTTCAGGGGTTTGTTCCCTGGGATTTGTAATGCCGTATTTCCATTTTACGATGGTTATGCAACTGCTGAAAATCAGTAGAAATAGAGGCAGGATGATATATTTTGGTTTCATTTTATTATTGTTTTAAGTGAGGGTTCTCAGGAATCAGTTTTTACCGCTTCCTATTCGTAATACCCCACCCCCGGCCCCTCCCCAAAAGAGGGAGGGGAGCTCCCCCTTCCCTCTTTTGGGGCAGGGGGGAAGGGGGGATGGGGTTAAAAAGCCCCTTTATCTGAATGTAATTGTCATCTGATCGCCGTTTGTTGTCACCGGGTATGCCCCCGGGGGTATAACATAACCAGCATCGAGCCCAAGCCTGCCGAGAACCGCCGGGTCGAAGGTGATGGGGCCGTCGAGGTTGAATTTCCCATCTGAAAAATATTTCAGGAAGGTCTCTTTGTTCATTCCTTTACCTCTTGAAACAGTTGCCTGGATGACCTTATCTTTCATCAGGACAATATCTGCCACAAATTCACCGGCACCGGGCTGCATGTCACCCAGCCAGATGTGGCAGCAACCACCTTTCTCCCTCGGAATGCATGATTTAGAGGGACCGTCCCAATAGGCTTTTGCCGAGAAAACCACATGGATGGGCAGTTTCATTGCAGCGTGGGATGTAGCGGAAAAAACGCCTGAGGTAATGATCAGGCTTAACAATAGTGCAAAGCACTTAAAAGTTGTTTTCATGATTTCTGATTTTATGAGTTTTCCGGCCGGATTTGCCGGCGGCCGGAACCGGTTTGCCACGATGTTTTGGAAGTGAGGCCGCTACCTGAACAAAAGCCGGTCCCCGGTCTTTTGTTTCGCTGATCAAATTAGTCCATCACGTTTTCCTCCTCTTTGTTTTATATTTTCCTGCTTAATCAGGGAAAGAGGCAAAAGGTTGTACGGTGAATCATACTTTTTTTCAGACAGGCACGAAATAAATTATAATCAGATATAAATCATTATTTTACACTTTTTGTTTGGAAATTGTCTGAAAAATTTTTACTATCTTTGCAGGGAATTTCAAATAGGGACATAATCGAGAGGAAAAACATGGAAAAAGCGAAAGTTTTGTTTGTTGCGCAGGAGATTACACCATATCTGAGAGAAAGTCCGATGGGAACCATCGGCCGTTATCTTCCTCAGGGAATTCAGGAAAAAGGCAGGGAGATCAGAACCTTCATGCCTCGTTACGGCAGCATCAATGAGCGCAGAAACCAGCTTCATGAGGTGATCCGCTTATCGGGCATGAACCTGATCATTGATGATACCGACCACCCGCTGATCATCAAGGTGGCATCGATACAGCAGGCGCGCATGCAGATTTATTTCATTGACAATGAGGACTATTTTCAGCGGAAATACACCTTGCATGACAAAAACAACAAATTCTTTTCCGACAATGATGAACGCGCCATCTTCTTTTCACGCGGCGTGCTTGAAACGGTAAAAAAACTGGGATGGGGCCCGGATGTGGTTCATTGCCACGGGTGGATGACCAGTCTCCTGCCATTATACATTAAGAAAGCATATTGCGACAATCCCCTGTTCAGCGACACCAAAGTTATCTATTCCATTTATGATGATGATTTTGAAGAGCTGATGCATAAAGACTTTGCAACAAAAATTAAACTTGAAGGGATTACTTCCAAGGATCTTAAACACTATAAAACGCCAAACTACGTTAGTGTGATAAAGGCGGCGATCGATTTTTCAGATGGCGTGATCATCGGATCACCTAAAATCAACCCTGAACTTGTCAGCTATCTGAAGGAAATTGACAAACCCTGCCTTGAATATCAACCCATGGATCGTTACGTGGATGCTTACAACGATTTCTATGAAGAGGTCATTGTGAACGATCCGGTAACCGTGGGCTAAACGCAACCTGTTGATGAACACATACCTTTCAAAATTTTCCGCTGCACTGATAATCGGCATGCTGCTGATTCTTGTGATATTTTCCTGCAAAAAAGATCCTTATGAAATCGGATATGATCTGCTGCCTCCTTCAGACACCCTGAATGTGAAAACCACCGACTCCTGCACAGTCGAAGCTTTTTCAGTGATGGTTGATTCGTCGCGTACCGACAAAACATCCGCGCTTGTTATCGGGTCGATGAATGATCCCTTTTTCGGCAAGACCAATGCCGGTTTTTATTCCCAGGTCAGGCTCACTGCCGAAGGAGTTGATTTCGGGAATAACCCGGTGCTCGACTCGCTCGTGCTTACGTTGTTTTATAGCGGCATTTACGGGGATACCACCTATACCCGGCAGAACGTGAAAGTGTATGAAATCAGCCAGGATCTCCTTTACGACAGCGCCTATTTTTCAAATCAGCGCGTAGCCACCTATCCTACATTGCTTGCTGACCAGGATTTCACCCCGCACCCCAAAGACAGTGTGAAAGTCTATAAGGATAAAGTTGCCCCCCACCTTCGCATCAACCTGAGCAAACAGACAAACTACCTGGGCAGAAAAATTCTGGAAGCGCCAACAGATGTGCTTGCCTCCAACGCAGCCTTCATCAAGTTTGTAAAAGGCCTTTATGTTACAACAAGCTCCAACAACAATCCCGGGGCACTTCTCAATTTTTCTGTCGCCAACGGGATATCCAAGCTGGTAGTTTATTATCACAATGGCGACGACCCCCAAAACGATTCACTTCATTTTAATTTGGTGCTCAACGAGAAATGCGCCCGTTTTGTAAACTTTGATCACAACGGGTACCTTGATGCCAGCCAGGATCTCAAACAGCAAATACTCAATCATGACTCTTTGCAGGGTGCGAACAAATTGTTCCTGCAAGGTTTGGGTGGTGTTAAGATCAAATTAAAATTTCCATTCATCAAGGATCTGGAGAAAGGGAAAATCATTGCCATCAATGATGCCGTGCTTCAGCTGAAGAACATGGAAACATCTTCCACCTTCAACCCGCCTGTTGCGCTGACCATGATACGGCAGGACAGCGCCGGAAGGATCGGCTACATGGTGGATGAAAATGAGGGTTCTGCCTATTTCGGGGGCACGTATGACAAGGCAAGTCGATCCTATTTTTTCCGGCTTACACAACATATTCAGAACATATTGCAGAATTCGTATAAGAATCACTTTGATGTTTACATCATGGTAAATACCCCTGTCATCAGTTCTGTGATTCCGAACAGGATCATGTTGTATGGAACAGAACCACAGGTTCCGGGTGACAGCAAGAATCCCTTCCAACTGAAAATGACCTATACAGTTTTAAATTAAGAACAAAAACTATGTGTGGAATTGTTGCTTATATCGGACCTCGCGAAGCCTACCCGGTCCTGATCAAAGGATTACGCCGGCTCGAATACCGCGGCTATGACAGTGCCGGAATATGTCTGTTGAATGATGACATCCGTGTTTTCAAATGTAAAGGGAAGGTTTCTGACCTTGAAGCATTTGTTGAAGGGAAAAATATTACCGGTAACATCGGGATGGCCCATACCAGATGGGCAACCCACGGTGAGCCGAACACCATCAACGCCCATCCCCATTTTTCACAGAACAAAACCATCGCCCTGATACACAATGGCATCATCGAAAACTACACGGTGCTGCGAAGCGAGTTGAAAAACAGGGGTTATACCTTTACCAGCGATACTGACACCGAAGTACTGGTTCATCTGATCGAGGATATCATGATCAGCGAGAAGGCAGCAGTTGAGGATGCCGTGCGTATTGCCCTGAACCAGGTGATCGGAGCATATGCGATCGTGATCATGGCCAAAGAATCTCCTGATAAAATCATCGCTGCCCGGAAGGGAAGCCCCATGGTTATCGGAATAGGCAAAGGTGAATTTTTTGTGGCATCCGATGCAACCCCGCTCATCGAATATACCAACAACGTGGTTTATCTGAACGAAGAGGAGATTGCCATCATTGAACGCAACCAGGATCTGAAAATCAAAACTATAAAAAACCAGAGCCATTCTCCATATATTCAAAAACTCACACTGAGTCTGCATGAAATTGAAAAAGGCGGCTTTGAGCACTTCATGCTGAAAGAGATTTACGAACAGCCTCGTTCAATATTTGACTCCATGCGGGGTCGCCTTCATGTTGACCAGGGCATTGTAACCCTGGGAGGGATCAGGGATTACGAACAGAAGATTTTAAATGCCAAGCGGATCATCATCGTGGCATGTGGTACTTCGTGGCATGCCGGGCTTGTGGGAGAGTATCTGATCGAAGATCTGGCGCGCATTCCGGTAGAAGTAGAGTATTCATCCGAGTTCCGCTACCGCAACCCGGTGCTGAATGAGGAGGACGTGGTAATCGCAATCTCTCAATCGGGAGAAACTGCCGACACCCTTGCCGCCATCGACCTGGCAAAGTCAAAAGGAGCAACCGTACTGGGGATTTGCAACGTGGTGGGATCTTCCATTGCGCGTGCCACCCATGCCGGGGTATACACCCATGCCGGCCCTGAGATCGGCGTGGCATCCACAAAGGCATTTACCGCACAGGTTGCGGTTCTTACCTTGCTGGGCCTGCTCCTGGCGCAAAAAAAGGGAACCCTTCCCACCTCAGTATTCCAGAAAATCCTGCTTGAGCTTGACTCCATTCCGGGCAAAGTAGAACGCATCCTTGAGCAGAATGAGAAGATCAGGGAGATTGCCACCATTTATAAAGATGTGAAGAACTCGCTGTACCTTGGCCGGGGTTATAACTTCCCTGTGGCGCTGGAGGGAGCGCTGAAGCTGAAGGAGATCTCCTACATCCATGCCGAAGGCTATCCGGCAGCAGAGATGAAACATGGCCCTATTGCGCTGATCGATGAGCACATGCCTGTTTTGTTCATTGCCACCCGCCGTGGCATCTATGAAAAGGTGATCACCAACATCGAAGAGGTAAAGGCCCGGAAGGGAAAGATCATCGCCATCGTCACCGAAGGCGATGAATCTGTAAAAAACCTGGCCGATCACTGCATTGAAATCCCCGACACCGAAGAGATGCTGATTCCGCTGCTGGCAACCATCCCGCTCCAACTATTGTCTTATCACATCGCCGTCATGCGCAACTGTAATGTCGATCAGCCGAGGAATTTGGCGAAGTCGGTAACGGTGGAGTAGTACGTTGGGGGGGTAAGTTGGTCGGGTTGACAGTAACCGATTT
>CAYHGE010000088.1:0-1736 GCA_964355945.1 uncultured Draconibacterium sp.
GCTCTTGCCAATTCATACGATTTGGCAGCTAATAGTTTGTCGGCACTGGCAACAATCCCTGCATATTTATCATCCAACGCTTTTGCAGCGGCAAGGTCTCCCAGAATCTTGTCAATCGCGGTAATTCTCTCCTGGGGATAGGATTCCTGGGGTTTTAATGTAAGCGCATTGGAATACTCTCCTTTTGCAAGCGCATAAGACTTGTCAGACAGCAATTTATCTGCTTTGGCGATTGAATTCAAATACTGGTTTTCGAGAGATTTTTGCTTTTCGAGTGCAGCCAGTAGCAGCGTAATCTCCCCGATTTTTTCTTTTGGATAAACCTCGGCCGGCTTTAATTTAAGGGCGACCTGATACTGGGCCAGGGAGGGTTCATACGTTTTTTCTGCAAAATACTTGTCGGCGCTGGTAATGGCGTTTGCATATTCCTCTTCCATGGCCTTTTGTCTGCCCAGTGCGGCGAGGGTGGCATCGATTTCTGCAATCTTCGTTTTAGGATATTGCTCTGAAGGCTTCAGAACCAACGCACTGCCATATTCAGTTTTAGCCTGATCGTACGTTTTTTCTGTGAGAAATTTATCTGCCCGGGCAATGGTTGCCTGGTAGTTTTCATCCACTGATTTTAACGCAGCCAAATCGGCAAGGATTTTATCAATCGCAGCAATTTTACCCTGTGGATAAACTTCTGCTGGTTTGATACTGCTGGCATTCTGATACGCGGCCCTGGCTTGGTCATAGGTTTTTGCAGCAAGTAGTTTGTCGGCAGTTACAATGGCTGCGGCATATTTGTCATCGATTGCTTTGGCTCCGGCCAGGTCAGCCAGGGCAGTTGAAATTTCAGCAATTTTGTCTTTCGGATATGCCTCATCCGGTTTAAGGGCGGAAGCGTTCAAATATTCAGTTTTTGCCTCATTATAGGATTTTGCCGCCAATAATTTATCTGCTTTGGCAATAGCCGATAAATATAGTCCTTCCCGGGCTTTTTGTTGTTCCAGGTTGTAGAGGATCATGTTGATCTCAATGACCTTATTTTTGGGATAGACCTCGTCGGGCTTCATTTTCGAAGCAGTCTGAAACTCAGCTTTAGAAGCCAGGTAAGCCTTTACCATGAGCATGCTGTCAGCTTTACCAATAGAATTTGCGTATCTCGAATCTGCTGCTTTTTGCTGGGCAACAGCAGCAATCAATTTATCAACTTCAGCAATTTTTGCCTTTGGATACGCTTCATTTGGCTTGATTGTCAGAGCCATGCGATATTCAGTGAGGGCCAAATCATATAACTTACCGGCAAGCGCTTTATCTCCGGAAGAAATTGCCATTTTGTACTGTTCTTCCTTGTTTTTTACAGCATTGGCAAATACATCATCAATTTCCCGAATTTTATCCTTCGGGTATGGCTCGCCGGGTTTCAGACCAGAGGCTTTGACATATTCTGAACGTGCCGGTTGATATAACTTTTCAGCCAGCATTTTATCGGCACCTGCAATTGTTGTGGCATATTGTTCTTCCAGTGCTTTCGCCATGGCAGCCTCCTGGCCGGTTAACATTTTATCGGCTTTGGAGATCATCTCTTTGGGATACGCTTCCGAAGGCTTTACTGACGAAGCCATCACATAATTTTCCCTTGCCTTAAAGTATTTTTTATCAATATACAGGCTGTCAGCCACGGAGATGTACTTATCATAATCAGCCTGGGCAGTGGTTCTCCTGGCGATAATTCCCTCAATTTCCTTAAT
>CAYHGE010000088.1:1836-4443 GCA_964355945.1 uncultured Draconibacterium sp.
CATAATCAGCCTGGGCAGTGGTTCTCCTGGCGATAATTCCCTCAATTTCCTTAATTCTGTTTTTAGGGTATGCTTGTTCCGGCTTAATGACCAGTGCATCCTTATATGATTTAATTGCCTCCGGGTACTGAATTGCGGTAAAGGCCTGGTCAGCAATCGCAATCGCCTTAATATAAGCATCATCCCTGGCTTTTTGCGCGGCAATTAAAGTGGTCAGCTCCGTGATCCTGTCCTGCGGATATTTTTCATCTGGTTTAATCCCGGCGGCTTTCTTATAATTCAGCAGCGCATCCTGGTAGCTTTTTACAAGGTAGAATTTATCAGCACTGGCAATTGCTTTTCCATACTCCTCATCTTTCACCTGATTATCCACCTGGATCTTGATGATCTCATTGATTTTGTTTTTCGGGTATGGATCTCCCGGCAACAATTTACTGGCATTTTCATATTCCTGCTTGGCTTTCACATAATCACCGGCCTGAAATAATTTATCCGCTCCGGCAACTGCAACGTCAAACAATATATTTTGAGCTTTCTGTGAGCGCAGTAAGTCCATGGTTTTGCGCAGCTTTTCTTTGGCAACAGCATCGTTGGGATTTTGAGAAACTGCAAGCTGGTATGATGCCTTTGCATTCAGATAATCTTTAAGTTTAAAGTATGCATCTCCGGAGGCGATGGATTTCTGCGATGCTTCCAACTCCTGCGGACTTACTTTTTTTTGCGGGATTGAATCCTCCGGCGGCCACACAGAGGAGGCCGGAAACCGCTGAACAGGCTGCACAATCATGGCTTCATAACTGATGAAAAGAGCAACTGCCACTGACGACAGAAGCACTGCTGCAAGAATTGGAAAGGAATTTCGTAAACCGGTTATTTTCATGCGATATTGGTACGTTCGGTGATTTGTTTCTTTAGATATTGACTAACGCCATTTTTAACAAATAATTACATGCAGGATCTACAGATCGATCAGTCCGTCTTTCATGGTTAATTTCCGGTCGGCCATGTTGGCAAGGTCAAGATTGTGCGTAACAATGATGAAGGTTTGCCGGAACATCTCCCTCAGCCGGAAAAAAAGTTTATGCAACTCCAGTGCAGAAGCGGAGTCAAGGTTTCCTGACGGCTCATCGGCAAGGATTACCGAAGGATTATTCACAAGTGCCCGTGCCACTGCAACACGCTGCTGTTCACCACCCGAAAGTTGCGAGGGTTTATGACTGGCCCGATCCCGGAGGTTCATCAGGTCAAGAAGTTCCATGGCTCTTTTCGTTGCTTCCTTTTTTCCTTGTTTCGCAATAAATGCAGGGATGCAAACATTTTCGAGGGCGGTAAACTCGGGAAGCAAATGATGAAACTGAAAGACAAACCCGATTTGTCTGTTGCGAAAATCGGATAGTTTCCGCTCCGAAAGATCCTGAATTCGGATCCCGTTGAGTGCTACAGTTCCGGTATCTGCTTTGTCAAGTGTTCCGATGATGTGCAACAGCGTTGACTTTCCTGCTCCGGATGCCCCTACGATGGAAACAATTTCACCTTTCCCGACCTCAAGATTGATCCCTTTCAGAACTTTTAATGGTCCGTAAGATTTTTGAATATTGTTTGCGACGATCATAAGGCTGCCTTGGACCGCAAAGTTAAGAAATTTGAAATCTTTGTACCTCCTTTTTTGTAAATCCAATACAAACAACTAATTTTGGAAATCGATATTAACGCTACAATATATGAACCTACACGAATACCAGAGCAAAACCATTCTAAAGCAATACGGTGTTGCAGTTCCCGAAGGCGGACTTGCCCATACCGAGGAAGAGGCCGTTAAGGCTGCCGAGTTTCTTCAAAGTGCTACTGGCACTGACAGATTTGTAATCAAAGCACAGGTTCACGCCGGTGGACGCGGAAAGGGTGGCGGTGTAAAGATTGCAAAATCCATTGAAGAAGTCAGGCAATATGCACGGCAGATCATTGGAATGAACCTGGTGACACCTCAGACAAGCAAAGAGGGCAAACTGGTTAAAAAGGTATATGTCGAGCAGAATATCTATTATCCCGGCCCCACAGAGCCATCTGAGATCTACATGAGTATCCTGCTGAACAGGCAGAAAGGCCATACGGTGATCATGTATTCACCAAGGGGAGGAATGGATATCGAAGCTGTTGCAGAAGAGACTCCGGAACTTATCTTCCATGAAGAGATCGATCCTAAAATTGGTTTGCAAGCTTTCCAGGCCCGCAAAGTTGCCTTTAACTTAGGGTTAAAGGATGATGCATATAAAAACATGGTAAAATTCGTTTTCGCCATTTACCGTGCTTATGACGGCAGTGATGCATCTCTGCTCGAGATCAACCCGGTTTTTAAAACCTCGGATAATAAAATTCTTGCAGCCGATGCAAAAGTCGTTATCGACAACAACGCACTTTTTCGCCATCCGGATATCGCACTCATGCGCGACCTCGACGAAGAAGACCCGATCGAAGTTGAAGCCTCACGCCATGATCTGAACTATGTTAAGTTAAATGGCAATGTCGGGTGCATGGTGAATGGTGCCGGTCTAGCCATGGCCACGATGGATATCATCAAACTGTCGGGTGGCGATCCGGCAAACTTTC
>CAYHGE010000088.1:4543-13941 GCA_964355945.1 uncultured Draconibacterium sp.
GCCATGGCCACGATGGATATCATCAAACTGTCGGGTGGCGATCCGGCAAACTTTCTTGATGTAGGTGGCTCTGCCAATGCCAAACGTGTGGAGGAAGGTTTCCGCATCATCATGAAAGATCCTGCAGTCAAAGCCATTCTGGTCAATATTTTCGGCGGGATTGTGCGATGCGACCGGGTTGCCCAGGGTGTTGTCGATGCATATAAAAATATCGGGGAGATCAACATTCCCATCATCGTGCGGCTCCAGGGAACAAATGCAATTGAAGGCAAAAAGCTGATAGATTCATCAGGGCTGAAGGTTCATTCTGCCATTACCCTGAAAGAGGCTGCCGACCTGGTTACTAAAGTTTTAAAGTAGACTGCCTTACCGCCATCTCCTTGTGAAACAGGAACATCCTTGTTTTTTCAAGCTGCTCCAAAGGAGCATGGAGAAACGTGAATGATTTCGCATCAATGCCCGTTTTATCTGGCTCTTCTCCCGGATAAAACCGGTTCATAAATTCCTGTAAATTCTCTTCATCCGACGACGGAGATTCTTCGTTAGCTGTTTTAAGATACTGGAGTATCCGCAATCCATCAAATTTTTCATGGAAAGCACGGCAGAAATGGTCAAGGTCCTTGTTGTTTACCCTAAGTGGTTGAATTGGATCTTCCTCCCTGAATATCTTCGCAAGGAACCTCACCACTTTTGTATCCACAGGATGCGTGTAAATTTCAGGCAGCAAAGAATACGTTTCAAGAATTTCATCAAAAAAAATGCAGGGATAAACCGGATAACTCAACCAATCACCCTGCGCACCCCTGATCATGGCCGGACCGGTACCGAAAAACACCCTGTCTGAGAATCTTGCTTCCGGATAGACAAGTTCGTCATTCCACATTAATACATGACCATATTTCTTAAGTTTCTGAAGAAAATAAAAATCTTCACCACTTAATTTTGGCGTCATGCCGCCAATTGCCCGATAAGCCCATACCGGCACTGCCATTGCTGAACCCAGTGCAGTAAATGCATAAGGTGATCCGATGCGATCAAGGTTCAGAAAATAATGCCGCATGTATATCTCATACCTGAGTATGGCCCTGCATGCATGAACGTCGGCAGGGGTTTGATGAAAATAGGGAACACACAGCGCGGTTGACCCGGAATTATTGCGAAAATTACGTGCAACAGACTGCAGGTAATTTTCGCCGAAAACAGTATCAGCATCCATGCTCACAATAAGGTCATCAGGAGCAGCAACCTCATTGATCCGATCCATGAGGGTTTTACGGGCATACCCAACCCCATGCTTTTTACCTGTCCACCCGTTGCCTTTCGAGGACTTGTCAATGACAACTACTTCAAAATCTGTAAATTTCTTTAAAAGCAGCAGCGTGGCCTCATTGTTTTCACACACTTCGATTTTTTCGGAATTACTCCACCAGGCTTCAGGTTGGTTCACACATATATACAAAGTAAACCTGTTGTATGTCTGAGTGGAAAGACAATTCAACAACCGCAGCAGGAGATCAGGCTCATCCATCACAGGAAGGGCCAGGAAGAGAAATGGCAAGCCGGTATCAACGCCGGGTTTAGCGGTCAATTTGAAGTTTCTGGAATAGTGCATTGTCTTCCACCACCTCAATTGCCTTCAACACCTCCTCATCATAATGATTAATGATGGTGTACAACTCAGTCATATCCCAGAGTTTTTGGGCAATCACTCCCTTGAGTTGTGACTTGATGAGTTTTTCTGATGCCGCATAACCCTTTTCATCCTTCTTTACACCCTCTATTTCTGCATAAATAAAGAAATCGGCCATAAAAGCATCATCGATCTGAAAGTTTTTATCAAATCCGGTAAATTCAGGATAGTCGTCTTTCAACTTTTTCCGGTTTTTATCTACATAGTCGCCTACAAAGGTATTGACCACGTTTTTTCGGCGCAGATCAAGGTAATAATCCGAAATTGGCGTTGAATCCCACGGGATAAAAACATCCGGCATAATGCCGCCACCACCGTAAACCACACGTTTTTTGGATGTATAGAACTTCAGGGAGTCAGGAAATTTGATGCTGTCGGGATGCACCAGCTCCCCGTGCTTCATACGGTTGCTGAAATCTTCATAATACTTGTCAATGCCATCTGCATACGGTTTCTGGATAGACTTCCCTGAAGGGTTATAATATCTTGCTGTGGTCAAACGGATTTGCGAACTGTCGGGCAGCTGGAAAGGCCGCTGAACAAGTCCCTTCCCAAACGACCTGCGGCCGACGATGATGCCACGGTCCCAATCCTGGATCGCACCAGAAACGATCTCGCTGGCAGAGGCTGAATTTTCATTGATCATGATCACCAGGTTCCCTGTTTCAAACATCCCTTTGGCGGTTGAGTGAAACTCTTCACGCTGGGCATTTCTCCCTTGTGTATATACAATCAGTTTGTTGGCTTTGAGAAATTCATCAGACAGTTCAATGGCAGTTCCCATGTATCCTCCGGAATTGTTGCGCAGATCGAGAATCATGCTTTTCATCCCTTTGGCATGCAGGGAGAGAACCGCTTCGGTAAATTCCTGCATGGAAGTCTGGGCAAACTTATTAAGGTTGATATAACCAATGCCGGGTTTAATCATATACGCAGCATCAATGCTGTTGATAGGAATTTTATCGCGGGTGATTGTAAATTCGATCAGCTCCTTTTTCCCCTTTCTGAAGATCGAAACATTAACCTTGGTACCCCGTTTTCCTCGCAAATGGTCAAGAACAAACTGGTTGGTAATTTTTTTACCGACAACTGACTCACTGTCAATTTTCACAATTTTATCGCCCGACATGATCCCAAGCCTCTCAGACGGGCCGCCCGGAATAGAATGAACCACTGAAATGGTGTCCTTAAGTATCTCGAACTGAACCCCGATTCCGTCAAAGTTACCTTCAAGCGGCTCATTGGCCTTTTGAACATCCTTCTTCGATATATATACCGAGTGAGGATCTAGTTCCTTCAGTGTTTCGACAATGGCCTTTTCAACCAGCCTGGCTTCATTGACGGTATCAACATACGCATAATTGATGAGTTGCATCGCCGCATTATATTTTTTAATCCCGGCATTTGCATCCTGTCGCGGACTTTGTGCAGACGCGGAAAGTTCTAAAAACAAAACGGACAGCAACAGGAAACTACCTCTGAAAACATTGATAAGTAATGAATTATTCATTGTCGAAAGATTAATTGATCAGAATTTTTAACTGCCAAAGGTACTTTTATTTTACTTTTCAGAACCCGTATGACGTTTATTTAACTAATTTTATCAGGAAATATTATACGGTGGCGGATCAGGAAAAATTAAGAATTTACAGAAGTTTGCTATTCCCAGCGATTTTGGTTCTGCTTTTATGGGTGATCCAGGGTGCCGATCTGGTTTTCGACCTGAATTTAAACAGTTATGGTCTGTATCCGTTGCAGGTTAAAGGTATTCCGGGTATTTTCACCTCTCCATTCCTTCATGCAAACCTGGCTCATCTCTTTGCAAATTCGATCCCTCTCCTGATTCTGGGCTCATTTCTTTTCTATTTTTACAAGGATATCGCCTGGATGATCCTTTTCCTGGTTTACCTGATCACAGGGATCTGGGTTTGGGTTTATGCACGTGGCGGTGCAGCACATATCGGAGCCAGCGGGGTGATTTATGGCCTTGCCTCCTTTCTGTTTTTCAGTGGTTTCATCCGCAGGGAGACAGGTCTTCTGGTCATCACCATGCTCGTCGCTTTCCTTTATGGCGGACTAATCTGGGGTATTTTCCCGCAACTGTTTCCCAACCAGCCCATTTCCTGGGAGTCACACCTCATGGGATTGCTGTCGGGGCTGTTACTGTCAATTTACTACCGAAAATCAGGCCCGCAGAAGAAATCCTGGGACTGGGGGGCTGAGGATGAAGATGATGACGGCTCATGGGCTGAGCCTCAGATAGACGATCATCCTCCTGAAAATTGAGTCGTTGATCCCCTGGATGCCTTTCAACTCTTCCAGCGTTTTAAAACTTTTATTTTTCTGCCTGTAAATCATGATGTTTTTCGTGATTGCGAATGGAAAATACGGATGGTGCAACAGTTCCTTAAATGTAACTGAATTCAGATCAATTGGATGGATGGAGTCAGCATTGACCGACAGATTTTTTTCGATCAGCCGGTACCGTGCTGTATCCATGCCAAACACCTCAAGTACCTGTTGTTTTTCAAAAAAACCATGCAGCCGTTCGCGGTAATTAATGATGCGCCTTGCAAACCCAGGGCCGATTCCCCTCAACTGCTGCAATTCAAAAGTATCGGCAGCGTTCAATTCAACCATGATAACTGGTTTTGCCGGAAATGATTTGTAATTCACTGAATCCTTTGTGAAGGCCCCAAACTTGCTCTTATATTGAAGATACTTCATGGACCTTGCAACACTGTCCGAATCAGCAGCTTTTTGCCATTCAGCCTCAAATGTTTCGATCTCCTTTGCAAATCCTGAGAAATCGGGAGTTTTCTGAAAAGTACCAGACGGAATCACGGTGTTGGCAATGATTACGCACAAAAGAATCATACTCAGCACAAGTATTCCCCGCTGCTCAGTTCGGTTATAGGTGAGATAATCTCCTGCTAATTGCCCTATTTGTTTTTTGATCGCTTGAATATCCATCATTGTTTTATTTTAACAGTTTAATTCAAAATGCAGAGTCAAAATGTAAAATGCAAAATGAGAGGATCACCCAGCCCCTGTAAGCAAACGATGCCCGATCCGACATTCCAGACAACGCTTATTATCACAATAGAACTGCTTGAGCTGAAGCAGGGCCTGCGTTTGCATAGCATTGCTAACCGGGAACCCGGCTTGCTTCCAGCGGTCAATATGAACATTACCTTCCCCGGCGGTTAGCTCCAGAAAGCTTATGACCCCCTCACATAGATCAGGTTGCCCTTTCTCCAGGCCATAAAAAAATAAAAACGGAGCCATTCCGTTAATTTCGAACAACTTAACACATGATTCGCCCATGACCTTCCTTTGGCGGGTGGATGACTTGTCAAACATATAGTGACAGTCCCAATACTCTGATGCTGAAATTATCAAATCATCCATAACCCCGGCCAGTGTGCCCCTCTCAAACAAGTTAAAAAATGTTGCCTTCGTTTGACACAGAAAACCTGCAAGCTGGCTAATCCGGATGGTAGGGAAGTTAGGAGGACGCAGGCGGAGAAATTTCCACAAACTTCCTTCAATAGGTTTCAGGTTATACTTACTGCAAAGAAATTGATACTCAAGGGTTAAACTACGTGGATAGGTGTCATGAAAGTCTTGGTTTAACATTCCCGCCTGCCCAAATAGCAGCGCCTCCAGTTGAAATATGCTGTCACAATGATGCCTGACAACTTTCAGCGGCAGCGACTTTGCCAGCAATTCAAAGGGAAGGCTGTTAATTTTAAATCCGAAACTGCTGGCGAGGTGCCTGTAACAAGCCTCCTCCCAATCGCTTGAACAACCGGCTAAAAGCTGCCTGATTGCGATAGATTTATTTTCCAGACGCTCAACAGCCAGGGCAGGAGCCCACAATCCAAAATCACCGGAGTCGGTCGTATTCAGCTGATTCATGCAGGGTATCCATTGGGTATTCTGCATCATCAACTTGTAGCGATCATACATCCAGCCAGGAAACTGATTTTTGATTACGAGGGTTTGCATCGGTTCGCCATTCTGGTGAAAAACCTGACGATCAGCATCATAAACTACATGCAGGATTGCATGGGTATATGCCGGATCTTCATGGTGACCATGTCTGAACCAATCAGATGCCACCACATGAATTTCAACATTACCGGCCCAGGTTGTATCACCGATTCGGATCCTTGCATTAAAGAAGTCGGGGCCGCTGTCGCTGTTCTGCTCGCCGGGATGCAAAACCGACAGCAGTTCACCGGATTCTGTTCTGACTTCCTGATTCAAATGCCTGTGCTGCCACAAGTAGGAGAGAAACGCTTCATTCATAGTACAAATTTTTAAGTGAATATTTTTACCGCTTAATCAGGTAAAGTGCCAAAAGGTAACCGGTTGTTGAAAAAAATAAAATAAATAATTATCTTTGCGGGAATTATAATAGGAGACTACCTATGAAGGATGTTGCCACCCTGGTTTCCGGTATCGAATATAAGTTGGGGAAACTTATTGAAAAACAGCACATTCTGCATGTTGAGAACGGAAAATACGGCATTGAAATACAAGAATTAAAACAAGAAATCAACGAGCAAAAAAATACCATAAAACAACTCGAAGAGAAGCTTAAAATAGTCAGAATAGCTAAAACAACAGAATCAAAAGAAGGAAACGTTGAGGCAAAATTAAAAATCAACGAACTTGTGCGGGAAATCGATAAATGTATCGGGCTTTTAAATACTTAGAATTCAATTCATAGTCAGGCCAATGAACGAACTCTCCATATCGTTGCCCATTGCTGACCGGTCGTACCGGCTTGCAATTGACAAAGAACATGAGGAACTTTTTCGCAAGGCTGCCAAACTAATCGATAAAAGAATAAAAGATTACTCAAGCAGTTACGCATATAAAGACAGGCAAGACCTCCTGGCCATGGTAGCATTGGAATATGCGACAGGATACCTGCAGAATGATCAGTTATTATCAGATAATGAAGCTCAATGGAAAGCCAAGTTACTGGCAATGGATCATTTGCTGGATGAACAACTTAAGTGAGAAGCTGTTATTGTTCTTTGAAAATAATCTGAAGCTTTACCCGCATTATTTCAGACAGTTTGTAATCCTAACATTACAAATATTAGGGCAACGCTCAGCAACCCGTAGGACAGGCCTCACTCCTGCTTCGGCAGGAGAACAGGGTTAATTCCCTGACAGTGGACGTTCGAAAAGTTTGGCAGCCCTATTCGTGTCGTTAGAGGATTATCAATACCTCGCTGAATAATGCGGGTTTTTTATTCCCGCCGTAATCCTTCATATTTAATCACCATGCTGTAGAGACGCCGCGTGCGGCGTCTCTACAGCAAAAAACCAATATATCGATGGAAGGAACTCTAATATTTATCATTATCGGGGTCGCAGGGATTATCCTTGGTGGCGTTATCACAGGAACTATTTTAAACCGGGCACTGGAGCGTAAACGCGACGCATTGCTCAAAGATGCCATGGAAAAGGCAGAGGTGGTTAAAAAAGAGAAAATCTTACAGGCCAAGGAAAAATTCATGCAACTGAAAGGAGAGCATGAAAAATTCATCTATGAGAAGAATGAGGAACTAGGCCGTAATGAAAATCGTTTTAAACAGAAAGAAGGCACCCTCAACATGAAAGTTGAAGAATTTTCCAAGAAACAAAAAGAGTTCATCACGATTAAGCAAAATCTCTCCCAACAGCTTGAAATCGTGAATAAAAAGCAGTCTGACCTTGACAAGGCACTGAAAATCCAGGTGGAAAAGCTTGAAGCCATCTCCAGCCTTTCCGCGCTTGAAGCCAAAGCGCAACTGATTGACACCCTCAAGGAGGAAGCGAAGACAGAGGCCATCGTTTACATGAAGGATATCATTGATGAGGCCAAACTTACCGCGAATACCGAAGCCAAGAAAATCATTATTGAAACGATCCAGCGTACAGCCTCTGAACATGCCATCGAAAATACCGTATCTGTATTCAACATTGAAAGCGAAGAGATCAAGGGGAGGATTATCGGTCGTGAGGGAAGAAACATTCGCACGCTGGAGTCGCTCACCGGTGTTGAAATTATCATTGACGACTCTCCTGATGCAATCATACTTTCCGGATTTGACCCGGTACGACGTGAAGTTGCAAGGCTCGCCCTGCACAAACTTGTCACCGACGGACGCATCCACCCTGCCCGCATCGAAGAGGTTGTTGCAAAAACAAAAAAACAGATTGAACAGGAGATTATTGAAACCGGCAAACGGATCAGCATCGACCTTGGTATCCATAACATGCACCATGAACTGGTGCGTATGATCGGGAAAATGAAGTATCGTTCCTCCTACGGTCAGAATCTCCTGCAACATTCCATTGAAGTTTCAAAACTCTGCGCTACCATGGCAGCGGAACTTGGTCTCAATCCTAAGATGGCCAAGCGTGCCGGGTTATTGCATGATATCGGGAAAGTGCCTGATACCGAACCCGAATTACCACACGCAGTGCTTGGGATGAAGCTTGCTGAAAAATTCAAGGAGAAGCCTGAAATCATCAATGCCATCGGCGCACACCACGACGAAGTGGAGATGAACAACCTCATCTCTCCGATCGTACAGGTTTGCGATGCCATTAGCGGTGCACGCCCCGGTGCGCGCAGGGAAGTCGTTGAAGCCTATATCGAACGTTTAAAACATCTCGAGGAACTGGCACTCAGTTACCCGGGCGTTGTGAAGACCTATGCCATTCAGGCCGGTCGCGAACTGCGTGTCATTGTGGGCGCTGAAAAGGTTAACGACATGGAAGCCAACCAGATATCCTTCGATCTCTCCAAGAGAATCCAAAGTGAAATGACCTATCCCGGACAAATCAAAATTACGGTGATCAGGGAAACAAGGGCGGTGAGTTACGCGAAATAATTTAGTTGTTTAAAAACAAAAAACATGTAAATCGTTGATTTACATGTTTTTTTTCGCGGACCAAACGGGATTCTCACCCGTTACTCCTTCAATGGTTGCTAATACTGACATTTCATTGATTCTGAAAACGTGAAAGTCTAATGGTAGTCGAACAATTTGCATATTTTCAGGGAAAACGCTTATAAATTGTCTTCCGATGATCGAAGGCAGAGAAGTACAATGTATCGTTTTCAATAAACAAACCTAACCTGTAATTGTGGATCCTGATCCGGTATGCAGTTCTATGTCCCTTGAGTTTAACCAGGTTTGGTATATCATTGACTGAAATACATTTAGATGTCAATTCAATAAAATCCTGAACTGCTTTTGCAACAGACTTGTCCCTGATCCTTTTAAGATCACGGTCAAAGGATGTAAAGAAAACTTGGTTCATTTTTCGAGGATACCGGAAAGTGTCCCCAACACCTGATCGCGGCTTACTATTCCCGATTTACGGGCAGACAGCATTTTTTTTAAAAGGCTTTTATCATCCGGCTCGCTATCCTGGAGAAATTCAATTCCCTTGTATTTTTCTGCCATAACCCTGGCTGTTTCAATCAGTGCTTTACCAGCCTTTGTGCGTTCATTTACCTGTATGGTTGTCATAGTGCAAAGATAAAACGCTTTTTTGCTACACGCAATATATTTAACAGTTTATTTCATTTAACAAATGAAACTCAAAAAATTTGGGGTATAGTAGAGGTTACTAAAAATGCAAAAGCCCTGTAAATTTTTAATCTACAGGGCTTTTTTGCGGACCGGACGGG
>CAYHGE010000089.1:0-6175 GCA_964355945.1 uncultured Draconibacterium sp.
TCCTGGCATTTCCGTTGTTGATATCTGTCAGTGGAGTATATACAATGGAAGGAGGGATTGAGTCAACCGGTCTCCCGCCAAATTCATCTGCACCTAAATCAGGGTTGAGTGCCGGGAAGGAGATGTTTTCAGGATATCCCGGATTCGGAAACCTCATGTCACCATCATAATCAGTTGTGACCGCAACAGGTGTGACAATAATTGAACCTCCCGACTCGCATTGGGTTCCAATATCGGTTTTTAAATGCAGATTATAGGGTGTAGTTGCAATATTTTCAAACGGCGGTAATGTGGTAACAGACTGGTTATCATTGGGTGATGCCGCCGACTTGTATTGGGCAAGGGTCTGATATCCGGTGGTTCCGTTGTGAAATATGTAATGCGATGGTCCCGGGGTTCCGGCATAAATATCATTGTTATTTGATACAAATCCGGCAAAGCCGACCTCCCTCGATCGTATTCCGACACTCATTCCATTTGCACCAGACGCTGCACTGCTGTTGACAAAGATGTTATTACGGAGTTCCAGCTCCGACAGGCGCATTGCACAAAAAGCCGAGGATCCGAATTCCGTTGACAATGCATTGGAATTCAGATATACGGTGTTGTTATAGAAGCCTTTAAAAGATCCGATGGAGCCCTCAACATAAATTCCATTCAGCATATTGTAACTATAACCGGGATCGGCAACAGCTGCCGGATTGGTCAGATCGGAGATCATGTTGTTGTAATAATACATGGAAGTTCCGGAATTGTGGTTGAATCCGTTGATAACGGCTAAAGTGGCTGTCTCTGACGCATGGATCCCCTGGATTATATTGTTGTAGAAATTACCGGTGGTCCCTGTTGCATTGTAAAGGCCATCTACAGAACCATTTGCCTCCATAATGTTGGAGACCGTATTGTTATGAACATTTTTTCCGGACACATCGTTATAGGTAATATACAGGCATTTTGTAGCACCTATTGATCTGATGGTATCATTTAAAACCATGTTGTTGTAGGCATCCAGAGAGGTTCCGCTGCCTAAAATTGCAAGCAGGTGAGTCGTTGCAGATAAAGGTGCCGGGATGATACGGGCATTCCCGGAAACAACATTGTCATGCACCACCAGCGTACCCGGAGATGATGACGCTTGCTGGCACCAGAAATACCTGATCGGGCCGCTCGCATCAGTAGAGGTTGAACCTACCCTGCTGTTACTGACAGTATTACCATATACATTGGAGGTAACACCCAGGTTGAGAAGTAACATTCCTGTAAAGCTGGCCACCACCATGTTGGGATAGGAACAGTTGGTCACGGTATTGTTATAAATATTGGATACATTCGTTGAACCGCTTGCCCCCATGTCGCAATTGATCCCGTAAAAATGTTCATTCCATCCCGGATCTACAGGATCGGTCGATGTGAAATTGATAGTGACCGTGTTGTTGTACAAATCAAAAGTTGCATTTTTTGAGTTCGTCAGGTAGATTCCATAAACGGATGTAAATCCCCCCATGGTACTTGTGATGGTATTATTGGCAACTTTCAGGTTGTTCTGGCCTGCTGCATAGATCCCATATGGAATGATATTGTCTCCTCCAATATTGGTAATGGTATTGGGGCCATCCTTGCCGATCTCATTATTTTGGTCGTACAATGCAAAAGGTGAGGCCTGGTCATCGAACCCCTTTACATAAATTCCGCTGTAACAGGTAACCAGCGTGTTGTTGTAAAACTTCAGGTTTGAATTTGCACCACTGGCGGAGGAAACCGTAAGTTGTGATGTTGATGTGGTATTGTGATTGTTTGAATAGATTCCAACCGATGAACGATCCCAGTTAGTCAGTGTAATCTTACAATTTTTGATGATGATATTCTGAGAACCATTGGTGCCTGAAGCTTTTAGAATGGCGAATCCCCACTCCATCTCCATGGTTTCATCATACATATTGTCCGGGTTGTCGAGGATTTCAAATCCATCGAAGGTAACATAGTCACTTCCCGCCACCAGGAAAATAGCATCCATATTTCCGGTACCGTACCCGGATGTGACCCAGGGGTTCGCTCCGGCGCCACTCTTCTGAAATGTGATCGGGCTTGATGCTGAACCCGTGTTGGTGGTTATATGTCCTGCAGTAGGACTTGTAAAGGTCTCCTTGTAGTCTGCCGCCACATTGAATATTACTCCGCCTGTGCCCACACCATTTATATTCAGTGCATCGATGGCATCCTTGATAGAAGGATAGTTGCCAGGAATGGTTTTAATTCCCGTAAGTGGTTGTGAAAAGGCCGACATCACTGCCAAAAGTAATACAACGATAAAATAAAAACTTTTCTTCATGGCTTATTTTTTTAAAAGAATTACAAAATTCGGCTATTCAACATGTCCTGTGCAAATAAAACGCCTGTACAAAACTGCAATGACCTCCAATTGCTACCTGTACATAACCTGTACAAAATTCCGATTACACTTGTATTGATCTGTTTGTTAGTATTATACGATAAATCGTGTTGTATTCTGGAAAAGAGACCTTCCAGGTTTTCAAAACCTGGAAGGTCTTTATGGATGAAAAATAGTTTAGGAGTTGATTTCTTAATATTTCTTACATTGCGTGTTGAAATGATGAGCCGTTGTTGATATAGCATCCAAAACCATGGAAAACTATCGCATTGCATGAAGAAAAATCAGTATTGGCTGTCAATCTTACTTGGACTTGGGTTGGCCCTGGCTGCATTAATATTTAACCCTTTTTCCTTGAAGGAGGATGCCAGCAAGGCAGTGGCAGTTGCCATTCTCATGATCACGTGGTGGATCACCGAGGCATTGCCAATGCCGGTCGTGGCACTGGTACCTCTGGTACTGCTTCCCTTGCTGAAAATCAGCAGCATCGAAGAGGTTGCAAAATCGTACAGCAATCCTGTCGTCTTTTTATTCATGGGTGGATTCATGATCGGACTGGCCATCGAGAAGTGGAAACTACACAAGCGGATTGCCCTGCAAATCGTAAGGCGCACAGGAACGAGCGGGGACAGGATTATTCTCGGGTTCATCATTGCCACCGGCTTCATCAGCATGTGGCTCAGCAACACCGCAACGACCATGATGATGTTCCCCATCGCGCTTAGCGTGATTGTTGTGATGAAGGATCATGAAAAGCCAGGCCCCGGATTGCAGAACTTCTCCCTTGTTTTGATGCTGGTGATTGCCTATGCCAGCAACATCGGCGGCATGGCAACCATCATCGGAACACCCCCGAATGTGGCCTTTATCGGCATCATTGAGAAGAAATATGGTTATACTGTTCAATTTCTCGACTGGATGATGCTATGTGCCCCGCTGGCTTTAATATTGCTGGCTGTATTGTATATCGTCCTGACCAAATGGCTCTATCCTAACCGGATCAGGAACAGCAGCGAGACAAATACCTTCATTCAGCAGGAGATTAGCGCACTTGGAAAATTAACTGTTGCCGAAAAAAGAGTGCTCGTTGTTTTTGTCATCACAGCGTCACTCTGGATAACCAAAGACCTGTTGAATAAAGTCGGGATATTTAAACTCGACGACAGCATGATCGCCATATTGGGTGCCATTGCCCTGTTTGCCATACCGAGTGGTATTGTACATGAGCAAAAACCAAAAATGCTGATGGAATGGGAGGATACCTCAAAGATGGCATGGGGCATTTTGTTGTTGTTTGGCGGAGGCATTGCACTTGCCGGATCCCTTGAAAAGGCCGGGGTAATGGAACAGATCGGGAACTGGATTGCCGGTTTCAGCCATGTCGGTGGTTTTACGTTGGTGCTGGTAGTTGTGATCGTCTCAATTTTTCTGAGTGAGCTGATGAGCAATGTGGCACAGGTGATCGTGCTCGCACCGGTATTGGCCTCGTTGGCCGATGCACTCCACCTGGATCCTCTGTTACTGGGCATTCCGATGACGCTAGCCGCCAGCGCTGCTGCCATGATGCCCATGGGCACACCACCCAATGCCATCATTTTCAGCAGCGGACTCGTTAAATTAAAGGATATGCTCAAGGCAGGTTTAGTGATGAACCTGATCAGCATTATCCTGATCACGCTCTTCAGCTGGTATATTTTGCCATTGGTCATGAGGTAGCTACACCATTATAATAATCATTCCATGAAAAACTTGATTCTCTGGGTTCTTGTTGTTCTGAGCCAGGTATGTTTAGCTCAACCCACTTCCTCGGTTCAATTTACCTTGGTGCCGGATTGGGGAACCAACAGCCTGTTACAGGGAATGGTCCATGGAACAACGATCAGCGATCACAGGGTGGCAGTTTATATTTTTCTTGAGGAAGCCGGCGGCTGGTGGAACAAGCCGTATGCATCAAATCCTGTTACGCTGATTCAGCCGGATTCCACCTTCACGACCAATATCGCCACAGGAAGTAATAACCAGTTTGCCACGAGGATCATTGCCTTTCTGATACCTTCTGCTTTTTCTCCGCCGGTGCTAAGCGGGGGGGAACTTCCCGGTGAGCTGTTTTTCTATCCCCATGTTTCATCTTGCAGGCCGCACGGCGACCGCATTATTAAATGGTCGGGGCTCGACTGGGTCGTAAAAAAATCGATCGGATCCACGCCTGTCAGTGTAGGGCCCGGACCGAATATTTTCAATGACAACGACTCAATGGTATGGGTAGACGGTCAGCAGAAACTGCATCTCAGGATTGCCAGGCAGGGCGATACCTGGTACAGTTCAGAAATAATATGCAAAGCATCGCTGGGATACCGGCAATATAAATTTGATGTTGCCACAAGGGTCGATCTGCTTGATCCGAATATCATCGCCGGGATTTTTACCTGGGATGATTGTTCCCCATTCGCAGATCCCCCGAACAACTACTTCAGGGAGATCGATTTCGAATTCTCACGTTGGGGGAGTTTTAACAATGACAATTCACAATTTGTAATCCAGCCTTATAACGTTCCCGGCAACATTAACCGCTTCAACATGAACCTGTCCGGACTCAGCCATTCAGTGCACTCCTTCGACTGGTCCTCCGACTCCATTGTGTTTAACAGTACCTGGGGAAGCTCCTCCTTTACCTGGAAATATACAAACCCGGTATATTTTCCAACACCCGGGAGTGAAAATATAAGGATAAATTTCTGGTTGTTAAACGGGAATGGACCCACTGGCGGGATGAATGCCGAGCTGATTTTGAACAATTTTGCGACAAATACCGGGGAGGTGTCCGTCGGAAGCAGCCAGGTGAAAATATATCCGAATCCAATGGAACAGACCTGTGTAATTGAAATTTTATCCGGTAATGTTGAAGAGTTGAAAGCAGACATTTCTGATCTTTACGGTAAACATGTTAAAAATCTCTTTTCGGGTAAACTCAACATCGGTTCAAACAGATTTATCTGGGATGGGAGAAATGATCACGGAATGAATTTACCGCCCGGAATTTATTTGCTTTATTACAGGAATAGCTTGGAATCACAACATGTTAAAATCATTAAAAAATAAGAACATTCAAATTTAGTATTAACTTAGATGGTCTTTTATCGCGGTGCACAATTGAGCGCTTCGAAGGATTTACAATTACTTATTCTCAGAGATTACCATGAAGCATCGACTTTACTTATTGTTTTTTTGCATTCCGATTGTTGTTTATGCTCAGCAAAACCACGATAAATCTTCTCCTTTGGATTTTATGTGGATGAATGTCGGAACCCCCGGTTTGACCTTTATCCCAATCCCTCAGAAAGTATGGTTACTGTGGAAACAACGGGTGCCGGCCAAAGGATGCTTTTCATTTCAGATGTGGAGGGCAGGGAGGTCCTTGCCTGCCGCATCAGCGGACCCCAAAAGCAAATCGACATCTCAGGGCTTCCCTGCGGTGTCTATTTTGTACGCTTAGCCGACAAAAGAGCAGTGAGCGTGGTGAAATTTATCAAGTTGTAAACACGCACTATTTACTTCTTGCATTCCGCAAAAAAATATTATACATGGCACGGAAAAAATATTTCACGTCCGTTTTAAACGGATGTTTTTCGTATTCCTGCAGGTATTCTAATTCGTTCCTTTGCACATCTTCCAGCGATGTGGGAGTCGGATGCTGTGCATAGTAAGGGGGAACAAGTCCGGGTTTTACTTTTGTCCGTTTCCGTTGCAACTCTTCGGAGTAAAGGCTGAAGTAGTGTTTACTCAGGG
>CAYHGE010000089.1:6275-13928 GCA_964355945.1 uncultured Draconibacterium sp.
GTCCGTTTCCGTTGCAACTCTTCGGAGTAAAGGCTGAAGTAGTGTTTACTCAGGGGACGAACGCCAACCAGTTTCATATCTCCTTTCATCATGTTAAGCACCATGGGAAGTTCGTCTATCCAGAATTTTCGCATGAACCTGCCCAGGGTGGTCACCCTGAAATCATCCTTAAACTTTCCGCCATCATCGAGCTGATGGTTGTCGTAAACATAGCTTTGAACATACTCGGCAAAGGCATGCATGGTTCGAAGTTTAAAAACATTGAACTCCCGGCCATCCTTCCCGATCCTCCTGAGGCGGATGAAAATACCATAGGTCGGGTCGTTGTCGTAATACGGAGCCCTGATTTTGCGAGCTTTCCAGTAGAGGAGGTTGTCGATGGTTTTCTCCTCCAGAATTTCGAATCCGCAGGAACAAAGTCGCCCAAGGGTCTCGGTGCGGGATATCACGCGCTTCTTACCCCCGGTGATAAGAAAATAGAGCTTGTTGGTTAATGCCAACTTGGGGAAGACCCTATGAATGAAAAAGTCAATAGTGTATGCGATGTAGTTGATTACCGGAGGAAATTTCGCAAGGAACCTTTGCTTTCTGAGCATATAGGTTTCTGCACAGCCAATGAAAATACCATCAATCGGGAGTTTGTCATTGACAGTTTCGAAAAATTTGTTTATTCGCTGAAGGTTGTTGATCCGATGGAGGTTTACTACCGAATGGAAGTAATCGGGCTGGTAGTTTATGAGGTTAAACCGGGTATCCGTGGATAGAATAAGGTTTTTGGGATTTGTAATGTCCACGTGACCCCAAATCCATGTAAAAGCTTTTTCACCTGATTCTTCAATAATTGAATCATGAAGAGCGCCAAAGGTCTGGGGAGAAGCAAGTGCCTCTTTCTCATGGGAATGTTTAACCACGAGGAATTGTTTCTTTGTGATTTCGATCCCGATCCAGTCTCTGATAAAAACGGATTTTTGTATGGCTACGTAAATAAATCCGGTGATCATTTCCATCAGGGTGATGCCCGTAATGGTTCCGAAAAGAATAAACCGTGAGAAAAATGTTAACTGAAACAGGATAAGGAGTATGGTCGTAATGGAGAGGATGATGAAGTTGGAGAAAAGAATGGAGAAGAACACCTCTTTCTGGTTGGTTCGTTCACCAATGCGGAATTTGCGGGTGATCTGTGACAAACAGACCCAGACAACCGGAAACAACGCAAAGGCAATATAGTATGAATCATGGCGGGGCCTGAAGGAGAGGTCGTCGTGGATATAGGCTGTCAGCAGGATGGATAACACAACCAGAAACAGGTCGTAAACAGCGAAGATGATCCGTGTCCTTGTGACTTGTTTCATTTGATCAGGTTAAAGCGGTAGCTTATGGTTCCTGTAAAGGAGTCGAAGTTGATGGTACCCGCAGTTAAAAAGAGATGTCTGAAACAGATGACCCGCAAACCGGCATTGATGGTTACCCCGTCATAATCGCAAAGCAGGCTCATCCATTTAAGTTTGTCGATATTCACGGAGAATCCTCCGAACAGGCCAATGAATTCATCGTTTTTCCATACCAGGCTGCTTGCTCCCCATCCGGCTGTTGTGCCTATGTTAAGATACAATTCCGGAATGTGAAAATTCTTGGTCACCACGATATAGGATGCCCCGAAATGCCGGGCTCCGCCGCTTTCAAGAGATGTAAGCACATCATGAAAACCAATTGTGACGGCAGGTATCCATTTTGTTTCCTTTAAAATTCTGAACCGGACGGTCGGAACACGGTCAACTACATGATTGGTGCCGGAAGGAATATTCAATTGCCTGGTAACCCGGAGGTCAACCTCCACGAAGGATAAAAAGGTAAGTGAAGCATAAATGGCAACAGCATCATGATTAAAATTTGAATAAGCCAGATGCTCCTGGGGCAGAAAACTCGTACCAAACTGGAGGGAACCATCCTCATTGAATGTTGCAACGGGTATTCTGATATACCCAGGCACACCGGAATCAGATTGAGGTTTTACAAGCAATGGAAAAAACATTGACAGGCAGACGGTCAAAACCCAATATCTACAGATAAATTTCATGAATGAATGGTTACGCGCCATGCGGCGAACACCCAGAATAAACCGGTTTATGTGTCACGATTCACGTGTCACGCGAGGTTTATTTTCCTCCTCCTCCCTGGTCATGAACAAACTGGTATCCACTTGCAGGCGAATACATTTTATTTTCAATGATCCCGGTGGCAACAATTCCCTGAATTGTTGCGGTTAAAGGCACTTGCTGCGTGGTGTATGTAACCTTTGGCATCCAGCGGTAGTAACCTGCAGTTTTAACAGGTGCGAGGGAGTCGGGTTTAGATCCGATATAGTTGAAGGTAAAGATGGTATTGTCGTTAAAACCGATCCTGGTATTTTGTGAAGCTACGTTTTTCAGATAGGCAGCCGAAATAGTTGCAGGTACATTTCCTGAATATTGAATTTTAGCCAGGTAGGAAAAGTCGATTGACGAAAGTGTCCGGTCAAGATCGATGGTAACCGGGGTTCCGCTGTTGCCAGTGGAAGTTGAAATGGTTCCGGTGACTGCAAGTGAATAGGTGGCAAAATCGGTGATCTGTGCGGTGGCAATGTTTGTTGAATGGTCAACCTGGGCAATTATACCGGTTGATATCCATGTATTTTGTCCGAAATCATAGCGCAGGAGGGGAAGATTGTCAATTGCCGGATCTGAGAAAGGAAGGGAAAAGTGAAGATCCATTGCCTTGTTTGCAACGGTGCCTGCGGGGCTGATATTTACAGTGCACAGGTTTAACATGTTGACTGGGGCAAAGCCGGGAACATCCAATCCTGTGAAACGGGTGAGAGATACATTGATGTTGCCTGAAAACGCGCCTGACGGAATTGCCAGGGATGTATTTGCTGAGGGAACAAGGCTTTCCGGATCGCCAGCAACAACCGAACCGCCATTTGAGCCAACGGCTACAGGTTCAGCAAGAGGATTCAGGATGATGGTGTTTACCATCGCAGCATCATCTGAGATGACGGCGCTTGCAAAGCCATATCCATATCCGTTTGCCATGACCCTGACCTGGTGTACGCCACTGCCCAATGTTTTGCAGCTTACCTTATACATGCCATTCGCATCGGTTTTAAGCGTGGTGTTTAATCCTTCAAAATAAATTTCGGCATTGGCAATGCCTGAATGAGTATTTGAATTGATGACACTCCCCTTCAGATTTAACTCACTGTTTGTTTGTTCTGGTGTGGTGGTATCAGCAGCTTTTTTACATCCCTCTATGGTAATGAGCAGTAATAGTGCCGGAAGCAGCGCTGACAAAATCAATTTCCTACGGTTCGTTTTCATGACTTTAGTAATTAAAACAGTAAATTTCACGGGGATAACTCCTTTCATATGCGGAAAGAATATCCAAAGATAAAACAATTTTGCAGAATTGATCATTATTTTTGAAAAATATTTACGATTTTAATTATTTTGAATATCTTTCCCTAATTGTTTCCTTATATAATCCGGGTTTAAATTGAACATCAATTCCTCTGTTCCGTTCCCGGTCACGTAAGTCCTGCCCATGGATGGCAGTCCTTTTGCCCTGTATTCCCATGGGATGTAGGGTGCGGGACGTATACGGATCCGATTTTTAGTTCCGAATTTCCGTGGTGGCAAAGGAACAATGAAGTTGAAACCGCCATTTGTGATTCCGGAGGTATTCATTGCAAAAAATCCGACCGAAACCTCTCCGAAGCGCCTTGAAACATCCACGCGCCATCCTTCATCCTGGCCAATGAACCTGCCATATCCTCCCCGGATGGTGAGGTCGTAACCCGGAAATCTCCACGATGCATCGCAAAACCAGGTGATTACATTCATCGGGGTGTAAGTAAACCACCCCTCCAGCAGTTGCATCTGACCGGTATAGCCGAGTGATGCGCCCACCGACATTCTGCCATTAAACAAAAACTTTCTGGCTTCTGCATTCAGGCCATACCGGTTTCGGGTAAAATAGCCCGCACTTACCGTGGTAAAGATCTGGTATGGAAGACGAAAGGTCTGACTGAGAACAATCAGCCCGGGACGGATGGTACTGGCTTCGGGATCGCCGATCAGGTTGCTGTAAACCGGGAAAATTACCTGGGCGGTTAAGGACAGCCCTTTGAAAAAATTGATATTCACAGCGGGCGCAACATTGAACTGGATCTCCAGCGGATGGACGAAATTTCCGAATTGAACTTTCAACTGAGGGAAAACAACAATATCAAATTTGTTGAATGATGGTTTTAAAGGACGGACATGGCCGGCAGATTTCCGGTAAATGCGGTCGGATAAAAGGGCAGTCATGGAATTTGAAAAGAGATCCGCTGAAATACGGCCGGCGACAAGGTCGTCGTATTGCTTTCGTGAAACGATCAGGGTTGTTGCCGGAATCCCGGAGCGGAGGAGGGTGAGAGAGACCACGCTGCCGGAGTCGGCATAGGGCATGATGGTTTTAAGGAGTTCAGCTGCCGCCCTGGGTTCCCATCGCCATACCCTGTTTTCCACGCCAAGAAAAATGGTGTCATTTTCCCGGATTACCCGTACATTTTCATAGCCTTTCGATACAATCTCTGCAGAAAGATTTTTCATGCTGCCATCTGTTACAGCCTGACCAAACAGGGAGAAGGCCTGGAATGCAAGAATAATGGCAGGAATGAAAATTTTTATCTGCATTCTTAATCAAATAACCATGTTGATGATTTTATTGGGCACGATGATCATCTTTTTAGGCGGGTTTCCCTGCAGCCATTTCTCTGATTCATGAGCTTCCATTGCGGCCTTTTGAATTTCAGGCACGGTCAGATTGGTGGGCAGTTCAAGGATAAAGCGCATCTTGCCGTTAAACGACACCGGGTAAGCGAAGGTGTTTTCGACCAGGTATTCAGGGTTAAATTCAGGAAAAACAGCCACAGATACACTCCCGGTATGTCCGAGTAAATTCCACAACTCCTCGGAAATGTGCGGTGCATATGAAGCCAGCAGGATGACCAGATCGCTGAGGATCGTGCGTTTGTGACATTTCAGGTCGGTGAGTTCGTTGACACAGATCATGAAGGTGCTTACGGCCGTGTTGAATGAGAGCCTTTCGATATCTTCCTGGACTTTTTTGATGGTTTTGTGGAGCACGCGCAATTCTGCAGGCTCTGCCGGTTCGCCGGTAACACGGAAGTTATTCAGGTCATCGTGAAACAGCCTCCAGAATTTGCGGATGAAGCGAAATACCCCCTCGATTCCATTGGTGTCCCAGGGTTTCGACTGCTCCAGCTGACCGAGGAACATTTCATATAACCGGAACGTATCGGCCCCGTATTTTTCGATCAGATAATCGGGATTGACCACATTGTAGAGAGATTTCGACATTTTCTCCACCAGGTAACCGCAATGGTATTTGCCTTCTTCAAGGATGAATTCTGAGCCGGCAAGGTCGGGACGCCACAGGCAAAACGCCGCTGTATCGAGGATGTCGTTGTCAACCATGCTCACGTCTACATGCATTTCAGTGGTTTCATGCTGATCTTTCAACCCGGCAGAAACGAAGGTGTTGGTTCCTTTGATACGGTAGGCGATGCTTGACCTTCCCTGGATTTTTCCCTGGTTGATCAGTCTCTTGAAAGGTTCTTCCTTTACGGACATCCCGATGTCGAACAGGAATTTGTTCCAGAAGCGGGAATAGATAAGGTGCCCGGTGGCATGTTCATCACCCCCGATATAGAGGTCGACATCCTGCCAGTAATTAACAGCCTCTTTAGAAAAATATTCCTGATCGTTGCGGGGGTCCATATAGCGGAGGTAATATCCGCTTGATCCTGCAAATCCGGGCATGGTATTGGTTTCGAGAGGATAACCTTCCTTTGTACACCAGTTTTTGGCTCTGGCGAGGGGAGGTTCACCTGTTTCGGTTGGCAGGTAGGCATCAACATCGGGAAGACGCAGCGGTAGTTCGCTTTCATCGAGGGTATGTGCGATCCCATCCTTGAAAAAAACCGGGAAAGGCTCGCCCCAATAACGCTGCCTGCTGAAGATGGCGTCGCGGAGGCGGAAGTTGACTGTCCCTTTTCCAATGCCCATTTCCTGAACCCTTCGGATAACGGCGCTGATAGCCTCCTTCACCGGCAATCCATTGATAAAACCGGAGTTGATCAGGAGACCATCTTTGGCATCATATGAACTCTGCGAGATATCGCCGCCTGCCACCACCTCCACGATCGGAAGCCCGAAATGCCTGGCAAAATCATAATCCCGGCTGTCGTGAGCGGGAACTGCCATAATGGCGCCCGTACCATATCCTGCCAGTACGTAATCGGCTACCCATATTGGGATCGGCACGCCGTTAAAGGGGTTGAGACAGTAAGCTCCTGTAAATTCCCCGGTAATTTTTTTTACATCCGCCATCCGTTCGCGCTCGGAACGGTTTTTAGCCATGAGCAGATAGGCCTCAACGGCCTGTTTACGGTCGGATGTTGTTATTTTGGAGATCAGTTCGTGCTCTGGTGCAAGCACCATGAACATTGACCCGAAAATCGTATCCGGGCGGGTGGTGAAAATGGATAGGCTGAAATCCTGGTCTTTGATGGGGAAGTGGATCTCAGCGCCTTCCGACCGGCCGATCCAGTTTCGTTGCATCTCCATGAGCGAGTCGGAGAAATCAACCGTTTGAAGTCCGTCGAGCAGGCGCTGCGCATAAGCGGTGGTGCGAAGGAACCACTGGCGCATGAGTTTTCTTTCAACCGGATGGCCGCCGCGCACGGAGTAACCATTGGCGATTTCATCGTTTGCAAGAACGGTACCCAGTTCCGGGCACCAGTTCACCATGGCATCCGAGAGGTAGGCAAGACGGTAGTTCATCAGGATGTCCTGCTGCTGCCTTTCGGTAAATGATTTCCATTGACCGGCAGAGAATATGCCATCCCATGCCGCTTCGAACGATTTGTCTTTCTTTACAACCTCCCTGAACCAGTTTTGGGTTACAGATGCATTTACGACGGAGTTCCCCTCTGATTCAAAAATTTTGACCAGCTCCGCGATGGGTTCTGCTTTTTGCGTGGTGTTGTTATACCAGTGATGAAACAGACGGATAAAGGTCCACTGGGTCCATTTATAATAGTCGGGATCACATGTTTTCACTTCACGGTCCCAGTCGTAGCAGAAGCCGATCTTATCCATCTGCTCGCGGTAACGTGCCACATTGATTTCGGTGGTTACCGCCGGATGGGTTCCGGTCTGGATGGCATACTGTTCGGCGGGCAGTCCGTAAGCGTCATATCCCATCGGGTGAAGAACGTTAAAGCCTTTCAACCGTTTGTACCGTGAATAAATGTCGGAGGCAATGTATCCCAGAGGATGGCCCACATGCAACCCTGCACCGGAGGGGTAAGGGAACATGTCGAGTACATAATATTTCGGGCGGGCAGGATCGGTGACTGTTTTAAAAGTCTTGTGATCAACCCAGTATTTCTGCCATTTTTTTTCGATTTCGGGAAAGTTGTAATCCATTGATTGCTGAAGGTTAGTTTGTGTGTGAACGGGTGAACGGGTGAACGGGTGAACGGGTGAACGGGTAAACGGGTGAACGGGTGAACGGGTGAACGGGTGAACGGGTGAACGGGTGAAC
>CAYHGE010000090.1:0-13867 GCA_964355945.1 uncultured Draconibacterium sp.
TTTCGAAAAATCATCCACCATGATGATGTTCTTGTACCCCTTGTTGTTGAGTTTGCCGACCATGCAGCTCCCAATGAATCCGGCGGCTCCTGTGACTATGATCATGTTTTACGGAATTAAAATCTTTTCTACAAAAATAGTCAATATGAACGGCAAAGTGTCATGGTTTGTTATTTTCTGATTACTTTTACATCCTGATAGATACAACTGCCGGACTTCAACATCTTGATACAGGCCTTTTTGACTGCACCATGTTTCTCACTGAATAATATTTCAAAAATATACACCATGAAAAAACAACCTCTTACGCGTGGCATCATGAATATCCCGATCTGGTTTCTTTCATTGATCTTATTGCCGGGTTTACTTCATGCCCAGCAAAAAGGCACCTATAAGGATACCCGTGATGGCCATTTTTACAATTGGGTTAAAACAGGAGCCCAGGTATGGATGACCACTAACCTGAAATTCAATATTCCGGCTGAAAGTTGGGCCTACAACAACGATTCAGCTGTTGATGTCTATTATGGGCAGCTTTATACATGGAAAGGTGCCCAGGCTGCCTGCCCGAAAGGCTGGCACCTGCCATCCGACAAAGAATGGAATGTTCTAATCCAGTCCGTGGGGGGCGTTAATGTTGCAGGGTCGAAGCTTCAGGCAATGGATACCGTTCCAAATATTCCCGGCATTCCTGGTCCGGCTGCACCCGGACTGATGTCTTCATTGCTGGGTGGGGTAAGGCATCCGGATGCTTCCTGCATCGGAATCAATTCCTGGGGTGGTTGCTGGACGTCTGTTAAGGTAAATGATTCAGTCGCTGTCAATGTCCTTTTTGCCCGTGGTTCAAAAGAGATCGGTTTTAGTACCAATGATAAAAAATCAGGATTTTCAGTCAGGTGTGTGAGGAATAAGTAACCATTTTCACCCCGTCAAAATAATACCGTATCATGTCAGTAGCGATTTTAGGAATAGGTTCAAGGGTTAAACATCCGCAGTTTGGAAAGGGTGTTGTCATACAGGTTCGTTCAGATGCCTGGGAAATTACATTTATCGATCATGGAACCCGCATTATCCTCCGGGAATATGAAGGACTCGAAACCATTGAGGCCGTTGAAACCTCTTCAGAAATGGTTACTTACGAAAAGATTGAGAAAAGCCTGATCCGTGTCCTTCAGCGTTTCAGCGATATTCATGAAACGGTTCCCCTCGGGTCAAAATGGACCGGTGGCAAAATGGTCATGTTCCCGGGTGAACCGGGGCTTAAGGAGAAGGAGGTTCCGATGGAGACCTTCTTCCATAAAATTGTGATGGTACGTGATCGCCTTCGCGTACTGGAGCAAAAACTCAATGCCAGTGAGCTGACTGACCAGGAAAAGGTTGACATGCAACAGTATATTACGCGTGTATACGGAAGTTTAACAACCTTCAACGTGCTGTTTAAAAATAAAGACGATCAGTTCGCCGGCGAAAAAGGAACCTCCTGACACTTGTCAGCTTGTCAACCTGTCCGCCCGTCCGCCCGTCACTCCCAGAACCGCTGCAGTTCCTCCAGCGATTCCCGCTCCTTTAAAATTTGAAAATGTTCATCCCGGTAACCGAGAATCCTTGGTGTTTGTCTGCTGTTATACCTTGACCACATGCTGAAAGTGTAGCCGCCCGTATCATGGATTACAACATAATCACCCTCTTCAATCTCAGGCAGCAAAAGGTCTTTGGCGACAAAGTCACCTGAAAAACAAAGCGGGCCGGCCAGGTTGTATGGCACCGGATCAACCCCTGGTTTCAGGTTGCCACTTCTGTCGAATACAGTATATTCATGCTGCCAGTCCCGTGGGTTTAAACATTCTCTGACAAACAAGTCTGCTCCGACATGAATCATGGCGGTTTTGACTGAAGGATCGTGTTTCACATACTCTACCCGGGAAACCGTCCAGCCGGAATTGGTATACGTCCAACGACCGAATTCTGTGATCAGTCTGAATTTTTCATGATCAAAGAGTTGTGGAGCCCGGTCAATAATCCGCTTAACGTACTCTTCCATTGAAGGGGGTATGGTGTCGAATTTGTAGGAGATTGGAAGTCCTCCGCCAATATCGAAAACATGGATCAGAGGAAATCCAAGCACTTTCCTTTTATCGTTCATTTCGAGCACGAAATCATACAATACCCCGATTCCATCAGTCAAAAGGCTGATTGCGCAACCCTGAGATCCAACATGCAGGTGAACGCCGGTCAGCCATGGATAAGTCAGGTAAGCATGTTCCAACTCCCTTCTCTTGTATTTAATCGGAATTCCAAATTTTGAATAATCCCCTGCAACACTTGATTCCAGGATAGCTCCCAGGCCAATTTGTGGGTTGATTCTAAGTCCGATGGACCCCGTCAGGGTGGTAGACCCCGTCAGGGTCATTGCACAAACCCGTTCAAGTTCCGAAAGGTTGTCAATGTTCAGATGTACACCCTTGCCAAGTGCAAAGCTCAGGTCGGCATTTGTTTTAACAGGTGAATCAAAAACTATCTGGTTTGGCCGGTAACCTGCCTTCAACGCCATGTTCACTTCACCAACAGAGGCGGCTTCCACACCTGTATTGGGCACAACAGCCCTGACGAATTCCATAACTCTCGCAAGAGGATTCGCCTTAATTGCCAGGCTGTGAAGGGTGTTTTCCGGAAAACAGGATGCAAGATTCCTGATCCGTGCTTCAAGAAACGCCAGATCATAGAAAATTACGGCAGTATCTTCATTGCGTATCAGACCTTGGAAAAGTGCTGACTGAAGTGCCTTCTCAATGGAAAATTTGTTTAGGCTATGTTGAACCATACTTGAAATTTCGTCACCCGCCACCCGTCACGTGTCACGCGTCACTCCCTTATCAACCCCTTCTCTATGGCAATCTGCAGCAATTTTGACAGCGCAACCTTGCCGCCGGTACCAAGGCTGAGTGTGTTCTCGTTGACATACATGCTGATGTGTTTTTGCATCACCACTTCATCCATCGCCTGGGCATGTTGCCTTACAAACGGCATTGTTTCTGCGGGATGCTTAAGGGCATATTCAACACTGCGGAACATGATCCTGTTCAGTTTGTTTATGATATTGTATCCAAGTCCTTTCCTGACAATAATGCCGCCAAGAGGTATCGGAGAACCTGTGAGTTGCTCCCAGAATTTTCCAAGGTCAAGGATTTTTCTCAAGCCTTTCTGCTCAAAGGTGAACCTGTTTTCATGGATAATAACACCTGCATCAACCTTCCCTTCAAGGATTGCATTTTCAATTTCAGAAAAAACCATGAACTCTTTTTTCTTAACCTGCGGCGTGGCAATCCTGAAGAGCATGTGGGCAGTGGTGTATTGCCCTGGAATGGCGACTGTGAGATCAGGCAGGTCCTCCAGTGTATAGTCGTTTTTGCTGATAAGTATTGGGCCGGATCCAAACCCCATGGCACTTCCCGAGTCTAGCAGAACAAAATTTTGCTGAAGGAGCAAGTAGGTGAAGAAACTCACCTTAATCATGTCAACCCCCCCCCTGAGCGCCATGTTATTAAGGGTTTCAACATCATATAGCTGATGCTCGAATTTTAAGCCTTCAAGGTCAATCCTTTTTTGGATGATCGGATCAAAAATAAAAGTATCGTTGGGGCAGGGTGAAATTGCGAGTGACAACATGGCGTAAAATAGTTTGACTCCAATCTGTGTGAAAAATATTCCCGGCTGACCGGAATCGGGGAAAAAGCAAATATAATAACAATAATAGCGATCTGTTAATTAATTAACATGAGATTTGTAAGGATATCGATTAATAAATATCAATGAAAATATGGAATTTAATCAACTTTCAGGGGGAAAAGAGGTAATCAGCTCAAGCAATGTCTGATTCATGTTTTTTAATGCCAGATCAAGATTCCATCTTGATTTATCGCGTTCCTCGACCAGGTTTGAAATGGATCTGATTTGCAGGCATGGTGTTTTAGCTGTCAGGCAGGCAAAGAAAAACGCGGCACCTTCCATGCTCTCAATGTCAGCCGTTGCGATGCGGCGGATTCTTTCGATACTGGCTGCATTTCCACGAACAGTGTTCGAGGTGATTGCCTTCACCTTCGTAAGGTTTTCCAGAATTTCATTGCGGCAGAGTACTTTTGTATTCAATGAGTCATTCTTCAGTTTGCCACCCTGGTAAGGGTAGATGTCAGGATCAGCAAGGCCAAGCTCAAAAACAGAGATAAAATTGTCTGAATCCTCCGCCCCCAGTTCAGGCACACAATCTTCTACAACATGAACAACAGAGCCAAGAGGGATTGTACCCTGAAAGGTACCGGCGATCCCTGCATTAATCGCAAGGTCGTATTGCTGAAGTGCCAATTGCCGGCCCACAAAATATGCTGTTGGAACCATCCCGATGCCAGGGATCAGCAAATCAATATGGTGGTTTAAATATTGGTATTGGCCAAGATTTCCTGTCTGTCTCTCTTTCAGATTCAGTTTGTCAAAAAGCGGCCGGATTTCAAAAACAGTGGCAGCTACAAGAAGAATCCTCATCCCTGCGGCTTTTTATTGTATCGCGTTCCGTATTCAAGCCCATGGGCATTGGGACCTTTTTCATTCCGGCGGAGCATGTACGCGAAGAATAATCCAAAGAAACCGAGGCTGCTGAATATCCACATTCCCAAATGATAACCGCCCGGATTGGAAGCACTTGCACCTGAAAAGTCGTTGGACCAGCCAATCATGAGGTTAAAACCGGCGAGCCCGATATTCTGAATCATCGTCATCAGTCCGTATGCCGTACCCAGTTTTGAATTGTCAACAATCAGGGCAACAGAGGGCCACATGATGGCCGGGATCAGGGAGAAAGCAATTCCCATGATCACCATCGGGATGGCAATGTTTGGGAAGTAACTGAACAGGGTGCCCACCAAAGTCCCAAAATAGATTACCCCACCAATAAAACCTGTACTTTGGTCTGACGCAGAAAAAATCGTCACCACCGAAGGAGGAAGCGCTACGGTGCGCACAACATAAGCCATTACCAGATATACCGGGATGATCAGCAAAGACCCGAACATCATCAGCAAGGACCGTTTGCCAATTTTATCGGATAATAAGCCAAACAACGGGGTGAGGATCATGGCAGAAAGGGTCAGCAAACTCGACAGGAAGCCCCCCATTCCGCGTGCAACATCATCAGGCAGTCCGACAAGGTGAACATCCTTGAAAAATTTAACCGCGAAGGTCTGAAAGGGGAACATCGCTGAATAAAAGGTGATGCACAAGAGGGTGATAAACCAGAACGATTTACCGAACTTAAAAAGGTCTCTCAGAACGACTTTATCCTGGTTCCCCTCTTTGGGCAATGAATAAGTTTTTTCAGAGTAAATATCAATAAGGTAATAAATTAGAAGGGTAATCACTGCAATTACACCAGCTCCCACTGCAATCCAAAGGGGCTGCTGCCAATGCTCAAACATCGATTTGCCCCAGGTGGGAGAGTTCAGCGCCAGAAATGAACCAAGCCGTGCAATGCTCAGGTTCAGTCCAAAAGCAAATGATAACTCCTTTCCCTTAAACCACCTCGCAAGGATTGTGGTGATTGCAACGATCATTGATTCCGCACCAAGGCCAAAGATCAACCTGCCGGTCGCCATGAATACGATGTCACCCTTGAGTGTTGTGAACAGCGCTCCAATGAATACCAAAGTTGCAAAGATCAGTGCTGCCTTCTTCGTGCCGATCTTATCGATAATAATACCTCCGATCAGAACCATGAAAATGTTTGGAATACTGTAAATGCCCTGGAGCAGACCCAGGTTCTTGTCTGTAAAATGAAGCTGCGTTTTTAACACATCTGCCAATGGGCTGATACAGTCATAAATGTAATAATTGCCGAACATGGCGAGACTGATAAAAACCAGTACAATCCACCGTAATGCTGCAGGCGGCTCTTTTTTTGTAATAACAGCTTGATTCATGTTGTTTTATATTTTACTTCATGGATTTTACTTATCGGCCATAAAAGTAGCTTTTTTTACAATATCGGAAACCATTACCTTTGTAATTTCAAATGAGTAATTAAATCAAAATGAAAAACAGCCTGTACGTTCTTTGTGCAATGATGTTCCTGATAGTGCCATCCAATCTTTCAGGCCAGCGTTTTTCCGGGAAACCGGCTGGCCAGCTTAAGTTCGGGGTAAGGGAAAAAGCCCCGATGATACAGACAAAATGGGCAGAGGGTTGTTTCTACAATGCTGGTTGTCCGAACGATACTGCCGCTCACAACACCTGCCTCCATATACCTGCCGGATCGGGTGCGGTGGGCATGGCTCAGATCATGAAATACTACCAGTATCCTGCCCACGGAACCGGCGAACATGGCTATTTGCATCCCAAATATGGGATTCAATATGCGAATTTTGGGGCAACAAATTATAGCTGGGCCGGCATGCCTGACTCTCTGACCTCCGGCAATGAAGCGCTGGCGACCCTCATGTATCAATGCGGTGTTGCGCAAAACATGAACTATGGCGCAACCATGCCTCCATCCTCGCTTCCTGAAGATATTGATACTGCATTGGTCAAGTATTTCGGCTACCCGGATGGTGCCATTTGGCAAAGGAAAGGACTTTTCAGTCATGAGGAATGGAGTGCCATGATGAAGGCCGAACTGGATGCGTCTCATCCGGTTTTGTGCGTCGCATATAACAACATCGCTACCCGGGAACAGTATTTCATCTGCGATGGATACAATGACAATGGCCTCTTTCACATCAACTGGGGGTCAGGAGGGGCATTGGATGGTTATTATCCGCTTGACAGCCTTTTTTACGACTCTGTTAATTTTGCGATTGGCCAGAAGGCATTATTTGGCCTTGTCCCCCCACCACCCGGACCGGGTAGTTATGTCATGGATTTTGAAGATGTTCCTGATTTTGCGATCACATTTAACAACTGGACCGGGAAAGACGTGGATCTGCATGATACGTATGGCATCACAGGCTTTTCATTTCCACACCAGACCACCCCGATGGCGTTCCTCTGTTTCAACCCCGCCGCGGTGACTCCTTCCATGGCGGCTGACCTGGCGATCCAGCCGCACGGCGGTCAGCGCTTTGGTGCCTGCTTCTCCTCCAATCCGCCTTCTAATAACGACTGGTTTATCTCCCCGCAGATACAGCTTGGCATTGACGGAAGTTTCTCGTTTTGGGTAAAATCCTACACCTCTGAGAACGGGTTGGATAATTATCGTGTGGCTGTTTCAACAACTGATAATAATCCGGCAAGTTTTACTGTGATATCCGGCACCCAACCCCTGCAAACAACCACTTCCTGGTCAAAAAAGACATTCAATTTATCCGCCTTCAATAATCAAAAAGTATATGTCGCAATTCATTGCGTATCAAATGACAATTTCCTCATGATGATTGACGACCTCGAAGTGAAAACACAGGCTGGTTCCGGTCTTGCTGCAGATTTTACGGCCGACAAACTCAGCCTGAAAGTTGGAGAAGCAGTCAATTTTACCGACCAGTCATCGGGTATGCCAACCTCATGGTCGTGGAAATTCGACGGAGGGACACCAGTCACCTCCAATCAGCAAAATCCATCAGGCATAAGTTATTCTGAACCTGGGAGTTACCAGGTAAGTCTTAAGGTTAGCAAGGGAACCAGCAGCGATTCCATCACAAAAACCGGGTACATTAAAGTTGCATATCCGGGTTATATGTCACTCGATTTTGAGTCTGTAACCGATTTTTCGCTCTCTTTCACCCCATGGACTGTGAACGATGTGAAGGGTGGGAATACTTATGGAATCAATCAGCCCGGCGGCATTCCTTACTCTTTCCCTCATGCCAATGAACCCATGGCCTTTATCTGTTTTAACCCGTCCAAAACAACGCCTCCTATAACCAACCTGCAACCCCACGCAGGACAAAAGCTTGGTTGTTGTTTCTCTTCGACACCCCCGATGAATCCGAACAATAAATGGTTGATTTCGCCTAAAATGGGCCTCGGCACAACCCCGAAGATCGAATTCTGGGTTCAGGCTTATAATCCTCAGTATGGAGATGAAAAGTACAATGTGGCGGTTTCAGTTACCAATCTGAATCCATCCAGCTTTGTTCCGGTGAATGTAACACCCGAAATTGCTCCGAATGTATGGACCCACCGCAGCTATGACTTGTCGGCTTATGCATACCAGGATGTCTATGTCGGGATTCAATGTGTTACAAACAACAGCTTTATCTTTATGATCGACGACATCTCAATAACCTCATCCCTGGGGGTTCAGGAGATAACCTTACTGGACCAGATTGTTGTTTTTCCAAATCCGGCAAATGATTATCTGGCGCTGAATTGTCCATTTACCGGCCAGTTACCCGTTGTGTTAAATCTGTTCAGCATACCGGGAGAAAAAGTTGCATCCTGGCAGGAGGTTCCGGTTTCCGGAAAAATCAGGCTCGACATTCAACATATTCCTCAAGGATTTTATCTTCTGGAAATCGGGTCAGGTACCGATAAAGTAATTCGCAAAGTTTCCATAATCCATCAATAAATATCTGTCTATGAAGTTTTACAGTCATTCAATTCTCTCTCTTGTAATTCTGATTTGGGTTATGATACCCGCTTTCATGTTTGCACAATTAAACGGTGGTGGACTACCTTATAGCTTTTCCCGGGCTGTTGCGGCAGATACAGGTAATTATGTGACAGTGCCCCCTCCTGCATTGGATAACATTGCCATGGAAGATCAGAAAAATCCGCTGCCATACCGGTTTGCCGTGAATCTTTCTGTTGACCTTGGAATCGGTACCTCTGGGAAATCCTTCACCTCATACGACGGAATTAATGTATGGCGGATCAGCATAAAATCTCCCGGGGCGAAGGCTCTGATTCTTTACTTTGACAAATATCACCTTCCGGAGGAGGGCAGGTTATTCATATACAATCCACAACGTACCCAGTTGCTTGGAAGTTTTACCTCCCTCAACAACAATGCATTATCGACATTTGCCACCAGCCTGGTTTATGGAGATGAGGTGACCCTTGAATACAACGCTCCGGCCCACCTTCCTTTGCCCGAACTTCATATTTCCGAAGTCGGACATGCATATCGCGGCATTTCAGGTGTTTCCGGGTTCGGCGGTTCAGGACCTTGCGAAGTGAATGTAAATTGCTCCGAAGGCGGCAACTGGCAAAAACAAAAACGCGGAGTTGCCCGGATCACCGTGAAAAAGGGTGGTTCAAGTGTATGGTGTACCGGTTCTCTGGTTGACAATACCCGGCATGACGGGAAGCCTTATGTTCTTACCGCTGATCATTGTGGTAAGGGAGCTACAGAAACAGATTTAAGTCAATGGATATTTTATTTTAACTATGAAGGTGTGGGGTGCCCTGATCCGACCAAGGAGCCGACGCTGAATTCGTTAACCGGTGCCACCCTCGTTTCCCATGGAGGAAATGCGGGAAGCAACGGCTCCGATTTTTTCATGGTTTTACTTAATTCGGACATTCCCGGTGCATATAATGTTTACTACAACGGCTGGAGTCGTGAAACAACAGAGCCCAGCCCATCCGGAACCGGGATTCACCATCCGCAGGGTGACGTGAAAAAGATTTCCACCTATACATCTGAACTTCAGCCTGCTCATTGGATTGGAAATCCGGCACTTGCGCACTGGCGGGTATACTGGTCGGGGACACCCAATGGCCACGGCACGACAGAAGGTGGCTCCTCAGGCTCCCCGCTGTTCAACGATCAGGGATTGCTGGTCGGAACCCTCACCGGTGGAGATTCCTCCTGTGATTCCATGTCACTGAACCTGCCCGATTATTACGGAATGTTCTCCTACCATTGGGATCAGAACGGAACTGACTCCAGCAGCATCCTCAAATGCTGGCTTGATCCCGACAATACAGGGTTGATGTCGCTGAAAGGATGGGCAACTTCGGTAAAGGAATCTGACCAGGAGGAGTGGGTTTCGTTTTATCCGAATCCGGTAAAGGACCAGTTAAATATTAAGATGATCGCCGCAACTGGTCAGCCGGTCAGGCTATCGGTTACTGATCTTTTGGGCAACCGGCTGATAGCACGAGAATGGCCTGCAACGACAGAAGGTGTGATTAAAGTTGATGTATCAGGTTTAACAGATGGAATTTACTTTTTGGAGCTCACAGATGGCAACCGGAGAACAGTAAGAAAAATTATTAAACAATAGTTGACAGGCTTATGGCAGTAATCGAGGAGCAGAATATCCCTGTAATAATAGAATTCATGGATGTTCAGGATGATTTGCGCAGAATTGCGCGCAAGGTGGCGGGAGGAAAGCGGATTACCCCTGAAGAAGGAGTTACGCTGTTTGAAAAGGGAGAGCTGGGATTTCTGGGGGTCCTGGCTGACCTGGTAAGGCGGAAGAAACATGGAGACAAGGCCTATTTTATCCGGAATTTCCATATTGAACCAACCAACATTTGCGTCAACAAGTGTAAGTTTTGTTCCTATTCGCATCATTTCAGCAAAACACAATGGGAACTGACTGTTGATGAAATCCTTGAAAAAGTGTTAAGCCAGGAAGTGACTACTTCGGAATTACATATTACCGGAGCAGTACATCCCGACAGGGATATCTTTTATTATGGTGAACTGTTGAAAAAAATTAAAGCTGTCCGGCCTGCGCTGCATGTAAAAGCTTATTCCGCCGTTGAACTTGATTATATGATCCACAAATCGGGCATGACGATCAGGGAAGGGCTGGGGTATCTTAAATCCTGCGGACTTGATTCAATTCCCGGCGGGGGTGCTGAAATTTTCGACGAGACCATCCGGAAGGATATTTGCGGGATGAAATCGACCTCACAGGCTTGGCTTGAAATTCATGAAACCGCTCATAACCTTGGAATTCCTTCAAATGCTACCATGCTTTACGGGCACAAGGAGAGTTATATCCAGCGGGTTGACCACCTGGAAAGGTTGCGACAGGTTCAGGACCGAACCGGTGGATTTAACGCATTTATCCCGTTGAAGTTTCACAACAGCAACAATGAGATGTCGGATATCCGGGAAGTATCCGTTACTGAGGATATGAAGATGTACGCCGTCGCACGGATTTATCTCGACAATTTCCCACACCTGAAAGCTTACTGGCCTGCGGTTGGAAGAATGCTTGCCCAGGTTTCTCTCTCATTTGGAGTTGACGACCTTGACGGAACCATCAACGATTCCACGCAGATATATTCACTTGCAGGCGCTGAAGACCAGAACCCGGTGATGACGGTAACAGAGATGGTAACCCTCATCAGAGAAGCAAAACGAACACCCATTGAACGTGACTCTTTATATAATCCACTTTCAAACTTCTGACTTTGTACTTTGTACTTTAAACTTTGAATTTCCCAATGACCTTCGACCAAATATCAAAAATACTTAAAACAAAGAAAGTCGGTATCGCCGGTTGTGGCGGTTTGGGTTCAAATTGTGCAGTCGCCCTTGTGCGGGCTGGCGTGGGAACCCTCGTCCTTGCCGATTTTGATATTGTAACTGAGGGTAACCTGAACAGGCAATACTATTTTGTCGACCAGGTAGGGGAGAAAAAAACGGAGGCGCTCAGGGAGAATATCCTCAGGATTAACCCGGAGGTCACAATATTCACGAACGATCTAAAGGTCACAAGGGAAAATGCCGCAACGATTTTCCAGGGGTGCGAGGTGGTTGTGGAGGCATTCGACCTTGCAGACCAGAAGGAGATGTTCATAGAAGCCATCCTTTCAGAGATGCCCTCAGTGCCCCTGGTTATCGGGCTGGGGATGGCCGGATGGGGCATGAACGACACGATACATTGCCGCAAGGTTGATAATCTTTATATTTGTGGAGATGAAACCTCTGAAATCGGCCCGGAATTGCCTCCCATCGCACCACGTGTTGGGATTGTTGCAAATATGCAGGCCAATGTGGTGCTGGAGATCTTGTTAAATGTTGAATCCCCGAAGGAATGAAGATACAATTGAACAACAATGCGGAAGAGTTTGCCGGCGATTCAATGACGGTAACCGATCTGTTGAAAGTGAAGAATTTCACTTTCAAAATGCTGGTAATCAAAATTAATGGCGCTTTGATCAGGAAGAGTGAATATGATACCGCCCAAATAAAAGATGGGGATGATGTTCACGTATTACACTTGATTTCCGGTGGCTGACTCCCGTCCGCCCGTCCGCCCGTCAGATAACCTCTGCCACCACAAACGTACTCCCGCCCACAAAAACCAGGTCACCTGCTCCGGCAGCCCGCTGTGCTGCAGACAATGCAGAGGCTACTGATGCAAAGCAATTGCCTTTAAGCCCTGCTTCGATCGCACTTTGCTGCAGTGACGATGCATCCAGCCCCCTGGGAATGTCGGGTTTGCAAAAGTAGTAGGTCGCATCAACAGGCAGCATCCTTAGGATGGGATCCAGTATCTTGTCATTCACAACGCCGAAAACAAAATGGAGGTGATTGTGCGGCGTAATGGCAATCTGACTGAGAACTTCATGCAATCCACCTTCGTTATGTCCTGTATCGCATATCGTTAACGGATTTCGGCTCAGAATTTGCCATCGGCCGGCAAGACCGGTTCGTTTGACAACATCAAGAACCCCCTTCCTGATAACCGTTGGTGGTATATCAAACCCCTGTCTGTTGAGCTGTTCAACTGCAGCCATCACGGTACAGATGTTTTTCTGCTGATATATGCCGGCAAGCGGGGAGGTAAGTTTGGTAATTTCAGGCATATTTTTCCGGTAAACATCCATGGAACATCCGTTGGCTGTTCCCCCGGTCACTGCGAAATTTTCAACCCGGAAATGCTTGTCTGCAAAGGTGATCTTAGAATTGCAGGCAACAGCTTTATCCATGAATACATGTTCGATCTCATCCTGGGTTTCCCCGATCACAACCGGAACACCTTCCTTGATGATACCGGCTTTTTCCACAGCGATTTTCTCCAGGGTTTCACCAAGTAATTGCGTATGATCGAAACTTACATTGGTAATGACAGATAGCAGAGGGGTGATGATGTTGGTGGAATCAAGTCGTCCGCCTAAACCTACTTCAACAACAGCAATTTCTACCTGCTGTTCCCTGAAATAATCGAATGCCATGCCAACCGTGAGTTCAAAGAAGGATGGTTTTATCGGTTCAAACTGTTGATGGTAATTTTTAATGAATGAGGTAACATAATCCTTATTAATCATCTTTCCATCGACACGGATCCGTTCACGAAAATCTTTTAAATGGGGTGACGTGTATAAGCCTGTTCGAAAACCGGCAGTTTGCAGGATTGATGCCAATAAATGGGAAACAGATCCCTTGCCATTGGTTCCGGTAACATGAATTGACTTAAAGGAATTCTGCGGATTGCCGAGGAGTTCGCAAAGTGCAATCGTATTGCAGAGATCTGCCTTGTAAGCCTGGGCACCCACCCGGTGATACATGGGCAGTTGGGCAAACAAATAATCAAGTGTTTGGGAATAGGTCATTTAAGAAACAATGCAAGGATTCCAATCATGATCCCGGTCTGACCTGCCCAGAAAATGAACATCCATTTGATTATTTCAGCTTTGGTTTTCTCGATTTTGACGTCAAGCATCCCAATTTCTCTTGATAAATCAGCCTTTGTTGCTAATCCGCTTATTTCACCATTCACTTGAGATGATACCTTTTGTTCAACGAATTCTACCAATGCTTTCGCCTCAACTTCCCCAATCTTCGATCTGAGAATATCATACATTGTCAATGTTGTGACTGTCATATCGTTCTTTTTTGCCATATTGATATGCTTAATCGGTTTTCAACCCCAAAGGTAATACAAAATAGAGCAGAAGTTTTGAACAATTTAATAAA
>CAYHGE010000091.1:0-1462 GCA_964355945.1 uncultured Draconibacterium sp.
ACCTCCCTCAAAAAGTTATTAACAACCCGCCACCTTTCCCCTGCCAAAATGATTAAGCACAAAAAACACCATGAAAAAGATCGTTTGTACCCTCTTCCTGGCAAGTCAGATAGGTATTGCCGGACAATGTCAGATCGCTGCCTGGGATTTTTACGGCCAGTCATCTCCGATAACCTGCGCAGCAACCACGTTTAATGTGAACCTGGATGTGGCAGGTGGCGCAAGTAACATCACCCGCGGACCGGGTGCTCCTGCATCGGGAGGTGCAAACTCGTTCCGGACCACAGGATTTCAGAATAATGGAATTTCAACTGCCTCTTCCGATTATTTCCAGGTCACCTTGCGGGCGCTTCCCGGCTATAAGTTGTCTCTTTCTACCCTTGATGCAAAATTCAACGGAACTACCAGCTTCTATGCCAGTCCGGGGGTTACATCACAATTCGCATACAGCCTCGACGGGGTCAACTTTATCCTGATCGGAAACCCGGTCCAGTCCACTTCACTCAACATGACGCAAATTGACCTTTCCGGAATATCCGATCTGCAAAATGTTTACACGGAAACGGTGGTCACACTTCGCTACTATGCCAGTGGTCAAACCTCAACCGGGGGATGGGGATTTTATTCCGTTGCGACCGGAACCAACGGGTTTGCCGTTGGAGGGGCGGTAACGGAAGCACTGGTGATATCACCTGCTTTACAGGCCTCTGAAATCATTTTCAGCAATATTCAGCAAACACAAATGGGGTTATCCTGGACTCCGGGGAATGGGGAAAAACGGGTTGTCAAAATCAATACGGAAAACAACTTTACTGATCCTGTCAACGGCTCTGACCCCACAGCCAATTCGGTTTATTCCGGAAGCGGAGAGCAGGTAATCTATAACAATTCCGGCACCTCCCTTCCGGCAGTCTCCGGCCTTGCAACCGGATTAACTTATTGGTTCCGGGTTTACGAATACAACGGCTCCGGATCGCTCACGATGTTCAACACCCTCCCTGCAAGCAACAACCCGCGAAGCCAGTCAACCTCAGCAATCCTGGCTACCCCAAGTGTTGGTTCCCCTACTGCCACCTCAATCACCAATTCAACAGCCATCCTTGGGGGTCACATTCCTTCAGATGGCGGCACTCCGGTCACAGAGCGTGGAACGATCTGGAAAACTTCATCACCGGTGACAGTTTTCGACAATAAACTTCCTGAAGGAGTTGCAGATACCGGTTTCTTCAGTCATCTAAGAACCGGCTTTCCATCGGCTACTGAGATACATTATGCAGCATATGCAACCAATGCGGTCGGCACGTCACTATCGCCAGAATCCACCTTTTACACCCTTGCCAATGAGCCACCTGCTCATGTTACAGGATTTTCAGCCATTGCGTCCGGAACAACCGAAGTCCAACTGGTTTGGGAACCCTTGACAACAGGGGCTGACGGATATCTCATTATTCAAAAGCAGGGA
>CAYHGE010000091.1:1562-13587 GCA_964355945.1 uncultured Draconibacterium sp.
GGTGACCTTACAGGGGGCGGGAACGCTGAACGTAACCGGGGATACCGGGGATGATCTGGCAGTGACATGGCTCTGCCAGCTGAACATCTCCGGTCCCGGTGCGATCAGCATCTCCCTGGCTGCAGGGGCTACCGGCAATATCGTCGGGGCAATGACCTTTTCAGGAGGCGGGCACCGCCTGCTTGCTGCCTCTTCCGGCGGGATCAGCTTTGAATCCGGCAGCACGTTTAAAACCGGCAGTGGATTCAGCGGGAACCCCTTTGGAACAACTAACCTCAACTCCATCGTGTTCAAGACAGGTTCTGCCTATGTGTGTCTTGCCGGAGGCAACCCTTTCGGAGCAACTGCACCGGCATCCGTGGTCGTTTTTCAGCCGGGAAGCCTGTACAGGATTGATGCCTATTCAGTCCCCTCTTTCGGAGGAAGAACCTACGGAAATTTCGAGATGAACTATGCCGGAGCAATTACCGTAACTGGTTCATCAGCTGTATCGATCGATAATTTCATCGCGTCGCAGGGCACCTTTTATTTCAACGTAACCGGTTCACCCGGCCACACCATCAAGGGAAATATTTCGGTCGCCTTTGTTGCCACCCTCTTCTTTGCCCCTGCCACGGCCGGGACCGTAAATCTTAACGGAACATCACCCCAAACGGTCTCGGGCAGTGGTTCTCTGATGACGGGCCCTTTCTCAACAATTGTTGCCGGCAATGGTTCAGGTGTAACCCTCAACATGAAAGCGAGGTTCAACAATCTTACCATCACGTCGGGCTCACTTTTTATCATTGCTCCCAATGCTGAACTGACAGTGACCGGGAATCTGGTCAACGCGGCAGCGGCATCGGGGTTTGGAATTGAATCTGACGGGTCGCTGATCCATCAAAGCAGTGGAGTGGAAGCCTTGGTGAAACGCAGTTTTGCTGCAGCCACCTGGAGCGACTGGCAGGATGGCTGGCACTTCCTTTCTTCACCTGTTGCCGGTCAGTCAATCAACAGCAACGGTGGGTTCATCACAACCGGCGCCGGCAATGAATATGATCTGCTGGCATGGTCAGAACCTGACAATCTTTGGGTAAATATTAAAAATACGACCATTCCGCCTTACTTCACCACCGTGAATGGCAGTAATAATTTCGAAGTCGGGAAGGGGTATCTCACTGCCTATCAGCAACCAGGTGACAAGGTGTTTACAGGAATGCTGAATGTTGCTGATGTCACAGTTGAAAATCTCACCTCCACGGTTGTCAATACTTCAAGCCGGGGCTGGCATTTGCTCGGGAATCCCTTTCCCTGTGCACTGAGTTGGTATACAGGCTGGAACACCAGCAATATTGGGGGCGTCTGCTGTATCTGGAATGAAGCCGGGCAGAGTTATACCCCCCGCAGCCCGGGGGATAAAATTCCGGCGTGCAACGGATTCATGGTTCAGGTCACCGCTGCACCAGGATCCACAGGTTCACTTACCATTCCCGCTTCCCAGCGAATGCATGACAGCCAGGGGTGGTTCAAGGAAACGGATTATCCCGTAATTAAGCTGTTTGCAAGAAACCTGGACAACCCCTCTTTTCAGGAGAGTCAGATCCGGCTCAACCCCTTATCAACACAGGATTTCGATCCTGAGTACGATGGCAGGTTTCTTCCGGGGTATGCACCCGTCTTCTATTCCTTTGCCCGCGGGCAGAAAATGATGGTCAACTCCATACCGGCCCCTGAAAAAAACATATATATCCCCTTCATTTTTGAGAAAAACAACGGAGAAAACTTTGCGATACAGGCACAGGTAAAGGGAAATATGACCACCCTGGTTTTGCTCTTTGATAAAAAGCTGGGCATCGTGCAAAACCTGCTTCTTAACCCTGTTTACACGTTCACCTCAAACGAAGGTGATGCATCCGATCGGTTCAGGGTCATGTTCAGTTACCAGGAACAGGGTGAGCCTCCTGGTGGCAAGACGACCGTTTTGGCCTACGGGAACAGCATCGTGGTAAACCATCCGGATATTGCGAAAATGGAAATTTTCGGGATTCTGGGAAATTTGCTGGCCATGCATGACCTGGAAGGCAAAGGGACAGAAAAAGTGGTCGTTGATGCCTCAACCGGCTGGTATCTTGTGAGGGTAACCTCCGGGAAAGAGGTGGAAGTGACAAAAGTATTTATTCACACATCTTGTCAATAAAATGAATCTGTATGAAAACCTTACGTAAAACAATCTTAAGTCTGGCATTTGTGCTGGCAGGATTTTCCATCTCCGAAGTATCTGCTGATCCGCCATCAGACCCTCCTCCACCTCCCGGAGGGGGGCACGGCAGCGGGAGCAACCAGACACCGGCCGGAGCCCCGATCGACGGAGGATTGGGCATTCTCTTTGTCCTGGGAACTGCCTTCGCAGGAATAAAACACTGTAAAAACAGAATTGGTGCCAGAGGGGGCAGGTAATGGTTGACTTCATCAGGCAGTAAGGTTTTTACGAGGATTGATTATCTTTGCATTGGATTTCTTGATTAATCATCCTTCAAACAACCTGTTTTGCAGAACGCTTGTCAATCCATACATAACCGGCTGAGATCATATTCTTTGGTTGTTACATTCCTGACGCTGGTTTCTGCAGTTTTCGGGGCAATCCCTCCCGGATATTATAATGGCACCACAGGGCTATCAGGCGAAGCACTTCAGATTGCCTTGTACAACATTATCAAGGGGCATACCGTGGTAAACTATACGCCGGGTGTTTGGAATGCCTTCTATTCGACTGATCTCAAGGCAAATGGCAAAATCTGGGACATGTATTCAGATGTTCCTGGCGGCACTCCGCCTTACGAATACCTCCCGGGAACAAACCAGTGTGGTATCGGCGGCGGCGGCGTTGAAGGAGATTGCTACAGTCGTGAACACTCGTTTCCTAAAAGCTGGTTCGGAGATGTTTCGCCGATGAACACCGACCTCATCCACATTTTTCCGACCGATCAGTTTGTCAATAACATGCACAGCAACTATCCTTTTGCGGTAGTTGGAACGGCTACCGCCACATCCTTGAATGGAACAAAAAAGGGAAGTTGCGCTACACCGGGATATACCGGAATCGTTTTTGAACCTATCAACGCTTACAAGGGGGACTTTGCCAGGGCATATTTTTACATGGCCACACGGTATGAAAATGTCATCTCCACATGGTCTGCGTACAGTATTTACGCAGACGCAGTGCTTAATGGAACATCCTACCCTGCCTTTGAAACCTGGTTTCTCAATTTGCTGATATCATGGAACATACAGGACCCGGTTTCCGCGAAGGAGATCGCCCGGAATGATTCTGTTTACAAGATTCAGCACAACAGAAACCCGTTCATCGATCATCCTGAATGGGTTGACTCTGTTTGGTTGCCAACAGGGTCCCAGCCGGAACCCTCTTCTCATGTCACCAATATTACAGCCACAACCGGCATTCCGTCCTACAGTACAATTCATCTCACCTGGACGGATGCGACGGGTGCGGTTTTACCGGCAGGATATCTGATCAGGGGAAGCAGTGTGAGTTTCGCCGCCATCGTTACACCGGTTGACGGGGTGCCCCTGTCCAACGGGGGATTGGATCAGAATGTCGGGCAGGGATTTCAGACTTGTAATTTTTCCGGGTTATCCTCAAATACCACATACTATTTTAAAATATTTCCCTACACCAATGCCGGCAGTATCATTGACTATAAAACCAGCGAACCTGTGCCCGCTGCCAGTACCAGCACAACGACCGGCATCAGCGTGCTGCAGGCCGGCGATATTGCGATAATCGAATATGGGTCGGTAGATCCTGACAAGTTATCCTTTGTTGCGCTCAGGCAACTCAATGCCGGTACTGAAATAAACTTTACCGACAATGGTTTCATGAGCCCTACAACTGTCAGAACCGGCGAAGGATTTCTCCGATACACCGCACCAACGGTTATCCCTGCGGGTACCGTGGTGTCATGGAATGCTTCCATGGTTCTCCCAATTTCAGGATGGAGTACAATCGGAACTAAAATTGCTTTTAATGAATCGGGAGATCAGTTGTTTGTTTACCAGGGAACCTGGGGGTCGGGCCAGTCACTGATCTGGGGAATGAATGCGGGAAATGCAGGATGGATTACAACTGGCACAGCACTTGCAACATCTTCCTATTTCCCTGTCGGGTTGACTGCTGAAGTGAATTCACTGACGTTTGCTGAAAAAAACGGCAACTACAATTTAATTTCATCAGGATCAGTCAATGCTTTGGGCAGTTTGATTTCGAACCCGCTGAACTGGACCAGGAACGCTTCGGCTTTAACGACACCTGCCTGGGTTTTTAACATCAATAACAGCACGAATATCGATCAGAATGCGACGATGCTTCATCTCACCGTAGGTGCAGATGAAGTACTGACTATTCAGCAAGGGATCATCCTGACCATATTAGGGATTATTACAATCAACTGATGATCAATGTATTTCTGCGTGGTGGATTGATTTTTCCGCCAGTTCTTTCCTGCACTTCAGCAATTCGTTTTCGAGTGTTTTCTGGTAAAGAGCAAGCCGTATACTGACCAGTGCCTGCTGGATATCGTAGGGTTTTGTCAGGATCGCATGGGGTTTTTCCTTAAATACACTATCGAAGAGATCCATCTGGCTCATTCCGGTAAGAAAAACAAGGGCAACGTTATATTCTGCCACCATGATCTGGGCGGCTTCGATGCCGTTCATCTTACCTGCAAGCGAGATATCCATTAATACAATCTCGGGAAGATCTTCCGGCTGCCTGGCTTCTTTGAACACTTTCAGCCCGTCCTCTGCTTTGCGAAAAATTGCAATGACTTCATAATCGAACCGCTCGATCTGCCTTTTTAAATCATTGGCCAGGATGAACTCATCTTCAAATATTGCGATTTTAACTGGGGGCATTGATGCGAAATATTTTCCAAAAATACACCTTTTCTCGTATAATCAACCTATCAGATTGAAAAATCTGGTTTTTTATACACTGGCTGCTCTGCCTGCGGGTAATCCCTGATCTCCTTTAACTGCGTGTTATTCAACCCCTCCGGTTCCTGACCGGTAGATTTGCAAAGAAAATAAATTTTCGCTGATTTGGCAAGAATATCCAGATTGTCGAATGCTTCAGAAAGGGTTCGGGCAACCGTCATACAGCCATGCTTTTCCCAAAGAACCACCTTGTGGTGTTCAAATCCTTTAAGCGTGGCCACTGCGATGTCTTCTGTGCCGGGGATGGTATACGGGATAAAGCCGACTCCTTCAGGGAGGAACAGAATTGTTTCGGGATGCATTCCCCAAAGCAATGAATTGACTGCTTGTTCCGATGTATAGGGAGGTAGTTGGGTAAGCGCAATTAATTCGGTGACATGGGCATGCAGCACTACTTTTTCCAGTGATTTTTTCTGAATCAGCTGCTGCTGGATAGCAAGATGGGTGACCAGTTCGGAAGTTGGCTTTGCAGATGATGGATCACTGTTATCATCAATGAGATGGTAGGAGGAACCAGACTCGCTGACAAAAACGCAGCAAACACTTTCGAAAGGATTGTTGGCCATATCGCGCATCCTGGTGCCGGTACCGCTGATTAAAAAGACCGTTCGGGCCAGTTCAGGATAACGTTTTGCCAGTGGATGAAACGGATAGAAGGAGAGCCTGTCAAGTTCCGCCGGGTTAAAAAAGCCGGTGATATTGATGGAGAAATTACCTGCATTCCGTTCAGCCCACCCGCGGTCCCAGAGAATCTGTGCGACGGCGGCAATCTGACCAAATATCGATTTCAGCTCATTTTTCTGAAAAACATCATTTGTTGTATTTAACAGGTGTTCGATATTTCCAATCATGCTCGTTTGCTTTTAAAAAATGACTTAAGCAGAAGGCTGCACTCTTCTGCCAGCACACCGGAAGCGACCTGTGTTTTCGGATGGAGCAGGGAATTTCCGGCCAGGCTGAATCCTCTCTTTTCATCGGCGGTTCCATAGATGATACCCCCGAGATGGGTCCAGAAAGCTGCTCCGGCACACATCACACACGGTTCGAGGGTCACAAACAACGTACATTCATCAAGGTATTTTCCGCCAAGATAGCCGGCTGCAGCAGTAAAAGCCTGCATCTCGGCATGAGCCGTGGCATCGTTGAGCGTTTCGGTGAGGTTATGGGCACGGGCAATGATGGTGCGGTTGCACACCACAACTGCCCCTACTGGCACTTCATCCCGGTCATACGCCTTTTGTGCCTCCTTCAAAGCTTCGTTCATGTAGTATTCAGGGGAGAATATCGGGTAGCTTTTTTGAGACATAATATTGCTGATATAGGCAACGACTTACTCAATAAATGATAATTTTCCGGATGAATAACTGCCGGGTTCCATTTCGAAGTGTTACCAGGTAGGTTCCCCTTGGCTGACTGGTGAGATCGATTTGTTTGCAAAAATAACCGGAAGGTTCGGTGGATGATTCATGAAAGACCGTTTTAGCCTGCATGTTCTGAACTGTCAGATCGATTGTGCCTGATCGGTCCAAAAAGGTCGAAACCCTGATCTGACCCGTTGTCGGATTTGGGAATACGGGTGACAATGCTGGCTGGTTTTCGCTTGAACCGGTAGAAACATCCCAGATGGTGGTAAACAGGCCACGCCCATGGGTAGCGGCAAGTACGGTGTTGTCTGATTTCCGGATCTGAAGCATGTCAACACGTACATTGGCCATGCCGGAAACAACAGGAGTCCACACCACCGGAGATTGTGCCAGGTTGATGCATTCCCATACACCTGTCTCCGTGGCCAGCATTGCCTGGCGGTTGTTTTGCGGATGGTATACCGCCCAGCGAACAGGCATGTCGGGAAGGTTGCCCTCCATGTCTTGCCAGGACTGGCCCCCATTTAATGTCTGCCATACCGATGCCACCCCATAATTGGAAAAGGTGACCATAAGCGTATCCTCCGATTTACCGATGGCGATGGATGAAATACTGCCAGTGGGGAATGACGGGCTGCCGATTTCTGTCACCACCGGGGAGTTGGCTTGGGCTTCCTGCACTTTAAACAGCCTGCCGGATTCAGAGCCGACAAACAGATTAGATTTTCCGGCAGGAGAATAGGGTGAATATTTTAATGCACTGAAGAAGACCGTGGAGCCTGTGTTGAGGCTGACAAATGTTCCGGAAGGATTGCCAGTTAAATTATCCAGTCTTAAAATCCTGTCAGCATAATTGCCAACATAATCCACCGCATTGCTATAGAGGAGCTTAAGCTTATAATCATAGTCGGCCGGGCTCACAAAAGTTCCGCTCGACCAGTTTCCGGTTGAATTCAGATAATTGCCATTCTCAAAAACCATGTAGTTGTTATAGTAGTACGATGTGATCGAAACAGCGGGATTGGTTTCATCGTAAAAACAGTAAGCACCATCACCCCCGGTAACCATGTCGTAAATGGTCAAAGGAGTTCCGCTGTACAGGAGGGTACCGTTGTCCTGCAATCCTCCATAATAGTGTTCATTCCCGGCTTCCGGATGGATTGCGCAGGTATAAAACTGCAGTGTTGAATAATCCTTGTTGTGTTCTTCAAAAGTTGGATTTGTATTCGTACCATCGGATGTAAAAAAGAGACCACCATCGGTTCCAAACAGTATTTCGGTCGAGGAACCAGGTTTATATGCAATGATATGCTGGTCAGCATGAATGTATTGAGCACCTCCCCCGCTGTACATCAATGACCAGTCACTCACCCTGTTCCAGCTGGTTCCTCCATTGACGGAGTGGTGAAGATCGAGCCCGCCGATATACAAACTGTTGGGCTGGTTCGGGTCAACAGCGATATCGAGGGCATGCCAGGCAATGGTGGCAAAGTTGGAGCCTGAAGTCAGGTCGGATGGCAACGCTTTTTTGACCCAGGTCACTCCTTTGTCGGCGGATTTCAGGATATGATCACAATTAAAATAGTTAAACCCATTGGCCGGGTTCACATAACCGCTGGCAATCAGGGCATAAATAACATCCGGATTGGAAGGTGCCGGGGCCAGAACAACCCTTCCGGGGATGTTGTGGTTGCCGTTTCCCGAAATTTCCGTTTGGTAGGTTTTATTTACCGTCCACTGAATCCCGTTATCCGAGTATAAGATCACGGCAGCCCCTTCTCCGTCGAGGTTGGGACGGGTTCCGACATACATCCGGTTGTCGGCGCCGAGTGCGATATCGGAAACACAATACGGTACGGTTGAACCGGAGATTATGGGCAACACCTGCTGCCACGTTACACCTCCGTCTGCAGAACGGAAAAGCCCGTCGGAAGGCATGCTCTGATGCTGGCTTCCTTTGTACAATCCTGAGGCAACCCCGGCATAAATCACACTGGTATCATTTTCTATCCGCACCACGATATCGGTTATGTATGCAAATTGTTCAGTTCCGGCGATGTGATACCATGTTTGGCCACCATCATCGGAACGCCCGATACCAAAGCCGAGCCCCGAGCTTTCACGGTAAGTCTGCATGGCGGTTTCCACCTCTCCGGTTCCCGCGAAAAAAGTCAGGGGATGGTTTGGGTCGTATGCAAGACAACGAATTGCGAGGGTGCTCCAGAAGTCGCTGGCAGGTATCCACGGACTCGACGCATTGGTAATATTGTTGTTGAACCACAATCCTCCTGTTACGCCACCTGCCCAGACTTTCTTATTGGTCGCATCATTGGGGTCGTACATGACAGCCCGGGTGCGGCCACCCATGTCGGAAGGATATCCCTGCCAGGAAACCTGGTTGCTTTGCTTCACAGACGAAAGTGCTTGTGTGGTTTCCAATGCTTTAATCAGGCGTTCACGTGGAACGGTTCCTGTCGAAGGATCAAAAGTCATCAGGAAATCATGAAATGCTGCCATGCCGGGTTCATCAACTGCCTGTTCCGGAGTTTCACTGGGTTTTTTCAACTGAGGTGCAGATTTATTGATCACATTCAGCATTACTTCATGTTTCTTTCGTTGATCAGTATCTGACTTTTTATGCCTGTTCAGGAACATGAAGCCGGCAATCAGTGCAAACCATACGATAAGTCCGGGAATAATAATCCGCGTTAAAAAAAATAGGATGTTCTTTTTCATGGAGCGCCGGGTATTTTATCGAATCACATTCAATCCGATGTACAAAGTTAGCATTTTTTCAGGGGAGCAGAAGATTCTGGAATTCGCTTATTTCATACGCATCCTTCAGGTGAAAAGAGCCTATCCGGGTACGGCACAAAGCGGTAAGATGTGCTCCGCATCCAAGCAGTTCTCCGAAATCGCGGGCCAGCGACCGGATGTAGGTTCCCTTGCTGCAAACCACCCTGAAACCGACCTCAGGAAGTTCGATCCGTGTAATTTCAAAAGCAGAAATGGTGACCTGTCTGGCTTTGATTTCTACATTAATATCCTTTCTGGCAGATTCGTATGCTCGTTTTCCATCAACTTTTATTGCAGAAAACTGGGGAGGAACCTGGTCGAATGTGGTGACAAAATGAAGGGCGGCATTGTTCAGTTTATCCCACCCTGACGGGGTCCCACACCCTGACGGGGTCCCACACCCTGACGGGGTGGAAAACATGTCGAGCGGAAATGTTTTATCGACTTCTGTCTCCAGGTCGAAGGAAGGTGTTGTCGCACCAAGCCGGAAAGTGCCGGTGTACTCCTTTTCCAATCCCTGGAATTCATCGATACGCCGGGTAAATTTCCCGGTACACAAAATAAGCAACCCGGTCGCCAATGGATCCAGCGTACCGGCATGGCCGATCTTTATTTTCCTGATTCCTTTATGATGGCGGATCAAAGTGCGCATCTTCCCGACAACATCGAATGAGGTCCAGGTATATGGCTTGTTGATCAGGAGTACCTCTCCTGTCTCAAAATTGAACTCCATTAAAGAATTGTTAAACTTTTACCGGCAAGCAGGAGAATGATGATAGCGAGACCAACGGCAATACGGTAATAACCAAACCATTTGAACCCGTATTTTGTCAGGAATGCAATAAAGGATTTGATGGCAACCATGGCCACTATGAATGAAACGACATTGCCGATCAGCAGCAGATTAATATTTTCGGTGGTGATCAACTTGTAATTTTCAATAAGTTTCAGTGACGAGGCAGCGAACATGGTAGGTACGGCCAGAAAAAACGAGAATTCTGCGGCAGCTTTCCTGCTGAGTTTCTGGCTCATCCCCCCGACAATGGTGGCTGCAGAGCGGCTGACACCCGGAATCACGGAGATAATCTGAAAAAAACCAATGATGAGCGCCTTCTTGTATGTCAGCTGCGTGTTTTCATTCCCGGGTCTGTCAAACCAGCTGTCGACAAAAATCAGCAGGATCCCGCCTAACAGCAATGCAACAGCCACCACCATCACACTTTCGAGCATGCTGTCAATCTGTTTTTCGAGCAGGAAAGCAATGATGAGGGGCAGACAGGCTACAAAGAGACGGAAGTAAAAATCCCAGGACTGGAAAAAACGTTTCCAGTAAAGTACGATTACCGACAGGATCGCACCGAATTGAATGTTAACGGTAAACGCCTTCACGAAATCGGTGCTCTCCACACCCAGAATGCTCTGGGCAATAATCATGTGACCCGTGGAGGAAACCGGTAAAAATTCGGTGATTCCCTCAACGATTGCGATAAGAATTGCCTGAATTACGGTCATTAATCTTTCGGTTTTTTCATAATGGCGAAGATCTCAACCACATAACCGATAAGGATAAGAATTGGGGCAAGCGTTATCCGCCTGAAACTGAATATCTCAGGGTTGAAGACGTTCGGGTCGGTTGAACCTCCTCCCACCATCAATAAAAACCCGGCAACAATGATTGCAAGACCGATCAGCATAAGCCGGTAATTTTCTTTGCCGAATGCAAATTCACCCACGTTGGGTGTTTTCACCGATAGTTCTTCACTCCTGGTTCCTTTAGCTGAGGCAGAAGATTTTGTTTGTGTCGGTTTCTTGTCCATGGTTCAAATGAAATTGGGAAGCAAAATTACAGAAATTTTAAGAATATCAGGAATATAATAAATCGGTATGGATCCGAAGATATTTGCGCACAGCCAGCATGGTAGAGAGCCACGACATCATGACGCCAAGCAAAGCGATAAAGACGACAAGTATCATTAGCATAAAAGGATCCTGGAGACTGGCCAGCTCGGGCATCTCTTCCAGGGCAAAATAGGTAAGCACCATCAGCATCGCCAGGGCGATGAAAGCGCTTACAAGCCCTTGGAGAATACTACGCAGGAGCATCGGACGACGGATGAATCCTTCGGTTGCTCCAACCAGTTGCATGCTTCGGATGATAAACCTCCTTGAATAAACAGCCAGCCGTATGGTATTATTGATCAGCACGATCGAAATAAACAGAAGGATTCCACTGAAACCCAGCAGGATAAAGCTTATCTTTTCAATGTTGCTGTTGATCGCATCCACCAGAGATTTCTGGTAATAAACCTCCTTTATTTCAGGATAGGCAAGCAGTCGCTTTTCAATGATGCGAAGGGTATCAGGATTGGCATACGGTGCCTTTATCCTTAGGTCGATGCTGGCAAGCAGTGGATTGTACCCAAGGAAACCGACAAAATCTTCCCCAAGCTCTGCTTTGAGCCTGGCGGCAGCCCGTTCACTTGGAATGTATTCACTCGACTTCACATAGTATTTTCCATCGAGCGATTTCTTCAACTGCAAAATTCCTGCTTCCGGCACACCTTCGTGCATCATGATTGAAAAACCGATATTTTCCTTTACATAGTCAGACAGCATCCTGGCATGCAGGATGATTATGCCCAGAAGCCCCATCAGGAAAAGAACCAGGGTAATACTGATGATCGTTGTAAACTGTGAGGTGGCAATCCGCCTCCGGTAATGCTTTTCTTCAAATTGACTCATGAGCAGGTAAAATTCAGATTAATGGGATGGTATGGTTCTTAATTCTTTTTTTTCTTTGGGGTCTCCTTCTCTTTCACTTCACTCTTTTTTGCTTTTTCGGCCTTTGCCTCCTGTTTTTCCTCTTTAAGCAT
>CAYHGE010000092.1:0-13147 GCA_964355945.1 uncultured Draconibacterium sp.
CTGGGATATACTCTGTGCTGCCATCCGATTTTTTCGTACAATGTATGTTGCTGGCGTATGTAAATCGTTGACCATTGCCTGCGACCCAGCTCCCTGCTGTTGTATTAAACACGTCAATGGATATCTCCGGTGTAACAGGTATAGATACAGTCATGACTATGGTATTGGAAGTGGCAGGATTTCCTGACGAACAATCTGCATCTGAGGTCAAAACACAGGATATCTGGTCGCCATTCGCCGGGATCAAAGAACAGGTTGAAGATGTTTCACCCGGAAGATTGGTCCCGTTCAATTGCCACTGGTAGGTTGGCGATACTACTCCATTATTGGGTACTGCCATAAATACGACAGGTGTTCCCTGGCAAACGGGGTTGGCAGATGCCGTTATAGACACGCTGACAGGCAGCGCCGGGTTCACGGTAACAGGAATCACATTGGAAATGCTAACGCAACCATTTGGACTGGTGCCAGTTACGTAGAATGACCCGGGTGCCGAAACCACGATCATCGACGAGACCGCTCCATTCGACCACAGGTAGCTGGCCGCTCCTGTAGCAACAAGGACCACCGATCCGCCTTCACAGAACGTAGTTGGCCCTGCTGCGGAAATCATGACGACCGGCGGTGGTTCCAGTGTTACAATGACAATTCCACTGGAAAACCCTCCCGGTGGCGGAGAGTAATTTACAGATAGATAAAAAACACCACCTGCATAGCCGTTTGTTCCGGGAAAAATTACCGGATTTTTTTCATTGGAACTCCAGTTTCCGTTGGAATTTGTCCAGGTGTAAGTTGCTCCTGGTACATCACATCCCGGCAAATTGCAGTAGAGGTATATCGGATCTCCATAACAAACGGGGCTGTTTGAGGTTTGCGGGAAGGCAGATGTTATGAATCCCATTGCAGCCATGAGCATGGCCAGCGATAAATTTATCGGCTTTTTTACCTTTGGGTGACAACTTGTTTCCATAACGATTTTTTTGAATGAATAAATAATGAATCAGAATATGGATACAATGATACGGCACCAGGAAAATGAATTCCGTCCAAATGTGTGAACGGCATCAAAAAATGAATGAAAGGTTACTATACGCAGAGGAACGGTAACAGCCGGGAAGGACAGCGTTCGGTTAAGCAGGCATTCAGCTGGTGATGTTGCTTATGGGGATTATAATCACAACCCTTGTCCCCGGGTTTGGATTCCCGGGAAAGGCTTCAGAGAATTCTATGGTAGTTTTTACGGCATATTTTCTGCCCAGCAGTTCGAGTCGTTTCCTGGTCATCTCCATCCCGATGTGAAGATGTTTCTCTCCTTTGGAATTGTATGTTGCCGCCTTTTTAATGCCGACCCCATTGTCCTCTATGATCACCTGTAATGATTTTTCCTGATGCAGGGAGCACATGATATGGATAAAGCCTTTTTCATCCAATGTTGAAAAGCCGTGCCAGATCGAGTTCTCGACAAATGGTTGAATGATCATTGATGGGATTACAATATCCTCGGGGTCAAATCCTTCGTCGGTTTCGATCTTGTAGTCAAATTTATTTTCCATGCGCAAACGCTCAAGATCAAGGTAATTTGACAGCCGGTCAAACTCTTCATCAAGACTGATCACTGCTTCACTGAGCGCATTCATGTTCTGCCTGATCAGCCTCGCAAATTGTGAAAGGTAAAGCCCGGCCTCACCAGTCTTGTTCTGAAGTAAAAAATTCTGAATCGAACCCAGTGCGTTGAAAATGAAATGCGGGTTCATCATTGACTGAAGTGCTTTCAATTCAAGGGTAACCAGGTGGTGGTTCAACTCACCTTGTTTCATTTGAAGGTTCTTTCTGCGCAGGATAAAAAGTGTAATCCCACCGAGGACAAAAACTGCCACAAAAACAAAGAACAGCGGATGTTGCCAGAATGAGGCTTTAATCTCTAACGGATACGTTGCCACATTGCTCCATTCAGCATCAGAGGTGGATTTCCTGACCTTCACCATGAATTCATAATTGCCATTAACCAGGCGTTGATAAACCACATTTCCCGAAGTTCCCGTGGTCCAGGAGGTATCGAGGCCCACCATCTTGTATGCATAAATAACAGGGGCGGCGGAATAGTTGATGCAACCAAAAGAAAAGGCAATTTTGGTGTTGCCTCTGATACTAATTCCGGTGTTGGAGGGATCTTTGACCTGATCGTTTACGATGATCGATCTTATGTAAGGTATCGGAACATGTGTTATCTGGTTTTTAACCGACGACTCGGGGATAACCGTTAACCCTTCCTCCGATGCAATGTACAGTGAATCATTATTTACCAGGATGTCATTGACATTCCTGAAATTGACATCAATAATCTGAAGCCTGGCTTTATTGTTAGAAAACACATCAAGTGGATTCTCACATTTGTAAACATTACTTGACGTGGACAAATACAACGAACGCCCCTCGCAGATGATATTTCTGATCTGTGGATCAATCTGGGTGCGAAAAGCATTGGAGAGGTTATAAAACCTGCCACTATTGTAAAGATAAATGCTGTCACCTTCGATATTGAACAATTCTGTACTTTCACCAATGTTCAGGTGATTGGTGATGATCTTGTTGTTAAACCGGGATAATTTCAGACAGGGTTCCAGTTTGTTTTCGCGAAAAAAAAACATCTGCCTGCAATTCAGGATGAGGTTGTCCTCCTGGTCATAAAAAATGGAATAAATCCGCTGAGGAATAATATTTGCCGTTCGTTCACGGAACATTTTATCCGGTTCTGAACGATACAACGACAGGATAGAAAATGCACTGATTTCCATGCCGTTTCTTTTCATCGCAACGGCTTTAACCGGAGAATTGACCTTTTCGGAACGCCGGAATTTCACCTCTTTTTTTGTATAATCAGTGTGGAGGCCCTCAAGTGTGTAAAATGCACCCCCGCGTTCCCCGATGATCATCGATTGTTTGTTTACCTGGCAGACAAGGTTGAAATAATCTTCTCCTGTCCTGAGATTTACGTCGTAGAACTCATGCTTTTTCAGCAATTGAACCTGGCTCCCGTTTGAAATCCAAATACCTCCGGAATATTCATGACTTAAACCAATGATGCTTTTTTGCCTGAACAGGCTGCTTGGATAGTGCAGATGGGAGAGAAGGTATGGGCTTATTTTAAAGACTCCATCGTTCACTGTGCTTATCCAGGTGTTATTCTCATGATCGCGAACGATTGACTGGGGTTTCTTTATGTCAAAACGATGCAGGATCGTGTCCCTCCTGAGGCAGTATACCCCCTTGTAATAGTCAGCCACCCATAAAATGTCACCAGTATTCTCCATAACTGCGGTTAAACCAGCCAGGGTGTATAGCGGCAGAGAAATAGAGTCAATTTTGTTTTCATCTCTGAAGATGTAGAGTTTATCGGTGTAATTGTTGAGAAATAATTTGTTATTCGCGGCAGTAAAGACCATGTAAACCGGTTGTTTTGGCGGAATAAACCGGGGTTGATCCAAAAATGATTTTAATTTGAAGAGCCCGTCACGGGTCCAGAATAAAAATTCTTTGTCGGCTGTTTTCGTTATCTTACGCAGGTAAAGATCAGGAGGTCTTACAAAACCCGGGGGAATGGTCCTCCAGAGTTTGTCATGTAGATTATATCTGCGGATGCTGTTGTGCTTATCCAGGGCGGTGATTTCACAAAACCGGTTGTAAAAATATATTGTCGAATCCTCATCCTGCAGGAAATCGAAATAGAACTCCTTACGTTCTATTGATTTGAGAAACGAAGTGTTTGTTTCACTGTAAATCTCATTCTTAAAATAAAAACTCAGAGAACCATTAAAATGGCAAAACCATACCCGGCCGAACCAATCTTCCTTTATCCGGATTATTTCATTGTTGGATAGCCCGTCTTTTTTTCTGAAATTTTGAAACGTAGTTCCATCGTAACGCGTGACGCCTGCATCTGTGGCAAACCAGATAAATTTTTTACTATCCTGAAAAACATGATACACCATGTTTGACGGAAGACCATCCTGCATGGTGTAGTGATGGATGTATGGGCTTTGAGCAGACGAACAGAGCCTGGTCAGGGTCAGAAGCAGTGTGGCAATAATAAGTCCTTTTTTCAATTAATCAAGTGATTTTGAGAAGAGTTTGACTGCTTCTCTGAATTCATTCACCTTACGTCTCGATATACTTAACTGCGTTCCGTCATTCAATTCTGCGAAGTTTCCCTCGTAGCTTGAATAGGCCCTGAGAAAGTTCATGTTGATGATGGTTGATTTATGGATTCTGAAAAATGCGTGTTCATCAAGGATTTTCTCGAAATCACTCATGGTGCGGGTTGCAACTATTTTGTTCAGACCCGACAGGTGAATGATCGTATAGTTGCTGTCGGCCTGCAGGTACATGATGTCTGAAACTTTCACCATCCTGAAACCAAACTGCTCGGCAACCGTTATTTTTTCAATTTTTGGCTGCGCCTGGTGAACCTGGTCAGGCAGGTTGTTTAATGACTCCCGGTATATTGACAGAATCTCGGAGCGTGTATGCCTGAGTTCGTGGTATTGAATTGCTTTCGTAACTGCCTCAACCAGTTCAATGTGGTTGATGGGTTTGAGCAGATAATCAATTGCATTGGCTTTCAGGGCATTCAGTGCGTATTCTTCGTAGGCAGTGGTGAAAATAACCCCGTAATTCTCCCCGGCGATGGATCGAAGGAAGGTAAATCCATCTTCCCTGGGCATCCGGATGTCGAGAAAAATGAAATCAACCTGGTGAATCTTCAGCAGTGAACGGCCTTCCTCCGCAGAAGAAGCCATGCCGCATACCTCGATTGAAGGGCAATGTTGTAACAGGAGATGCTGCAGAACTTCCCTCACATTTCGTTCATCATCAATGATAATCGCTTTGTATGTTTTCATGGGAACAAAATTGCCATGATAAAAATACACTTTATTGGTCGAATGAGCAAACGGTCAGCCGGAATTATTGTCCGGCTGGTACCAGGACGAGAGTGGTCAATCGGGCCTGAAGGTGATTATTTTTTATTTTATCCTTTTCATGGTACATTTGCATCCTGTTTGCCTGAAGATTTCACGGATTGTTAAAGATGACAGATCAGAAACCGCACCCAAAACTACTTGACAAAGGTTTTCCGTTGTTATGGATTGCCATCATTGGATTTGCCTTGTTCGCACAAAGCATCAGCTACAGTTATACCTATCTCGATGACCAGTCGCTGATCCTGAACAGCATGGATAAGTTACAGTCTGTTTCATTTGTGAAAAATGCGTTCAGCGAAGATGTTTTTCACGCCGGCTCAGGCAGGGGTTATTATTACCGGCCCATCTTAACACTTTCATTTATGGCGGATGCGATGCTTGGAAAGGGGAGCTTCGCGATGTTCCATTTTTCAAACATTGTTTACCATATCCTGGCCACCTTTCTGCTTTTTCTGTTCTTTTTGGAGTTGGGCTTCGACAGGGTCAGGTCCATGCTTTTTGCAATGCTGTTTCTGGTTCATCCGATGGTGACACAGGCTGTGGCCTGGGTTCCGGGACGCAACGACACGCTGCTTGCCATCTTTATCTTCGGGTCATTCATATTCTGGCTGAAATACCTGAAACAAGGCAAGAGCCTGTATCTGGTAATGCATCTGCTTTTCTATTTGTTTGCACTGTTCACCAAGGAGAATGGGGTTGTACTGCCTGTCATGATTGTCCTTTACACTGTTGTGGTGATTCGGCCTCCGGTATCAAAGTATCTTTTTGCAGGAATTGGCTGGGGGATTATATCTTTGACATGGGCCGTTATCAGAAATAACGCCCTTGCCGGAACAGGTGGAATGCCGTTTTCCATGCAGATACTGTCGCTTTTCAAAAACCTGCCGGCATTGGTACCGTTTCTGGGTAAAGCCCTGTTCCCGTTCGATTTGTCTGTATTCCCGATCCTGGCAGACATGAAGATCTCATCCGTTCTGGGTATCGTCGCCATCATGGTTCTTGTGTTCCTTATATGGCGTTCGAAACCAAAGCAGTGGTTTCTCTATTTTTTTGGTCTCCTATGGTTTGTTGCATTTCTTGCTCCTTCGTTTGTCTCTGTTAATAATCAGATTCGTGATTTTTCGGAGCACCGCAGTTACCTCTCTCTTGCCGGGATTCTCTTGTTCATCATGTCAACTGGTCCTGTGAAAAATTCCAACTTTACACGTCCGGTTCCGATCTTGGTTTTACTGGGCATTGGCTGCTTATTCAGTGTCCTGACTTCTCTTCATTCCAGGTATTTCAAAGATCAGCTAACCTTCTGGCAGAATGCCGTGGATACATCACCTTCGCATGCATTTAATTACAATAATCTTGGAGCCATGTATTTTCTGAAGGGCGATTATGAAAAATCAGAACCATATTTTCGTAAGGCACTGGAAATAAATCCTACCGAGCCCATGGCCCACAGCAATACCGGGCTGATTTGTATGAATACTAAACGTCCGGCTGAGGCGGAAAAATATTACCTTGAGGAGATCCGCGTAAACCCGGCTTATGACCATGCATATTACAATCTTGGTCTACTCTACTATAAGCAGGGCAGGTACGACGAAAGTTTTAGTCTGTGGGAAAAAACACTGACAGTTAACCCGGCTTATTCTGAAGCATACAATAACTTGTTGTTTTCCTACCAAAAGTTTAACCGTAAAGCGGATTTTGAGCGGATTTCCCTGAAAGGAAAAGCCAATGGGGTAATTCCTTAAAGGTAAAGGGTTACAATGTCATACCCGAACCTTAGGATCGTTCCCGCAACGACCAGCAGGAAAATGATCCGGATAAACTTGTTTCCTTTCAGAATGGCAAGCCTGGCGCCCAGGTTACCTCAAATTAGTTCGGTTTTCAGAAATCGAACAATTCACCGAGAAAACCTTTTTTCCTTCGCTGACCGTAAGCTCCGGTATATCCATGGCCATAACTATGGTCATCGTGGTCGTCATGCTTTTTATGGTGGTTTTCGACGAAACCCATGGGGGGAAATCCGGTTGGCTGTTCATTGCCGGAATTCATGTCGGCGGAGCGTTCGATGATCTTCTCCAGTTCACCGCGATCGAGCCATATTCCACGGCATTTCGGACAATAATCTATCTCTACTCCCTGCCGTTCGGTCATCAGGAGGGTTATGTTACAGGTTGGGCAGTTCATGGTTTTGATTTTTAGTTGTTGGAATGAATACTGTTTTTTTTACCACAATAGGCACAATAGGACACAATAGGAAAATCACATTAGAAAAGAGGAAAAATGGTCATTAAATGAATTCTATTGTGTATTACTATTGTGTTCTACTGTGTCTAATGTGGTTAATTCAGATGGATGTTTATCCGGTTCAATATGAACGTGTACGAATGATCTGGGAAGAGCTTCTTTAATCTGTTTTTCGACCAGATGCGAAATCCCGTGTGCAATTTCAAGGGTGAGTCCTGGCTGAACATGAATGGTTACCTCGATAAAATTTTCTGCGCCGGATGTTCGCACCCTTAGGTCGTGGTACTGCAGGACGCCTTCTGCTACGTTCAGTACTGCTTTGATTTGCTGAACCAATGGTTCCGGGCTTCGGTCGAGCAACACATCAGCAGCACGTTTACCAAGTTTCCAGGAGACCCCCAGCACGATGAATGCGACCGCCAGGGCGGCAACGGAATCGGCAAAAAACCAGCCAAACTGGGCCAGGATCAATCCAAGTAATACCACGGCTGAACTCCAGATATCTGTTGAGAAGTGAAGTGCATCCGCTTCCAGCGCCTGGCTGTTATATTTCCTCGCTACCCGGTAAAGAGCCCTCGAACGTGCAATATCAATCGCGATGGAAGTAAGCACCACAATATAACTGAAAATGTTGACCTCGATGTGCGTATTTCCGCTCACAAGCCGGTTTACTGCTTCGTAAATGATCCATGCACAGGTGATCAGCAGCAGGAATGTTTCCATGAGCGCCGAAAAATTTTCGATCTTCCCATGGCCATAATGATGATTTTTGTCGGGTGGGGTGTCTGAAATTCGTACTGAAAACCAGGTGATTACGGCTGCAACAAGGTCAAGTCCTGAATGTAGCGCTTCAGAGAGTAATCCAAGACTGCCGGTTAGCAAGCCGATGACCAGTTTAATGCCTGTGAGAAAAAATGCTGCAATCACAGAAACACCGGCAACCCGCTTTTTCTCAATTTCCATTCTGTTTTTCATAATCAATCTTTGTCTTTATCAGTATCGTCGGCCTGTTCAGTATTTAAGCCCTCTTTTTCCGGTGCTGGTACAGGCTGGACCCTTAGCACATATATAAAAAGCATAAGGGGTAGAACGAACCAGAATACAGAAAATAATTTATTAAATCTGTTTAGTTTCGCTTCCTGGACCGTTAGTTTTTTATAACCGGTGAAAATAGAAAATATGGTTCCGTTTGCCGGATGAAACAACGTATCGGCAAGGATTCCTGTCAGATGGATACCAACCAGAACCAGGAAAATATTTGCCATAACCTCATGAAGCTCTTCAAAAATCTCCGGATCCATAACCGGGTTAAACCTGAAACCGAGGAAGCCCGTCTCCCCGGAGGCAAAAGTCATCATACCGGACAGTGCAGTCAGGAGTGCTGTGATCATGATGCCCAGCATGATTAGTGCAGCGAGAGGGTTATGGCCGGGATGTATCGCCTTGCTGTGCTTTATATTCCCGGCAAATGACAGCAAAGATTTTATCGAAACTGGAAAATCACTGAATCGTGCATATTTTGGGCCGGTAAAACCCTGGATGATACGGAAAATGACCAACCCTCCGATCAGTGAACCAAGGGCGGCATGTAAGCTCAGGTACTCTTCTTCTCCGCCAAGCAGATAGCCCGCGGTAAATGAAACAGCAAGCAGCCAGTGGAACAGGCGCGTCGGGATTGTCCAGATATAGGTTCGCATAGAAATAAATTGTTTGTGTTGTAAAATAAAATACCAACCCGACCTGTCAGCAAATAACCCGGAAATTGCGGTTATCAGTGGAATAAGGTGAGCGGAAGATGAACAGCCTGGAAAGGCTGAAATCGTTAACTATAATTTTCAGGAGGCTGCCACACCGTATGTGGAGAAACCGGGGAGAATGAAAACTGGAATATCAGGTAAGTATGCAGCGATAACTCCAATGGGGCAGGCATGGCAGTATATACAGGCTTTAATGCAATATGTTCATGATTGTCGGATGATTGTGCCGGCAATTCCTGATGCTCAGGCATGGCTTCGGCGTTGACCAGCAAGGCTGTTTCTATCTGAAAATATGCGGAAAGATGTCTGTCGAAGGTGCTGACAGCAAACGCCATTAAAACTAAAATAAGCCGAATACACAAACGAGAACTCATGGATACAAAGGTATTAAAAATCACTTAATACTGTTGATTAGTTCCATCCCGCTTTTATCCTCCAACGGTTGCATTGATTCCATATTCTTTAAAGATCATGATGGCTGATGCCAGGCTCTCCTCATCCGGAGCGGAAAGCAATGTGAAGTCGTCGGGTCTCCCCAGTTTAAAATACTTGTTTTGGGCAATCTGGTGATATGGCAGCAGGTGTACCTCTTTCTTTTCACCTGCCAGACGGGAAATAAATTCAGCACTCTGCCGGATGTTCTCTTCAAAGTCATTCACTTCTGCGATCAGCGGAATCCTGATGATAATGTGTGCACCTGATTCAGCAAGGATTTTGAGGTTGCTGAGAATCTTTTCATTTCTCACACCGGTCCATTTTTCATGAAGGCAGGCATCCATCATTTTGAGGTCGTAGAGGAAAAGATTTGTGTGCCGTGCAACATTCAGCAGGATGTCTGTGTCAACATTCCCAGCCGTGTCCACTGCCCTATGAAATCCCTTCTGTCCGCAGGCGATGAGTAATTCCAACAGAAATGCAGAATGAAAGAGTGGCTCTCCACCGGAAAATGTTACCCCTCCGCCTGACTGATCAAAAAACACCCGCTCTTTTTCAAGGATCTCCATGATTTCCGATACAGACATCATGGTTCCCGACATCTCAATTGCTTTGGTTGGACATACTTCAGCGCACTTACCGCATGTTGTGCAAAGATCCTCGTCAGTATGAATACCCTCCGACCTAAGTGTAATGGCCTGTTCGGGGCAGGCATTGACACATGTACCGCATTTGATGCACTTTGTCGGGGTGTACATTTTCTCTGGACCTGCATAGATCCCTTCCGGGTTATGGCACCAGGCGCAGCGCAGGTTGCATCCTTTGAGAAACACCACTGCCCGTATCCCGGGGCCATCGTTGATGGCGTAACGTTTGATGTCGAATACGAGACCCTGACGGGGTGGAGGACCCTGACGGGGTGGAGGACCCTGACGGGGTGGGGGACCCTGACGGGGTGGTTCAACCTCAGAAGGCATCATTTTCCGTCCTTTCTATTACCTCCTGCTGCAAATCGGCGTTCATGTCGTTGAAATAGTCGCTGTAACCGGCCATACGCACAAGCAGGTCTTTGTAATCCTCCGGGCATGCCTGTGCTGCCAGCAAGGTAGCAGTATCGACAATGTTGAACTGAATATGGTGGCCACCAATGGTAAAATAGCTCCTGATCAGGTGCCCAAGCTTTTTGATATCCTCATCTTTGCGCATCATGGCTGGCATAAAACGCTGGTTCAGCAGGGTGCCACCCGACTTGACATGGTCTAGCCTGGCAAGTGACTTTATAACCGATGAAGGACCATGCGTGTCGGCGCCATGTGACGGGGAGGTGCCGTCGGAGATGGACTTTCCGGCAAAACGGCCATTCGGCGTTGCCCCTGTCATCTTGCCAAAATATACATGACATGTGGTCGAAAGCATGTTAAGATGGTACTTCCCGCCGGGTTTGATGTTGGGCTTTCCGTCAATGACAGTTACCAGATCGTTGTAAACCCGCACGGCCAGATCATCCGCATAAGTGTCATCATTCCCAAAAAACGGGGTTCGGTTCATGATGGTCTGGCGAAGTAATTCCTCCCCCCGGAAATTATTCAGAACAGCCTTCAGGATACGGTCCATGCCGAAAGACTTCTCCTCAAAAACATGCTTCTTCAGTGCGGAAAAGCTGTCGGTGACCGTGCCAAGCCCGCAACATTGGATATAACTGGTGTTGTACCGTGGGCCGCCATCGTAATAATCCTTTCCCCGGGCAATGCAGTCGTCGATTACTACCGACAGGAAAGGCGCAGGCGCATATTTGGCAAACATCCGGTCGATGTAGTTGCTTACCCGCATCTTCTGATCAACCACGAAGTTAAGCTGACGCAGGAATGCTTCATACAGCGCTTCAAAACCACCGAATGTAAGCGGATCACCGGTCTCAATGCCGGCAACTTTGCCGGTAACCGGGTCAATGCCATTGTTCAGGGTGATTTCAAGTATCTTCGGGACATTGAGGTACCCGGTGAGCAGGTAGGCCTCCTTGCCGAACGCACCTACCTCGATGCATCCGCTGCATCCGCCTTCGCAGGCATCCTGAAGCGATTTGCCCTGCCGGAGCATTTCAGGGATATAGATATCGGGATTGAAAACTGACGGATACCCGTGTCCCTGACGGATAACCCTAGTTGCTGCATGAAGAAACTTATCCGGGGTTTTGGCACTGATGTGAACCGAGTTGCCCGGCTGAAGGATATGAAGTTCCCCGATCACCTCGAGCATGATGTAGGAGACTTCGCTCGTGCCATCGCTTCCATCAGCCTTCAGTCCGCCAAGGTTGATGTTGGTGAAATCGTTGTAGGTGCCGCTCTCCCGTGCAGTGATGCCCACCTTGGGAGGGGCGGGGTGGTTGTTGACCTTGATCCAGAAACAGGAGATCAGCTCTTTGGCTTCATTTCTCGTCAAGGTGCCTTCCGCAAATTCCTTTTCGTAAAACGGGGCCAGGTGCTGGTCGAAGTGCCCGGGGTTCATGGCGTCCCAACCGTTTAACTCTGTGATGGTTCCCAGGTGAACGAACCAGTACATCTGGATGGCTTCCCAAAAATTACGGGGTGCATGGGCAGGGACCCACCTGCACACCTCAGCGATCTTCTTCAGTTCGGCAACCCGTTTAGGGTCAGGTTCTTTAATAGCAAGTTCATCTGCCTTCTCAGCATGACGTTCTGCAAAAACGATCACTGCATCACAGGCAATATCCATGGCTTTCCATTGTTCCGATTTGTCGGTGGCTTCGGGATCGTTCAGGTAGTCCAGCGAGGCAAGGTTGGCGGCAATCTCCGATTTGAAGTCCAGCATCCCCTTCCGGTAGATTTTACCATCCAGGGCAGTATGGCCGGGTGCACGCTGCTCCATAAACTCGGTGAACAACCCGGCTTCATAAGCTGCAGTCCACTCCGGTGGAACATGGCTGAATATCCGCTCACGCTGGGTTTTGCCTTTCCAGTAAGGGATCACCTCCTGTTCATAAAGGTCAATGTCTTCCTGGCTGATGGTGTAGCGCTGCATCTCCCGGGTGTTCAGCACCTGGAAATCCTCCACGCTGTGACAGGTGAGTTCGGGGAATGTAGGAACAACCTTTGGGGCAGGTCCGCGTTCACCCACAATCAGTTCGTCATCGCCGAGGTAAATCGTTTTCTTTTTGCAGTGATCCAGGAAATTCAATGCCCGCAAAACCGGGATGGAGCAGGTGCCATAGTGTTCCTTGTAGAAAGCAGTTTCATGCAGCGCCCGTTCGACAGACAATGAGGGGAGGGTTTCCACGCTCAGCCTGCGGAGTTTCTGAATCCGGTGGTTCATCCCTGGAGCGACGTCGCGCTTTGCAGGATCATCGAAGTTTCCTTTCGCCAGCGCAGGCCTCCCGGGCTTAGAAGTATGGATGTTAATGGTTTCAAACATAGTGACACCCTGTGATTTAATACCTGCACTTTCGCATTATGAAGGTAAGATGGTGCGAATTTAGCAATAAGATTTGATATCTTTTTCTTGTGTGGCATTACCGGCCTGAAGAATTTTCATACAGCGAAAAAAGCTTGTTGTGGAATGTTTTTTATTTTTTGTCATAATGCCCCAAAAATGTCTAAATTTGGTATAACACGATTAATTCAATTCGCATCAATTCAAAAGGCTCCAATGTTAATTCGTTCGTCTTTCATGCTGCAACGAAAATAATTATCGGGTTTTGGGATGAACAGGATGGGA
>CAYHGE010000093.1:0-8765 GCA_964355945.1 uncultured Draconibacterium sp.
AGGTTATAGTAATGCTGATCATTAGTCAGCTAATAAATTGGTTTAATTCAATTTTATATAAAACAATATTCATACTAAGCAACAACTTTTCCATACATCGTTGATTTATTGCTACTTGCAAAACAATTCAATTTCAAAGAAGTGAACATTTGTCTCAAACTTGGAAATTTTTTATCAAAATGAACTAACGGAACATTTCGTAATGCAGGAATGGATGATCTGGTAACATCAACTCCCATTGATTTTACCACATGTTCAAATCCGGCTTTTACAACAAAATTGGTCAATACGGAAATAACCCGAGTCATGCTGGCGTAATATTTGCACGCCACCATATTAATCTGAACTGCTGATTTTGTGATTGTTAACAATTTTTAATGCTTTTTCAATTACGGTTTTCCGGAATATATACTTATGGATACTCCCTATTGCGTGAATAAATGAAACATTTTACATTTACTGTATCATTTTTCAATTACATTCTTTATCAAGCACTGTGTTGGAAAGTGAGTGATTCTTACATCTGTATGAACGGCAGGTTCATACAGATGTAAGGAATTTACCTCAGAACATCAGGTTAACTGATGTTATATTGTTATGCAGTTATTTTTGAGTCGCCAAAGATAGTAATTTATTTTTGGTTGTCAAGGAAATTCTTGCATTTTGTTAATTTTTCAACATACCGTCCCTGCTCATTACCCTGCAAGTAAGCCTGTGAGCACGAATCTTCTGCCCCTATTCAGCCTAACAACACCTTGAGTCGATAATGTTCTATTCTTTTGTAGTGGCGTTATTAGGCAAAGGATTGTAAGGGTCCTGAATTTTCACCCAATATCGGTTTGTTATTAATGCAGTTTTATTCCCCACAGATATCTTTTCTTCACATTTTCTTAATTCCCCTTTGCATCTGTTTACGACCAAAATGATGAAAATTGTCATCATGCCGGCGTGAGGTGAACACGCCAGGAGAATTTCGCTTCTGCTTGATCTTCTGAATTATACGATGTAACAAAACAGCAACACATAGCGGTTTTACAGAATAGCAATTTATTGATATCCCGCATTGTCTGGCCCCCCATAATCTTCTATATTTCAGTATCTTATTCAACAGGGAGATTTGACCAATGACCAAAAACACCCACATAGCCAATATTATATCGAACGTCACGGTACAGATTGTCAATCCAAATGTGTGGTGTGTGAATAATACAACCATTTCCCTCTATTGTATAACAATAAACAAGCTAGTGGTCAGGAACTTTACATCTGGCAATTGGATTCAATACAACAGTCAAACAATTATACCTCATTGAAGTAATTATAACAACTGCAAAATGAAGAATAGAAGCCGATTATTTTTCATAATAATTTTCACAATTGAACTGGTAATCCTGAACGTTCATTGTGCATTTGCTGTAATTGCCACTCCTGATTCCATCAGGTATACACAACCTGACGGGTCTGTACTGATGATTGTGCTCCATGGCGATGAATTCATACATTGGGCGACAACATCAGATGGATACACGATAATGACAAACTCGAAAGGGACTTATGAATATGCTCAACAGGATAAAACGGGAAGACTAGTTTTTTCAGGAATTCAGGCCAATGAGCCGGCAATTCGCTCAAAGGCAGAGACTGTATGGCTAAATAAAATTGAGAAAGGTCAGTTTTTCAGTGAAGCACAGGTAAATGAAATGAGGAACAGGCTGATTACAGGAGGAACTCCGGATGCGCCATTGATGGGTGGGTTTCCCGCAACCGGAACACGAAAACTATTGATGATCCTCGCAAATTTCAGTAACACCACTATTATATATACCCCTGCCAACTTTAACAATTATATGAATCAGGTGGGGTACAATGGAACAGGGAGCTTCAGAGATTACTATATTGAGGTTTCCTACGGGCAGCTTGTTGTCAATACAACTACGACAATATGGGTGAATCTGCCTGGCATCCATGATTACTACGGCCCTGACACCAAATGGGGTGAATTTGCCTACCAGGCTGTTGTTGCTGCCGAAAACCAGGCTGGAGTGAATTTTGCAGAATATGACAACAACCTGGACGGGACAGTAGATGGTGTTGCCATCATACACCAGGGGCAGGGTCAGGAAGAAACAGGCAACACAACCGATATATGGTCACACAGCTGGGACCTTGCATCAGCGGGATATACTTATGCCCAACGCACTTTTGATGGAGTACAGGTGAATGCCTATACCACAATGCCGGAAAGAAATGCAACCGGCATGGGAACTATTGGCGTCATGTGCCATGAATTTTGTCACAATTTAGGCGCCCCGGATTTTTATGACACGGATTATGCTGCTGGCGGATTATACACTGGTACAGGAAAATGGGACCTGATGGCCGGAGGTTCATGGAACGGATTTTCGGGAACAAAGCCAGCTCATCCCAATGCCTGGATAAAAACATTCTTTAACTGGACAGCTCCTGTTACGCTTAATTCGATTCAGAATGTTACACTCAGAAATGCCCAGGTATATCCGGATGTAATCAGGTATAATACCCAAACACCAAATGAATATTTTCTTTGCGAAAACCGGCAACAATCCGGCTTTGATGCAGGAATTCCGGGTCATGGCCTGATTATTTATCATGTTGACGGAAATTATATTTCAGCACATCTTGGCACAAACAGCATCAACAATGGCTCTCATCAGGGAATGTATCCGGTTTGCGCCAATGCATCCGGAAATCCGACAGGGTCTTATGGCACAATCAATGGCACGGGCTGCTCATTCCCCGGGACAGGAAACAAAACCTCCTTCACCGATGCAACAACTCCTTATTCCCGTTCATGGGCAGCAAGCAATACAAATTTTCCGATCAGTAACATATTCGAATATTTACCCACCCAGGAAATATCATTTTGTTTTATCAGCTGCTACACCCCTTCTGATCCAACCGGTTTTACTGCAACACCTTTCAGCCTGAACCAGATCAACCTGTCCTGGGCTCTTACAAACAGTAATCCTGTTCTGATCGCATTCAATACCACACCTGTATTCGGCACACCTGATGACGGAACAAATTACTCATCAGGCAGTGCTATAACAGGAGGCGGGACAGTCCTCTATAATGGCTTGAATACGACGTTTTCACACACGGGTTTATGCTCCAGTACCATTTATTATTATAAAGCGTGGTCGATATTGACAGGCCAGACATATTCGACCGGTGTAACTTCAAGAGCAACCACGCTGTGTGGTTCCATATCCTCATTTCCCTGGAACGAGGGTTTTGAGAATGCAGGTGTTATCCCTGGTTGCTGGACTCAGGAGCAGGTAAACAACTCAGGAATCAGCTGGACTTTCATTACAGGGAATGCAGGGACCAACCCTGCCTTAGCACATAACGGCAACTATAACGCCTGCCTGAAGGATAAAACGACCGCCGATAATAAAACCCGGTTAATTACTCCCGTATTGGATCTGACCCAGGCAATCAATCCACAACTCACCTTCTGGCATACACAGCCTGTTTGGGGTTCAGATCAGGACTATCTGTCTGTTTACTATAAGACCTCTGCTGCAGGCACATGGGCCTTGCTCGCAACCTATAATTCCAGCATCAGTTCATGGTTACAGGAAACCGTCATTCTGCCGAACACAACCAGCACTTACTATATAGCTTTTGAAGGGAATGCGAAATTCGGATTTGGAATATGTATCGATGATGTTCAGGTTGCGAATACATGTTTGACCTACTCTCCTGTCAGCATTACAATTGCACCTTCAATGAATCCAGTGTACATGGGAACCATGATTACAAACACTGCCAACAGTATCAATGGAGGAACTTCACCGAATTACCAGTGGAGACTGGGTGGCGTGAATGTTGCAGGTGCAACGAATGCTTCTTTCTCCAATATTCCTGCAAATAATGATGAAATAAGTTGTGTGTTGGTTTCAAATGCAGCGTGTGTTGTAAATAATCCAGCCGTGTCAAATGCTGTGATCATGTCAGTGGCTAGTTACCCCACTCTTAATATTCTTGAAAATCTGACCATTAGCCAGACGACCTGCTTTGATGCACTGCAGACTATTTCCGTTGCCGGGGATGGAAGCACATTCACCATTGAGAACGGTGGAAGTGTAACCATGATTGCCGGTCAGCAGATTAATTATTTGCCGGGAACCCATATCATGCCGGGAGCCTATCTGCATGGTTATATCACCACAACGGGTGAATTTTGCGGAACCCAGGCTCCATCATCTCCGGGTGTTACACAAAATGAACAACCAGACACTGGCGGTGGAAAAATCTCCTCCCTGCGTGTGTTCCCGAATCCTACGGATGGAGCATTTGAAGTCGAAATAGCCGGGTTGAATACCGATGAAAGCAGCAGGTTGGAGATTTACAGCATGACCGGAGAAAAGGTCGAAACAACCGACCTGCATGGAACAAATAAGCAAAATCTCTCTTTAGCCGGAAAACCTGCCGGGATCTATCTGCTAAAGGCGGCTGCCGGAAAAAACTCCGTGACAGCAAGAATCGTTAAACGATAAAAGATCAGGCTTGCTTACTGCTGCGTTTTCTGTCAATCTCGTCCAGCAAAATTTTTCGCAGACGTATAGATTTAGGCGTGACTTCAACATATTCATCCCCTTTGATATACTCCATAGCCTCTTCCAGCGAGAACTTTGTTGCAGGGTAGATTACTGCTTTGTCATCAGACCCGGAAGCACGTACATTTGAGAGTTTTTTCGTTTTGTTCACATTGATCACGATATCATCACTGCGGGTACTCTCGCCAATTACCTGACCATTGTACACATCTTCAAAAGGTTCGATAAAAAACTTGCCACGGTCCTGCAATTTATCAATGGCATAGGTGATGGCCAGTCCGGTGTACATGGAGATCAACGATCCATTGTTCCGGCCGGGAAGATCACCTTTCCAGGGCTGGTATGATTTAAAGCGGTGGGCCATGACAGCCTCACCTTCAGTCGCAGTTAAAACCGGATTGCGTAGTCCGATCAAGCCACGGGCAGGTATATCAAACTCGAGAATCACCCGTTCGCGTTTGTGTTCCATGTGGGTCATATCCCCTTTTCTACGGCTGACCAACTCAATAACCTTGCCGGCAAAAGCTTCCGGGACCTGGACTTTCAGCAATTCAACCGGTTCGCAACGTTGTCCATCAATCTCCCTGGTAAGGATTTGAGGCTGTCCAAGCTGAAACTCATACCCTTCTCTGCGCATGGTTTCTACAAGAATTGCCAGATGGAGGATTCCTCTTCCAAATACTTGAAAACGATCTGGAGAATCCATCTCCTCTACCCTCAGTGCAAGGTTTTTTTCTGTCTCCTTGAAGAGTCGTTCCCGAATATGGCGGGAAGTGACGAAGGTGCCTTCCTTGCCGGCAAAGGGAGAGTTGTTAATCGTAAAAAGCATGCTCATGGTGGGTTCATCCACACTGATTGGAGCCATCCCTTCCGGGTTTTCAAAATCAGCAATCGTATCCCCTATGTCGAAATTTTCGGGTCCGAGAATGGCGCAAATTTCTCCGGCAAACACCTCCGTTTTAACTTTTTCCTTGCTAAGTCCTTCAAAAAGATACAACTCCTTAACAACTGATTTAACAATCGTCCGGTCATTTTTTACCAGGCAAATCGGCATACCTGCCTTAACAGAGCCACGGGTGATACGCCCAACAGCAATTCTTCCAACGTAAGAAGAATAGTCCAGAGAACTGATTTGCATCTGGAGAGTACCCGGTAATTGCTGGGGAGCAGGAATGTGTTCAAGAATCTGATCAAGAAGGTAACTGACATCGGTGGTCTCATTGCGCCAGTCATCCGACATCCAGCCATGCTTTGACGAACCATACACGGTTGGAAAGTTCAACTGGTCTTCACTGGCATCGAGGCTGAACATCAGGTCAAACATCGCCTCATGAACTTCATCAGGAGAGCAGTTCGGCTTGTCCACTTTATTGATAACCACAATCGGTTTCTTTCCTAATTCAAGTGCCTTTTGAAGTACAAAGCGGGTTTGCGGCATGGGGCCTTCAAAAGCATCAACCAGGATCAGCACACCATCGGCCATGTTCAGAACCCTTTCAACCTCGCCACCAAAATCACTATGGCCAGGGGTATCAATGATATTGATTTTTATTCCTTTGTATCGTACTGAAACATTTTTTGACAAAATAGTGATTCCACGCTCGCGCTCCAGGTCGTTTGAATCCAGAATGAGCTCACCCATTTCCTGGTTGTCGCGAAACAACCTTACCTGGTGTAGAATCCGGTCAACCAGGGTAGTCTTGCCATGGTCAACGTGTGCAATAATTGCGATATTTCTGATATCCTGCATGTTAAAAAAATAAATTAGCTGTTAGAAACGGTTTGCAAAGGTACGTTAAATTTTGGCATATAAAACATTACCCGTAGAGACGAGGCATGCCTCGTCTCTACGGTGATAAAATGTATCTTTACATCATGAAAATAAACATTATTGGTGCCGGTGTAGCGGGTTTATCTGCCGGATGCTATCTGCAGATGAATGGGTTTGAAACAACGATCTTTGAACGCCATTCTACATTTGGTGGTCTTTGCACAAGCTGGCACCGGTCAGGATACACCTTTGAAAGTGGATTACAATGGTTGCTTGGCTCTGGCCAAAGCAATCCGTTTTATCAACTCTGGTCGGAATTGATTAATATGGATGCCATCCGCTTTGTCCATCATGAGGAGCGAATGGAACTCGAGGTAAAAAACAATACAGACATCCATGGTAATAAGAAATTCCACCTTTACACCAACCTCAGGAGGTTGGAGGAATACCTGCTTTCTATTGCGCCTGAGGATGAAAAGATAATCAGGAGGTTCATCCATACCATGCGCAGAATGCAATCGTATGAAATTCCACCTATGATCAGAGCCGTTCCGGAATTGCTTCCATGGCATCAGAAAATAAAGTTTATCAAACACCTTCCATTGCTCCTCTTCCTGAACCGGCTAAAGAATGAAACAAACTTTACGTTAGCACAAAAATTCAAAAATCCTTTTCTGAAAGAAGCGTTCGGGCTGCTATTTGATGGCGATGAATTACCAATGCTGGTCATAACCATGCCTCTGGCATTCAGCGACCTGCACGGAACCGGATACCCGGTTGGCGGATCGCTGGGTTTTGTGGGTCACATTGAGCGAAAATATATTGAATTGGGTGGTAAAATAAGATACAACTGTGAAGTCGAGAAGGTCATGGTTGAACAGCAAGTGGCAAAGGGCATTCTTTTTAAAACCGGGGAATCAGTGCCATCTGACATCACAATCTCAGCTGCCGACTGGAATTTTACCGTATTTAAAGCCCTGGGTGGAAAATTCGTAAACAGCACCATTCTTAAACTACATAACCAGGAAAGGCTGAAGGTGTACTTTTCAGTGTTTATGGTATCTCTGGGCGTTGCTGCCACTTTCCCTGATCTCCCCCATTTCATGAGGTTTCCACTGTCATCCCCACTTTTATCGCCCGACGGGACACAATATGAGCGCATGGAAATTCATACAAACAATTACGATCCAACCATGGCACCCGCAGGAAAAACTGTGATTTCAATCAGTTTTTACACCCGTAACGCAGACTATTGGATTGACTTGAGGAAAATGGATGCAGTGAAATATCTGAAAAAAAAGGAGCATTTTTCCAGATTAATCATAGATCAGGCGACTACAAAAATCCCAGGTCTGAAGGAGAACATTGAGGTTATTGACACGGCAACTCCGGCAACCTTTCAGCGGTATACAAATAACTGGAAAGGAAGTGCACAGGGCTGGTTGCCAGGGAAAAATATCATTGCCCGATCTCCTGTTAAATCTGAGTTGCCAGGCTTAAAGGATTTTTATTTCATCGGGCACTGGACGATCCCCGGCGGGGGGGTGCCGGTGGCAATAAAATCAGCAAGGAACGTGGTTCAGCTAATTTGCCATCGAATGAAAAAGGAGTTTAAAATACTTGCTAATCCTTAGCCTGAAGTCCTCTGATTTGTTCTTCCAGCACCTTGATCCTGGCTACGGCATCATCCTGCTTTTTTCGCTCGGAATTCACGACTGCCTCAGGTGCATTGTTCACAAAGCTATCATTGCCCAGTTTTTGCATGACCTTTCCAAGAAATCCGGTCGTGTAGGCCAACTCTTCCCCGAGTTTATTCAGCTCCTCTGCCACATCAATCTTCCCGGTTAACGGAATGAAAAATTCTGTGGAACCAACCACAAAAGAGATGCAACCCTCAACCTTTTCATTAACATACCCAAGTTCGCTGATGTTGCACAATTTCCCAATGAGGGAGTCGAAGGTAGTCTCAGGTACTTCATTGTTGTTTTTTCGGATAAAAACCCTGACTGACTCCTTCTGAGGGATGTTTTTCTCCTTCCGGGCGTTCCTGATCGCCATGATAACCTCCTCGGCAAAAGTAAACTTTTCAAGCAGGGCCTGATCATGTTTTTCAGGAACAGGCTGACTGCTCAGCATGATGGACTCCCCGTCCTTCCTTTCCTCCAGGATATGCCAGATTTCTTCGGTGATAAATGGCATGAACGGATGCAGCACTTTCAGCAACTTCTCAAAGAAACCTGTCACTGCAACATAAGTCTGCCTGTCGATGGGTTGCTGAAATGCCGGTTTAATCATCTCCAGAAACCAGGAGCAGAAATCATCCCATACCAGTTTATAGGTGGTCATCAGCGCTTCCGACAACCTGTAATCATCGTACAGTGCATTGATATTCA
>CAYHGE010000093.1:8865-13018 GCA_964355945.1 uncultured Draconibacterium sp.
CTGATGGTGTCGTCTTCCACCATGTCAAGGGCAGGCGCCGCCAAGTCTTTCATTTTCATGAACCATTGAACCGATATACGTGGTTCAATAACCTCCTCTGTGCGTTCAGAATACCCGACTTTATTCGTGTATTCAACAATTTTAACCAAGTGATCCTGGTTTTTAAGCTCCTCGGTGATTTTTCTCCTGACTACGAACCTGTCCTCGCCAATAAACAGCCTGGCAGCCTCGCTCATGGTACCATTGGGGTTAAACGTATCGATAACCTCGAGTTTGTATTTTAACCCAAGATTGTAATCATTGATATCGTGAGCCGGGGTTACTTTCAATGCGCCAGTACCAAATTCCATGTCAACATATTCATCAAAAATCACCGGAACCGACCGGTTGATGAGGGGAACAAGGATTCTTTTCCCGTTAAGATGCCGATATCGTTCGTCATGAGGATTGACACAGATTGCAGTATCCCCAAGAATTGTTTCCGGGCGGGTTGTGGCAATGGTGACCCATTCATCCTGAGTTCCTTCCACCCGATAACGGACATAATACAATTTCGAATTGACCTCCTTGTAATTTACCTCTTCATCAGACACCGCCGTTAGAGCTTTCGGATCCCAGTTTACCATCCTGATTCCGCGGTAGATAAGGCCTTTGTTATACAAGTCGATAAACACCTCAATCACAGAATCATATAATGCTTCATCCATGGTAAAACAGGTACGTTCCCAATCGCAGGAAGCGCCCAGTTTTTTGAGTTGATCAAGGATAATTCCGCCATGCTTTGTTTTCCATTCCCATGCATGTTCAAGAAATTCTTCCCTGGTCAGACTCGCTTTATCGATACCTTGTTCACGTAGCTTGGCAACAACCTTGGCTTCGGTTGCAATAGAGGCATGATCAGTTCCCGGCACCCAGCATGCATTCTTGCCCATCATTCTGGCACGGCGAACGAGGATATCCTGAATGGTATTGTTGAGCATGTGCCCCATGTGAAGCACGCCTGTGACATTCGGTGGTGGGATTACGATGCAATAGGGTTCACGTTCATCAGGAACGGAGTGGAAGTAACCTTGGTTCATCCAGAATTCATACCATTTATCTTCAACCCCGGAAGAGTCGTATTTCGAAGCAATTTCAATCATTCTGCAGCTTTTTTTTGAGCTGCAAAATTAGTAAAAATAAGGGTAGGTTAAAATAACTTGCTGCGTTTGACAAGGTAGGGAAGCAACACCTGCTCAAACCCTGCATTGATATCGGCCTCAAGAAGATCGATATGATACTGTCCGCAGCGCAATTTCAGTTCATTTCGGAATTTTGCCAGTGATTCAACATATTTCTCCCTGAGTTTTGACGGATGCACCCGCAATTGTTCGCCGGTTTCGATGTCTATAAATTTGTAGGGCCGATCATCAAATTCAAAATCGATCTCCTTGCTTTTATCAACCACGTGGAATAGAATCACCTCATGCTTGTTATGTTTCAGATGCTGCAACGCTGAAAAAAGCGCCTCAGGCTGGGCAGATTTATCAAACATATCACTGAAAACAATGACAAGAGAACGTTTATGTATCCGTTCAGCTAATTCGTGGATAGCACGGGCAACCTGAGTCCCTTTTAACAACTCGGGGGGTCTGGGAATCAGCAGTTTTTCAAGTTCAGCATAAAGATAACGGTGGTGAACCGGATTCGATTTTGTTTGTGTATGCAATTCTACTTCATCAGAAAAGACACTGATCCCAGCTGCATCCCGCTGTTTCCGGAAAAGGTAGATAAGGGCTGCCGCGACATAAACGGAGAAGGTTATTTTATTCGGATGATCGATATCAGGTTTATCCAGAACCGGATAATACATCGATGAAGAGTTGTCGATAAAAACCTGACACCGCAGGTTGGTCTCCTCCTCATACCTTTTGGTATAAAGACGGTCGGTTCGACCAAAAAGTTTCCAGTCTATTGAACGGATTGACTCCCCGGCATTGTATAACCTGTGCTCTGCAAACTCAACGCTAAAGCCATGGAAAGGGCTCTTATGCAGACCAGTAATAAACCCTTCAACAACCTGCCTGGCAAGAAATTCAAGGGAGGAAAATTGTTCCAGACGGCTCTGTTCAATTGTTATGGCCACAGAAAAAATGGTGATAGTGTTAAATGATCAAAGGAACACAGGATAAATGGCGAAGCGTCAGATGTATTTTTCAATCAACGCTTTATACGAAGCCTTTGGTACTGCACCTACCTGTTTGTCAACCACCTCTCCACCTTTTATAAACAACACTGTCGGGATATTCCTGACCTTGTATAATGCAGTGGTAACAGGGTTCTCATCTACATTAAGCTCGCCGGCAACGATTCTGCCTTCATATTCAGCGGCCAGTTCATGGATTATTGGAGACACCATCCGGCATGGACCACACCATTCGGCCGAGAGGTCAACAACAGCAAGCTTATCGCTTTTCACTACTTTTTCTTCGAAATTTGAATCCGTTAATTTCTCGAACATATAAATTTACTTTAAAGGTGACTAAAATTCAGTTTGCTAAATTACAAAAATCATTTGTGAAACTGCAGCAAATTAGACTTCGCCAAAAACCCGCACATGTATTTCCGGCAACTCAGTAAGCGCATCAATGATTTCTTTGGGATTTACTCTGTATTTTCTGGATGGCAGATCAATGGTGATATTTTCATCAGCATCATGAATCCGTATCCTCATCCTGCATTTTCCCTTGCAGATGTTTGCCGCTTCATGCAACTTATGGATTGTATCCACAGTAAGCTCATCCAGTACCATTGTCAGTGATATTGTCTTAGAAAATTTCTCCATGACCTCCGACAGGAGAATGACCTGGTTGATGCGAATGGACATCTGGTCGGGGCTGTCGAATCTTGATTCGATGCGGGCCTTGATAAATACGTATTGTCCCTCCTCGAGCATGTGTTTCCACTTGAGATACTCTTCAGAAAACATGGTAAGTGAGATGAAATTGAAATAGTCTTCCACCACAAAAGAACCGTATGGTTTTCCAGTCTTTCCAAACTTGTGATGTGCCTCTATCACAATCCCTGCAAAAGTGACCTCCTTGCCTTTCAGGGGTTTCAGGTCCTGCTTCAGGTCTTCGATCGTTTTATTGCAAAACTGCTCAAGTTCAAACCGGTAGCCGTCAAGGGGGTGACCACTCATATAAAACCCGGTTACATCTTTTTCAAACTTCAGCTGTTCGAGTTTTGACCAGGGTCGACATTCGGGCAACGTAATTTCTTTAAAATGAATCTCTTCTGCCTCACCAAACAATGACTGCTGGATTGAATCTTTCCGAGCCTGATAATCAGCTGCGTGCCGGATGATTTTCTCCAGGAAAATAAGATCATCACTGTTTTCCTGGAAAAAATACTGTGCACGGTGCGTGTTCTCAAAACAATCGAACGCTCCGGCCTTGGCCAGTGATTCCATGCATCTTTTGTTGACCATGTGGGAATTAATCCTGCGTGTCATGTCAAAAATACTGGTGTAGGGGCCATTTGCATTTCGCTCCTCAACAATGGCTCTTACAGCTGCCTCACCTACATTTTTGATCCCCGCCATGCCAAACCTGATCTCACCCTTCCTGTTTGCCACAAAAGCAGTAGAACTTTCATTAACATCAGGGCCCAGCACAGGAATATGCAAGCGTTTACATTCATCTAAAAAGAGGGTGATTTCTTTCAGCTCTGTTAGATTTCTGCTGAGTACAGCAGCCATAAACTCAGCAGGGTAATGGGCTTTTAGCCAACCTTCACGGTAGGCAAGATAAGCATAGCATGCGGAGTGTGATTTATTAAATGCGTAATTGGCAAATGCTTCCCAGTCCTTCCATATTTTGGTGACTACCCCAAGGTCGTGTCCGTTTTGCTTGCATCCTTCGAAAAATTTCGGCCGGAGATCGTCCATCATGGCCTCTATCTTCTTTCCCATGGCTTTGCGCAACGAGTCTGCCTGGCCTTTGGTGAATCCGGCCAGTTCCTGCGACAAAAGCATCACCTGCTCCTGGTAAACAGTAACCCCGTAAGTGTCTTTGAGGTACTTTTCCATTACAGGGATGTCATAAGCAATTTTCTCCCTTCCATGCTTTCGTGCAATGAAGCTTGGGATATAGTCCATCGGGCCCGGCCGGTA
>CAYHGE010000094.1:0-8981 GCA_964355945.1 uncultured Draconibacterium sp.
ATGCAGGCCGCCGGCATGGTAAACGATCACCTCACCGGGTGCCCAAATCGTAAATCGTCTCAATCGTAAATCGTAAATTGTAAATCGCCTTCCTATTCCTTCGGCACCTTTGGCTTCACGATTGTAAACATCCTGCTGATGTTGAAACCCAGGAAAATGTCTCCATTTGACCATCTTCCGTGTGTTTCGGTCAGCATGGTTTGCTCGTAAACTCCGGTAGAATTGGTGAGGAAAACCTGAAAAACATGCCCGCCCGTCTCTATGTCCACCCCGATTGAAAAGGAGCTGTATGCATCTGTGGAGACCACCTGGCCACTGAAAAGATAATGATACTCAGCATTGATGGAGACACGCTGGCTTATTTTCACACGACCACCGGCACCCAGGGTGAAAATGTCGTTTTTATCAGCTGAAGTTGGAACAATGTTCTTATGGACATAAGAAGGCGTGATTTGAATTGATACATTGTTCCCGAATTTACGTGCGATCAACAACTGCGTTGAATATGTTAACCTCGAACTGAAATAATTGGTAATTGAGGTATCAGCCCATTTGGTGGTATAAATAGCTGTGTTGCCATAAAGGTCGATGGTAAATGGAAATTGTTTTGCCCCTTTGCATTGCCTGAATAACTTCACCTTGGCAGAACCATCCCAGGCATTTCTGTCGCTGTTGAGCCCAACTGCAATTCCCAGCCATTTTGTAACGCCATATTCCAACGCCAGGCGGAGGTTGATTTGCTTGAGTCCGAAAAGTTGTTCATACCCAGTATTCAATGCCCCGAAATGATGGGTAATCAGGAAATTCATATTTCCGACAGGCGCTGTTTCAATGGATTGCCCTATCACAATATGTGTCGATTTAAACGTAGCTATCGTATAGTCCACAGTCGGTTTTTCATCCTTTTCCATCATCGACATCAGGTCGTCCTGACCTTTGACAGATGTGGTGCACAATATGCCGGCAAACCCGAGCAGAAGCAGTAAATTATTTTTCATGTTACATGTTTGCTTTTTCCAGGGTGATTTCCACGGTGACTTCAATTGTTTTGGAAATGTTGTTTCCAACGTTGCCAGGGATGGTGATTTTATAATCGGCCAAAGTGAGGTTGAATTTGGCTTTGCCAAGTATTTTACCCTGCTTTACCTCCAGGGTGCCTTTTTCAGATACATTCTTCGTAACACCATGCATGGCCAGTTTGCCGTCGATATTGGCATTGTAAACTCCATCTATTGCCAGGTTAATATCCTTAATATTAGTCACCTTGCCAACAAATTTTGCATCCGGATATTTGTCTGATTCAACATAGTTTTCATTGAAATGCTCCTGCATCAGCGCTTTTTCAAACTCAAAGGATTTCATCAGCACTTTAAATACAAATCCGCCGGTTGCAAAGTCCAGAGCACTGTTTACCTGACGGTTGTGCGCCTCTATCTTCTCCAGCTGACCATCGGAATAAAATTTTATATGGCCTGTTTTTGTGATATACTTCTGTGCGCCTGCAGAAATCGAAGTCATTAATAACAGAGCCAGAATAATTGAAAAGGTTCTCATGGTATTGATTTCTATTATTGGTTGATGATTGAACATTTCTCAAGAACTACATCTGTTTCGTTGTAGCCGGTGCAATAACCTTTTAATTTCACCTCTCCATCGGGCTGCAGCTTGTCGGCAGCATCATTGAATTTCTTCAGTACGGTACAGCGGATTCCCTCATCGCCGAAATCACCCTGGGTGAAAACAAACACTGCGGTTACCAATGAATCTGCTGTCTCTACTTTGCTGAGCTTTCCCGTAAGGGCGATCATTTTGCCATTGTATTTGACAGCTGAGGTCTCCTTGTTGGCTTTATACGCCTGGTATAGTTCCTCCGCCGTTACAGAAAAAGCTGGTTCAATGTTCTCATAATCAGGGTGCTGCTTGTTATAGACAAATTTATATACCAAAAGCAGTGATATGATCCCAATTACGATTAAACCAAGTACTATTTTAATCCAGGTTTTCATTGTTAAACGCTTAAAATAAAATGAATTATGAAAAAATTATATAACTAATTCTCAGGGTATCCGCGATCCACCCATTTTTTGATCTTATTCAGGTCACATTCAGAAAGTTTAGCCATGTTTTTCGGCATCGGAGTACCCGTCCAGTTCACACTTGACCAAAGTTGACCATTGGCAGCGATGATTTTTAGTCCATTGTAATCAATGGTTACCACACCGGTTGAATTGCCATTCGGATGGCAGGAGTTGCAGTTTGCGGCCATAATGGGTTTGATGTGGCTGGTATAGGTCATGGTTCCTGTTGTATCACAATTGGATGCATAAGGATACAACTCCTCTTGTTTGTCATAATAACATCCGGATAATGCAAGGGAAAACAGAATTATTACGGCAGTAAGGCGGAGTAGGTTTTTCATACAATTATGGATTGAGTTGCCATCAGCTTTGATCCTTTGATTTATAACATTCAAAGATAGGAATAATAGTAAGATGTTTTTTACTTAGTTTTGTTAATTATTAAACCGCTGCTGCCATGAATGCTTTTAAAAACTACCAGGATAATCAATGGTTGAATTTCGACTCCGAACCGCTCGATGTAGTCAAACATGACCAGAAATTCAGCATATTTCAAGGTGATAAACCACTGAAAACCATTCAGGGAGCTGTGTTTGTTCATGACTCGGAACGGGTTGCACAATTGATCGTCACCGATCTGATGATCAGGCAACAGATGGATGAACAGGGATTGTCTGCTTCACTATTATATGCATTTCAAAAAGATGTGTTTGAAACAACAGGCGACCCATTTCCCGGTGATTGGACAACCTTGATTCCTTCCGACCCGTTTGTGACAATAAAAACGAGTGGGAAATCAAATTTTCAACCAGTCAGTCCCGACGATGAACTCTTCTCCTTTTCTATTATTTCACTTTCCTCGCTGATCAGATCGATCAATGATTTCGTTAATTCAACGATGAGTGAAGTCGTTGTTCCGGAAACAGAGCAGCATCCGTTTCCTGAGCTGCTTCGATTGAGTTACGCAAGGCTTTCTGTTGAAAAAAGAGTTGCTGTGCAGGCTTTGAGCGGTATTCACAGTTCTGGCATCGTGTTGCCTTTGCTCCTCATTTCCGGAATCATCAGCCCGATGGAATATGCTAAAGGACTCATTGCCTTGAAAATCCGGAAGGACCGGCGAATATCGGATGTACTCCTCGACCTCACCCATACACTGGACTACCTGGCTTGTATTGAAAAGCGGATTGATGCAGGGAAGTATATGTCATTGATTATCAAGGAAGGGGAGACCGATGTCATTGAATTCAAATCCACCTTTCGATGGGATATCCGTGCAGGTAAGACGAACCAGGCCGTTGAGCGCGCATCCCTGAAAACCATTGCCGCTTTTCTCAACTCAAATGGTGGCGATTTATTGATTGGGGTTCGTGACGATGGCTCCATAGAAGGTATAGAAACTGATAAATTTGTCAATGATGATAAGTTCCTTCTCCATTTGTGGACGCTCATACGGACATGCCTGGGCAGGGATATAAGCCCTTATGTTCGAACCATCCTGGAGAAAATAGATGACCGGACAGTATGCATGGTGCAGTGTCAGCGGAGCAACAGACCGGTGTTTTTAAGGCAACCGGGATTTGATGAAGCTTTTTATATCAGGGTAGGTCCGTCGAGCAACGCCATGGATATCAGTGAGGCCCTCAAATATATTGCAGATCACTTCAACGTTCGTTGATGTTTTACCACCTGGGAGGTCCAAATCCCGGTTGTGAACCAAACGGTTCATTCATGAATGAATGTCGGTTAAACGGATCGGCATAGCAGGGGTTAATACCGTCTGAATACCGGAAACCGGCCTGAATGAAGACATGCTCTCCCAATTTGTAGGCAACATTCAGATCAATGCCTTGTGCTCCTTTAGACGATATCGGATTGTAGGGATTGTATTGAAGAGATTGCTGGCTGATTGGAAATTGCTTAAAGGCTGATCCATAAATAGTCAGGCGGTCATTGACAAGGTAGTTGCCTTCAATGAAAATTGTCCCGCTTGTATAATTTCCACTGGAGCCGGACGCTGATTCATTTTGGAAATAGGCTCTGGTTTTGAAATAATTGGTTTGAGCAATACTTAACCCGCCACCGATGCTGAGCCGGTTGTTGATGTTATATGAAACCCGTGGAGTTACATAAGTGCTTAACGCTGAGCCAAATCCTGAAACTGATGTGAACTGGGAACCGACAGTGACTCCATAGTTGAATTTCTTTGGTTCGAGAAAACGTTCCCTGTTACCCGTCACGCTGTCGTTCATCATAACCTGGCAAAAAACCGGTGCCATGATGACCAAAAACAGTAAGACGGAGGAAATACGTTTCATATCTGGTTGCAAAGTTAACTATTCTCCGACAGTTTTGCAGATGGGTTTAAGGTGAAAAATGTTAAATTTTCGGTAAATGTCATACGGATCATTTTTAAAAGGATAAAACGGACAAGGATGTGTTCCGCTTTATTGCGTGAAATACCGGCAAGCTGCATAAATTGTGACATGGTGATGGATTCATTGCCTTCCAGGAATTGAAGCAGGAATTTCTCAGGATCAGTAAACTTTAAATAAACCCCTTTCTGGACATTCTCAAGTTTCCAAACTTGCAGTAAAATCCGGTTTACGATAAAATTCTGGTCATGTACACGGTGGTATGCCAGCCAGTTTCCCTCTTTTTGCTGAGCGTAATGCGGGCGGTTTGCACTTTTAAGGATGATAATTTCAAGAATATTTTTCTTATTGAGATTCCACTCTTTGACTGCGAAATCAACTGACGGTTTGCAATACATTTTAGCTGCACCTTCAACCATATAATACTCCTCCTCCGACCGAACGCCTGCCAGCGCACCGTTATCTTTAACCCCAACGAGCAAACGCCCGCCATCGGTATTTGCAAAGGCTACCAACGTACGGGCGATTTTATGGGCATCAGCAATTTCAAATTTAAAATCAAGTTGCTGATGTTCTCCCTCTGCAATCAGTTTTGAAATATGGTGCAACATTACCGGAATGCAATATTTTTCCGGGCAGTGATTTTTTCACAGTAATGGCAGCGAAGTTTCAGGTCTGCCTTGTCAATAACAGTGAACCTTGTGGTAATCTCCTCATTGTTTGTGATGCAATTTGGATTAAAACATTTAACAATGTTTTCGGCATAATCAGGAACTTCGACTTTTTTCTTTTCAACGACCTCGAAATTTTTAATGATGATAAGCGTTGCGGTAGGAGCAAACAGGGCTATTTTATTGATTTCATCGCTTTTGAAAAATTTATTACTTACTTTGATGATTCCCTTTTTGCCCATTTTCTGACTGTCGAGGTTGGTCGCAATAAGCAGTTGATTCTGGTACTCCGTGAGGTTTAAGATTTTAATTACCTGGAATACACTTCCCGATGGAATATGGTCGATTACCGTACCGTTCTCTATGGCAGATACTTTAAGCTCTTTTCTGAGAATTTCTTTTTCCATGACTTTTATTTATTTTCTGTTATTCAACAACACCAAGGATGGATGCAAGTAAAGCCTGACGGACAAAAACCCCGTTGAGGGCCTGGGTGAAATAATAGGCCATCGGATTGTCATCTACATCGGAGGTAATTTCATTGACCCGCGGAAGGGGGTGTAAAATTTTCAGGTTAGGTTTGGCATTGATAAGCATGCTGTTCCGAAGGACGTATGCATTTTTTACCTTTTCATAATCCAGTGGATCGGCAAACCGTTCCTTTTGTATCCTGGTCATGTAAAGAATGTCAACCTTCTGAATAACATCCTGCAAATCTGTAGATTGAGTGTATTCCAGGTTGCGTTCCTTTATCGACATTTTTACTGCACTTGGGAGCTTTAACTCCAGTGGTGAAACAAGATGAAAAGTCGTTTTGTAATTACAAAGTGCCTGCACCAGTGAATGGACAGTTCGTCCATATTTGAGGTCACCCACGAAGGCAACATTCAGATTGTCCAGAGAACCCTGGGTTTTTCTGATTGAATACAGGTCCAGCAGTGTTTGAGTGGGGTGCTGATTGGCTCCGTCGCCGGCATTGATCACCGGCACCTTGGCAACTTCACTGGCAAATCGCGCACTACCCTCTTTGGGGTGCCGCATGACGATGATATCACAATAATTACTGACCGTGAGAATGGTATCTCGCAAGGTTTCGCCTTTTGTCACACTTGAGCTTGACGAGTCGGAAAATCCGATTACACGCGCCCCGAGACGGGTTGCTGCGCTTTCAAAACTGAGACGGGTACGAGTTGAGGGTTCAAAGAACAATGTAGCCACAACATAATCCTCCATAATACGCTGCTTCGGACGTTTTTCAAATGCACCTGCAAGTTCGAGGATCCGGATGTGCTCCTCCCGGGTGAAATCATTGATGGAAACCAGGCTTTTGTTTTTCATTATCAGGGTGTTAAACTTGGGTTACCTACTAAACAAATATAAAAAAAAATCCCGGTGAAACCGGGATTTTTAAAACTATTTAATTTTATGTTTCTTCAAAAAACCATTGAGGATATCATTCAGGTCAGGTTTTCCGATCTCCTGGAGATCATAATAAACCCGTGTATTTGGTTTTTTGATCTTTACAAGGCGATTCAAATCAATTGGAGTGGCAATTACTACAGAATCGCAATCAACTTTGTTAATCGTTGCTTCAAGATCCTTAATCTGCTGGTCACCATAACCCATTGCTGGCAAAAGCTGGCCGATATTAGGGTATATCCGGAATGTTTCAGCCAGCTTTCCGACAACATACGGACGGGGATCAACCAATTCGGCAGCGCCATATTTCTGGGCTGCAACAACGCCTGCACCGATTTTCATTTCACCATGGGTAAGGGTTGGTCCATCTTCAATCACAAGCACCCTTTTGCCACGGATGATAGACTCATCATCAACACGAATCGGGGACGCGCCATCAACAACCACAGCTTTTGGATTGATTGTCTGGATGTTGTCACGGACAGTTTTAATATGTTCCGGGTAGGCTGAGTCGATCTTATTCAATATGACAACATCAGCGATGCGGATATTGACTTCACCCGGATAATAATTCATTTCTGCTCCAGGGCGATGCGGATCGGCAACGGTAACCATCAGGTCGGGCATATAGAACGGGAAGTCGTTATTACCGCCATCCCATAAAATAATGTCACATCCATTGGGGTCCTTTTCTGCTGCACGAAGAATGGCTTCATAGTCAACACCGGCATATATGACATTGCCGCGGACAACATGGGGCTCATACTCTTCCATCTCTTCGATGGTGCACTTGTGTTTTTTAAGATCTTTAACAGTTTCAAACCGTTGAACTTTCTGTGCAACAAGGTCGCCATAAGGCATCGGATGGCGAACGGCTACAACTTTCAACCCCTTAGCCATCAGAATTTCAATAATCCGGCGTGAGGTCTGGCTTTTACCGCACCCTGTGCGGGTTGCCCCAACGGCAATAACTGGTTTTGTACTTTTAATCATGGTATCCTTTGGCCCGAGCAAAAGGAAATTGGCACCGGCAGCATTGACGATGGAACTGATGTTCATTACCCTCTGATAGGGTACATCGCTGTATGCAAAGTTGCATATTTCAACATTGTGCTTTTTGATAAGCGAAATCAATTCCGATTCGGCATAAATCGGGATGCCTTTGGGATACAGTTTGCCAGCCAGTGCGGCAGGATATTTTCGTCCATCTATGTCCGGAATTTGCGCAGCTGTAAAAGCTACCACGTTAAAATTCGCATTGTCGCGATAATACGTGTTGAAATTGTGAAAATCTCTTCCGGCTGCACCAATAATAATTACATTTTTTTTCATGCTAACCTCGCTTTTTGTGAGTGTTTAATATAGTTTGAATGTTAAAGAAATCAGGAGATTGACTGCGAAAGTAACCATTTTTCGGGAACTGACAAAACTGTGTGTGAAAATTTTATAAGGAATAAAAAAACCACTGAGGCACTAAGGGCCACTAAGGTAGAACATTGTCTTAGTGTTTCTTAGTGCCCTTAGTGCCTTCAGTGGTTCTTTTTAACCTTCAAACTAAGCTATAAGATTGCATTGTTATACGAATTCGGTATAAATTTGCAATCTAAACTATCAGAACCCATGATTGAAACCAAAATACTGGAAAAAACCTGTGAGGCAGTGCAGATACTATATGACCAAACTATCAGCCCTGCATCGGTTGGGTTGGAAAAAACAAAAAAAGAGATAATCGGCGATTTTACGATCGTGGTCTTTCCATTGCTGAAAATCTCGCGAAAGTCTCCGGAACTTACCGCCACAGAAATAGGAACCTTGCTTCAGCAAAATATGCCTGAGATTGAAACCTTTAATGTAATCAAGGGGTTTCTGAACCTGGTATTGAGTGATCAGTTCTGGCTGAATTTTTTGCTTGAAACTGCATCAGCACCTGATTATGGATTTAAAAAAAATCTTCACGAGCAGCCGGTTCTTCTGGAATATTCCTCACCAAACACCAATAAACCTTTACATCTTGGCCATATCCGCAACAATCTGCTTGGCTTTTCGCTGGCTGAAATTCTAAAGGCAAACGGGCATCAGGTGGTAAAAGTGAACCTGATCAATGACCGAGGAATTCATATATGTAAGTCAATGCTTGCTTACATGAAATGGGGAAATAATGAAACACCCGAATCAACAGGGATGAAAGGTGATCATTTAATTGGGAAATATTACGTGCTGTTTAACGAAAAATACAAGGCTGAAATTGAGGAGTTGATTCAGACAGGCCTCACTCCGGAGGAAGGAGAACGCCAGGCTCCCCTGATTATGGAAGCACAGGGGATTCTTCGGAAGTGGGAGGCAAAAGATCCCGAAACAATAAGTTTATGGAATAAAATGAACAACTGGGCCTACCAGGGATTCAATCTGACTTATCAGCGGCTTGGAGTTGATTTTGATCA
>CAYHGE010000094.1:9081-12768 GCA_964355945.1 uncultured Draconibacterium sp.
AAAGGGTTTAACCAGTTCTACCAGGAATTGCCTGTACTCAAAGAGGAAGACAGCGAAAAGGCCCTCCTGCGGGTCGGTATTGCAAAGATTACCGGTACGACCATCCGGAAATCAATGCAGTTGCTTGGAATGGAAGTTCCTGACCGGATGTAAATTTTGGTTCCATAAAAAAAGAGGGCATCCAATCCGGACGCCCTCTTTTTTTGTAGAGATAATAAGGTTATTGAACCACAATTTTCTTGTTGACAGTGCCACTTGTCATATTGATTCTGACATTGTATACACCTGATTTCAGTGAAGAAGTATTGATTGTTACCGTTGCATCTTCAGCTTTCTGATTGAGAACGACCTGTCCAACCATATTGGTGACAGTAATATCTTCAATGTTTGAAGAACCCTGTAAAGTCATCACATCCTTCACCGGGTTGGGGAATACCGAAACGCTGGTTGCTGTTTTGTCACCGATGCCAACGCCACCAACATAAACAACATTGGTTTTTACCTTGGTAGTAACACCCCATGAGTTTGTAACCGTCAGCGTTGCATTGTAACTGCCGGCAGTATTGTAAACAACAGAAGGATTTCTGTTTGTTGAAGTAGCCGGTGTTCCGCCGGGGAATGTCCACTTTACGGTTGAGGTTGAATGTGCACCTCCAGTAATCGAATACTTAACAGTGCCACCCATGGCAACAGCTGGTAAATCAGAGATGAAATCACATTGTGTAAGACTCCCGACAAATTTGAACATTCCACCGGTAGTAGCATCTGCATTGAATCCGCCTGCCCAGCCGGTTGAATCATTCACCCAATCGGTTCCTAAGAACTGTGTACCAATGGTAGCGGCCATGTCATTCCAGGCAACGCCATCATTAAAAGAATATGTAACACCTGTCATTCCGGTTGCTGCACCGGTTGTAATCCATGTACTGGGTGTTCCGGGAACATAACCCATATCATTCGTGAAAACCTGGCCTGTTGTTGCAATCGGCGTCCATGTGGCTCCACCATCTGTAGTTCTTACCATGGCTCCTGTGCTACCTGCACTTCTGTCGCCACAAATAGTATTCATGTTGTTGCGGGTAAATGGTTGAGTGCTTTTTGCACCCCAGCCGGCGATAGCTGACATCGTCCAATTGTGTCCGTTATCAATTGACCTGAATACGCGCCCTTTGGTTGTACCAAACCATGTTGTATCACCAGCCGCAGAATAATAACCTACTGTCCCGTATTCGCCGGCAAGTGGGTTGGGGATATTGGCTCCCGGAACCAATGTCCAGGTAGTTCCACCATCATCGGTTGTGTAAATTTCAAACTCTCCGTTGATCGGGTCGCCCATGCAATATCCAAGGTTTTGATCCCAGAAATATACTACATTAACAAAAGATGAACTGCCAAATGCTGCTGTAGCCTGGCGTGTCCAGGTCAATCCGCCATCAGTTGTTTTATAAATTCCCTGGCCAGCGGTTGCTGCTGCTGGTGGGTACATTGCAACCCATGCTTTGTCAGCATCATAGGCAACGACATTTGCAATGTCAAGGTTTGATGCCCCGCCAATAGTACGAGGTGTCCACAAATTACCACCATTTGAGGTAACCGTTACATCCTGGCATGCAGCACCACCGCCACTACCATCATAAGAGGTTGCCCATACAACCTGGCTGTTAACTGCATAAACACACCTGATCCCACGACTGGCTGTGGCAAATCCTGAAGCTTGTTCAATCCACTGGGCATTTACACCCAGAGACAATGCCATAATGGCAACGAATGAAAGTAAAATTTTCTTCATAAGATTAAATTTTGGTTTTTGAATATTTATACAAAATTACAACGATTTTAAATGTCACGCATACATTAAATAAAAAAATACGATACAATTTGTTTAATTATGATGATAAATGCCAGCATGCACTAACCAATCAATGCCTGTGCCCGTTTTCAGAGTCAATTAAAATTGCTAATTTTGCAAAACAGAAAGTCGAACCATGTATCGGATAACAATTGATCGGTCGGAGCCATTCACATGCTCACCCGTTTACCTGTTCACCAGTTCACCCGTTCACCTGTTCACCCGTTCACCCGTTCACCCGTTCACCCGTTCACCCGTTCACCCGTTCACCCGTTTACCTGTTCACCCGTTCACCAGAATACTAATAAAATAATATTATACGATCATGTTTGAAGGATTAAGTGATAAACTCGACCGTGCGTTCAAAGTCCTCAAAGGACATGGACATATCACGGAGATCAATGTTGCTGATACGCTGAAGGATGTCAGAAAGGCACTTCTCGATGCCGATGTGAGTTTCAAAATAGCCAAGCAATTTACTGACCAGGTAAAAGACAAGGCCCTGGGACAGAATGTCCTCACTGCAGTTTCACCCGGACAATTAATGGTGAAAATCGTTCATGACGAGCTTACCGAGCTGATGGGCGGTCAGAAAACCGAACTCAATATCAAAGGTGAACCTGCAATTATTCTTGTAGCCGGTTTGCAGGGATCCGGGAAGACTACTTTTACTGCTAAACTGGCAAATTATCTTAAAACAAAGAAAGGGAAGCGGCCCTTGCTCGTTGCCTGCGACGTTTACCGTCCGGCGGCCATCGAGCAGTTGAAAGTTCTTGGACAGCAAATTGAAGTCGAGGTTTATTCGGAGGATGCAGCAAACGATCCTGTGAAAATCGCGAAGCGGTCTATTGCTTATGCAAAGGAGAAAGGCCATAATGTTGTCATCGTTGATACCGCCGGTCGCCTTGCCATTGATGAGCAGATGATGGATGAGATAGCGAATATCAAGAATACCATTAATCCCCAGGAAACACTGTTTGTAGTCGATTCCATGACCGGGCAGGATGCCGTAAATACCGCGAAAGCATTTAACGAACGTCTTGATTATGAAGGTGTTGTGCTTACTAAATTAGATGGAGACACCCGTGGCGGTGCAGCGCTGAGTATCAAATCGGTTGTTAACAAGCCCATAAAATTTGTCGGGCTTGGTGAAAAAATGGAAGCCATCGACATCTTTTATCCGGAACGTATGGCCGACCGTATCCTCGGGATGGGCGACATCGTTTCCCTGGTCGAAAAAGCACAGGAACAGTTTGATGAAGAAGAGGCACAGAAGCTTCAGAAAAGGATTGCCAGAAACCAGTTTGATTTCAATGATTTTCTTGCCCAGATCAAGCAGATCAAGAAGATGGGAAATGTGAAAGACCTCCTGGGTATGATTCCGGGTATGGGAAAGGCAATTAAAAACCTGGAAATCGACGACAATGCCTTTAAGGGCATCGAGGCCATCATTCATTCCATGACTCCTGATGAGCGTGTAAATCCTGCGGTGTTGAATGGCAGTCGCCGTAAACGGATTGCAGGTGGTTCGGGAACAACCATCCAGGATGTAAACAGGTTGATCAAACAATTTGACGATACCCGGAAAATGATGAAGATGGTCACTGCCAACAAAGGGAAGAACATGGCCAATGTCATGAGGAACATGAAAAATATGAACTAACCCGATCCCGATGAAATTACTTGATGGGAAACTGGTTGCTGACCAGATTAAAGCTGAAATCGCCGCAGAGGTAAAATTACAGTTTCTTGACAGGGCCCTGGAGCCACCCCACATTGCTGCCGTACTGGTTGGTGAGGATCCTGCCAGTATGACGTATGTGGCAGCCAAAGAAAAA
>CAYHGE010000095.1:0-12615 GCA_964355945.1 uncultured Draconibacterium sp.
AGCAACACGATCCCGGCCAGCAACATTGCTGCAGTCTGTGTCAGACAGACCAACAGGTAAACGCCAACCTTAGCCATCACGAGGGTCATGTAGGAAACCGGCATGGTAAGGAGTCTGAACAGGCTTCCCCCTTCACGTTCCTGGATAAGGCTCTGTGTTAGCGGGATCACAATAAAAAACATCGCAAAAATCGTCCAGGCCGGAACATTGTGCTGGGATGAATTCGGAATCAGCTCAACTTCGCGGTAGGTTGGATATACCTCCTTGAATTTGAGAATTTCCTTGAAAGCTTCCTTTGGGGGTTTATACATTGGCATTTGCAGGGCAATCTCCTGGTTGAAATTCTGAAACACCCATTCAGTCTGAATCCGGTAGTAGTTTTCCCTTACTGAACTGATCACTGCATTCTTAAATGCTTTTTTAACTGTCGGATCAAAAAAGATGGTCACATTGATAGAATCCCTGAAAACAACCCCATTGACCAGCATCGGGTTGCCCAATCCAAAGCCTGCCAGTGTTTTTGCAACGGAAAGTCGGACGTTGGCCCGCATGGTGGCTGTTGCGCCTTTGGGAACTACAATCGCGATGAGATAATCCCCTTTCTTTATGGCATTATTAGCCATGCTGGTGGTAACGGGTTTGTGGTCGATGCTGTCGATGATCTGAAATGCATCGGAACCGCTGAAGCCATTTTTAACCTTTACTCCCAGGCTGTCATGATCGTTGTCAACGAACAAAACCGGAATACTTGAATCTTTGGCAAGAGAACCCCAGGCAAATTCCTGCATCATGGAAGAGATAAGGATCAGAAAAGCCGGCATGATAAAAAGCATGGCCAGGCCGGATTTATCACGGATGAGCAATAGGAATTCCTTGCGACATGCAGACAGATATTTTCTCATATTAATCCCTCATGTCTTTACCGGTGAGATGGATGAAGATGTTTTCCAGATTTTTAAACTCAGGTTTCCCTTCCAGCAACTCTTTTGGATTCCCAAGGGCAATGATATTCCCCCTGTCGATGATTGCCACCCTGTTGCAAAGATTTTCAGCCTCCTCCATGTAGTGGGAGGTATAAATGATGGTAACTCCTTTCTTGTTAATCTCTTTGAGATATTCAAGAATTACCAGGCGCGATTGAACATCAATGCCAACAGTGGGCTCATCCAAAAAAAGAATCTTAGGATCGTGAAGCAATCCTGCAATCAGGTTTACCCTGCGCTTCATTCCTCCGGAGTATTTGCTTACGGCTTTGTTAGCATGTTTTTCCAAACCGAATTCTCTGAGATAGTGGTTGATCTTGTCGCGCAGTTCAGAACCGTTAATGCCATACATATTGCCAAAAAAGGTAAGGTTTTCTCGGCCTGTAAGGGTAGGGTAGAGGGCAATGTCCTGTGGAACTACCCCGATGATCTGCTTGATCTTGTCGAGGTTTGCATGACTGTCGATTCCATCGATCATCACACTTCCCCTGGTTGCAGGGAACAATCCGCACAGGATGGAAATCGTGGTGGTTTTACCGGCTCCGTTCGGTCCGAGCAATCCGAAGACCTCATTCGGGAAGATATCGAGTGAAATCGAATTCACGGCAGCCTCCTCCGCTCCCTTGTAAATTTTAGTCAGTTCCCTGATTTCAATGATGGGTTGAAGGGACATTAAAGCTTAATTTTTTTAAGTTTCTGATAAACAGCTTCTTCATGATTGGCTATTTCGAGCAGCATCTCTGAAAGGGTTCCGTAATCCTCCTCCGGTTTTGACCGGTTTTTACAATTCCGGGCTCCAATGTAGGTGAATTCACGCCATTTGTTGGCTGTCCTGCCCATCATTTCAGATGCTTCCAGTAACTCATGATGTTGGTTGAAAAGCTCACCTGCCTCCTTTAAAAAAGCCCCGTAAATGAACCGGAATCCGGCACCCCCGGTGCCAAAGTCTTCTGCCATGCGCAGAATTTGTCCAAGGTAGAAGGATGCTTTGTCATTGCCGAGCTTCTTTGGCCATTTTTTAAGATCCCGGGCCAGCCAACGTAATCCCTTTACACCAATAAGCGGGAAAGGGATCCCGATCATTTCATAAACCGTCTTTTTTATCGCGGTGGCGATCGCGGGTTTCAGATCGACCGGTTTGTCAATGGCATGATTGATCCAGTACATCTTTCCCTGTGGGGCAAACGCACCTTTGGCGTATCGCACCCTGAGCAGATCATCATACGTAATGAGTTGTGGTGTTTCCATCACCGTGTCGCTCACATGATACATGTTACCTTCCCTGCCGAATACCACGAGGTTGTGCATGTTGTAATGCATGCGGTATTCAGGGGGGAAAAATGTCAATTGAAAAACACCGACCTGGCATCCTGTTGGTATTCCATTTTCAAGGTTTCTGTCAAGCAAGTCCATGGCCTCTTTGGGATCCTTGATCTTTTTGATTACTGTTGATTCAATTCCCAAATAAGTAGTTGACCTTTTAAAAACGGTATTTGGCAGGTTGCGGAACGATAGCATAGGGGCAAACTGGATCTTTAAAAACGGAATGTAACTGAAGAACAAGCCATTGCCAACACCAAATGCCATTGGTTCCGAAATGTCAAGACCATTGAATTTAAAAAGGTTTGAGGTAGCACCACTTTCGCAATGTCCGGCCTGACGGTGAGTATAATTGATGATGGTTTTTATTTTGTCCATAAGAAATAATTATTGTTCAACTTTTTTAAGCTGGTCTATGGTGATGTTAAAAGCAACGGCATACTTTTGAAGTGTAGCTTCTTTCAGGCGTTTAAAAACACCCGGTCTGAAATGCCATTTCACGCGCCACACAGAAAATCCTGCCATCATCGAGAGATTTAAAGGGTCAAGCAGGTTTTTTTCCATGTAATACACGATGGGGCTGACTTCCCCGGCAAGAACGCGCTGCTTTGCCTCTTCTATACGCTCATGAAAAAGATCCCATGCCTGCTGCAGAACCAAACGGTCAACCTGATCATGAAATCCAACCGTTTTTTCAAAATTGCCACCGTCTTTGTATGAATAGGAAAGCTCGCGAAACTGGCCGTAGGCTTTGTCTTTATAAACCGGATTCTGATTCTCGTCCATGTTATTAAGATTTTATTGTACCAAGCTTTTTAAATATCTTTTCTTCGCGGTCAGCGACATCCAGCAGAATGTCTGCCAGGAAATCATAAGATTGCTCAGGTTTTCCCCTCTTTTTGCAATTACGCGAGCCAAAATATGAAAATTCACGCCACTTGTTTGCATTTTCACCCATCTCAATGGATAATTCTCTTATCCAGGGTTGATCCAAAACCTTTGAGGCCTCATCAAGGAAAGCGCCATAGATGAAACGGAAGCCCGCCCCGGCAGTACCGATTTCCTCCTCCATGCGCAACACCTGCCCCAGGTAATAGGAGGCTTTTTCAGGACCCAGCTTCTTCTCCCATTTGCGCATGCGCCCGGCAAGGTACCTGATACCCTTTACACCAACAAGCGGGAAAGGGATTCCAACCATGTTGTTGGCAGTTTTACGAATACCCTTGATTATAGAGGGCCTGATGTCAATGTCTTTGGGCACATAAGTCGGGTAATACATCCTTCCCTGGGGTGCAAATGCGCCTTTGGCATACCTGACACGCATAAGGTCTTCATAATTAATTTCAACCAGATGTTCCATAACGGTATCACTGATGAAATAGTTACCGTTATCATGGCCGTAAACGATCATGTTGTGCATGTTATAATGCATGCGGTATTCGGGTGGAAAAAAGGGTAAATGGAATGTTCCAACCTGCAGCCCGACAGGGTATCCCTGTTCAAGCACTTCGTTAAGTTTGTCCATGGAATCCTTTGGATTCCGGAATCTGTGAATGGCGGTTTTTACACCAAGCTCTTTGGTAGCACGGTCAAATACCTGGCCCGGCCACACCCGGAATGAGGTGGTTGGTGCATGCTGCATCTTGAGGAAGGGAAGATAGCTGAAAAACAACCCGGCGCCGATCCCGAAGGCCATGGGCTCACTGATCATCAGATGATGATAGTTTAACAGGTTTCGTGTCACACCACTTTCACAATGTCCGGCCTGACGATGCTCAAATTCAAGTTTTACCATAATCCTGTGCTTATATCCGGCAAAAATACGCATAAATATTCTGCTTTTCAGACATAGAGACCTTGAAAGTTTTGCTTAAGTTTGCATTGTCACAGTTGATAGACAATTCAATTGTAACACATTGTTTTTCAGATTCTATAATGTAGAATGAATCTCATTAATTAAACTGTAATTTCACTTTCCTGATCTGAAAAAACGGTAAGAATCATCACAATTTATGAAAAAAACAACGCCTTTTTTTACAATTTTTTGCATTACAATTTACATTGCCATGACAAGTTTAGCCATGGCACAAAACTATACACCTGTTAAAAACAAAGAAGAATTTAAACGCATGTTTGCTGCCAGATCATCAGGTATTACAACCATCAAAAGTGATTTTACCCAGGAAAAAAGCATCAGCATGCTTGAAAATAAAATTATCTCTGAGGGAACATTTACGTATAAAAAAGAAAACCGCCTGCGTATGGAATACCTCAAACCATACAAATTTCTTTTTGTTATGGACCATGACCAGATATCCATTGAGAATAATCAGCAAAAATCGAGCGTCTCTGCAAATTCGAACAAAATGTATAAGCTGATAAGCCAGCTCACACTGGACTGTTTCACTGGCAATGTGCTGAATTCAAAAGATTTTAATCTGGCAATATCTGAAAATAGCAGTGTCTATCACCTGGTTTTAATCCCCCGTCAAAAATCACTTAAATCACTTTTTGAAAAAATCAGTATCCTGATTTCAAAGATTGATGTAACCGTTGACAGAATTGAATTGGCAGAAACCTCAGGTGACAATACCGTGTTAACATTTCGCAATAAAACAATCAATAAACCTGTGAACGATGAGGTATTTAGGGTTAATTAGCTTCTTATTCGCCTTATGCCTGGCTGCCAATATTGTTCCTGCACAATCCTACATGCCTGCTTTCGTTAATTCCGTTGATTCTGTTGGCCTTTACCAGATGAATATAGAAATTGAAAACACCCATTTCAGCGGAGTACTTTTATTGAAAAAAATGAACGACTCTGCCATGCGACTGGTAATGAATTCAGAACTTGGACCGAAACTGCTTGACATGGAACTTTATCCATCCCGCTATAAGCTAAACCATGCTTTTCCCAAAATGAATCACAAAAGAATTTTAAAGACGTTCTACGATGATTTTGGTGCGCTGTTCCAGATCATAATACGAAATAAAAATTCAACTGTTGAACAAACTCCCAACGAATACAACAGGTTCTTCGACCTGGGGAAAAAGAGGAAGATCATTTATACTTCCGGCTCCCGGTCAAGCGTGTTCACCTCCGGCAGGGTCATGGAGGGAACTGAAGTGATTTCAAGATTCTTATACGAGCTTACACCAGGAACTTCAACAGTATCCTTGTTGAAACTTGAACATCAGCGTTTTACTATGATCATCACATTAACCAGAATATGAAGGGTCTGATTTTAAAATCGTATGACTTCTTTGCCAGGCACCGCCTTGTTTTCTGGGTATCCATGCTGTCGGTTTTGCTTCTTTTCAGCGTGTTGGCGCTGCGTGTCTCTTATGAAGAAGATATCAGCAAAATGCTGCAAATTGATGTGCAAACCAGCGAATACCGGAAAATTTTACAAAACACCCATATTGTTGATAAACTGGTTATAAGCATTTCGTCAGAAGACAATACGGTAACTACTGATGAGCTTAAGATGTCCTATTGTGATAGTCTGCTGGTACGAATCAGAACCCTCGACAGCAGCCTGGTTAAAAAGGTTACAGCCAGCCCCGATGATTTCCCCTTTACAGAGGTTTATCAGGCATTGCTCAAAAATCTTCCTTTTTTCCTGGAAGAGAAAGACTATGCTCAGTTTGACTCGTTGCTTACGCCGGGAAACCTGGATCAGTGTATGGTTGAAAATACCAGGATACTTTCCACTCCTGCAGGGATGCTCACCAGGCAGCGATTGCCCTGGGATCCAGCAGGCATTTCAAATCCGGTGGCTCTGCGATTGCAAAAACTCGGAGAATCGACAGGTTATGAGATTATCAATGGCTATTTTTTCACCAAAGACAAACAAAATCTTGTTTTATTCATTGAACCAGCCAATCCTGCCAATGAAACGGGCAAAAACAAGGTGCTGATCCATTCGCTGGAAGGGTTCGTTAAAGATTTAAACCGCCAGAAGGAGTTTGCAAATATCGATTGCGGCTTTATGGGTGCCACCGTGGCATCAGTCGGGAATGCTCGCCAGATCCAGCGTGACACGGCCCTTACCCTGGCCATTATGTGTGTTACCCTTATCCTTCTGATCACCTCTGTGTTTCGCAGGAAACGAACACCGGTACTTATCTTCCTTCCAGTTGTTTTTGGAATGGTGTTCGCCCTTGGCTGTATCTCCTTTATCAAGCCTGACATTTCGCTTATTGCCATCGGGGCAACATCGATACTGCTGGGAATTGCCGTCAACTATCCATTGCACATTTTAACGCACCGACTACAAGAGCCTGACCTTAGAAAGGTTATTGGTGACATGGTTGAGCCCATGACCATAGGCAGTGCCACCACCATTGGCGCGTTTCTCTGTTTGTTGTTTGTGAAGGCTGAAATTCTTTATGATTTCGGATTACTTGGGGCTTTTGGCCTCATCGGTGCAGTGTTTTTCTCTCTAATTTTTCTTCCTCATTTAATCGGAGAAGATGCACATGAAGGGAAAATCGCAACAAAGTGGCTTGTGAAAGCAGGTCAGGTTCAGCTGGATAAGATTTCCTACCTGCGTTGGATGATCATCCTGCTGACACCGGTTTTTTTTCATTATGCCGGTGATATCGAATTTGACAGCAACCTGATGAACCTGAACTACATGTCGCCGGAATTAAAGAAAACTGAGCAGATCCTGCGAGGAAAAGATGATTTACAACATTCAATGTACGTCATTTCCTATGGTCAAACCTTTGACCAGGCTTCGACTTCATCAGGCAACATCAAGCATCTTTCGGATTCACTGAATCTGGCAGGAATACCCGTCAGATATACCGGTATCGCAGATTTTCTCCCTTCTGCGAAGGAACAGGAACAACGTGTAAGGCGGTGGCATGCATATTTTTCTCCTGAGAAAATAGAAAAATTGCAAGCCGTATTAACTCAAACGGGAAAAAATACCGGATTCAAATCTGATGCTTTTGATAATTTCCACTCTCTGCTCAATATTAAGACTGATCGGATTGATGCGGATGATTTTCAACTGCTTTTTAAGGTATTTGCGAAAGATGTTGCAACCGTAACTCCGTCAATGACGACCATCGTTTCTGTGCTGAAAGTTCCGGTAACATCGCAGAAACATATTGAGAACCTGGTCGTTAATCTACCCGGCATCCGGTTGCTTGACAACAATTTTCTCTCGTCGCAACTGTCATCAATAATCAAGGATGATTTTAACTTTATTGCTGTTTTTTCGGCAGTATTGGTTTTTTTGGCCCTGCTGCTCACGTATGGCAAATTTATGCTGGCCCTCATTGCATTCGTTCCGATGGTCGTTTCCTGGATATGGATACTTGGAATCATGGGCTTGCTGCATGTCAAATTCAACATTGTAAATATCATGCTTTCCACATTTATTTTCGGCCTCGGTGATGATTTCTGCATCTTCACCATGGATGGCCTCTTGCAGGGATATAAGGGCAGGAAAAAACCGATGCCTGTGATCCGCATGAGTATCATCCTGTCGGGTCTTACAACGCTCATTGGCTTTGGCATGCTGCTTATTGCCAAACATCCTGCCTTGCAGTCGATTGCGCTGGTTTCAATCATTGGTATCCTATCGGTGGTTGTAATTTCCCAGGTGCTTCAACCTTTCCTTTTCCGGATGTTTGTGAGCGGGCCAGTAAGCAAGGGGCTTCCGCCAATCAGTTTAGGAACTTTTTTCCAATCGATCGTTGCCTACACTTTTTTCATTCTTGGCTGTGTATTCCTGAGTATTTCAGGGCTTCTCCTTATCAGGGTTAACCCGTTTTTTCGTAAGCGTTCCCAGAAAATATTGAATTCGCTGATCAGTAAATTTGCCTGGGCTACCATATACATCATCACCAGCGTGACAAAACGGGTTGTATATGACGAAAAACCAGATTATTCCAAACCATGCATATTCGTGGCCAACCATCAGTCGGTGCTCGACATTCTTTCAATGCTGCGGCTGAGTCCTAAAATTATCCTGCTTACAAATCAATGGGTTTGGAATTCCCCGCTTTTCGGGTATCTGGTGCGGATGGCAGGGTATTACCCGATTTTTGAAGGGGCAGATCCGAGCATTGAAATCCTTAAATCCAAAATTGAGGATGGTTATTCAATCGCCATTTTCCCGGAAGGCACACGAACAAAAGATGGCAGGATCGGCCGATTCCACAAAGGAGCTTTCTATCTTGCAGAAAAACTTGAACTTGATATTACCCCTGTTGTGTTTCATAATACCGCTCAATGCATTGCAAAAGGAAGCTTCGTGGTACGCAGCACCACATTTACTATTAAAGTCCTTCCAAGGATGAAGTTTAGCGACATGGAGCATGGTGAAACCTATCAGGAGCGGGCCAAAACAGTGCAGAGATTAATAAAAATGTATTATGCATTGGTTGATGGAGAGATTAACACTCCTGGTTTTGTAAGAAAGAGGGTGGTCAACAATTTCCTGTATAAAGGGCCCGTACTGGAATGGTATATGAAAGTGAAATTCAGAATGGAAAGGAATTATCAGCTTTTTCACGACCTTGTTCCGAAGGATGGCCTGATCATCGATGCCGGATGCGGTTATGGGTTTATGGATTATATGCTCGCATACCTGGCTCCCGGAAGGAACATCACGGGATTTGATTATGACGAAGAAAAAGTGGAGGTGGCAGAATGTGGTTTCGATAAGCCTGAAAACCTCCGGTTTGTTCATGCAGGCCTGAACGAATTTCAGGCAATTCCCGCAAACTGTGTGATTTTCAGTGATGTACTGCATTACCTGCCGGTGGAGGAGCGTAGGCGGACATTTACAAACCATGCATCTCAATTGCTGCCCGGCGGGATCATCATTGTTAGAGACGGCGACAATAATCACGGCAAAAAGCATGGCATGACCCGCCTGACAGAGTTTCTGTCCACACGCGTTTTCAGATTTAACAAAACAACAGATAAACTCTCTTTTTTTTCTGCTGAGGAGATGATAGCCATTGGCGAAAATATTGGTTTGCAAGCCCGTATCATGGATCATCAGAAGTGGAACTCTAACCTTGTAATCGTATTTAAAAAGAGGCCGAATGGATAATTTTTCCGATGTGGTTATTATCGGAAGTGGCCTCGGCGGGTTGCTTTGCGGAGCCATCCTTGGTAAAAATGGCTATAACGTTACAATTCTTGAGAAAAATGCCAGGATTGGAGGTTGCCTTCAAAGTTATTCCCGTGATGGTGCCGTATTTGACACCGGTGTCCACTATATTGGCGGATTGGATGAAGGGCAAACGTTGCATAAAATATTCTCATACATTGGGCTGCTCCCAAGATTAAAGCTAAAGCGTCTCGATCAGGATGGCTTTGACAAAATTCAGTTTGGTGATGATAAAACTCAGTATCCTTTCGCCCAGACCTATCCTCGGTTTGTTGAAAAACTGGCCGCGATATTTCCGGATGAGCGTGCTGGTATTGAAAAATATTGCGAAAAAATACGGGAGGCCTGTAAACATTTTCCGCTTTACAACCTCAGACAGGGTGATTTTACCGACAAGTTTCCGATGCTTGACATCAATGCCAGGGATACCATAAATTCATGTGTTTCGAATAGTCTCCTGCAGAACGTACTGGCCGGAAATAACTGGTTATATGCCGGTGTTGCTGATCAGACCCCGTTTTACATCCATGCCCTGATTGTAAATAGTTATATTGAAAGTGCATGGCATTGTGAAGGAGGAGGAATGCAGATTGCAGATATCCTTGAAGAGGTAATTCAATCGGCTGGTGGCAAGGTTCTCAGAAAGGCAGAGGTAACAACCATCGTCGTTGAGGAGGGAAAGGTCAGCCGGGTAATCACGGTTGATGGCAGGGAATTTTCAGGAACCTGGGTGATCTCTGACCTTCATCCGGTTACCACCATCGGGTTAACCCAAACGGATGTGTTCAGAAAGGCCTATCTCGACCGTCTTGCAGGGTTCGAAAATACCACCAGTGCCTTCATTTTAAATGTTGTTTTCAGGGAGGGAATGTTTCCTTACCGGAACCATAACCTTTACTACTATTCAAGGCCAGAGAATGTTTGGACCGGAATTGATTATCAACCTGAGAAATGGCCGGAAAATTATGCAATGTTCCTCACCAAAGGCCCCGATGGTTATGCCCTGACTGCTTCCATCATGACCTATATGCGGTTTGATGAGTGCAGACCATGGGCAGGTACACATAACCGCGGGTTTAAACCCGCGGTTCGAGGCATGGGTTACGAAGCCTTCAAAGAAGAGAAATCAGCCAGACTTCTTGATTTCATTGAAAAGCAACACCCTGGATTCAAAGCCAGTATCAGGGCCTTTCATTCAACAACTCCGCTGACCTATCGCGACCACACCGGAACTCCGGATGGATCGCTCTATGGCGTGTTGCGCGACTGCCGCGAACCGCTTAAAACTTTTGTGTCTCACCGGACCAAAATACCAAATCTTTTGCTTACCGGGCAGAATTTAAACATGCATGGTGTTCTCGGCGTGTCATTAAGTTCAATTGTAACCTCCGGTGAGTTGATCGGGATGGATGTTTTGCTTGATAAAATCCGCAATGGCTGACAGATGAAAAAGTTTATAAAATGGTTTGGAATCTCAATTCTGGGTATGTCAGTGCTCATCACAGGTTTTTTTCTCTATGTTGACTCACTCTTTAAAAATGAGGCCAGGCACTATGTCTATAAAAAGCACGCCATTCAGCGTATGGATGCTAATACGACCAGGATAGGCAACAACTGGCTGAGGTGGGAGCAGCGAGGCATTCACACACTCTATATTGAAGGTAAACCTTTTGAGCGCGGACTCATTACCGGGCAGCTGACCCGGGAGCTGATGTATAAACAGGAAAAGGCCTTTGTTGACAGGCTCAGGGAGATCGTTCCATCCAGTTATTATCTGAACTTCTTAAAGTATGTGATCTCCATTTTCGACCTTAATCTATACCGGGCCATACCCGCAGAGTGCAAAGCGGAAATTTATGGTATCTCCCTTTCGGCATCTCCTGATTTCAATTTCATTGCCGACAATTACGAGCGAATCCTGAACTACCATGGCGCCCATGACCTTGGCCACATGCTCAACAACATGGGAATGGTCGGTTGCACCTCTTTCGGAATATGGAACAGCAAAACCGCAGATGGCAACCTGCTGCTTGGCCGTAATTTCGATTTTTATGTCGGGGATGAATTCGCCAAGGAGAAAATCGTCGCCTTTATCCGGCCTGATTCAGGGTATTTTCATGCGTTTGTTACCTGGGGCGGAATGATGGGCGCGGTGTCGGGTATGAACGAGAAAGGCCTTACCGTCACCATCAATGCTGCAAATTCCGACGTTGTTTTTAAAGCTGCAACACCGGTTTCGCTGGTCGCCAGGCAAATTCTCCAATATGCTGCGGATATCAGGGAAGCAACAGTCATCGCCTCGAAATACGATGTGTTTGTTTCTGAGCTCTTTCTGATAGGTTCCGCTGCCGACAACAAGGCTGTCATCATTGAAAAACGGCCCGGATCCCAGGTTGTTTATGAAGCACAGGGTGATTATATCATTTCTGCAAACCACTTTCAGAGCAAACAATACGGTCTTTCAGAAAAAGCGGTGATCCAGCGAAATAACACTGCTTCAGGTGACAGGTATCATCGTGTGAGTGAGTGTATTAACAGCCAGAAGCAGTTTGCCCCTGCAGATATTGCCAGAATCCTCCGCGACACGCTGGGTGTTAAAGGCATCAGTATCGGACTGGGTAACGAGAAAGCCATCAATCAGCTTATCGGGCATCATTCCATTATCTTTAATCCGAAAGAGCTGAAGTTCTGGGTCTCTACTGCGCCTTACCAGGTTGGCGGGTTTCTCTGCTATGACCTGAATAAAATCCTCGCCAGCAACGGGCCATCAGCCAATGCAAAATCAACGTTTGATTCGGGCTATATTGCAGCAGATTCAGTTTTTTTGAAGATCGCTTATCCAAGGTGCCAAAAGTACCGGGAGATAAAACAACGACTGATATTGGGTTCTGCCACTGATGATGATGTGGCGACGTTAATCAGTTTGAATCCTGATTTTTATGATGCCTATGAGCAGGCAGGCGACTTTTTCATGTCCGGCAGCGAGTTCAGCCGGGCATTGACATATTATACCCATGCATTGACCTGTGTGATCCCGGGTGAAAAGGAGGAGAGCCGCATTTGGAAAAAGGTCCGCATTTGCAAGGAAAAAAAATGAAAATCTGCGAAAATCTGCGATTGCAATCTGCGAAAATCTGCGAGATTTTTTACCTGAAAATATCAGTGTTTGTCAG
>CAYHGE010000096.1:0-6961 GCA_964355945.1 uncultured Draconibacterium sp.
ACCACCCTCTTTAAAAATGTTTCGTTTTCCATCAACGAAAAGGACCGCATCGCCCTCATGGGCAAGAATGGCGCAGGAAAATCGACCCTGCTGAAAATTCTTGCCGGGGAACGGCCACCCACAAGCGGGAGGGTCTCCTCTCCCAAAGGCACTGTGATTGCCTATTTGCCGCAACACCTCATGACAGTTGACAACCGTACTGTCTTTGAAGAGGCTTCCCAGGCGTTCTCTGCCATTTTCGACATGAAAAGCAGGATGGAAGAACTGAACAACCTGCTCACCACCCGCACCGATTATGAATCGGAGGAATACTATAACATCATCGAGGAGGTGTCGTTGCTGAGTGAGAAGTTTTACTCCATCGCCGATATCAACTACGATGCGGAGATCGAGAAGATCCTGCTGGGACTGGGCTTCCTGCGGAGTGACTTCACCCGCCCCACCGGCGAATTCAGCGGAGGATGGCGCATGCGCATCGAACTGGCCAAGATCCTGCTGCAAAAACCCGACCTCATCCTGCTCGATGAGCCGACCAACCACATGGACATCGAATCGGTGCAATGGCTCGAAGATTTTCTCATCAACAGCGCCAAGGCGGTGATTGTGATTTCGCACGACCGGGCGTTTGTCGATAACCTCACCACCCGCACCATCGAAGTCACCATGGGCCGTATCTATGACTACAAGGTCAACTATACCATGTATCAGCAGCTGCGGATGGAACGGCGCCAGCAGCAGCAGAAAAAATTTGACGAGCAGCAGAAGATGATTGCCGAGAACCAGGAGTTTATCGAACGGTTCAAGGGTACCTATAGCAAAACCCTGCAGGTACAGTCACGGGTGAAGATGCTCGAAAAACTTGAAATTGTGGAGATCGATGAAGAGGATAATTCGGCCCTCCGCCTGAAGTTTCCACCCTCGCCGCGTTCTGGCAGCTACCCGTTGATCCTCAGCGGAATGGCGAAGAGTTATGGCGATCACAATGTGTTTTCAGATGTCTCACTCAGCATCGAACGTGGCGAACGGGTCGCCTTTGTCGGAAAAAACGGGGAAGGAAAGTCAACGCTGGTCAGGGCCATTATGGGGGAGAAGGGTTACAGCGGAACGCTGACGATCGGGCACAACATCATGATCGGTTATTTTGCCCAGAACCAGGCTTCCATGCTTGATGAAGAGATCACCGTGTTTCAAACCATCGACGATGCAGCGAAAGGCGATATCCGTGCAAAGATCAGGGATATCCTAGGAGCGTTTATGTTTGGCGGCGACATCTCCTCAAACAAAGTGAAGGTGCTCTCCGGCGGCGAGCGTACCCGCCTGGCCATGATCAAACTGCTCCTCGAACCGGTAAACCTGCTGATCCTCGACGAGCCGACCAATCACCTCGACCTGAAAACCAAAGACATCCTGAAGAGTGCCCTGCAGGATTACGATGGCACGATGATCCTCGTATCCCACGACCGCGATTTCCTTGATGGACTGGTTAATAAAGTCTTTGAATTCGGTAATAAACGGGTGAAGGAACATCTTGGTGACATCCACAGTTTTTTGCAAAAGAAAAAGATGGAAAACCTGAGGGAACTTGAACGGAATTAGCGTTGATGCACCACCCTAAATCCCTGCCCGCTAAAGGAGGGACCTACTCCCCCTTCCTCAGCGGTATTATTTGACTGCTAAAATTGCCTCTTATTGTTTGGGGTTTATTAAAAATTGTAACTTTAAGCCCGAAATAATCCTCACAAAAACTGCCCTGAATCATGAAAAAACTTATCGTCCTTTTATTTGCAATCGTAGCACTTTCCCAGGCAACTGTTTGCCAGCAAAAGACCGAACTGAAAATCGATTTCGAAAAATACACCCTGCCCAACGGGCTGGATGTCATCCTTCACATCGACCGCTCCGACCCAATCGTGGCCCTTGCAATCCGCTTTCATGTGGGGTCAAACCGGGAGTCGGAAGGCCACACAGGTTTTGCCCACCTCTTTGAACACATGATGTTCCAACGGTCGGAGAATGTACCGGAAGACCAATTTTTCAAAATTATTCAAAATGCAGGCGGAACACTTAATGGTGGCACAAGCAACGATGCCACCACCTATTTTGAAATAGTGCCGAAAAATGCGCTCGAGAAGATCCTCTGGATGGAATCTGACCGCATGGGTTATATGATCAATACCGTTACTGAAAATGCCTTCAACATCCAGCAGAACGTTGTGCAGAACGAAAAACGTCAATCTTATGATAATCAGCCGTATGGATTCACCTCCTGGGTTGTGGCAACCAACCTCTATCCAAAAGGGCATCCTTATAGCTGGACCGTTATCGGCGAGATGAATGACTTGAAAAATGCAACTGTTGATGATGTTAAAGCCTTTCATGAAAAGTATTATATTCCGAATAATGCGACCCTGGTGCTTGCCGGCGATTTTGACATTAAAACTGCCAAAAAGCTGATAGAGAAATATTTCGGAGAGATCAAGCGTGGCAAGGATGTCGCTGATCCAAAACCTGTTCCGGTTACCCTCTCTGCCACCAAGAAAATCTATCATGAAGACAATTTTGCAAAAGCTTCCCAGATCAGGATGATCTGGCCAACTGTTGAAGCCTACCAGGAAGACTCATACCCTCTTGAGTACCTTGCCCAGCTGCTATCGCGTGGAAAGAAAGCACCCTTGTATAAAATTCTTGAAAAGGAAAAGAACCTCTCTTCGAGCCAGCGTGCATACAATGGTTCGCAGGAAATCGCAGGCACTTTTGTGATCAGCGCTACTGCGAACGAAGGAGTTAACCTGAATGACATTGAGAAAAGTGTATTTGAAGCTTTTGCCACATTTGAAAAGGAAGGTTTCTCCGATGAAGATGTGGAACGTATCAAGGCAAGCCAGGAAACAGATTTTTACAATGGAATCAGCAGCATACTCGGAAAATCATATCAGCTGGCTTCCTATAATGAAGACAAAGGTGATCCGGCGTATTACAAAAAAGATATCATCATGCTGAAATCCGTTACAAAAAGTGACATCTTACGGGTTTATGAAAAATACATCAAAGACAAACCCTATCTGGTTACAAGCTTTGTTCCCAAAGACCAGCTGAATATGGCTGTTGATGGGTCGGAAAAAGCTGCCGTCGAAGAGGAGAGCATCAGTGAAGCAACGCAGGTGGATATTAAAGATAAAGCAGAACAGCCGATATCCATGACCAAAACCTTGATTGATCGTTCAGTGATGCCCAAAGACGGTCCTGACCCTGCACTGAATCTTCCGCTGGTTTGGAATGTCAAACTTTCAGATGGGATGCAGGTTTACGGAACTGAACAGCATGAACTTCCCCTGGTTCAGTTTTCACTTGAAATCAAGGGAGGCCATTTTATGGATCCGATTGAAAAGCCAGGTGTTGCCAACCTCGTTTGTGAGCTGATGATGGAAGGCACAGCAAATAAAACACCCCTGGAACTGGAAGAGGCGATCGACAAACTCGGAGCTTCCATCAATATCAGCGCCTCAAATAATTCAATCACCATTTCAGCCAACACACTGGCAAGAAACTACAACCAGGTGCTTGCCCTTGTCAAAGAGATCCTGCTCCAGCCAAGATGGGATCAGGAAGAGTTTATCATGGCAAAAACACGGATACTCAATGTCATCAAACGACAGAAAGCCAGTCCGGCTACCCTTGCGCGGAATGAGTTCAATGAGTTGATCTATGGCAGGAAGCATATTTTTGCCTACGACCGCATGGGAACGGAGGAATCCATTGCAGCTATTTCGTTGGATGATCTGGTGTCGTTCTATGCCAAAACCTTTTCTCCGTCGGTGGCATCATTCCAGATTGCCGGCGACATCAGCAAAGATAAGGTTCTTGAATCGCTTAAGTCGCTTGACTCTGAATGGAAAGCCCTTGATGTCAAAATGCCTGAATATAAACTCCCTGCACCATTGACTGTTTCAAAAATATTCTTCGTGGATGTTCCCGGCGCCAAGCAATCTGTCATCAACATCGGGTGTGCAGGACCAGCACGTCAGGACAAGGACTATTTCGCCTGTACCGTGATGAATTACAAGCTTGGCGGCTCGTTTAACGGCAATGTGAACCTTGTGCTGCGTGAAGAAAAAGGATATACGTATGGTGCCCGGACCAGTTTCTTTGGCGGAACAACTTATGGCACATTCATGGCGAGTGCAAATGTACGTTCATCTGCCACCCAGGAATCTGTCGAAATTTTTAAAGACCTGATGGCAAAGTACAGCAAGGAGGTTTCAGCCGAAGACCTGGATTTTACACGTAATTCACTGATAAAAGGCTATGCCAGGCAATTCGAAACCCTCGATGCAAAAATCGGCATGTTAAGCGAAATCAGCATGTACCAGCTGCCTTTTGATTATGTAAAGAAGGAACAGTCCATTGTTCAGTCCATGACCCTTGATCAGCTAAAAGCCCTCGCCATAAAATACATCGACCCCTCCAGGATGTATTATGTGATTGCAGGAGATGCCGCAACACAACTCAAACCTCTGGAAAAAGTCGGGTTCGGGGAGGCTGAAGTGGTGAATAAAAAATAGTACATTTTCAATTGACATGGGGATCTTCATCCATGATGATCCCCATGTTTCTCATCAGGAACGAAGCATTCAGGTTCTTGCAAACCCCCGGCGAAAGTTTGTAATCGATCTCCATCCGGTCGCCGGTGATGTGGATTTCAAAACACAGGTTCCTGATATTTTCCGGATAATGGGTGATTAGGTTTCCCAGCGCAAGGTCATGTGTGGCAAAAAGTCCGGCCAGTTTATATTTCATCAGCTGTCTGATCAGGGCGATCGAACCGGATTGTTTATCAGAGGAGTTGGTGCCCTTCAGAATTTCATCCAGCAAAATAAGTTTTTCAGCACCGGCTTCAAGGTCGGTAATGATCTCCTTTAACCGCCTGAGTTCCGCATAAAAATAGGACTCCCGCTTTGCCAGCGAATCGTTTGTGCGGATGCTGCTATGAATTTCAATGGGATAAAAGGTGAGCCTCCCTGCAAAAACAGGGGCGCCCATCATGGCCAGCAGCAAATTGGCCCCAACGGTGCGAAGCAGGGTACTCTTCCCCGACATGTTGGCGCCGGTAATGATCCGGAACTGATTCCAGCCTGTTATCTCCAGGTCGTTGGGAACACATGCTTCCCGTGAAATCAGCGGATGACCCATTTTCTCAGCAACAAACTGAAATTGATCTTTTACCGGAATAGGATAGATGTATCCCGGATTGTTGAACGCATAGGTTCCAAGGCTCGACAACGCATCAAATTCACCCAGCACCTCAAACCATACAGGAACCAGGTGCCGAAAATTCAGGCGCCACCGCTCTACGGAGATCAGGACGTGGATGTTGAACATAAGGAGACCATTAAGAATCACGGAAACCAGCAGGTTAAGATTTGAATCCATCATGTTCAACAGGTTGGATAACCGTTTGATCACCAGCCCCGGCTTCGTATGTTCTCCCTTTCCAAGGCGGTCCTGCAGCTTTTTATTGAATTGGTCTTTGAATGGTGCTTCTTCTGCCAGTGAAAGTGCCATGGCATATTTTCGCAAGATTCCTGCCTGCGAGGTAACGGCCTGGTGAACCACCTGGGTTTTCCGTCCATGAGCAAAGACGATCATCAACTGCAGCAGCACCATGATGATCGGGATCTGGTGCGGTATCAACCCGGTAAATGCCAGGATCATGGTACTCAATGTGATTACCGGTAGAATAAACGATATCAGCCTGGCCAGCCTGAACCATCGAGTCTCCCCGATTCCGTTAAGCCATCCGGTGAGGGCTGCAAGATCGTTTTGTGAAGTTATCTGTTCAAGGAAAATCATCTGCAAGGATTGCCGGAACTCCATGTTATCAGAAAGTTCTGCCACTGCCTGCTGACGTACCAATATCTCATTCCTGTAGTGAAACGCATTGCTGAAAAAATCTGCCAACCGTTCCCTGCCAAAAATGGTCGAAGTACGGTTTATGTACTGAAATAAAGAGCCCTTCCCGAAAATATCAAGGTCGTGGGTATAAGGATGATCCTGATTGACAAACCCACTCCCCGGATCAAATCCTGAATAGTCGCCTGCCAGTGCCACAACTTCCTGCCGGTTGATGTTGATGAGATCTTCGAGGCGTTTGATCTTATGCTTTGCCCTGCTGTCATACCATCCTGCAGTAATAAAGCCGGCAAATGAGATGAGGGCGGCAAGTATAAAAATAACACCGGGAAATTTAACCGCATAAAAAATTGAAAAACCTGTCAGGACAAACAGCAGCAATCTTAGCCATGGGATCCATTGCAGGGGTTTCCGGAGTCTTCCGATTTCAGATGAATACGCTTCAATGCGCTGATTGTAAACTAAAACCGGTGAATTCATTGATGGATTATTCAATTTATCTTACCTCAAAAAAAACACTGAGGTACTAAGGGCACTAAGGAACACTAAGTTAAAATTTGTTTTCTAAGTGATTCTTTGTGCCCTTAGTGCCTCAGTGGTTTCCTGCTTTTACTCATACTTTACTCATATCGATCTGAAAATCAACCGGATGCTCAGGGGTACTGCAATGAAGCACACATTGCTCGCATATCTGAAGTTCTCCCTGCAAACGTTTCTTAACCATGTCTTCGATTCGCTGACGTAATTGCGGGATGGCTATTTTCGTCACGATCTCATCAGCAAAGGCAAACATCAGCAACATGCGGGCAGTCTCCTCCCCGATTCCACGCTGACGCATATAGAACATCGACTCCTGGTCAAGCTGGCCGGTGGTTGACCCATGTGAACATTTGACATCATCATTGTATATCTCCAGGAATGGCTTGGAGTTAACCCGTGCGGTATCTGTAAGGAGGATATTTTTATTGCTCTGGCGGGCATCCGTTTTCGTGGCATCGCGCCTTACCAGCACATGCCCGTTAAAAATTGCATGGGCATATTCATCGAGGAT
>CAYHGE010000096.1:7061-10562 GCA_964355945.1 uncultured Draconibacterium sp.
GAATCGTCGCAGTGAACCAGCGAAAGTTTTGCATTGTTGCCGACCACGATGAGGTTTCGCGACTGCAGGAAAAGGTTTGCATCGTGGTGAATGACGTTGATCAGCTGCACCGGTTTCGGGCTTTTCACATTGTCGGGCACATAGATAAACACCCCGTCCTGTGCAAAGGAGGTATTCAATGCGGTGAGGCCTTCATCTGCATCATCGGCCATGGTGCCAAAATATTTTTCAATGAGCAGAGGGTATTTCCGCCGCGCCTCAGCAAGGCTTCCCATAATGATCCCGTTGCCAAGTTCCATTAAAGGAACATCTTTGGACACATACCAGCCATTCAGCTGACCTATCACCGCTGTATCCAGATGCGGGATGTTGCAACGGAATACCTTTTGAGCATCTACTTCAGGCATATGATGCAGGTGATAATCATACCCGCGGCCGAGACTTGACTCAAGGTCGGTGAGACGCCAGGTTTCCATTCCTGTATCAGGGAATCCCAGTCTGGCAAAGGATGCCATTGCATCTTCACGGATCTTAGCCAGCTTTACCGTATCATTCATCTCCAGAAATGAACGGTTTTGTTCGAACAGGTCGATAAATCGTTGCGCTGTTAGTATTTCTTTGGTATCAGGTTGCATTGCACTATTTTTAACCTCACCCCCGGCCCCCTATCCTGAAGGAGAGGGGGAGGGTGTGCTACTCTTGTTCTTTTTTAATCCAGTCGTATCCCTTTTCCTCCAGTTCGAGGGCCAGTTCCTTTCCTCCCGATTTGACGATTCTGCCCTCAAATAATACATGCACAAAATCGGGAACAATATAATCGAGCAGCCGCTGGTAATGCGTGATGACCACGAAAGCATTGTCGGGGCGACGTAGTTTGTTCACGCCATTGGCTACGATGCGCAGGGCATCGATGTCGAGGCCGGAATCCGTTTCATCGAGGATAGCCAGCATGGGCTCGAGCATCGCCATCTGGAAAATTTCGTTCTTTTTCTTTTCACCACCTGAAAATCCCTCATTTACCGAACGGTTTGTAAGGTTCGAGGTAATCTCAACCAGCTTTTTCTTCTCCTCCATCAACCGCAGGAAATCGCCGGCTGGCAGGGGATCCAGCCCCTTGAACTTGCGAACTTCATTCACTGCAGTGCGCATAAAATTGGTGATGCTGACTCCCGGAATTTCAACCGGGTACTGAAAGCCCAGAAATATTCCCTCGCGGGCCCGGTCCTCGATGGAGAGTTTCTGAAGGTTCTTGCCCTGGTAAAGGATCTCCCCTTCGGTGACATCAAACACCTCCCTGCCAGCAATTACCGAAGCCAGTGTGCTTTTCCCGGTTCCGTTCGGTCCCATGATGGCATGCACTTCACCCTGGTTTACTTCGAGATTTACGCCCCGGAGAATCTCTTTGCCGTTGATGCCGGCGTGTAAGTTTTTAATTTGTAATAGCATATATCAAAATTCAAATATCAAACATCAAATCGTAAATCGTAAATCGTCTAATCGTAAATTACCCAACACTCCCTTCAAGGCTTATTGACAGGAGCTTTTGTGCTTCCACTGCGAACTCCATGGGAAGCTGTTTTAGAACTTCCTTTGCATAGCCGTTTACGATCAGCCCGATGGCGCTCTCATTGGAAATCCCGCGCTGCTGGCAATAGAATAGCTGGTCCTCCGAAATTTTCGAAGTGGTCGCTTCATGCTCAACGATCGATGATTTATTGTCCACCTGGATGTACGGGTATGTATGTGCCCCACACTTTGCGCCGAGCAATAGCGAATCGCACTGACTGTAATTGCGGGAATTGACGGCATTCTTTGAAATGCGCACCAGTCCGCGGTATGAGTTATTGCTTTTCCCGGCGGAGATTCCCTTCGAGATGATGGTGCTGCGCGTATTCTTCCCGAGGTGCATCATCTTGGTGCCGGTATCAGCCTGCTGATGGTTGTTGGTAACGGCAACCGAATAAAATTCGCCTACCGAATGATCACCCAGGAGAATGCAGCTTGGATATTTCCAGGTGATGGCCGAGCCGGTCTCCACCTGTGTCCAGCTGATCTTGGAATGACTCCCCTTGCATATCCCCCGTTTTGTCACAAAATTGTAAATCCCTCCCAGCCCATTTTTATCGCCGGGATACCAGTTTTGGACAGTTGAATATTTTACGGAGGCATCTTTCATGGCGACGATCTCAACGATGGCGGCATGCAGCTGATTTTCATCACGTTGCGGAGCTGTGCAACCCTCCATGTAGCTCACATAAGCGCCCTCTTCGGCAACGATGAGTGTACGTTCAAACTGCCCTGTATTGGCAGCATTGATGCGAAAATAGGTCGATAACTCCATCGGGCAGCGAACCCCCTTGGGGATATAACAAAATGAGCCATCGCTGAAAACTGCCGAGTTGAGTGCTGCAAAATAGTTGTCTGTGTATGGGACCACGGATCCCATGTATTGTTTCACCAGGTCGGGATGGTTCTGAACCGCTTCGCTGAAGGAGCAGAAGATGACTCCATGCTTTGAAAGGGTTTCAGAGAAGGTGGTTTTGACAGAGACACTGTCGATGACCGCATCCACTGCCACCCCTGCCACACCCGCCAGTTTCTTCTGCTCATCCAGCGAGATTCCCAGTTTATTGAAGGTTGCAAGCAATTCGGGGTCAACCTCATCAAGACTTGACAACTCCTTTTTCTTCTTTGGTGCAGCATAGAATATGATATCCTGAAAGTTGATCGGGCTGATATTCAGATGAGCCCAGTGGGGCTGCGACAAGGTAAGCCAGTGTTTATAAGCCTTCAGCCTGAAATCAAGCATGAACTGAGGCTCATTTTTTTTTCCCGAAATATAGCGGATCGTATCTTCCGTTAGCCCTGTAGGGGCAAATTCTGTATCGATATCTGTAACGAAGCCGTATTTGTAATCTCCCTGTGTAACTTCATCCAGTATCTTATTTGCTTCGGATTCCATTGATCAATAATTTAGAACAAATCTAGTCATTTTTCACCTCCTCACAAGTAGTCAGGAACATTCTCTGGCAAAGGTACAATAATTCAGGTATTGGAATGCCTGATTAGGAAAAAACAAAGGTTCTTTTCTTACTCCTTGATGAACTTCCGGATTGCCGTGACCGGACATTCCTGACTGCCCACTTCAATGGTGTAGAACCCGCGTGGAAGCCAGCTGACATCGAATTTAAAATTTTCGGCAGTGATTTTCTGCGTCAGCAGGATCTTCCCCGAGATGGAACGTATGGAAACGGAATGTCCCCTGGAAAATTCAACAGGAACACCTACATAAACCATATCCTGTGCCGGAACGGGCCAAACGCTGATCAACTCCTGCCGGGGCTGTTCGGCACTCCCGATGGGGTTGTTGTTGATGGTTATGTGAAAATCGCCGTTGTTGTTGTTATTCCAGGTGTTGTTGGCATAATGGATCACAAAGTCAATGGTGTTGACCTGCATGGCAGGGTTGTTAAACGGCCCCACCTGGATGGAGATGGTTCC
>CAYHGE010000096.1:10662-12302 GCA_964355945.1 uncultured Draconibacterium sp.
GTCACCCCGGTGATCTGGGCATAATATTCACCCGCGATATAATCAGGCAGGATGAAGAAACTGATCTCGGGATTGTTGGTGACGTTGCCGGTAGGAAAATTGCGGTAGGTCATGGCGACACTTTGCCAGACTCCCAACCCGGGGCCGCCGGCATAAGTCAGACCACCGGACGACCCGGCGTCGACGAGCCTGTATTTCAGGGAGATGGTCTGAATTCCCGATACATCATACGCAAAGGTCCACACATGGAAGTCGGAGCTGTTCTGGTGCTGCTGGTAGCCATAGTTAGGGCCAAAGCCAATACCGCCGGGGTTATATGGATACCGTTGAGGAATGAAAACTGTTGGCGGGGTATTGTCGGTTCCGGGATGGGCATTGATCGTCTGGTTTGCAAATCCGCAGGCTTTGTTGCAGGCCAGCGATTGTTTCACCTCCATATCGAGGGCTGTTCCGTAATACATGTAGCCGCTGTTGTAGGCAGGCAACAGGAAATGCCAGGCGTGTTCAGCCGGATTGGCTGTCGCCGTGGGGTGAACGATGGAGGCGATGTTTACGCTTCCCTGCAGGTCCTCGGCCATCTGCACCCTGTTTTCGGCTGCTACCAGGACTGCCCAGTTCCGCGCATCTTCGGTCCAGCCGTTCGGGTCAAACTGGTAGCCCGAAGTGTACATCGGCCAGATCCAGTTGAGAAACTGCGGATGTCCCCAGTCGTTGGCAGCATTGACCCAGGACCCATCTTCCACATGCACCACATCGCTGGCAGGAACGGGGTGCTGCATCAGGAACTGTCCGATGGTTGTCGGTACATATCCTTTGGAAGCAGCTTCGTCGGCAAACTGTGGAACAGACTGATTATAATAGGTATATCCCCCGCCCCAGGCGTTGTCACCATCGTGCGCAAGGAGCACGATTGATGGCTGTGATGGGCTGTTGAACGGCGCAATGTGCTGATCGATGTCACCTGTGCCCATCATCGAATAGCCGTTCTGATAGCTTAATAGATCATCCATGGGAACGATGTTGATCTTGTACTCGGCACCTGTATTCGGATCTACATATCTTGCTTTATGGGCCTGGTAGCAATAGGGTGCTGCAAAAGTGCCGCCGCGGCCGTCGATCTGCCCGCTCCACCAGTTCACACCATTGGTGGCTACCTTGTCGGCCTTGTTGGGCGGATCGATGTTGCAGCCGGAGGTGCCAAACGTGAGTGGGTAATCATTGAGGGTTCGCGCCAGATGGCTGTTCGCGATCACCACCCACTCAAATCCCTCTTCCACAAGCGCTTTGATATTTCGCTCGCTGAAGGAACATTCTGCAGGCCAGTATCCCTTGGAATAGGTGGGTGCGGTGCCAAAGTTCTCATTGTAAAGGAACCGGTGAGCCTGGATCTGCCGGCGAAGCATCTTGTCGCTGAGCAGCGGTGAGAGTGCATGATCTTTGGTAAATCCAACCACATCCATCCGGGGTTTTCCTGCCGCAGTTGTCCAGCCGCGGGCGGTGACAAAGCTGCCCTGCCAGCCGGAACTGTATCCCCACTGACCGGCACCGGCCAGGCTGTTCACATTCTCCATCAGGCATCCGGAATAGTTGACCTGAGCGCCGCCTTCCGGAAGATGGACCAGCGACTGCACTGCATCTTT
>CAYHGE010000097.1:0-12163 GCA_964355945.1 uncultured Draconibacterium sp.
TTAATCGTCTTTTCACCAAAAGGTAATGCGATTTTCAGGAGAAGTTTTCAACAACCAAGCGAGACCTTCCAGGTTTTGAAAACCTGGAAGGTCTTCTCATCCGCCTGTCGGCCTGGTTACTATTCCTCTCCGGCTATCTTCTCAGACGCAGAATCCGGCTCCTTAAAAAGTTTCTTGTGCTTGATCATCTTTCCTTCGACGATGAAGACAATGGATTCGGCAATGTTGGTCGAATAGCCGGCAATACGATCGATCTGGGTGAGGATGATCATCAGATTTGTGGCAACAATGATTACCTCTGTTTTATGCATCATCTCCTCGAGGATGCGGCCCGACACCGCCTGAACTTTGGTTTCAATGGCATTGGCCGAGGTGAAAATATCTTTTACAAAGGCTGTGTTGCGCGTATGAAGGATGTTTACAACATCTTTCACAATGAGGTCGGCCATGTTGGCGAGTTCATCCACATGAAGTTCCGTAAGGATCTCCTTGTAATCGCTGACGCCTTCGATTTTTTCGGAGATATTTACTGCCAGGTCGCCCAGGCGCTCCAGGTCATTGTTCATCTTGAGGGCCGACATGATGAGGCGCAGGTCGGTGGCCACTGGTTGGGTGAGGGCGAAAATCCGCTGGCAGAGTTTGTCTATCTTCACATCCAGTTTGTCCACCTTGTTGTCGAGTCCGACAACCTGGCGGGCCAGTTCAAGGTCGCCGGTCAGAAGTGCTTCCAGCGAATTGTGAACCTGATCATACACCAGGTTCCCCATCTTAAGGAGTCGCTTGTTCAGCTTTTCCAGTTCTTGTTCAAAGTGTCGTTCCATAATACGATTTATGATTGGACGATTTACGATTTTATTTAACCAAACCTGCCGGTGATGTATTCTTCTGTATGCTTTTTATCCGGGGTTGTGAAGATCTTTTTTGTTTTGCCGAATTCGATCAGCTCGCCCAGGTAGAAAAAGGCTGTGTGGTCGCTTACACGGGCCGCCTGCTGCATGTTGTGGGTTACGATGACGATGGTGTAGTTCTTTCTCAGTTCAAAGATCAGCTCTTCAATTTTAGCTGTGGAAATCGGGTCAAGCGCACTGGCAGGCTCATCCATCAGGATGATCTCGGGTTCCACGGCGAGGGTGCGTGCAATGCACATGCGCTGCTGCTGGCCGCCCGATAATCCCATGGCAGAATCGTGAAGCCTCTCTTTCACCTCTTCCCAGATAAATGCTTTTTTAAGAGAAGATTCCACAATCTCCTCCAGCTTTGACTTGTTGTTGATCCCGTTGATCCTCGGGCCATAAGCGACATTCTCGAAGATCGACTTGGCAAAGGGATTTGATTTCTGAAAAACCATCCCAACCTTCTTTCGCAGGTTAACCACATCGATCTGCTTGTCATAGATGTTGAGTGAATCAACGAGTACTTCTCCGGTGATCAGTACGCCGGGAATCAGGTCATTCATGCGGTTCAGGGTGCGCAGGAAGGTGGATTTGCCACATCCCGACGGGCCGATAAACGCGGTGACCTCTTTGTCGGGAATGTCGATGGTGATTGAATTCAACGCCATCTTTGCCCCGTAATAGAGGGTGAGATCTTTGGTTTTTATTTTTATCTCTTTCATTCTTGTCCTTATCATTTAAACCTTCCAGGTTTTGAAAACCTGGAAGGTTTGGGAACATCATTTCGCCTTTCGGCGCAGTCTTGAGCGGATGATTACGGCTGCCAAATTTAAAGTAAATGTGAGCAGCAACAAAACCATGGTGGTGGCGAATTGGATTGGCAGGGTCTGATCAACATTTGCTGATTGTGTTGCCAGGATATAAATATGATAACCAAGGTTCATAAACTGGTCACTCATCGAAGTTGGAAGCGTTGCAAGATAATAGGCTGCGCCTGTAAACAAAATCGGTGCCACTTCACCGGCACCGCGGCTTACCGCAAGGATGGTTCCGGTCATTATCCCTGAGCGGGACCCCGGAATTACAATCCGTTTGATGGTTTCCCATTTCGTTGCGCCCAGTGCCAGACTTGCTTCGCGGAGTTCGCGCGGTACGGTCCGTATGGCTTCCTCCACCGACACGATCACCACCGGCAGGGTGAGCAGGGCCATGGTGAGACTTGCCCAGAGGATGTTGGGCTGGCCCCATTTCAACTGCCCGCCGAGAAAAAAATCATCAACACCACCACCCACAAACTTGATGAAAAATCCCAGTCCGAACAACCCGAAGATGATGGATGGTACTGTTGCTAAAGTTCGCACGGCAAACCGGATGGTTTGTGCAAGGATGGATTTCTCATGGGCATACTCGGTAAGGTAAATGGCAGTGATGGTGCCAAAAGGAACCGCTGCGATCGACATGATCAGCACCAGCAGGGCTGTTCCATAGATGGCCGGGAAAACCCCACCCTTCATCATGCCATCTTCAGGAAATGAAGTAAGAAACTCCCAGGAGAAGGTTCCTTTTCCACCAATGATGATCACCACAAGCAGGATGATGATCACGGCAATGATCAGAAATGCCGAGAATGCGGTTACCCCGATGAACAAGCCGCCTGTTATTGATTTTCTCGTGCTCATGATTGTTTCCCCTGAAAACGTTTCACCAACTTTCCTTTCACATAAAACTCGGCCAGTGCATTGAGGCTGAAATTAAAGATAAAGAGCAAGGAGCCTATCAGGAAGAGTACATTGTAATGGGTATCTCCGAATACAACCTCGGCCATTTCAGCGCCGATGGTTGCTGCAAGGGTACGGACAGATTCGAATGGGTTGGCAGAGATCATGGCAGCGTTTCCGGTAGCCATCAGGGCGATCATGGTTTCACCAAAAACACGGCCGATGCCCAAAAGAATCGCGGCAAATATACCGGGAGTGGCGGCTGGCAGTGTTACAAACAAGGCAGTCTGCCAGCGTGTTGCTCCAAGAGCCAGGCTGGCTTCTGTATAGGTGCGCGGTACGGCAGTGAGTGCATCTTCGGTAATCGTGAAAATAATCGGAATGGCAGCAAGGGCCATGGCCACACCGCCAACAAAGGCGTTCAGTCTTCCGTCATAACCGAAGATATTCTGGAAAAATGAAGCCATCACCATCAGGGCAAAAAACCCGATCACTACCGACGGGAAGCCTGCCAGCAGTTCAATGGCGGGTTTGATTATTTCGCGCAACCAGTAAGGTGCAAAGGATGCCGAAAACAGGGCAGCAAGAATGGCTATCGGCGCGGCAAATAACATGGCTATCAGGGTTATTTTCAATGTTCCGACAAACAGCGGAATCAATCCATACCTCGGATGATCAGATACCGGAAGCCATTTTTTTCCTGTGAGGCTTTTGAAGGTTGCCTGCTCTGAACCATGAGGAACGGTGTCTTCTTCCTGCACCTGGTTCTCAATCATCGTGGTATCGGTTGTGGTGACGCCATACTGTTCCTGACCTGATGAGTTTGTCTGCGCACTCTCTGTTTCCCCGGTGTATTGTTCCTGTTGCTGTACGTTCTCAACTTTGGCAACTTGCTTTTTCTGCGTGTAAAAAATAGGAAGCGACTCTTTGAACACAAAGAAAAAGATCAGCACAATGATGGTAATGGATAAAAAGGCGACACCGGTGATGATCTTTTCAGACAGGAATTCTGACCATCTGAATTTCTTCTTCAGCGACTCCCGGGAAAATACAAATTTGTTATGCTCTGGTTGATTCTCCATTATTTACTTTACCGGGAAGTAGCCGATTTCTGTTACGAGCTTTTGTCCTTCTGCACTGAGGATCCAGTCAATATACGCTTTGATCTCCCCGGTCGGCCTGTTGCGAAGATACAGATAAAGATAACGGGTTATCGGGTACTGTCCAGATTTAATTGTTTCCGGAGTGGCCATGTAGGCAATACTTTTATCATCCTTTTTCACAGCACAATGCTTTACACCTGAAGCATACGCAGCACCACCGTAACCAATACCGAATTTATCTTTCGAAACGGCATTGACCACAGCGGCAGTGCCCGGTAAGGTTTGGCAGCTGGCTGCATAATCTGCTTTTACAACATTGTCTTTGAAAAACACATAAGTTCCGGAGCTGTTCTCGCGGCCATATAATTTGATATCCTCATCTGGCCCTCCAACCTCTTTCCAGTTTTTTGTTTTGCCGGAGAAGATGCTGCCCAGTTGTTTCACAGTCAACTCTTTTACAGGGTTTGAAGCATTCAGGAAGACAGTGACACCATCTTTGGCGCAAGGGATCTCAATTCCAAGAGAAGCATAACGTTCTTTCAGCTTATCCATTTCTGACCGTTTCATCGGGCGGCTGGAGTTACAGATGTCAGTTGATCCGTTGATCAGCGCTGAGATTCCGGTGCCGGAACCTCCTCCGGTAACCTGGATAACTGCATTAGGGTGCGATTTCATGTATACTTCAGCCCATTTTTGTGCCAGAATCACCATGGTGTCTGAACCCTTTACGGTAATTTTTTTAGGTGCGGGCATGAAGGCGAAGCCCAATACAGCGATCATCACAATCGCAGCAATTCCGAACTTTGTTTTTAACGTTTTCATTTTTTATTTTTTATAAAACTACAATTTTTTCTGTTAACTTTTCTTTCCTGAAGAGGTTGGATTTAAAATTTAGCCTGTAACCTCAGTGTCAGTAAATTCTGATTCACCTTGTCGCTGAAATCCAGGAATGTAGGTACGCCATTCACCATGGCTGTTTTGTCTGTAGTAACATTACCAACTCCTGAACTGTTTTTAACCCCCGATTTTGTGTTGACCGGCATTTCGTAAGCCAGCATGATCTTGATGTTCTCTGTAAAGAAATAGGAGTAAGCAAAGGTCCAGGTTCCATATGCAACATCTCCGGCACCACTGGTGAGTTTATTTGTGGTTTTGATAACAGGAGTAGCATATTTGTTGACAGTAACGAAACCAGTACCGTTGGTGTAAGTTGTCTTAATATCCTTACCAGCAGCATCCTTTGGATTTTCATTCCATCCCGCTGTTCCAATTTTATCAGCGCTTAATTTTGTATTGGGGTTATAGTAATCATACCGGACTGCTACCTGGTTGCGTTTCCCAATATTTTTGATCAGATAAACATAATAACCCATAAAATTTTTGCTGATTGCTGGTGCTTTGTTTACCTGGGTCGTATTCAGGGTGAGCACTGTCAGGGTATCTTTGGCAGTGTTAAATTGGGACGATAAAATTGTTGAGGTGGTTGCATTCCCTGCAGGATTGCTTTTGGAAGTATGGGCTGGTGAGTTGTAACCCGGTGTGGAGTTTACGCCAAAGATGTACTCCCCTTTAAGTGTAAGTCCGCCAAGAAAGTCCACATAAAATTGTGTTTCGAAACCAACCCAGTTCTTTTTAACACCTGTTGCTGTTTTCTGGGCATCCAGCAACTTATCGTAGGTGTAATCAGACTTCAGAAGGTCGGTGCTGTTGGCTTTGATCTGGCCATAATATCCATGGGCGCCAACTGTCAAACCGCCCCACTGGCCAAGTTTGAACGAATAAGTTATGCGGGCCATGAAGTCTTTATAATTGTCGAAATCAATATTTTGTCCAACAGAAACGCTGTTGTCCCATACACCGGTGCCATAGTTATAAACCGGATTATTTATGCCAATCCCGTCATTACCGTTGAAAATGGCAAGTTGTATCTTGATGGGTACCTTTTGCGGAGCAATTTCCAGTTTCGCTCCGATGGCGCGTTCATCCGGGTAAATGGCACGGATCACGCGTGAACGCTCCGGCAACTCACGGCTGCTCGAGGAGTATTCCACTTCATAGTTTGGCCGGTTAAACTTACCTGCATATAGTGAAAACATTTTCAACCAGCGGTCATTTAGCTGCACATAGGCATCTTTAACCGTAATACTACCGGGAACTAAGTCCGGCTGCAATACAAATACGACTCCATCAAGCGGCTCGTAAGTAAATTTGATCCGGGCCCTTCTGACTGAAAAAATATTGCTCGGATATAAAATCGCAGATTCTGAATGCTGCCATTGTGCCTGTAAATATCCGGATACTTTGATTTTGGTGAGTTTGGCGAGATCGCCTTCGGCTGTCGCAATTCTTTCTTCGAATCCACTGACCTTATCACGTAGCGTGGAGACATTTTCCTTCAGCGTATCCTGTTCTTTTTTAAGATCGTTCACCTGGGACTGGGCTTTGAGATCAATTGACAAGACCAGAACATAAAGGATCAATCCGAGAGCGATAACAATGTGTGTAATTCTTTTCATGTTTATTTGTTTAAATTTTCGGCAAAGGTATTTCTACCATCCCCTGGTCATGTTAACAAATGGTTACCTTTATGTTAAATAATTGTTAACGAATGGCCATTCATCCATACAAATAAACTGATTTACAATGTTTTACATCATTTCGATAATTGATGAAAGGTGATGGTAAAACAAGCCCCCGGGTTATTGCTAACGCCAAGTACCGCTTCAATCTGGGTGCAAAGTATCTGCACTACCTGCAGCCCCATGGTTTTATACTGGTCTAGTTTTACTCCGTTGGGCATGCCAACTCCATCATCCTGCAGTACGAGGGTATTGACGCCACTGGTTTGATCGATATTGAAGCTTATCCCGATTTTCCCGGTGCGGCCGTCGGGAAATGCATGTTTGTATGCATTGCTGAGAATTTCATTGATAATTAAACCCAGTGGGATCGAGGATTCAATATCCATCACCACCTCATCTGCTTCAATATTCAATTCGATATCACGGCGATTATACGTTCCGGCTATGACCGATGCGAGGGTACGGAGATAACCCGGAAATGAAATCTTCTCAAAATCGTTGGAGCGGTATAACATTTCATGAACAAGAGCCATTGTACGGATGCGCAGTTGCAGATTCGTAAGTGATTGCAACAACTCCTGGTTGGTTGTCTGGGCCATTTGCATGTTGATCAGGCTGACCAGAATGGAGAAATTATTTTTTACCCGGTGATGAATCTCTTTGAGCAGCAGTTCCTTTTGTTTTGTTCCTTCCATAATTTCAATCTCCTTGGTTTTACGTTCCTGAATGTCGCGGGCAACTCCCACCGTTCCCTTAAAAACTCCGGTTATCTGGTCGAACAGTGGATTCAATACCGATTCGACCCAGAAAACAGTTCCATCCTTTTTCATTGCCTGATAAACAAACTGGCGGGAAGAGCGGGATTCGACCATCTCCCTGAATTTTTCCTCTATCTGATCCCTATATTCAGATCTGGTAAGTTCAACGGAAGCCTTCATGACCATTTCCTCCGGTTCATATCCAAATACTTTTAAGGATGCCGGAGATGCATAAACCCAGTCTCTCTCAGTGTCCAGGTGGGAGATAAAATCGATGGAGTTGTCTGTTATAAACTTATACTGGCTTTCCTGGTCTTTGGTACGTTCTTCCGTGGCTTTACGCTCACGGATCTCCTCGAGTAGCTGAATGTTTATATCCTGCATTTTTTTTCTGACCTGTCGGGCATAAAAAAACAGGATGGCAAAAACCAGCATAAAAACACTCGACAAAACTAAAAGGATCTTTAATATCGTGCTCAGAAAGTCTTGATACTTTATATTCAATGCCTGAATGTCGTGTTGCCGGGAAATCATCTTTTCAGTCAGCTGAAGTCGCTGAAGCCGCTGATGGGTTTCCACGATCGCAATACTATTCCGGTATTGTTCACGCTTGATTTCGTCACGTGCATTGCTGAATCGTGCATAACAATCCATGGCCCGCTTGTAATTTTTTTGCTTAAGATAGTATTTATAAAGATGATGATACCCGTTTTCAAGAAAACTCTTCCTGTTAAACTTTTGTGCTATTGCCAATCCGGAATCCAGGTAGATCTTGCCTGAATCAGGAATTCCCAGGTTGTAGTAATCCCCGGCAACATTGATCAGCGAACTGTTTACTTCCACCTTACCCATCGCCCGCTGTCGCATTTCAAGGGCTTTCAGGTTATAATTGAGGGATGTACGGAATTCCTTCATCTTATAATGGACATGACCGATTCGGGTATAAAGCAGACCGATGAACAATGGATCGTTGGTATCTGCCTCCTGAATCAACTTATGATAAAAGTCCAGCGCCTCTTTATTCTGATCACTATCGAGGAGGATCGTCCCCAGGTTGTTTTGCAGCAAGCCCAGATTTCTCCTGTCTCCGGACTTAAGATAATGGGAAAGTGCCTTGTTGAAATAATAGCGTGCTTTTTTACGGTCACCCATTAAACGATAGGCCGTGCCGATTTGTTCATATAAAACCCATGTCATTGGCAATGTACCTGCTCTGCCGACGAGCCCCAGGCCATCCTGGAAATATTCCATGGCTTTCGTGTAATTTTCAAGACTGATGTTGATCTGGCCGATGTTCAGCAAGGCGGTCACCTCCCCCAGGGTGTCGTGCATTGCCCTGTAAATGTTTGCGGCAGCCAGGTATTGCTCATGGGCCTGCATGAACCTGCGACTCTCACTGTAATAGCTGCCCATCTGCATTCGGGCCTTTGCCTTCAGGCTGTCATTTTTTTCATGGATGGAAATTTTAAAGGCTGATACAATATAGCTAAAGGATTTTTGGGGCAAGTCACCTTTGATCAACTCCGCCAGTTCAAGATAAATTTTAGCTTTTTGAAGCGGGCGGTCGTGAGGCTTTATGCGAAACAGGCTGTCGCTTATACACCGGTCCAACGGAGGACGCTGCGCGACAATTTCAGGAGTGATCAAGCTTAAAAAAAGGGTGATGGTCAGAAAACACTTATGCATACCAGGGTGCTGTCGAAGCGTTCAAAGATAGGAATAATAATGAAATCTATTGCCCCCTGAAAATTCAACCGATCCGCTTCGACCTCATACGTAAACTGTTGGCTACGACCGATACAGAACTGAAAGCCATGGCGGCGCCCGCCAGCATCGGGTTCAGCATAAAACCGGTGAACGGGTAAAGGCCCCCCGCTGCCAACGGAATGGTGATCATATTATAAAAGAAGGCCCAGAACAGGTTCTGCCTGATGGTTTTCACGGTTTCATGGGAAAGCTTCAGTGCGGTTACCAGTTTTTCAAGATCTCCTTTGATGAGCGTGATCTGGGCACTTTCAATTGCAATATCGGTTCCGGTTCCCATCGCGATGCCGATGTCGGCCATGGCCAGGGCCGGCGAATCATTGATTCCGTCCCCTACCATGGCAACCACGAATCCCCTTTCCTTCAAGCGTCTGACATATTCCGATTTTTCCGCCGGAGTTGCCTCTGCCTTGAAGAATTCAATGCCTGCCTCAGAGGCAATGTGTGAGGTAATGGATACACTGTCTCCTGAAAGAAGATGAACCTGCATTCCCATCATCCTGAGTTTTTCAATCGCCATGACGGAGCCGGGTTTCACCGTGTCGGCAAGCGCCACCATGGCAACCACCCTGCTGTTACAGGCAACATAAACAACCGACCGTGCCTGTTGTTTCAACTTCAGCTCTTCCGAATCGAATCCGGCAGGTATCAGGCAGCCGCCATCGATGACATAAGACTTGCTTCCTATGTGATACAGGTCGCCGGAAACTGTTGCAAGGACACCCTTTCCGGTGATGCTTTCAAAGCCGTTGACAATGCTGTTGGCCAATAAGGGTGCGGATGTATCTTCATCCATTGCCGATATCTCCGAACTGAAAAAGTTAACCAGCGCATGGGCGAATGGATGCTCCGACAGTGATTCGATGGCCACCACTGCCCCCGGAATATCCCGTTCAGCCGGCTGGGGCAGGTTAACCACCTCCGGATCCCATATTACATCCGTTACCTGCGGCCTGCCAACCGTGACGGTACCTGTTTTATCCAGAACAATGGCCGTGGTTTTGCAAAACATCTCCAGGCTTTGGGCATCTTTTACCAGGATGCCGTATTGAGCGGCCTTCCCCAATCCAACCATCAGTGCGGTTGGTGTTGCCAGTCCAAGGGCACAGGGACACGCAATGACCAGCACCGTAACCGCTGCAATAAAAGCAAAAGGAGCGCCTGTTGCCGGTGGCCAGATGGTCCATACGATGAACGTAAGCAGGGCGAGGCCCAGCACGACCGGGACAAAGACCGCAGCCGTTTTGTCGGCAAGTTTCTGGATGGGGGCTTTGCTCCCCTGCGCCTCCTGCACCAGCCGGATGATCTGGGCCAGGAGCGTTTCGCTCCCAACCTTCTCCGCCATAACTTTCAGGCTTCCGGTCTGGTTGATTGTTGCGCCGATCACTTCATCACCGGGCCATTTATTCACAGGCACCGATTCGCCGGTAATCATGCTTTCATCGATGGCGCTGAATCCTTCAATCACACGCCCGTCGGTGGGGATCTTCTCGCCCGGCCTGATCACAAGGATGTCGCCTTTGATGATTTTCGAGATGAGCATCTCTTTTTCCACACCATTGCGGATGACCCGTGCGGTTTTCACGCCAAGTCCCATCAGTTTTTTAATGGCTTCGGAGGTCCTTTGTTTTGCCTTCTCTTCAAAATATCTGCCAAGCAGGATAAATGTGATGATCACCGTTGCCGCCTCGTAGTAAACATGCGGCTCCATGCCGCGTTTCACCAGATAATCCGGGAAGAGGGTGTTAAATGCGCTGAACACAAATGCGCTGCCGGTACCCAGGGCCACCAGGGTATCCATGTTGGCCTCCAGATGAAGCAGCCGTTTCCATGCGATGATAAAAAATTCACGGCCGAACCAGGTCAGAACCGGAATGGTCAGGATCATCATGATGAAGTTTCCATAGGCAACATGATGAAATACCATGGCGATCAGCACCACCGGAAGTGAAAACAGCGCAGCTAAGATGGTGTTGTTCCTCAACCTGGTTAAACGCACTGTTGCCATCCCCTGCGCCTCTTCCAGCGAGAGATCGCGCGTGATGAGCTTAAATCCCAGGCCATCCACCGTCTTTTCAATCTGCCCGAGACTGATCACGCTATTGTCAAATTCGACCATCACCTGTTCAGATGCAAGGTTGACACTGGCCGAGCTGACTCCTTCGGTTGCCGAGAGCATGGTCTGGATGCTTCCTGCGCAGGAGGCGCACGACATGCCCTCCACCTGATACATGCCTTTGATGATTCCCATGATGACTGATTCAGTTAGGAGACTGTTTAAAAATACTTTGCAATCCCTTTAGGGATTTTACATGGGTAGAAAATCGTTCATAAATGCAATATTTCGTCCCGTACGGGACGAAATGGCTGTGTAAACATTCAACTTCTACCCACATTTTGTGCCTATGGCACAGGTTTAAAACTAGAATTACAACCAATTAAGAAAAGTAAACAGGCTCTAAATCTTTGCAAATTTAAACTAAATCCAGATAGCCGGGCCAGGCATATTGAATTCATGTCAATGCACGCGTTCACAGCGGTGCCCTGTTGTTGTAAAATCTATTTTTGCATCGTGCAACTGCCGGAATGGTAAAATATGGAATCATAATCCATATTTTACCGTAAAAAATCAGGCTAATTGTCTTTCATCCCTTCGATAATCCAGTGATGAATTGTTGCAATTGAGCAGACATCCAATTTTGGGGCATCATAAGGCATGGGAGCATATTCACCGTTGCGGGTTATTGCGCCATACAAGGAGCCTTCGGCGGCGAAAATTCGCACACTTTTATAATTATCAAGGATGATTCCATGTGCCGGATCACCTGAACTGTGACAACTTCCACAGTTCCGGTTCAGTATCGGCTGAACCGATTTCCTAAAGGAAACATTTGTTGTGTCGCAGGCATTATTTATGTCCGGTTGAATAACCGGCTTATGACGGCAGGACAGGGCAAGGAGGCAGGAAAGAATTAACGCGGGAATAAAGAATTTCATACTATAGAATTCACTTTTGAATAAAAGCCCCGGTTCCTTGAGTAATAGGAACCGGGGCAGTCAAACCAAACACCGAAACAGAAAAATACTATAGTTTAACGATCTTAAGAATTTCAGACCGTTCATTGGTAAAGACATGAATGAAATAGATGCCTGTATTGAGTCCTGAAAGGTTGAATTCATGCTTCCTTTCATGATCAATATTTACAGTTTGAACTTTCATGCCACTGATGGTATATATCTCAACTTTGGTCATTACAGCATTGTTGTCACCCCTCACCTCAACAGTAAAGATACCGGTTGTGGGATTCGGGTATGCGCGAATCGACTGACTGCTGGTCATCTCAG
>CAYHGE010000098.1:0-12119 GCA_964355945.1 uncultured Draconibacterium sp.
TCAAAGTCAACAGCATCAATCCTTTCAACTGGATTAAAGTTGGCCTGGATCTGAGAAGACAGAAACCCGACCTGGTCATCGTCAAGTTCTGGATGCCGTTCATGGCGCCATGTCTTGGGACAATCTGCAGGATCATCAAGGGAAACAGACATTCAAAAGTGATCACTATTATCGACAACATCATTCCGCATGAGCACAGGCTTGGTGACAGGGTGCTTTCAGATTACTGGATCGGAAGTGTTGACGGTTGTGTGGCCATGTCGAAATCGGTGATGGATGATCTTGAGAAAATTGACAGCTCGAAACCCAAAAGATATTGTGCGCATCCCCTGTATGACAACTTCGGTGATCCGATTTCAAAGACAGAAGCGCTGTCCCGTTTAAACCTTGATCCGGATTTCAGGTACATCCTGTTTTTTGGGTTTATCCGCGATTACAAAGGATTGGATCTTCTGCTGGAAGCTTTTGCCGATGACCGGTTAAAATTGCGAAAAATCAAGCTTCTCGTTGCTGGTGAGTTTTATTGCGACCCAAAGCCATACCAGGAAATTATTTCCAGACATCATCTCGAAGATGTCGTGATCATGAGCAATGATTTTATTCCGGACAGCAAAGTCCTGAACTACTTCTGTGCCGCCGACCTTGTAGTTCAGCCCTATAAAAGCGCTACCCAAAGCGGTGTCACACAGATTGCCTATCATTTCAACAAACCCATGATCATCACCGATGTTGGCGGACTCGCAGAGTTTGTTCCTCATGAAAGAGCAGGATATGTGGTGAACCCCGATCCACCGGCAATAGCTTCTGCCATCGTCCGTTTTTACGATGAAAACCGGGAAGCCGAATTTTCAGCCAATGCGTCCATTGAAAAGCAAAAGTATTCCTGGGGAAATATGGTGGATACTATTGACAACCTGTTGAAATAATCCTATATTTACCATTATTTCCCTAAAAGCTCTGCTATGAGATATCTCCTGGTTACCATGATGTGTTTTTGGTTGTTTTTATCCTCAACCTGGGGGCAGACAACGGTTATTTTGCAACCCGGGTCAATCGAAGGGAAAGACACCTATTTAAACAGTGCATACCCCGGTGAACCATTGGGAGCAGGTGAAGGATTGGTTGCATGTGCATGGACATTTAACGGAATTTTTGGAATTGGCAGGTCGCTGATAAGGTTTGATTTGTCACAAATCCCATCAGGTGCTGAAATCCTTAACGCCCGGTTAACACTTTTTTTTGATCCTGGCATTGCTTTTGGATCGCAGTCCGGCGAAAATGCCTCTTATCTTGAGAAACTCACTGAAAATTGGGACGAGATGACTGTAACGTGGGACTCTCAACCGATGTCAACCGGTACAGGGGCAATCTTTGTTCAAAAGACACAGAGCACTGCCCAGGATTTGGCCAATATCGATATCACCGGGTTGGTGTCAGACTGGGTACTTCATCCTGAAACTAATTTTGGTTTGTTGCACCGGATGGAATCTGAAATTACCTATTGTTGCCTGGTCCTGGCATCCAGTGATAACAATACTGCCAGCCTGCATCCGAAATTGGTTGTTACATACAGGAATTGTGAATCTCCGGTTGCTGGCTTCGCCTGTTCCATTCAAATACCCAAAGTGAACTTTTCTGACACATCAAATTCAGCAACTTCATGGTTTTGGGATTTCGGTGACGGGTATTTTTCGAGCCTGAAAAATCCTCAGCATGTATATGATTCACAAGGGGTTTATAACGTTTGCCTTATCATCTGCGATACGTGTGGCTCAGATACAATCTGTAAAGAGGTATCTGTCTGTGATGCCCCTGCACCTCATTTTTATTATACTGCTGATGGTCAGAATGTTTCTTTTCGGGATTCGTCAAAAGTGCCCCAGGCATGGTTCTGGGATTTTGGTGATGGATTCTATTCGGATTTGAAAAATCCGGTACATTTTTTCAACGAACCCGGAACTTATTATGTTTGTGAAAAGGTGACTAATGCGTGCAATGAGGAGATGTTTTGTGATTCGGTGACGATCATCTCCAGCGCAATCAATGAGCATCTGCTTTATTCCGGGTTGAAAATCTATCCCAATCCGGCGCAGGATATTTTGTACTTGGACTTTGATCTTCATGCTCCGGCGGCCGCATCGGTTGAAATATTTACGATGCAGGGCGTCTCCCTTCAGAATTGGACCATGTCGTTAATCCCCGGCGATCTTCCGCTTAAACTAAACATATCAGGGCTGACAAATGGGTTCTATCTGCTGCAGACAAAAATTGATGGGGCAATTCTGTTGAACAAACTGATAATCCTGTAAATTTGCAGTCAATATGATTGTTGAGTTTCACATTACATTCTTTGCATGATCATTCGAAGTAAAGCGCCGTTGCGCCTGGGGCTGGCTGGTGGAGGAACCGATGTTGCTCCTTTTTCGGAACTCTATGGCGGTGCAATTCTCAATGCCACCATCAGCATGTACGCACATGCCTCCATACAGCCAAGAAGTGATGGGAAGATCGTTCTGAATTCAATGGATAAAAAAGAATACTACACACTGGATTCAGTTGAAAATCTTATCATAGACGGCAACCTTGATCTGCACAAAGGGATATACAACCGGATCGTTCGTGATTTTGCGCACAAACCGCTCTCATTTGAACTGTCAACTTACGTGGATGCACCTCCGGGATCGGGGCTGGGCACCTCGTCCACGCTGGTTGTTGCCATTGTAGGGGCATTCGCAGAATGGCTAAATCTTCCGATGGGGGAGTACGACCTGGCACACCTGGCTTATGAAATCGAAAGAAATGATTTAGGAATGGCTGGCGGGAAGCAGGATCAGTATGCTGCAACATTCGGAGGTGTCAATTTTATGGAGTTTTTCAAAGAGGACAAGGTGATAGTGAATCCATTAAGGATTCGTGAAAAGTATCTTGATGAACTTGCACACAACCTCATCCTTTATCATACAGAAACCAGCCGGTTATCTTCAAGAATTATTGAGCAGCAAACCCGGAATGTGCTTGCAAAGAATGTGAAATCGATGGAGGCCATGTACAAGCTTAAAGATCAGGCTGTCATGATGAAAGAGGCTATCCTGATGGGAGAACTTAACAAAATTGGAGAGATTCTTGATTTTGGCTGGCAGTTCAAAAAGAACCTCGCAGAAGGGGTCAGCAATGAGTTTATTGATGAAATTTACGATACTGCCATGAAAAATGGTGCAACGGGAGGTAAAATTTCAGGCGCCGGCGGTGGTGGTTTCATCTTCTTCTATTGTCCTGGCAACAATCGCTCTAAAGTTATTGAATCGCTAAAGCGGTTTGGCGGTCAGACCAAAAGGTATGAGTTCACATCGAAAGGCCTTTCCACGTGGACGATTTGATCCCGTAGAGACAAGGCATGCCTTGTCTCTTTTTTATAGGTTTAATAATTTCAACAGCTAAACAGAATATGAGAATCATCGAAGCAATCAAGGATTCAATCGGGGTTAAACAAACCCTTCTGACTAACTCCTTTCTCATCAGTGAAATACGGAAAGTTGCGGTAGCATGCACCAACTCGTTTTCAAGGGGAAACAAGGTGCTTTTTTGTGGCAATGGCGGAAGTGCTGCCGATGCCCAGCACCTCGCAGCTGAGTTTTCGGGCAGGTATTACTATGACCGCCCTCCTTTACCCGCTGAAGCCCTCCATGTGAACAGCTCCTTTTTAACAGCAGTTGCCAATGATTATTCTTACGATGAAGTTTATTCGAGAATGCTCAGGGGAATTGGGAAAGAGGGAGATATCCTGATCGGACTTTCCACCTCCGGTAACTCCAAAAATATCATTCGTGTATTTGAAACAGCCCGGGAAATGGGGATAACAACTGTTGGACTTACGGGAGAGACGGGTGGAGAATTGGCTGCATTATGCGATTTTCTGATCAATATTCCTTCAGTGGATACACCCAGAATCCAGGAATCTCACATCATGGTGGGGCACATCATTTGTGAACTGGTAGAATCAACGTTGTTTCCCAAAGAGGGCTGACCGTGGAGGCAGTTGTACTTGCCGGTGGACTCGGTACCCGTTTGCAAAAGGTTGTCAGTGAGGTGCCTAAATCTATGGCGCTCATCAATAACAGACCATTTCTCGAATATCTTTTTGATTACCTTATTGCGCAGGGGATTGAGAAAGTCGTTCTTTCTGTAGGTTATAAGCATGAGATCATTTCCAGTTATTTTAAGGACAGGTATAAATCGCTTGCAATTCAATATTCCATTGAAAATGAGCCGCTTGGGACCGGGGGAGGTATCAGGCTTGCCTTGTGGAAAATTGATGCTCCCAGGGCACTGGTCATGAATGGAGATAGTATTTTCAGACTGGATTATCAGGCCTTGATGGAGTTTCACCTGAAGAAAAAGGCCTCGGCAACGCTTGCCTTGCGAAAGCTGGACGATACCGGCCGTTATGGATGTGTTTCCATGAACCGCACCAGGAGAATAACCGGGTTTGTTGAGAAAGGTTTATCAACAGGGCCGGGCTACATCAATGGCGGTGTTTACATCATTGAGAAAGTTTTCCTGATGGAGCCCGAATTCAGGGGACGGTTCTCCATGGAAAAAGATTGCTTTGAAAACTATTATCACCTTGCTAAGTTGTTTGGATTTCCGGCAGAAGGCTATTTCCTTGATATCGGTATCCCTGATGATTACATGAAAGCACAGAATGAATTTACAGCATTTAAGGATTGATCCTTCCTGGTCATTGTTTCTCGACCGCGATGGGGTTATCAACAACCGCATGGTGGATGATTATGTCAAAACCTGGGATCAGTTTGTGTTTTTGCCAGGTGTACTGGATGCAATGAAAGTATTTCACAGGCTTTTCAGAAGGATCGTAGTGGTCAGCAATCAGCAGGGAGTAGGGAAGGGGTTGATGAGCGACAGGGCTGTTCAGGCTGTTCACCTGCGGATGATGGAGGAGATAAGCAAAGCCGGTGGCAAAATCGATGCAGTTTTTTATGCACCGAATCTTCAATCAGAGCGGTCAGTTATGAGAAAACCAAACATTGGGATGGCATTGAAAGCACGCAAACAATTTTCTGAAATCTGTTTCAAACGTTCCATCATGGCCGGTGACTCACTCTCCGATATGATCTTTGGCAAACGTGTCGGGATGAAAACTGTCCTGATTGCTACCAGCCCTGCGCTTTCACAAAAATATCCTGCGCAGATAGATTTCCTATTTCCTGATCTAATATCCCTTGCAAATGCATTATGATCTTTCGTACAGACGCGGCATGCCGCGTCTCTTTTACCCAGACGCGGCATGCCGCGTCTCTACGGCAAATTCACCATTTAATTAGCAATACGCCTTGACCCCAACCATCATTCTTATTTGTTTCCTTGCCTACACGGCCCTTTTGTTTGTCATCACCTGGCTAACCTCCCGCAAATCAACGAACAGCAGCTTTTTTCTTGGGAATAAATCATCGCCCTGGTTTGTGGTTGCTTATGGTATGATCGGGGCCTCTATGTCGGGGGTTACTTTCATGTCTGTCCCCGGTTGGGTGGGTACGGCAAATTTTTCCTATATGATGGTCGTAATCGGATATGTATTCGGTTATCTTGTGATCGGAAATGTTTTATTACCACTTTATTATAAGTTAAATCTTACTTCCATTTATTCATATCTGGAAACCCGCTTTGGATTCTGGTCCTATAAGACCGGTGCATTTTATTTTATACTCTCACGCACAATTGGCGCATCTTTCAGAATGTTCCTGGTGGTCAACGTTCTTCAGGTATTCATTTTTGACGCATGGAATATTCCTTTTTTCGTTACCGTGCTGGTTTTTATCGTTCTGATCCTGCTATATACCTTCAAAGGGGGTATCAAAACCATTATCTGGACCGACACCATCCAAACCACCTTCATGCTGCTTTCCCTGGTCATTTCAATCTATCTGATAATTGACAGCATGGGGCTGAACCTCGGGGAGATGATCAGCAAGGTGTATTCAAGTAATTATTCGAAGATGATTTTCACTGACTGGAGTGACAAGCGGTTTTTTCTCAAGGAACTGTTCAGTGGGGCTTTCATAGCCATTGTCATGACCGGGCTTGATCAGGAGATGATGCAGAAGAACCTCAGTTGCAGGTCGTTGAAAGATGCCCAAAAAAACATGTTCACTTTTACCGGAATCATGCTGTTTGTCAATTTGGTAATTCTTTTCCTGGGTGCATGCCTCTATTTGTTTACCTCGTTCAAGAACATTCAATTGCCTGCCAGAACTGATGATCTCTTTCCGGTAATTGCCATAACCCATCTGGGCCCTGTTGCTGGATTGGTATTTCTGATCGGACTTATTTCTGCAGCGTATCCCAGCGCCGACGGTGCTCTTACCTCACTGACCACTTCCTTTAGTATCGATTTCCTGGGAATTAACACCAGGGAAAATCTGTCTGAAGACAAGAAAAAACAGATCCGCCAGACGGTGCACATTGCGTTTGCCCTTATTCTCCTCATGGTCATCGTGTTATTCAGGGCAATTAACGACAGGGCTGTCATTGATAAGCTTTTTACAGTGGCCGGATATACTTATGGCCCCTTACTCGGACTGTTTTCATTTGGGTTATTCACAAAATTTTCTGTAAAGGATCGGTGGGTCCCTTTAGTTGCACTTATGTCTCCGGTGATTTGCTTCCTTTTGAGTGAGTACTCTGTTAACATCTTCAACGGGTACAGGTTTGGTTTTGAACTCCTCATCTTAAATGGATTTATTACATTTGCCGGATTATTTATATTGAGAATAAGAACAGTCCGAAAATAGATTTTAATAAAAAAAAATATGGATAATTTACGCTTTAGGGCCCTCGAAATAGCGATGAATCGCAAACAGCATATTGTAGATTTTCCGGATAAAAAGGCTTCTGAATATTTTGGAGAATTGACTTTCAACAAGGCAGCCATGCGTGAATACCTCACAGAGGAAGCCTATAATCAGGTCATGAACTCCATTGAAAATGGACAGAAGATCGACCGGAAAATAGCCGACCAGGTTGCTGCAGGAATCAAAGCCTGGGCCATCAGCAACGGCGCTACCCATTACACCCACTGGTTTTTGCCATTGACAGGAGCCACTGCCGAGAAACATGATGCGTTTGTCGATCCGGTGGAAGGTGGCCGGGGGATTGAAAAATTCAGGGGAAACGAGCTGACTCAGCAGGAACCCGATGCTTCCAGTTTTCCAAGTGGTGGCATTCGCAGTACTTTCGAAGCCAGGGGATATACTGCATGGGATCCCACCTCACCGGCTTTCATCATGGATCGTACGCTGTGTATCCCTACTGTATTCGTTTCCTATACGGGCGAATCCCTTGACTACAAAACCCCTTTGCTGAAGGCCATTTACTCCATCGACAAAGCGGCAGTAGATGTTTGTCAGTATTTTGATAAAAATATCACCAAGGTTTATGCAACTCTGGGTTGGGAGCAGGAGTATTTCCTGGTCGACAATGCACTTTACCTGGCCCGGCCTGACCTGGTACTAACCGGAAGAACGTTGTTTGGACATTCTTCTGCAAAGGACCAGCAACTGGAGGACCATTACTTCGGAACCATCCCCCAACGGGTACTTGCATTTATGCAGGAATTTGAGTATGAAGCTCATCGACTGGGAATACCAGTAAAAACCCGCCACAATGAAGTTGCACCAAACCAGTTTGAATGTGCTCCTGTTTTCGAGGAGGTAAACTTGTCAATCGATCACAACCAACTGATGATGCACCTGCTTGATAAAATTGCCAGGAACCATGATTTCACCGTTTTACTTCATGAAAAGCCATTCAGCGGCGTAAATGGCTCCGGCAAACACAACAACTGGTCACTTGCAACAAATACAGGGAAAAACCTCCTTTCGCCCGGTAAAACTCCAAAAGAGAACCTGCAGTTTCTGGCCTTCCTTGTAAATATTTTAAAGGCGGTACATGTGCACGCTGATCTCATACGGTCAATCATAGCCTCGCCAGGTAACGACCACAGGTTGGGAGCCAATGAAGCTCCGCCTGCTATTATTTCTGTATTTATCGGGACTCAGCTTACCCAGATGCTGGATGCAATTGAACATGCAGATAAACATGTCGTTACGAAGTCGGAAACTGACAGCGATCTGCTCAAAAACCTGCCGAAGATACCTGAAATTTTATTGGACAATACCGATCGTAACCGTACGTCTCCTTTTGCCTTTACAGGAAACAAATTTGAGTTTCGTGCTGTGGGCTCTGCACAAACCTGTGCCCCGCCCATGATTGTGCTTAATCTGATTGTAGCCGACCAGTTACGGAAATTTAAAATAGAAGTCGATGGCCTGATTTCCAAAAAAGTATTGAAAGATGATGCGCTGTTTCAGGTTATAAAAGAATATGTCAGGGAATCTAAAAAGATCAGGTTTGAAGGCAATAACTATTCTGATGAATGGATAAATGAGGCTGCCAGACGCGGATTGTCAAACAGAAAAACCACGCCGGAGGCATTGAAAGCCATGGTTGACAAAAAAACGACTGAACTTTTTGAAAGAAATAATGTTCTTTCAAAACGCGAGTTGCATGCCCGGCATGAGATTGGATTGGAAAATTACACAAAGAAAATTCAGATCGAATCAAGGATCCTTGGTGATCTTGCAGGCAATCATATTATCCCTGTTGCCATACGTTATCAGAACACGTTGATTGCCAATGTAACCGGCTTAAAACAGGTTCTTGACCTGAAAACTTATGGAAAGTTGTCACAAAACCAGATGGAGATGATCACAGAGATATCTGAACATATTGATAAGATCAAAACCTATGTGAATGAGATGATTGAAGCAAGAAAAGTGGCAAACCTTCTTAATGAGCCGGAGGAAAAGGCTTTCGCATACTGCACCAAAGTTTTTCCATTCTTTGAGAAAATCAGATCGCATGCTGATAAACTTGAATTACTGGTCGATGACGAACTCTGGCCCTTGCCGAAATACCGTGAACTATTATTTACCCGATAAATTCCGACTATGAAAAAAATTATCGCGACCGCGGTTTTATTGTACTTCGGTATTGTTTTTTCTGTTTATGCCCAGATGAACGTGGTGCACATTGATAACAATTCTGCTCCGCAAACCAAGGATGGAATTTTTTATTCGCTACCACGCACAGTCGTAAAGATCGATGTGAAAATTGACCGCATGGAAAATTATAAAGGTCCATATTCCGATTTCGCCTTGCGTTTCCTGGGATTAAAAAACGTAATCCCTGTAAATTCAATCGATTATAAGATCAGTGACATTTTAATTACAACCTATCCAGAGCCTGATCCTGATCAATATTATTTTGTGGAATTGGGAGACAAAACATCAAAGGGAGAAAAGTCAGTCATGCTTTCACTCAGTGATGCCGGGGTTATCCTGGGTACCTCTGAAGAAACAGGCATTGCGGCTGATGGTGATGCCGGGTCATCTGGTTCTTTGGAAATACCACCTTCCGAAGGTGATAAAGACGCATTTGGTGAGCTGTTCAAATACTCAGCAGATATGAGTGTTTTTGAGAAAGTTGATACGATTATCCGGAAGATCAACATCGACACCATGACCGTGGAGCGCCAGTATTACAAGCGGACCATGGTTGAGAAATCCCCTGAACAAAAAGCGAAGGAAGCGGCTGACTACATCTCTAAAATTAAAGATAACCGCTTCAACCTTATCAGCGGAACCCAGGAGGTTAACTACAACAAGGAGACACTTGAATATATGGATGATCAGTTAAACCGCATGGAAAAGGAGTACTTGAAGCTGTTTACCGGGATCAGCGTGCATAAGACGGTCACATTCAGTTATAAGTATATTCCGGTGCCAAACCAGATCAATACTGAAATACCGATTTTTAAATTTCTTAGTAGCAAAGGAATCATCGACCTTGATGAACCGGGAGGAAAAGTTGTGACCATCAAAATACAGCGGGTTGGCAATACCAACACTGTTTCGAATTACCTGAAAAAAGCATTAAAAGAAACCAAAGTGCAGGGGTTCTCCTATCGGATTCCTGAACTGGCAAGGGTTTCTGTGAAACTGGATGAGAATACACAAGAGGAAAACCAATGTCTGGTTTCACAGTTGGGGGTTGTAACATACTTGCCGGTCAGCAAATGGAAAGTATTGTTTCACAAGGGAACCGGCGGGATTAAGGGTTTGGAGATTCAATAGGTCGCTTTCCTGATTTTAACCAGTTTCTCCAGTAGGTCCTCCAGATAATCTAATCGAAGCATATTCGCTCCATCCGATTTTGCATTGGCAGGATCGGGATGGGTTTCCAGGAAAATGCCATCAGCTCCCACCGCAATGGCAGCTTTAGCTATGGTTTCAATAAGTCCCGGACGTCCGCCCGTAATGCCGGTAACCTGGTTGGGTATCTGCAGTGAATGGGTAACATCCACCACAACCGGTACCCCGTTGCCCTGCATCTCCGGGATATTCCTGAAATCTACGATCAGGTCATTGTATCCGAATGTTGTGCCACGCTCTGTCAGCATGATTTGAGAATTCCCTGTTTGAAGTATCTTCTGAACGGCGAATTTCATTGATTCAGCAGAAGCGAACTGGCCTTTTTTAATATTCACCGTTTTCCCGGTTTTAGCTGCAGCAATCAGCAATTCAGTCTGGCGGCTGAGAAATGCAGGAATCTGCAATACATCAACATATTTTGCCGCCATTACTGCCTGTTCTTCTGTGTGAATGTCTGTTAGCACCGGAATATTCAGTTCAGATGCAACGCGGGCAATGAGCTGCAGCGCTTTTTCATGTCCGATCCCGGTGAAGGAATCAGATCTCGAACGGTTGGCTTTCAGGTAGGAGGCCTTGAAAATAAACGGGATACCAAGTTTGTCGGTAATCTTCTTAATATGACGGGCAATTGCCATGGGCATCTCGTCATCTTCAACCACACACGGTCCTGCAATCAGGAAAAAATTTCCTTGCTTCGAATTACCTAAAACATTGAAAAAATTGCTGTCCATTATTTTGGTTTATGTTTATTTCTGTTTCATGCAATAGAGACGAGGCATGCCTCGTCTACAATGCGGTTTAATATTTATATTTATTCTTCCATAAATTTTTCAACCTTGTCCTGACCTCATTTTCACGCTGGTTATTCTGCGGATCATAAAATTTGGAACCCTTTATCTTCTCCGGAAGAAACTCCTGCTCAATAAAATTGTTGTCAAAATCGTGGGCATATTTATAATCCTTTCCATACCCGATTTTCTTCATCAGGTTTGTAGGGGAGTTACGGATATGCAGCGGCACCGGAAGATCTCCGGCATCTTTGAATGTTTTCTGGGCATTGCGTATGGCAAGGTATGATGCATTGCTTTTAACGGAACATGCCAGATAAATGGCAGTTTGCGACAGGATAAGGTCACACTCGGGATAGCCGATCACCTCAACGGCCTGGAAACAGGCAGTTGCAAGCAGCAATGCGTTGGGGTTTGCATTCCCGATATCTTCCGAAGCGAGGATCAACATTCTCCTGGCGATAAACTTTGGGTCTTCTCCCGCCTCTATCATCCTTGCTAGCCAGTAAACTGTTGCATTTGGATCACTCCCGCGCATCGATTTGATAAAGGCCGAAATGATGTCGTAATGCATCTCTCCGGTTTTATCGTACATGGCCAGGTTCTGCTGAATAATTTTGATGGTTTTTTCGTTGGTAATCCTGATCGGAATACCTTGCTTCGATTCTGTTGTCACAACCAATTCAAGTGCATTCAGTAATTTTCGCGCATCACCACCAGAAATACGCATCATTGCCTCAGGTTCAGTAATTTTAATATCGATTTTCAGATTGTTCTCCAGATGGATGCGACCCTGCTCAAGCAATTTCAGCAGGTGATGCTCTTCCAATGGCTTTAAAATGTATACCTGACACCTGGACAGGAGCGGAGAGATTACCTCGAACGACGGATTCTCCGTGGTGGCGCCGATAAAGGTTACCACACCTTTTTCAACAGCTCCGAGCAAAGCATCCTGTTGTGACTTGCTGAAACGATGAATTTCATCGATAAATAAAAAGGGGCTGTCGTCTGCTTCCTGCGCCCTGGCAATGACTTCACGAAC
>CAYHGE010000099.1:0-3421 GCA_964355945.1 uncultured Draconibacterium sp.
AAGGGGAGGGCCGGGGAGGGGTCATTTGGTTTCAAAGGTCTATCAATTATTAACTCCTGGTATGAATGCGCTTAATCACAATATTATTAATCAAAAGTGTTGACTTCACCTTCTGTTTATACTATCTTTGTTTTGTTATTCAGACTGGATTAAAATAAAAACCATCCAATCCTTTCTGTGATTTTGAAAAATACATAACTTAGTTTCACCCAAAAGATAGTTATATGCCACTTAAAAAAGAATATCAATGGCTCGCTGCAGAAGGCGGTCCGAAAATGCTGAATGAAGCAATAAACCTGATCGATGTGATCGAAACACCCGGTACGGCAAACAACCCTGTAATCATCGCCTGGGCGAAGGAGGTCGGAGCCGATGTTGCTGCTGTCTATAAATCCGATGAAATTCCCTGGTGCGGACTGTTCATGGCGGTGGTTGTAAAGAGAAGTGGCCGGCAGGTCGTAAAGGATCCGCTCTGGGCATTGAACTGGGGAACTTTCGGAACCCATGCCGAAACACCCATGCTGGGAGATGTCCTTTGTTTTGTCAGAACAACACCCGACGGGAAAAAAGCCGGCCATGTGGCCATTTATGTCGGGGAAGATGCCAAGTGCTACCATATCCTCGGTGGAAATCAGTCTGATAAAGTGTGTATTGTCAGAAAAGACAAGAGCCAGCTGTATGTGGCCCGGCGTCCGAATTACATCAATCAGCCAAAGAATGTGAGGCAGATCATCCTGCCCGAATCGGGAGAACTCTCTTCTAAAGAATTTTAACCGGGGTACGATGGACTGGAATACCGGAGTTCTGCAGATTCCTGATGAATGGCGGAAGACGAAAGGGCAAGGCGTGAAAGTTGCCATTCTCGATACAGGTGTGTTTTCCGGCCATAGCGACCTGCGAGGCGCCATTGCCATCGCTGAAGATTTCACAAAAGTCAAAGATAATATTGACTACACAGGACATGGAACCCATGTTGCCGGCCTGATCGGAGCACGATCACCGGCAACACAGGGTATTGTTGGTGTTGCCCCTTCCGCAGAATTGCTTTGCCTGAAGGTTCTACCTGACAACAAGGATGGGGGAGATACCGGAATCTATCAAAGCATGCTGGATGCTCTCGATTTTGCCATGAAAAACGGGGCTGACATCATCAACATGAGTTTGAGCCTCAATGTTGACGCGGAGGGAGAATCCACCGCTGCCGACCAGGCAATAATCACCGCGCTGAGGGACAAAATCAAAGAAATCGGGGATAAAAACATCATCATGGTGGCAGCAGGCGGCGATAGTGGCGACCTGCGCAACAGCAAACTTTTCTTTCCGGCATCATGCCCTGAAATAATTTCTGTGGCATCGGTCTCCCAGGGGTATTTTAAAAGAAACCCGGTTTATTCAAAAAATCTGAATATCGCCGGCCCGACAATCAATTATTTATCGACCTTTAATGCCCCGTTAAATTACCAGCAGCAGGAAGGGTGCAGCATGACCACCGCCTTTATTTCCGGGATCATTGCACTGGCGATTTCCGTCAACCGGACCATGTCATCAGGCCGGTTGTCAAAAGTGGAGATGCTGGAACTATTGAATAATTATTCGATGGCACTTGATGATATTGACTATGCTGATGATTCAACATTTTGTTACCATGTGCTGCAAAATGTCTGAATTCCGGATACGGATTCAATGGTAATCACTATGGCACAAAGGAGGCACCGTGAACACAAGGAATAATAATTGATGGAACTTTTGTTTAAATGACCCTTCCCCGGCCCTCCCCTTCAAGGGGAGGGCCGGGGAAGGGTCTTTGACATGCCGACTGAGGTTTCTATAATGGAGTTTTTATGATGGTGCTTATTCGAATAAATGATGTCACAGACCCTATATCAACCGTTATGAAAAAAACAATTTTAATCTGGTTGACTTGTTTTCTGCTTAGTCAATCTTCATTCAGCCAGTTCGCCGTCAACGACGCCCTTAAACTCAGCAGCTATATTTCGAAAGGCAAATTCAATCCTGACAAAAAGTTGCAGGTTGACAGCCTCCTTTCAAAATACATTTTCGATCCAGACGGAACACCCTCTTCAACTTTCTCTGAAAACCCCTTTATCGGAGGATTTTTTCAACGGGGAACCTCTCATAGCCTGGTCTCCGGGGCATCGAAAAGTATCGGAAACGCCATCGGCGGAATGGATGTGACCAGCATTGCCGACGGGCTTGCCAAATTTTTGGTGAAGCGTACCAAAGAGGAGCTGAATGTCGCCTTCTTCAGTAAATTCAGGGAGACCCTGAATAATCCGAAATATGCTGACATCCGGGTCCTGTTCCCGAACACCTGGGAGTTGCTCGATGCCATCGGGGATGAGATTTACGATTACAACCGGTATATTCAAAACCTGCGCGATGCCTTTCTTACGGATATCATCATCCTGGATCAAAACCTGCCAGGGATCATCCCCAACCATGACGCCTTTTTCAACAAGCATTTCGGATTGGCAGTCAGCATCAACACGGCCTGTTATCTTACCGCATCATTGAAAAGCCAGGTTCATCCCGGCGAGATGATCGACCAGTTTCCGCTGGATGAGTTTTTTAAGAAGAAGGGAGAGTCAGGATACTTTAACCTCAACTGGAGCGGATCCGTTCAAACCCTCCAGCTCATCAGCGAATCTTTCCGGGAGAACGCACCCCGGGAGGGAAATTACTGGGTTGATCTGAAAACGGCAAACGAGCTGGTCAACAACAAGGTTGCGTTTAAAATTTATTTCGGACTCATTTACCAGGTGGCTCAAAACGACCGGTTCGATTCAATTAAATATACCAGCGGATCATTTGTCGAATCATTGAAAAAGGTCGATTTCGACAGCGATTACGTGGCTTACAAAGGCTTTATAACGAAATTTGCCGTGAAGGTAAATGACCTGAACAACCTGGTGAAAAACCATTCAAAGCCGGCGAATGACTCCCTTGCCGTTGAGAATTATGCGAAGTATTTTACCACGTCAGTCGGTCTGTTGGAATATGGCACCATGATCTGCGACCTGCCGCATTTTAATACCCTGGTGAATTTTAACCTTCATGAACAGCTGAAAGATTATTTCAAAATTTCGTATAAAACCGCCGACCTTGCGATCGCCATCAACCGCAGGAACTATTCACTCGCGGTAAACCATGCAGTTATCATTTATAATCTTGTCAGGACAAAACCGCTGCAGAAAGAGTATGATCAATCGCTGCAACAGGCAGCAGGCCGTGATAAATCTTCTCTTCAACCGCTCAGGAACCTGGAGGATTCACTGGCTTCTTCCAAAGATTTGCTGCAAAAGCTCACCCGGTATGGTGTATTTATCTCCACGGTGGCCACGGCAAAAACCTCCGACGAGGTTGAGTCTGCCATTGAATCAGCAGCCCTGCCCTCCGGAAG
>CAYHGE010000099.1:3521-6926 GCA_964355945.1 uncultured Draconibacterium sp.
CCGACCATCAAACTTCAGGATATTTTTTCTCCGGGGCTCTTCTTCTCCGTCGGCTTTCCAAAGTGCCCGCTGTCGTTCAACATCGGCGCCCAGGTTGGCCCGAACCTGCGAAGTGTGTATGTCGAAGACAAGAACAACCCGGGCGAGTACGTCAACACTTACCAGGACAATGTATACTGGCGGTTCAGCGCTTCGCTGGTTGTAGATATTCCGATATTCAATTTCTATACGAAATCGAAAAAGTAAAGCCATCTTTAAAATGATGTTTTTTTTGTTGATAGCTCGCCTGACGGAATAAATCCTTAACATTGTAAAGGAGTTGACCTGTTTGAGCCTTTAGTTTTCAATCATGAAAAAACGTTACCTGTTTTTACTGCCGGTGTTTGCTTTTTTACTCAGGGGCCATGCCCAGGTGAGTATCAATAATGATGGCTCCCTGCCTGACAATTCGGCTATTCTCGACATCAAATCACAGGATAAAGGCTTGCTGGTTCCCAGGATGACCACAACCCAGATCCAGGCCATCAGCAACCCGGCAACAGGCCTGATCGTCTTCAACATCACCACCAGCTGCCTTAACTTTTATACAGGCATTGCCTGGATGGCTGTTTGCGGCACATCCATACCACAGCCTCCGCCTCCGCTTTCTGCTGGTTTAATGTTCGCTCCTTACGTGGATTGCTGCCTGTGGCCCAATTTCCAGATCCAGAACGTTGCCGAAACAGGAATTCACAATTATTCCTGCGCGTTTATTGTTGACAATCAATCTGCTTCAGGAGCCAACCCCTGCTGGGGAGGTTTTTCTTCGCTGGGCATGGACTATTACCAGGCTGAAATTGCCGCCTTGCGGAGCCAGGGAGGCGATGTCATCATGTCGTTCGGCGGGGCCAGCGGGGTAGAGCTCGCCTATGCCTCCACAGATGAATTCCAGGCGAGGGATGCCTATAAAACGGTGATTGACGCCTACGCACTCACAAGCATCGACTTTGATATCGAGGGATTCATGGTTGCCGAGCCGCAGTCGGTACTTCGCCGCTCCAAGGCGATGAAGCTGCTGCAGAATGAATACCCTGCATTGAAAATCAGCATTACCCTGCCTGTCATGCCGGATGGCCTCAGCGCGGATGGATTGAATGTGGTTCAAACTGCATTGAACCAGGGTGTTGACATCTATTGTGTGAATGTTATGGCCATGGATTACGGCCCTTCAGGACTCGACATGGGCGCAGCGGCAATATCTGCAGGGGAAGCGGTTTTCTTACAGATAAAAAACATCTACCTGAACTCAGGCATACCCCTGACCGACTCACTGGCATGGAGAAAAATAGGAATTACCCCGATGATAGGCTTTAATGACGTCCAGGGTGAGATATTCTATCTTGACGACGCTGCCGATCTTGCAACCTGGGCGCAGCAGAAAAACATCAACAGGCTGGCAATATGGTCGGTAAACCGCGACAGGCAGTGTGCAAATTCAGGAGATCCGCTCTATTCATGCAGCCATATTCCCCAGTCGTTGTATGAATTTTCAGGGATCTTCGGAGGGGTGGCGGCAAGTTCGTCCCGAAAGCCAGGTAGGGGCAAGGAGCACAAGTAGGTTGGTTTTACCTCTTTTCTGAGGAATTGTCAATTCCATTCAGAAAGCATTTTCTTTAAGGCATCATCATTTCTTTCAGAATAGAACCATCCTTCTTTTTTAAATTCCTCAAAACCAGCTGCTTGCTGTTTTAGAACAGGTTTCAGGACTTTTGCCCTGTCAATTTGTTTCCTGGCATTCGAAATATCATTGCTGTAGTAACATGCCAGCGCACATCCAAGAATGGCATCAACATTCTCAGGTTGCAAACCAATACATTTGTCAAAAGACTCTAGTGCTGAACCATATTCCCCGCTGGCTAAAAAACAGTAGCCAAGATTGTCGAGGGCGGTTGTGTTTTCCGGATTAAGCGTCAGCGCTTTTTTGTAGCAGGTGACGGCTTTGGGATATTCTTTTATCTGCGAATAAATTACTCCCAGGGAAGTGTGCCACCTGTCGTCGGTAGAATCCAGTTCAACAGCCCTGGTGAAATCAACGATGGCTCCCTGGTAATCTTTCAGGATCTTCCTGGAAAATCCGCGGCTGAAATAAGCTGACCCATATTCAGGGTAGATTTCAATTGCCTGGGTGTAATCGGTAATGGCTTCCCGGTAGTCTTTATTAAAGGCTCTGATATTCCCGCGTTTCCAGTATGCCTCTGCATAGCCGGGAAAATTTGCGATGGCGGATGTGTAATCGGCGATGGCCCCCGGGTAATCCGATAAACTGCCTTTTGAAACACCCCGGTTAAAATAGGCCTCACTATAGGCGGGTTTGAGTTTGATGGCCCTGGAATAGTCAACGATTGCCTGCTTGAAATTCTTAAGTAAATGGTAGGAATAACCTCTGTGGTTATAGATCTCTGCAGAATCAGGGATGAATGCGATGGCTTTTGTGTAGTCATCAATTGCTTTTACATTGTTGTCGAGCTGGCTGTATGCGATACCTCTGCAGACATATGACATTACTGAACCGGAATCGGTTTCTATTGCTTTTGAAAAGTCTTCAATTGATCCTGAATAGTCCAGGGTGTTATATCTGGCCATGCCCCGATAGAGGAAAATAGACGGATAAAACGGATTAATCTTTATTGTTTGCGAAAAGTCATCAAATGCACCTTGAAAATCCTCAAGCTTATTCTTTATATTCCCTCTGAGGCAATATGATTCATCATTGTTGGATTCAAAATTGATCGCTTTGTTCAAGTCATTCAATGCTCCTTCGTAATCATTAAGACTTCTCCTTATTATGCCCCGGCTGAAATATGCCTCTGTATAAGCTGGGTTGATTTCAATAGCCCTTGTGAAGTCGGCAAGTGCATCCGAATAATTTTCAAGAGTGTACCAATAATAACCCCTCGTGTAATAACCTTCTGCATCATGTGGGGAAATTTTAATAGTTTTATTAATGTCATCAATTGCCCCTGTAAAGTCCGGAATCTTCATTTTTGCAATACCCCTGTATATATAAGCATCAGCAAAGTTAGGGTCTGAATCAATGGCGTTTGTAAAATCAATTATCGCTCCCCGGTATTCCTGTAGGTTAAACTTTTCAATTCCTTTGGCATAGAATTCCTGGGCAGTCTGGGTTTGTCCGGCAAATGCCAGCAGAAGAAAAAGAAGCGTCGTTCCAAAATTCTTCATGTCGTCTGAAATAAAAAAATCAAGGTTGCCTGAAACTCAGCAAACCTTGATTTTACTGGTGGGACGTACTGGATTCGAACCAGTGACCTCATACGTGTGAGGCATGCGCTCTGAACCGGCTGAGCTAACGTCCCAATGAAATGCAAATATAGCCTAATTATCCAAAATTTTGCAATTTGCAATTTG
>CAYHGE010000099.1:7026-9058 GCA_964355945.1 uncultured Draconibacterium sp.
TTTGCAATTTGCATTTTGTTATTTGTAACAATACCGTTTCATCACCTTATACGCATCCGTGATCCCCAGCTCGCCTGCACGGCTCAGGTCAAGGCATCCGGGGTGGTTTTCAAGCAGCAGGATGCTCATCAATCCACGGTTGTAATATGCTTCGGCAAAATCGTTGCGCAGGGCGATCGCTTTGGAGAAATCATCAATCGCAGCACGGTAATTTCCCATGCGGCTGTTGACATAACCCCTGTTGTACCAGGCAAAAGGGAAGTCGGGATCCATTGCCAGCACCTTGTCGAGATCCTGAATCACAGCGGAATAGGTGTGCTCCAGTGTGGAAGAAATATTCGGGCTCTGCGGCTTTGCGGCAACCTTTCCCATGATCATCTCCTGCTGATTATCTTCCTTTGAATTGATCACCTGGATCAGCTCATACCGTGCCATGGCCCGGCTGAACAATGCATCAATACACCCGGAATCTGCTGCAAGTGCTCTATTGAACTCCTCAATCGCCCGTTCATGGTTGTGTTCCTGGAAATAGACAATGCCCCTCCGGAAATGGGTTTCAGATTTTGACCCGGCCGAATCGATCAGATGCGTTTGCAGGACCATCTCAAGCCGAAGCAGTGAGTCGGGAATCAACCCGGTAACGTTGGTCAGGGTGAGGATGTTGGTGAAATAGTGCTCTTTCTGATAAACGTCATAGAGTTTCACCTTGTCGAAGTTGGTCTTCCAGATCAGCAGGTTGAACATGGGCTTCAGCTGAATGTCAACCGACTGGTTCTGAAGCTTGCTGTTCATGGTATTCATCTCCTCGAAATCACCGCTCAGTTTGACAAGGCTCTTCAGGTAATCTTTACGCTCCACTTTCAGGCTGTCGGGGTTCAGGTTGTTTTTCCGGGTCAGCTCCATGGCCTGACGGTAGTCGGATTGAGCCCCCTTCTGGTCTTTCAGCTTCAGCTTCACCTCATACCGGTCGTACCACGCTTCGGTGTAATCGGGCAACAACGCGATTGTTTTGTCGAGGTCTTCCAGCGCCCCTTCAAAATCGCCAAGTTCCGCTTTCAGTTTGCTGCGGTAGTAATAGCTGATGATGTTTTTGGGATCGAGTTTGCTCACAATGTCGAAGTCACGGATTGCCTTTCGCTTCTCGTTCATGCCGATCAGGAGGATCGCGCGGTTATAATATGCATACGAATTGTAAGGAGAGATGCGGATCACGGTGTTCAGATCTCTCAGCGCAGGTTCCTGGTCTTTTTTCTTCAGCAATACCAGTGCCCGGTTGAACATGGCGAAGGTGTTTGTTGAATCCAGTTCTATGGCACGACTGAAATCGACAATGGCAGAATCCACCTGGTTGAGGTCATTCCAAACCAGCCCGCGCTGTGAATAGATATTACCGTTTTCCGGATTTATTTTCCGGGCCTTATCAAGGTCTTCAATGGCTTCATTATATCGTTTGATCTCCTGTTCCGCGCTGGCCCTGAGAATATATACCGATTCCCCCTTGCATTGAAGCTGGATGGCCTTGTTGCAGTCAACGATGCATGAATAGTACTTCTTCAGAAGCAGGTTGGTCCGGGCCCTGTGAAACCAGGTCTCCCCGTTGGAACCGTCCAGCTCCAGCGCCCTGTCAAAATCCTCCATGGAACCTTTGTAGTTCTGAAGCTGGCTGCGGACAATGGCCCTGTTGGTAAACACATCCGCCAGAAATGGCGATAATTCAATGGATTGCGAATAGTCCTGCTCCGCCCCGATAAAATCATCGAGGCCGTATTTGGAATATCCCCTGAGAAAGTAAAGCTCCGGAACCCCGGGATCCTTTTGAATGGCGATGTTGAGGTACTCGAGGGCTTCAACATATTCTCCTTTCCTCAGATGATTCACAGCTGTCTGGCTGAAATTCGGGCCGGATTGCCCGAAAGCAACGGGTGAGAGTAGCAGCAGAATGCAAATAAACCGTAAATGTAAAGCCATGGAAACAGCAAAGGTAGAAGGATAACGGAGAATTTGGAAAGAATAGTATATTTACGATTGGACG
>CAYHGE010000099.1:9158-11751 GCA_964355945.1 uncultured Draconibacterium sp.
ACGATTGCAGATTGAATTGCTTTGATTTACGATTGGACGATTGACGATTGCAGATTGAATTGGTTGATTTACGATTTACGATTGAGGAGCACTAATCGTAAATCGGTCAATCGTCATTTTATTCGTAAATCGTAAATCGTCCAATCGTAAATCCTCTTATAATTCTCCGATCTTTGCAAAAAAAATCGTTGCATGGGTTATAAAATCATCGAGATCAAAGTTCCCACAGGTTATTCGGATACCGACCTGCAGCAGCGGATCGGTAAAGAGCTCCGGCTGACCGACTTCACCTGGCAAATCGAAAATAAAAGCCTCGATGCCCGGAAGAAGGGCAACATCCACTGGCTTCTTCGCATTGCAGTTCACAGCAACTCGCTGAAGGACAAGGATCCTGAACAGGCAGAGCCTTTGAACATCCCATATAAAACGAGAAACAAGCGAATCATCATCACAGGAAGCGGGCCTGCAGGCTTTTTCGCTGCGCTGGTACTTCAGAAAGCCGGGTTCGACACGGTTTTGCTTGAACGGGGCGCTGAAGTGGAAAAACGCGCGCAGGGAATCAGGCTGTTTGAGAAAACCGGAAAATTCAGCCCGGTGTCCAACTATGCATTCGGAGAGGGTGGGGCAGGAACCTTCTCTGACGGCAAGCTCACCTCCCGGTCAAAACACATATCCGCAGAGCGTAACTTTTTTATCTCGAATTATATTGACGCAGGCGCACCGGCTGAGATTCGTTACATGGCATATCCCCATGTGGGCAGCGACAACCTCCGGATGGTGGTGAAGAACCTTCGCGAGACATACCGGCAGCTTGGCGGAGAGATCCGGTTTGAAACCACCCTGACCGACCTTGTAAACAACCAGGGCACCATCACAGAAGCAATGGCAGGCAGTGAATCGCTTTCCGGCGACTATTTCATTGTTGCGCCCGGCCACTCCGCCTATGAAACCTACCGCATGATGATTGCCCGGGGTGTGCAGTTCCGTACCAAAAATTTCGCAATCGGGTTTCGTGCCGAACACCGGCAGGAAGAGATCAACCGCTCCCAGTGGGGCATCGGGAACCTTGCCGGTGTTAAAGCTGCCGAGTACAGGCTAACCTCGGAGGGCGATGGCAAACACTCCGTTTACTCCTTCTGCATGTGCCCGGGCGGCATGGTGGTTCCCGCGGCAACCTACAGCCATCTCAATATTGTGAATGGAATGAGCAACTACCGGCGCAACGGTAAATTTGCCAATGCGGGATGCGTGGCAGGTGTCCATCCCGACCAGCTTGCAGGGCGACAGGTCACCCCGCTGGAGGCGCTTCAATGGCTCGAAGATCTGGAACATTCATTCCATGACTATTCCGATGGGTACAGCGCCCCTTTCTGCAGCATCAGCGATTTCATCAATTCGACAGAACCAAGGGCCATTCCTGAAACAAGTTACCCGCTCGGATTGAAGCCGGCTCCGTTGTGGAACATGCTTCCCCCGGTGGTGACTGGTGCGCTCCGTGCCGGGTTAATTGATTTCGAACGGCGCCTGCATGGCTACAGCAAAGGGATCCTCCTGGGACTGGAGAGCAAAACATCCTCTCCGATCCAGGTGCTGCGCGAAAAGAACGGGTTGTGCACCGGCTTTGAAAACCTTTTTCTTGCCGGGGAGGGTAGTGGTTACGCGGGGGGAATCGTTTCAAGTGCCGCTGACGGGATCAAAATTGCCATGCAAATCATCGGGATAAATGCCTGAACAGCATTCAAATCACCAATAACCCGTTTTTTTTCAGGAAATCCATCACTGCACCCTCCCTGAAAGAGGCAAAGCCTGTCAATCCGCTCAGGATATAAGACTCTTCCAGCTGTTTCAATGTTATGGGCTCATGGTCTCCGATGCAAAGCCGGGGAAAGAGATCCTTCAGCCATATCCCGATAGCTTCGGTAGTTATAATGGTCACCTCCTGCTGCCTGGTCTGAATGGTGATCAGTGCCGACGGAATTGATTTTCCCTTTTTTTGCCTGACCATCAAAGTGACCGTTGGAATACAACCTGAAAACAGGACCAGGGAATGCAGGTTCAATTCCTGGTGGGGATGATGGGATATTGCCTGCTGAATGAACCCGGGCCTGACCGCTGGGCGAGGGATGCGGAAATCAAACCACTCCTGCAGCGGGAGATCAAAGCCAATGCCGTGCATGTAATTATAGAGCGACTTTTTCAACCCTTCGCTGAAGGTTTCATGGTCGCATCCTGAGCGGTCGACCGAAACGAGATCGTTGTTGGCAAAGGTTCCCTGCGGAGCATTATCTTTCTCAACACCGAACGTTCGGGGATCCATTCCCACCGGGCTGTGGGCAGTCATCGCGAACTGATGCCAGAAGCCCGATTGAATGATATTGTGCATGAACAGCTGGCGAACCACCTCCAGCGAATCAATGGTCTCCTGGCTTGTCTGCGTAGGAAATCCGTACATCAGGTAAGCATGGACCATGATCCCTGCGGAGGTGAAGTTGTCGGCAACCCGCGCCACCTGTATTACCGTGACCCCCTTATTGATCATCCTGAGAATACGGTCGGAGGCAACCTCCAGTCCGCCGGAAACCGCGATGCATCC
>CAYHGE010000100.1:0-11641 GCA_964355945.1 uncultured Draconibacterium sp.
ATGTGCTGCAAGCCCTCAATGTAATCGCGCATTATAAATAGGACTGATTAGTTACCTGGAATCAACACGTTCAACTCTCTCAGTGATATTCATTTTACAGATGCAAATAACGGTTGGATCGTGGGTACCAATGGCAATATCCGGCATACTGCAGATGCAGGAGCTTCAACGTGGCAGGCACAGTTTTCCGGAACCTCATACGAACTGCTAAGCGTTGATTTTATCAATCCGTTGGTTGGCTATGCTTGTGGAAGACAGGGGATTATTCTTTCTACTGCCAATGGAGGTGTGTCGTGGGCGGCTCAGTATTCCGGCTATTCTTCAGGAACACTCTGGGAAATAGACATGATCGATGCATCCACGGGTTTTGCAGTTGGGGATTTTGGTGTTGTGAAATATACAGTTTCCGCACCTGCTCAGCCTGTTGTATTGTTGCAACCGAATGGAGGTGAAATATTTCAATTTGGGACCAAACGATTTATTATCTGGCAGGTTCAGGCAGGAATTGCAAACCTGAGACTTGAATATTCCATTGATGGGGGAAATAACTGGTTGCTGGTTGTTGCCTCCACTCCGGCCTCTGCGGGTAGCTATGCATGGAATATTCCCAATAATCCCTCTGTGAATTGCCTTGTAAGAGCTTCGAACGCTGCAAATACTGCTGTTAATGATGTCAGCAATGCAGCGTTTTATATCATGAATTCACCAACGGGGATTGATTATTCCGTGTTAACTGCAGCCACCGCTGCCAATAACCCGCCAACAATAACTCTTGCCTGGCAATATGACCTGAATGCACTCACATACCTCGTCGACAGGAAACTTCCTTCTGAGACAACCTGGACGAATGTAGTCACCCTCAACGGTTCAACTTTGACTTATGTGGATTACAATGTTACCCAGGGTGTTATTTATGAGTACAGGGTTACCAAAACGACTCCGCTTATTGTTGCTTACGGATATGTATATTCAGGAATTGAAATACCGGCGCCGGATAGCAGGGGTACCGTACTTGTTGCGGTTGACAACACCTTTTCCGCATACCTGGATAATGAATTGGAAATTCTTGCTGCTGATCTTGCAGGTGATGGATGGAAAGTCATCCGGCAGGATTTTCCCCATTCAAGTACCGATGTGACTGTGAAAAATTGGGTTGTCAGTCAATATAACCTGCCATCGTCCAATGTTAAGGCATTGTTGATTATTGGACATTTTGCCATTCCCTATTCAGGTAATTTCGCCCCGGATGGTCATGCTGAGCGTATCGGGGCACAGCCTGCTGACGTTTTTTATGCAGATATTGATGGCTTGTGGACTGACTTTACTGTGACTACAAACAATACAGGAACTATTTTTACGCCAAATGTGCCGGGTGATGGCAAATGGGATCAGTCAACCATACCTTCTCCCGCTGAGTTGCAGGTTGGACGAATAGATATGTATAACATGACCGGCTTTGCCCTCAGTGAGGCCGACCTGATCGCTCAATATCTCAATAAAAACCATGCATTCAGGCATAAATCAATCAATCCCCTTCCAAAGGCATTGATAAACACGCATTTCGATAACAGTGTTCCTTCGACCTCAGCTGTGGCGTGGCGAAGTTTTTCTCCGATGATCGGTTATGGGAATATTGAACAGATGAATACAAATGGCTGCACCGCCAATAATAGTTGCTCCGCATTTATTGATGCACTGGAAAACAGTTCCTATTTATGGGCATACATGGCCGGTGGAGGATCAGATACAAGCTGCGGCGGTACGGTTTTTACAAGTACGCAGTGCATATCCCGTAACATTCATACCGTGTTCATGCAACTATATGGCAGTTACTTTGTAGAATGGGCAAAGGGTGGCTTGCCACTCCCCAATAACCTGCTTCGCGCACCGCTGGCGAACAATGGAATGGCCTTAGCAACCTGCTGGACCGGAGGTGGTCCGCGCTGGTATTTCCATCACATGGGTTTGGGCGAGACCATTGGGTTCTCAACGAGGCAAAGTCAAAATAATACAACGATTTATGATCCCGGAAACAACCAGCTTCTCGGAGGTGTACACATGGTTCTTATGGGCGATCCAACGCTCCGTCTTCATGTGGTTTCTCCGGTGAGCAACCTCACCCTGAGCCCTGTGGCGGAAGGGCTAAAACTGGATTGGACAGCCTCGCCGGATAATAATATTACGGGGTACAACATTTACCGTTCAGATGCAGTTACCGGCACTTTTATTCGGCTGAATGCTACGCCGGTTCCATCTGTTACCTATACCGACAACACGCCGAACATGGCGGGAAATAACGTATACATGGTGAGAGCCGTGAAATTTGAAGTATCGTCATCCGGCTCATATTTCAACATGAGTACCGGGATTTTTGCCGATCAGTCAGTACTGCCTGCTGCTGCAGGATCAATATCCGGATTATCAACTGTTTGTCAGGGACAAACTTCCGTAACCTATACTGTCCCTGTCATTCCCAATGCCGTGTCCTATTTATGGACTTTACCTGTCGGGGCAGCAGGAACAAGTTCGTCGATCAGCATTACAATTGACTATGGAATTACTGCAGTTTCAGGGAATATCACTGTAAAAGGAGTTAATCAGGCAGGAAATGGGATCGCTTCCACTTTGCAAATATCTGTGATTCCGATTCCTGCGACGTATGCAATTGCCGGTACAATCGGTGAAACGGAATGTTACAATGCCGTCCAAACCATTACAGTCGCGGGAGATGGCACCACATTTCTTGTTCAGCCCGGAGGTGAGGCCTTCATGACAGCCGGACAGAAAATTAGTTTTATGCCCGGAACAACAGTCCAGCCGGGAGGTTACTTATGGGGCACCATCGCATCACCATGTTCAAGCTGCATCAGCCCTCCGGTGTTTTTTCAAAATACAGTGAAACTGGCAATGCCGGAACACAGTGAGCAGCCATCCTGGAAAATCTATCCCAATCCCACAACCGGAAATTTCAGGTTTGAATCAGTGGGGAAAGTTTCGGGCGAAAAAGTGGCTGTGGAAGTGTATGGGCTTTTGGGGGAAAAGGTCCTGTCGGAAGAGTTTTATGGAATAAAGCAACATGAGTTCTCCATTTCAGGCTGGCCGGCAGGGGTTTATTGCATTCGTGTGCTGCAGGGAAAAATCATGGAGTCAATGAAGATCATCAAAAATTAATTGATTATTCACAATCTTACCAGTAATGAATTTTATCAATATCTACAAGGGTTCTTAAGGCATAAATTGGTTACCAAGGGAAACCTCAGGGGCATCTGTTTCAGCAAAAACCGGTCCCGGAGGGACCAAAGATGGGTAGCAAGGGGTGACGGTGAAGAATTTCGTCCCGTACGGGACGAGATAACTTCACGCAAAAACAATATTCTACCCATATTACGTGCCTACGGCACAAGAATGTTTGATCAGGTAATACAACCAACTGGTATAATAGTGATTAATCATATAATTAATATAGAATTGAAGCAGGATACTGCAGGTTTTTCTCCATGCATGTTTTATCTGAGAACATGATCATATACCTTCAGCATCTCTTTTGTAAGACTCCGGCAATCAAAGTGATCTTCCACGGATTTTCTGCCGGCCTTACTCAATAGATCAAGTTTCACCGGATCTGAAAGCAGTTCAGCAAGACTTGACGCCAGTGATTGTGCCGTATTGGGCCGATAAATAATTCCACCGCCGGTTGCATGAATGATCTCCGGAAATGCGCCAAGATCAGGCTGGACGAGCGGAACGCCGGAAGCAAGCGCCTCGATCTGGTAAAGTCCGAAAGCCTCACCGTGCAAAACCGGTACAGAAAGTACGGATATTGATTCGAAGAAACCGTGAAGGGCGTTCCCGGTAAAGTCCTTCAGGATGTCAACATCCTGAAGGATGTTGTTAGATTCCATCTTTTTGAGTTGTCGCTGCAGGAACGCCTCATCATCCCCGGTCATGCCCCCGGTAACGATTAATTTCAGGTCTTTAAACCGTTGATCTGCCTTCAGCAGGATAAAGGCATCGACAAGGATCTCAAATCCGTTCTCTTCGCAGATCCTGGATAAGTAACCGATTGCCTGTGGTGAGCCGGCCGGCTCCGTAAAGGTGTAATTCTCCGGTTTTACACCAATGTGCACGACATTCATTTTGGAATCCGGAATGTTAAGTTTGTCCTTCATGATGCCTGCAAAGTAGGAACTTACAGAGATAAAGGCATCAACATCCCTGGCTTTCTCTGCCATCAGCTTCCAGATTTTCTCCTGCCAGGGTGGTTTCATGGCATCAACCCATACATCTTCGTCCTGGAGCGAACACACGATGCTTGCCTTAACCTCCTCCTTTATCTGGTTTGCCATTCCAAGCAGCAGGGCGTTGGAAAAATGTACCACATCAGGCTTCTCATGGTGTTTCAGAAAATCGACCAGCCGGTCGAGTTCGTGATTCTGATGCCCTTGTTGTCCGAGCAGCATCGACTCGGTGAGTTCTTCCAGTCCGTTCGCACGGGTAGAGCCGGATTTTTTTGCGGCATATTTCAGCATCGGTTTCGAATCGAAGAAGTTCTCCATCCATCCCGGCATGTGTCTCAGCATGGGGAACTGCTGCTTGAGATAGATGTTCACCGCCCCATAGAAAACCGGCAAATCTTCGTTTGTCGATTCCCCGTTCATGGTAAGCGGCAGGTACATGGGCAGGGTGATTGCATCATGACCCAGCTCCCGCAGGGAATTTACATAAGCGCTGTCGCGAAGGCAGTTTCCGCAATAAAAGGTGCCGCCAAACCCCGGAACTATATTGACAATTTTCATAAGTAACTTTAATTTTTTCACGCCCGTCCCCCTCTCCCTTGGGAGAGGGGGTGCAGGGGGTGAGGTGTTTCATTTCCCAAAACAATAGATCTTCCCATCCATCGCCCCCACCACAATCATTTTCGAAGTTACTGCCGGAGTGCTCACGACGGGACTTCCAATCTCATATTCCCACAAAATATTCCCGGTTTTCAGGTCCAGTATATGCAGCCTGCCATCCGAGGATGCGGCAATTACATGTTCTCCTGCAATCACAGGAGATGCATCAACTTTCCCCAGTGTTTTGACTTTCCAAAGCACTTTCCCGCCCATGGCATCGAAGCAGTAGATGTATTTGTTTTGTGAGCCGGTAACGACCTTGCCTGCCGAGATGGCCGGGGATGCCAGGAATGGCCCGCCTCCTTCGGTTTTCCACAGAATTTTCTTCTGACGGAGATCAAAACAGAAGAAGACGCCATCGTAATTGCCGAAATAGGCTTTCTCCCCGATTATTGCGGCAGACGCAGGAATATATTCCCCGAGATCAACCTTATCCAATGCCTTTCCGTCATTGGTGCCAATGAGGTGAAAAAACCCGTCACACCCGCCAAAAACTGCAAGTTTTCCCCCGATTGCGGGTGTACCGTTGATGAAGTTCCCCGATTCATATTTCCATAAAACCTTGCCGGTGGATGCATCCAGGCAGTGAAGGTTAAAGTCATAACTGCCAAAGAGGATCGACGTTGTTTTTTGATCCCTGCTCACGGCATGGTTGACTGAGCCGGAAATCTGTCCGTCAGCCGTATATTTCCACTTCAGCACGCCGGTTTTTGCATCCAGGGCGAACATAACACCTGCCAGGTTCCCGGCATAAACCATATTGTCATGAACAAGTGGAGGTGCTTCCACCGAATTGCCGGTGTTGAATTTCCATCTCAGTCCTCCGGAGCTGTTTACTGCATAAACAAATCCATCATTGGATCCGATATAGATTGTGCCGTTCCAGATCACGGGAGATGATTTAATGGCATCACCGGTTTTGAAAGTCCATAAAAGTTTAAACGGGGGCTGGATGGATACAGGTGCATTGCCCGTTTGCTGCGGATCTCCGCGAAAAGATGGCCAGCAATCGGCACTCTTAACCTGGGCGGATAAAGTGGAAATCCCGATTATCCAGTAAACTGCAAGAATGCACTGCCAAATCCTTCTGGGAATACTCATCCTGAAATCCTTTCTTCCTGATTTTTAAATGCCAGGGCCCCGGTGGGGCATGCCTTCACACACTCCCCGGCGGTGAAGGTGAGGGCTTCCCTGATTGTTTCATTGAAGGGGACCGAAATTCGCACATCGAATCCCCTGCCGGCAAAGGCCAGCCCGAACGACTCCCCGTGCTTCACGGTAATATCCACGCATAAACCACACCGGATGCATTTCTCTGTTTCATACACAATCGCATCGTGCTGTAACGATTTTGTCACCAGGTTCTGCTCCGGGCCGGCAAACCTTTTCCTGTGGGCACCATAAGCTACTGCGTAATTCCTGAGTTTGCAGCTGGAAGGCTTTCGGCAATCGCAATGCAGACAACGCTTTGCTTCAAGTATCGCTTCAGCCGCGGACAGGCCTTTCAGGATCCCGTCAATGGGTTCACCCCGTTGGTCCTGGATGCTTTCTTTAAGGTATTCGTTCCATTCCGACTTTTGCAAGGTCCCGGTGACCGAGACAGCGGTGTGTCTGAACTCTTTATGTTCAATTGAAATTCCCCCTGCCAGGTAATCCTCCACATGTTTAGCAGCCATCTTTCCCTGTGCGGCCGAATGTACTGCCATTCTTTGCTCCCTGAGGATGTTACCGCAACCAAAAACGCCGGGAATGCTGGTGGAGAAGTTGCTTTTATTGAAAAAGGCACCATGCTCATCAGGTTCCAGTCCGAAGATGCCTGCCGTATCCGGTTTTCGGGCCCCGGCAGCAATGATTATTGCATCAAAATCAGGAAGAATGGCTTGCTGAAACAACTCCCGGGTTACCTGATTTCCCATGCGGAATTCAGCACCCATTCTCACAATCTCACCGATTTCTGTATCAAGCATCTCTTTGGGAAGATGATCATCGGGAATTTCATATCGCATCGCACCGCCTGCATTTTCATGCTGGTCGTAAAGAACACAGGCATAACCGGCACGAAGCAGGTAAAATGCAGCTGAGAGCCCGGCAGGTCCTGTGCCGATGATGGCGACTTTTTTGCTGCCGGCTTTGGGTAAATCAGGCTTTGCAGTGTTGGCTGATCGGACATATTTCGCAGTCGACCGTTTCAGCAGGCATATCGAAACTGCCTGGTCCATGGGTTTTCGCTTGCAGGCCTTCTCGCAGGGAGCCGGGCAGATGTATCCCAAAACGAGTGGTAAAGCAATCTCTTCCCTGACAAGTCGAAGTGCCTGATCAAAGTCACCGGCAGCGATCAGCCTGTTCATCAGGGGGATATCCATAAATGCCGGACAGGAGAGCCGGCAGGGGGCTTCACAATCACCCCGGTGGTCGCTCAGGAGCAATTCAAGGGCCTCGCGCCTTGCTTCCTGAACTTCGGCAGAACCGGTGAGAATGTTCATCCCCTCTGAAACAGGCATGGCACAGGAGGGAAACAGGCTGTCGCGGTCAAGGTCCTTTACCAGGCACACCATGCACGACGGATGGTTTGAATACCCCTGCATATAGCACATCGACGGAATCGTAATTCCGAGCACGGAGGCAGCCTCCATCACAGAAGTTCCCTCCTGCACCTCAACGGGTTGATGATCGATCGTGAGCTTTATCATATCAAAGAATCAGGATGGCATCAGCCGGGCATACTTGCCTGCAAATGTCACATTTTATGCACTTCTCCACATCGATTGTGTGCAGTTCGTAAGGTTTGAATGCAATGGCATCCGACGGGCACCGCTGGGCACATTTGGTACATCCGATGCAATCGGCGGTGACTTCGTACCGGATCAGCGGCAGGCATTTCCCGGCAGGGCAATGGCCGGCTAAATGGGCTTCGTACTCCTCCCGGAAATAGAGAAGGGTGGTGAGAACCGGGTTTGGCGCCGTTTTCCCCAACCCGCACAGGCTGCCGCGAATGGTGCTCCGGGCAAGTTTTTCAAGGATGGTCAGATCTTCAGGCTTTCCCTTTCCTTCGCGGATTTTATCGAGAATATCCAGCATCCTGCGGGTGCCGAGCCTGCAGAATGTGCAACGTCCGCACGATTGACTTTGTGTAAACGAAAGAAAATAGTGGGCAATATCGACCATGCAGTCTGTCTCATCAAGTACGATGAGCCCGCCGCTTCCCATCATGGTTCCCGCCTCTTTCAAAGCTTCAAAATCGACCGGGAGGTCGGCCATGGAGGCTGGCAGGCATCCGCCCGACGGGCCGCCGATCTGTACAGCCTTGAATTTCCTGTCGCCGGCAATGCCACCCCCGATCTCTTCCACAATCTTCCGGATGGTGGTTCCCATGGGTACCTCGATCAATCCGCCGCGTTTGACCTTTCCGGCAAGCGCAAAAACCTTCGTTCCTTTGCTGCCGGCAGTTCCGATTCCTGCGAAGGCCTTTGCTCCATGGTGAATGATCCATGGAACCAGGGATAAAGTCTCCGTATTGTTTACCAGTGTCGGTTTGCCCCAAAGCCCTTTTTCGACAGGGTAGGGAGGCCGCATCCGCGGAAGCCCCCTGTTGCCTTCAACAGAAGCGATGAGCGCGGTTTCCTCCCCGCAAACAAAGGCGCCGGCACCTGCGAAGATCCTGATGTCAAAGGAGAAGGCGGAATTGAAGATGGATGTCCCGATGAGCCCGCTGCTCCTGCAAATCCGCAGTGCCTCCCCGATGCGTGTCACTGCCAGCGGATATTCAGCGCGAATGTAAAAGATGCCATTAGATGCCCCGGTTGCATAACCTGCAATCAGCATTCCTTCGATGATGCGGAATGGGTAGGATTCAAGGAGCATGCGGTCCATGAAGGCCCCCGGGTCGCCTTCATCGCCGTTGCAGATCACATACTTTTCAGTATCAGCCTGGTCTTGTACCAGCTGCCATTTCCTGCCTGTCGGGAAACCGGCTCCTCCACGGCCACGCAGGCCACTTGTAGTGACTTCATCAATGACTTTTTGTGTTGTCATCATGGAGAGGCATTTTCTGAGTGACTCAAAACCTCCCGATTGCCGGTAGCCTTCCAGATCAAGTGGATTTGACACACCACGGTTCTCCGTTGCAATGCTCACCTGCGGGCCAAGGAACCCTGACAGGGGCGTATCACGCTGCTCTTCAAGGTATTTTCTGAATGAGGATGGCATTCCATCTGAAAGGATGTTTTCAAAAAGATTGAAGAATCCTGTTTTAAAACGGTTGATATATCCTTCTGACTTAAAATGGCTGAGAACCACACTCCTGATATCGCCGGGTTTTATTTTTGCGTAAAAGACCGGATTTTCGCCAGGTTTAATAATCTCCATAATGGGTACCTGGTTGCAGATCCCGACACAACCAACCTCCCGGACATTTACGCTGATTCTTGACTGCGCAAGGGTTTGTTCCAGCTGGCTTTTAACTTCCGAGCTGCCACTGGCAACGCAGCAGGACCCAAGCCCGATGCGTATTTCACCCTGTATGCCGGACTGGCTGACCTGATACGGTGGCTGCCGTTCAATGCTATTTTGATGTTTTGTAAGAAAGTCGCGCAAAAGACCTTCGACATTCTCAGGGACCACATGACCGTAGGTGACCTCATCGATCCTGACCACGGGAGCGAGGGTACAGCAGCCAAGGCAGGCGACCTTCTCAAGCGTAAATATCATGGAGGCGTCGGTATCCTCGTCTCCTTCCAGCTTAAGTTCGCGCCTGAAGGCTTCATATACAAAGAGGGCGCCTTTTACATGACAGGCAGTGCCTGTGCAAACCCTGATCCTGTGTTTACCCGCAGGTGAATGTCTGAATTGAGCATAAAATGAAGATATGCCGGCGATCCGGGAAGGCGTGATCTCGGTGGTCTCACAAATTCGCCGGAGGGCAGGTCCGGGAAGGTAGTTGAATTCCTGCTGGATATCCTGCAACAAGGGAATAACCGCATCAACGGCTGTCCCGTGACGGGCAACCATCTGATCGGTTATTTCATTGATAGCGGGATTTTTGGTGCTCTTCATCACTGGTTCTGAGATAAACTTTTTCAGATAAAATGGTACAGAAAAACCACCGTTGCATCAAATGCGCTTTTCTTGTTGTCCTTTATCTCCAGTGAAACATTGACTTCCGCTTTGGCGATTCCCCGCAGGTTGATGAGTGATGCTAGTTTTGCCCGCACCCGTACTTCATTGTCAACCAAAACAGGGTGGTTGAACCTGAGTTTCTCGATGCCATAGTTTACCAGCATTTTGATATTGTTCACCTCCACAATCTGTCCCCATAAATAGGGCAGTACAGAAAGATTCAAATATCCATGGGCAATGGTTGTCTTGTATGGACTTTCCGCTTTTGCTCTTTCAGCATCCAGATGAATCCACTGGTAATCCAGGGTGGCTTCGGCAAATTTATTGATCTGCTCCTGCGTGATTTTCAGATAATCGGATATGCCCAATTCTTTTCCGATATACTGCTCGAAATCCTGAAAGCTGTTTATGATTAATTTGCTCATAGTTGTGTTTTTTACCTATTGATTACACGCTTTGTTTTTCTACAAACGACCCAAAAGTTTTGGGATTGATTACGTTAAATATACTGTTAGGGTAGGCCTTTGAAAAAGTCAGGGGAATCCTCTCCTTTTTATCCGGATTCCATTTAAATTCATACGCATGGAGAATTCCATCCCGGTCTTCGAGATAATCAATTTCCTGTTGCTGCATGGTTCGCCAGAAATAGGAATTGCCAAATAAGTCATAATAACCAATCACTTTACGTCTTTCGGAAACAAGAAAATTTTCCCATAAGGCGCCGGTATCTGTTCGCAATCCTGTCGCGCTGAAATTGGCAATGATTGCATTCCGGATTCCATTATCGAAGAAATAAATTTTCCTGCTCTTTCGGATCTCAGTCCTGAGATTTCGGTTAAATGCAGGTAAAGTGAATATAACAAACGCTTTTTCCAGCAGATCAATATACCGTTCAACGGTTTCTTTATCCGCCCCTACCAATCGTGACAATTCATTGAATGAAACTTCATTCCCAAGCTGTAAGGCAAGGGCTTTCAGGAGTTTCACAAGAAGTGATGGCTTTTTGATCTTCTCATAAGCGAAGAGATCTTTATACAGATAACTGTCTGAAAGCAGATTCAGCAACCTGGGCTCTTCACCCGGGTGATTGATGATGTCAGGATAGTAACCAAAGATCAACCGGTACTCCAGTAGTCTTCTCTCTTCCGTTCTGCCAATATGAGCAGACATCTCTTCAAAGGAAAGAGGAAATAAAAAATGTTCATACTTTCGGCCGGTAAGAGGCTCCCGGATACTCTCTGCAAGTTCAAATGCGGAAGACCCGGTGGCGATCACCTGAACGTCCCGGAAATTGTCAGTGATCAGTTTAATCGTGAGCCCAATGTTTGGGATTCTTTGTGCTTCGTCAATGATGAGCAGTTTTTTGTTGCCCAGAATCGTGCTAAGGTTCGTTGATGTTATATTTCCAAATAACTCACGGGTATCTGGCTCATCTCCGTTTTTTAACAGGTAGGAAAGTCCTGAATCGGTGGCTATCTTCTCTATCAGTGTGGTTTTTCCGCATTGCCGCGGACCATAAATAATAATTGCTTTCCCTTTAAAGAGATCTTGTTTGATTTTTTGTTCCAGTGTTCTTGGAATCATGATGGTTTTTTATTCAAAAGTAGTGATTTTTCGTTTGTAAACGAAAA
>CAYHGE010000101.1:0-11238 GCA_964355945.1 uncultured Draconibacterium sp.
GCTTTAACTCAACAGTTGCAAATCCGTTTGTTACTCCCACTGAAACAACCACATACAATATTATCCTGGATGATGGTTTTAACAAGCAATATGGAACAACAACCGTTGTAGTTTACCCTTTACCTGAAATCAACCTTGGTCCGGCTGACTCCTCAGTTTGCATCTATGATACGGTACAACTCGATGCCGGCAACCCGGGATCCTCTTATCTCTGGTCAACAGGTTCAACCGGAAGGTACCTCTCCACATCAACCACGGGGATCGGATATGATGTACAAACCTACTCGGTGACTGTTACAAACCAGAACGGTTGTAACAATACAGCAACGATAAGTTTAACATTTACATTTGATGATTGTGTTGGTGTTGACGAATACAACAAATTCAACGATTTCTACGTCTATCCAAATCCCACCCATGGGATGTTCCGGCTGGTTTCCAGGAATTCATGCAAATACCTGGATGTGAAACTCATTAACATGTTTGGATCCATCATGCTGGCAGACCACTTTACAATAACCGGCAACGCTCCGGCAGAGAATCTGTTTGATATTACAGGCATCCCACCGGGTATTTATCTTTTGCAGGTCAGAAGTGAAAAGTTCACAGGTTGCATAAAATTGGTGATTCAAAAATAATCGTCCTTCCGGAAATCATGAATCACACTCCTTTTGTTGAATTTCTCAACAGGTGTATATTATTTATACACTCCTCATAAACCATTAACTTTCAAATAATTATATTTATTTCCAGATCATTATGCTGAATTATTCAACACAATGATCTGGAAATCATGCAAAACGCATCCCGGTATAATGCTGATTTTCTGAGCATTAAGTCGCAAATATTTCTTTGGCATCATAATTGAATTAAGGGTTATGTCATTTTAATAACTCAGAAATCATGAAAACCAGGGCGATTTTTCTCATCGGATTATTACTGTTAAATTGCTATACAGCAATCAGTAAGGACTCAGAAAACACAAAATCAGCAGCACCGGCCGGCACAATCAGCCTTGTTGCTTCTCCGGATTTGTACAATCTTGTGGCCAGGTGGGCCAGCGAATTCCACCGGTTAAATCCGGCGGTGAACTTCAACATTTCCAAATCATCCGTCGGCAATGATGCAGGAAAGTCAGGCCTGTCATCCGGTTTAGGTTTTGTTACCGGTGATGCATCTGCGATAATGAACTCACAACCATTCTGGAACATTGTCGTGGGTCGTGATGTGATCGTACCTGTTATGAACGCAAAAAATCCATATATCAATGAAATTTGCCGGAAAGGTGTCACTGCCGAAGAATTTTCAAAATTGGCTGAAACCCCTGATAAGCAAAACTGGGGATTGTTTGCCGGTAACGGACAGGCAACTCCGCTCCATTGGTATGTTACAGAGGATGCTTCTATCAAATCGGGTATGGCTGAGTTTCTCAATGGCACCCGGATTAAACCGACTGCATACGCTGTAGAAAATGTGCAGGAGATGATTGCCATGATTCAAAAAGACCCGAATTCGTTTGGTTTCTGTAAACTGATCGACATCACGGATCCGGGCAATAACAGTTTCATTGATCAGATTAAACCTGTACCCATTGATAAAAACGGAAACGGGCAAATCGATTTCATGGAGGACATTTACAGCAACCCGGAAGATTTTTCAAGGGGAGTCTGGATTGGTAAATACACTAAAGCTCTTACCATAAATATCAATGCCGTTTCCTCATCCAGGCCTACCAATGATGCAGAACTGGCTTTTCTTGGCTGGGTAGTTGGCGACGGTCAGCAATTTCTCAATTCAAGTGGCTTTAGCGAACTTGTTTATAATGAAAGACAAACCCAGGCTGATAAACTGACCACTTTTAAGATCAATCCGGTTTCTTCTGAAAAGGACGTTTATAGCATTATTAAAATAGTTTTGTTGGTTCTCATTGCATTTGCCGCAATCGGGTTTATTTTGGAAGTGATGTCTAGACAACTCCGCAATAAAAGCAGCAAGACAGTGCCGGCTGATGGCTCCCCCCTGTCTGTTTTCGATGAAAACTCATTGAATATCCCCAAAGGAGTCTATTTTGACAAGACCCACACCTGGACCTTTATGGAAAAAGATGGAACGGTAAAGATCGGGATTGATGATTTTATTCAACATATTACCGGCCCTGTCACACGAATTGAGATGAAAAGTGAAGGAGAAAAAATTAAAAAGGGCGAAAAACTGCTTACCCTGATCCGCAAAGGGAAACAACTGAACATCTATTCGCCGGTTACCGGAATCATCACAACACATAATCAAAGGTTGACCACCGAACCGGTTTTACTCAATACATCAACCTACGATGAGGGCTGGGTTTACAGGATCGCACCCACCAACTGGATTCTTGAGATTCAATTCTTATCCATGGCAGCAAACTATAAGTTGTGGATTAAAGATGAGTTTACAAGACTCAAGGACTTCTTCTCATTTGCATTGCAGGCAAACAATGTCGAATATGCCCATGTCGCTCTTCAGGATGGTGGTTCGATCCGGGATAACATCCTTGCGGATCTCGGTCCGGAAGTATGGGAGGATTTTCAGTCGAAATTCATAGACATTAAACAATGACACTGCCAGAACCGTTCCCCAAGAAGGGTGGACCAAGGTTCACCTTCCATGCCCGCATGAAGGGATTGGGGAAACAGCCTTCATTTACATAAAACTATCGAATTATGGGACTCAATCGAAGAAATTTTTTCAAATTACTTGGTATTTCAGGAATGACACTGGCCGTCGGAAAAACAGCAAATGCAGCATCTACGGAGAATGCAACAGTGGAATTTTATGGCATCCTGTATGATTCAGCCCGATGCAAAGGCTGCCGCGGCTGTGAATACGATTGTGCGGACGCACATGGATTCCCTGAACCTTTACCTGCGAAGGATATCCCGGCAATCCGTACAACCAATGAAACCTGCAATACCGTGGTTAACAGGTACAAAACATCGAAAGGGGAAGTTTTCATCAAGCGGCAGTGCATGCATTGCAATGAGCCTGCCTGCGTTGCAGCATGCCTGACACAGGCGATGCATAAGACAAAAATGGGACCTGTGACCTGGGATGGCGATAAATGCATGGGATGCAGGTACTGCATGGTATCCTGCCCGTTTGACAGTCCTAAATTTGAATTTCACAGTCCGAATCCAAAGATCCAGAAGTGCGACATGTGTTTCGAACGGCTAAAAACCGGAGAAAGTCCTGCATGTGCATTCAACTGCCCAAACGAGGCACTGTTGTATGGTAAGCGCCGTGACCTGTTGAAAGAAGCCCGCCGGAGAATTTTTGAGAAACCGGATGTGTACATCGATCAGGTTTATGGAGAACATGCAGCCGGAGGAACAGGATGGCTTTATCTTTCGCCTGTTCCCTTCAAAGAGCTGGGATTGAACAATTCACTGCAGCAATCGTCCTATCCTGCATTAACGACAGGATTTTTATACAGTGTACCATCAATTTTCGTACTGGTACCGGCATTCCTCATGGGAATCTATCAGGCTACAAAAAACACTATACCTAACGGGAGGGAAGAAGATGAATAGCAGCTATCAGATCAGGCAGGAACATGATGGGAAAGCCATCTGGAAATTCCTGATAAGTGAATTCAAACCAAAGGGAAAACTCCTCACCCCTTTCAATATAATCTCCATTCCAATTATGCTGCTTGGGCTTGTATTGATTGTCATCCGTTTCTGGAAGGGCATCGGTTCAATCACCAACCTCACCCAGGAGGTTCCGTGGGGATTATGGATCGGGTTTGATGTTGTTACCGGCGTGGCATTTGCAGGAGGTGCTTATGTACTCACTTTTATGGTGTACATCCTCAATATGCGTAAGTATCACTCTATTGTCAGGGTTACCGTGCTCAATGGGTTTCTCGCTTATGTATTTTATGCAGGAGCCCTTCTTCTCGACCTGGGACGGCCATGGCATGTGATCAACCCTATTATCGGAAATAGCTTTGGAACCAGTTCTGTTCTGTTTTTGGTAGCATGGCATTTCCTGCTGTACATGATTGCCGAATTGATTGAATTCTCACCAGCCATTGCCGAATGGCTTGGCGCGCGCAAGGCCAGGAAAATCCTTTCAGGCATGACCATCGCTGCAGTCATCTTCGGCATAACCCTTTCTACCCTGCATCAATCGGGACTGGGTGCGCTCTACCTTATGGCAAAAGATAAAATACACCCGCTCTGGTATTCAGAGTTTATCCCTGTCATGTTTTTTGTTTCCAGCATTTTCGCAGGTCTCTCCATGGTTATTTTTGAAGGATCCATCAGCCACAGGGTCTTTTTCCGGCAGATCAGTGAAAAAAACCAACAAGCACAGCACGGCATCGTTCTCGGATTGGCCAGAATTTGCGCCGGAGCCATGTTTGCTTACTTTTTCCTGCAGTTGCTGGTCTTTATTCACGGCCAGAACTGGCACCTCCTTAATACCCCCATGGGACTGTGGTTCCTTCTCGAGATGCTTGGTTTCGTTATGCTGCCAATGCTTCTCTTCTATGTCAGTTACCGAACCGGCAATATACGCCTGGTTAAAATTGCAGCCATCCTGGCCATGCTGGGTGTGATTATGAACAGGCTGAATGTTACAGTGATCGGATTCAGATGGGAGATGGCAGTACGGTATGTTCCATCATGGATGGAACTTGTCGTTACACTGGCAGTTATATTCACGGAAATCTGGATATTCAGATGGGTGATAAACCGCATGCCTGTATTGCAGGACTCCCCTTCGTGGGTAAATGATAACAAATAAGTAAACCTCACCTATATCATAAAAACAAACATTATGGACGGATTTAGTTATTCAGATATTTTTGCCACCAAAGGCATGGAATACCTGGTCATTATCGCTTTTTTAATCCTGCTCATCCCGTTTACAGTCCTTTTGAGCCGGCAGGTCAAAATCAACAAACAGATTCAGAAGACGTTAGGAATCCTCACTGCCCGGATCCTGAAAATTCCACAGGGGTTATTTTACAGCAGAAACCACACCTGGCTGTTTATGGAAAAAAACGGCGTTGCCAATGTAGGGTTGGACGATTTGCTTCTTCACATAACCGGAGGGGTAAAATTAGGCAATCTGAAACAACCCGGAGAAATGATCAGCAAGGGTGATCTTTTGACTACCATTGAACAAAATGGAAAATCACTGAACATTTTTTCACCTATTTCCGGGAAAGTTGTGAACACAAACGCGGGGATGCAGGAGTACCCTTCCTCGCTGAATGAAGATCCATACGGCACCGGCTGGGTTTATAAAGTGAAGCCGTCCAACTGGGTTGCAGAGATAAAATCCTGCTATTTTGCAGGGGAGGCGACAATCTGGCAGGAGAACGAACTGCTGCGGTTTAAAGATTTCCTGGCTTACACCATGAAAAATAGTTCTCCTGCTGCGTCACAGATTATTTTGCAGGATGGCGGCGAAATCTGTGATAATACGCTGTCTGCCCTGCCAGATGAGACCTGGAAGGATTTTCAGAAGGAATTTCTGAATCTTTACAAGTTATGACTATGTTGAAAATGTTTACAACAATGTTGACTGACAGGCATTTTTTCGTATATTGCAGTGAAATATAACCATCTGGTTATTAAGGGTAAATCTGCTCACCCAACAATCTGCTGCCATGTCTTCCAGGAAAAATCGAAGAAGTAATACCGGAAACAGGATCTATACAAACTATGTAAAATTCCGGAAATCAATTTATGGTCGTGTCGTTCTGATTATTACCGTACTGTCGATTTTCCTGTTTGTCTCATTCAGCCTGATCTTCAGATCAGTCAATGAAGAGTACCTTAATACGGTTATCCGTCAGAGCGGGAACAACATCGGGTCAATTGTTGAGGGTGCCTTATACCACTCCATGCTCGAGAATGACAAAAGCACCCTTCAATACACGCTGAATGTCATCAATACCATGCCTGGAATTGATGAAGTCAACATGTATGATGTAGAGGATAACCTTGTTTATTCATCGGCAACTTCCGACACCAACAACCGTCACAGCAATCCGAATTGCATCCACTGCCATACAAACATCAAATCGATGTTTCCCGGCAAAGAGAATTCTTACAAGATTATTGACGTTGACAGCGATTGTAAAATGATTCAAAATGACAACCGCAGCAGGCACCTTTTAATTAAATCGCCCATCCTGAATGAAAAATCATGCTACTTAAGTTCATGTCATGCACATAAAGCCACTGACGTTGTTCTTGGTTCCCTGGTTATAAAATTACCACTTGAAGAACTGGATGCCGCCGTGCAAAAGTCTTCAACCGAATTTTTCGTACTTGCAATCATAACCACGCTGCTCCTCGGTTCCGTGCTGATTTTTTTCACAATGAAAAATATTAAAAAACCGTTGAATGCCCTGGTGAAAGTAAGCATAGCCGTTGCAAACGGTGACAAAAGCATGCGTGTCGAACTAAACCCCGGTCAGCTGGATGATATGCGTATGGTTTCTCTCGCATTTAACGACATGCTCGACAACCTTCAGGCCGCCAACGACGAATTGGCAAACTGGTCTCAACAACTTGAATATAAAGTTCAGAAAAAATCAGAAGAGCTGGGTGCCGCCCAGAATGAACTGATGCATGTGGAGCGCCTGGCTTCTTTGGGAAAACTCTCCTCCTCGGTTGCCCATGAAATAAACAATCCCTTGTCTGGTATACTGATTTACACCAAATTGCTATATAAACAGGTAAGCAACCCTGAGTTATACGCCACCAAACGGGATTCAATTCTTAAGCACCTGAAGCTTATCGAAAACGAGACAAAACGCTGTGGCGATATTGTTAAAGGTCTGCTGGATTTTTCAAGAAAGGATCAGGATGATTTTGAACCAAAACATTTGAATGAAATTCTCAGAGAGACTTATGAATTAATGACCCATCCGATTAAAATTGCCAATATAAGATTCATCTCAGAGTTTTCAGCTGGCGCAGATCTGATTTACTGCAGTCCGAACCAGATAAAACAAGCGTGCATTGCCATGCTGGTCAATGCCTCTGAAGCTGCTCATGAAAATGGTGAAATCACGATCAAAACAAAAAATCCGGACGATGACACCGTCAATTTTGAGATCTCCGACAACGGTTTAGGCATTGCGTCAGAAGATATTCCCCATATTTTTGAACCATTTTTTTCAACCAAGCAGGACGCCAGTGGCATTGGGTTGGGGCTGGCCATTGTTCACGGGATCGTGCAAAACCATAAAGGCAAAATACAGGTTAAATCTGAACCGGGTAATGGAACGACCATTTCGGTAACAATTCCATTGATTAAAACATAAAAAACAGAAAATGGCCAGAAAGATATCCATATTGATTGTCGATGATGAAGAATCGGTAAGAGATTCGTTGTACAGCTGGTTTATTGAAGACGGGTATCGTGTTGAATGTGCAGAAAATGCCCGGAAAGCATTGACCATCTTTGAGTCAGATCACTTCGACATTGTACTGGCAGATATTAAAATGCCTGGCATGGACGGATTGGAAATGCTACGGCGGATAAAAGCCTGTAAAAGCGACTCGATCGTTATTGTCATGACTGCATTTGCAACAGTTGACACCGCCGTAAAGGCCCTGAAAGACGGAGCTTTCGACTATATTACAAAACCATTCGATCCCGACGACTTAACTCATTTGATCAGAAATGCCACTAAACAGATTTCACTGTCAGATGAAAATGAAGCCTTGAAAACAAAGGTGATCACCCTGGAAAATGTCGAAGACCTGATTGGTAACAGCCAGGCCATTAAAAATGTGCTCAGCGAGGTGGAAAGTGTGGCTCAGACAAATGCTTCTGTTATCATTACCGGGGAGAGTGGTACGGGAAAAGAACTTGTGGCCAGGGCGATTCATGCCAATTCACACAGGAAATTCTTCCCATTTGTCAGTGTGCATTGCGGCGCATTGACTGAGAGTTTGCTGGAAAGTGAGTTGTTTGGTCATGAAAAAGGAGCATTTACAGGTGCAATGTACAACCGCAAGGGTCGCTTTGAGATGGCCGACAGTGGTTCAATCTTCCTGGATGAAATTGCCACGATCTCAAATAAAATGCAGGTAGAATTGCTCAGGGTCCTTGAATCAAAAACGTTTATCCGGGTTGGCGGAAATAAAGAAATCTTCTCAGATTTCAGGGTGATCTGTGCAACAAATAAGGATTTAAAAAGCATGGTTGAAAAAGGAGACTTCAGGGAAGACCTCTTTTACCGGCTGAATGTAATGAACATCCATATTCCACCACTTCGGGAAAGAAAGTCAGACATCCCGTTACTCGTTGAATATTTTATCAGGAAGCATTGCCATTCCATGAATAAGCCGCCAGTGCCAATAGATTCAATGGCATTGAAGCGCCTGCAGGATTTTTATTTTCCCGGGAATATCCGGGAACTTGAGAACATGATTGAAAGGGCAATTGTTGTTGGAGATGGGAAAAAAATCAGTCTGAAAGATCTCCCCCTTGAAAAAACATTGATAAGCAATTCCGCCGAAAGCCTTGATGATTTCGAACGGGCATTCATTTTACAGATCCTTACCAAGTATGTATGGAATATCTCCAGAACTGCCAGAGCCCTGAAAGTTGACCGCGTTACACTGTATAATAAAATAAAGAAATATGATCTGAAGCCCACAGATCAACAATAGCAATTAATGAATGTACGTAACATAAACTTAATTTCATTTGGTTTTTTCGAGAAATATTTTCTTGAACAATTGGGTGAATCCGTAGAACGGGAGTTTATGAGTACATTGAAAATCAAAGACGGTCACATTGACCTGAGTGAATTTTACGATCCTGCCAGGCGACAATATAACGGGAACAAATTGCTGACCCATATTGATTCCCTGGGCACTCCTGCAACTGAAAAAACCCTGGGCTTATTCAATGTAGATCTTTTTATTCCGATACTTACATTTATTTTCGGCCAGGCCTATCTCAGTGGCCGAAGCGGGATTGCGTCCCTGTATCGGTTCAGCAATCTGCATTATGGAATGCCCGACGACAAACAGATTATCCTGGAAAGGTTCAAAAAGGAGGTCACACATGAACTTGGCCATACATTTGGATTAATCCACTGCCATGCTCTTTCCTGTGTCATGAAATCAAGCACTTATGTTGAAGACATTGATCAAAAAAATCAGCAGTTCTGCCCTGCATGCAGAGACGCTTTATGCCTGGCATAAAAAAAGTGTTGCCGGCTGTCATTCCTGAGTAAATTATTTCAGGTTAGACATAGACCGGCAACACATTGTGCTCAATCAGGAGGGCAATTTGCTGTGACTATTGTTTGATTATTTTAGTCATCCCCATTTCGCCTCCGTTATTCATCACCCGGATCAGGTAAATTCCATGTTGTCTGCCCGAAAGATCGAAAATCTGTTGTTTCAACCCGGACAAATCCTTCCTTAGAATTTTATCACCCAATATCCCGTAAATTTCTACTGAAACTTTTGAAGACTCTTCAGTACCATTAACTTCAACCGTAAATGTACCGGTTGTTGGATTGGGATAAACTTTGTAGGAAGGTTTGTTATCAACAAGACCGATGCCTTCTGACCCGCCACTCGTGATTGCCTGTGCCGGAGGGGAACCTGCATTGCAGCAATAGGCTCCCGTGGTGGTTATAAAGGCATGCAGATGTGATCCGCTGTAGGCCCTTGTACCCGGCAACAGCCTGATTTTCTGCCCTGATATCATGGATACAGTTCCACCATTCTCAACAATGAATGGTCCGGTCGCTGCTGCCGTAATGGTCAGCGTGGCATTGTAGCAATTGCTTTGACCGGATGGGATTCCAATGTTGTTCAACGGCAGTATTTCGACCAATGGATTAACCTGTGTTACAATAACTGCAACGCTGCTATTCGCATGAAACACCCCGTCAAATGCGTCAACATAATAGGTGGTGTTCATCATGGGGTATGTAACCGGATTCTGCTCGAATGAAGTAAATCCGGCAGGTATGGATGTCCACGTAAAGGACACTCCCTCTGCCGCACCAGGATTGGCATGAAGCTGTACCGCATCCCCGCTGCAAATAGTGGATGGAGCAGCTGTTGCTGTCACATGCAACCCGACGACACCGGTCAGCGCTGAAACCCCATTCTGTGTAAATAACCCATTGCTGCTTGGATAAGTAAAGTCGTAAATTACATCAACCGGATTTGCATCGCCTTTAACCATCGAACACAGTTTCCAGTAAATGGGTTCTCCGACAATAAATCCGTCTTTGATCGTTGTTTGAGGATTATCACCATAAGCAATCATCATCTGGTCGTCGCTGCCATTAAATTCAGACAGTCCTGCACAAACCCGCTCACCTGTAGCATCCTGATAAAATACGCCAAGTACGTCACCCGAAACAAGATTTGGCAGATCGTGCGGAATGGTTATATAATGCTTCAGATTGGTATGCACCGGCCACCAGTAAGGACATGCATGAACCTGGTAGTCTTCAACTTCACCATTCAAAGCAAGGCCAAAATAGGTCAACCCTCCGATGGTATTGAATCTGAAACGGGAGTAGGTTTTCCCCTGCAAGGCAGTAGTAGGAATAATAAAGGTAAGGTTGTTCAATCCGACAGACAATGGTTGATTTGTGAATATCTGTTCTCCCGGATCAGCCCAATCTCCGTCTTTATTATAATCCATCCAGGCATTCAGGAATCCTGGTACCGAAGCAGTTACCTGAACATTGGCAGGCAACCCGATGTACATTTTGCCGATAAACGCTACACCATCCTCATCATCACTGGTGGCCATGTCATCCCCCAACGCCGGCGTATTTGGCTGACCATTGGTTTCTGCATCTATCAGCGCTCCAAGACGGATATTCAGATACTTCGCATGACGGGCTCCATTGTTGGCTAAAAGGGTAGGATAATTGAATCCAACCGGTGGCATGTCAGGGGCATCGCCAAAGTCAAGCTCGTTGCCTTCTGAACATTCATCAATGTAGACTGGATAATCCTCAACTTCTCCATCACTTACCAGACCATTAAAACTGATCGGTGTTTGAGTAGTTCTGAAACGGTATCTGGCATAAGATTGTCCAACGGAGGCAGTAGCAGGAACTAAAAACGAAAGTAAGTTTGGTCCCGGGCCTAATGCCAGTGTGGTAAACACATGCTCACCTGGTCCTGTCCAATTTCCGTTAACGTTGAAATCGATCCATAAATCCAGAAAACCGGCTACTGA
>CAYHGE010000102.1:0-10910 GCA_964355945.1 uncultured Draconibacterium sp.
AAAATAGATAAAAGTTCACGCTTTTTCTGCTCCGGGGTTTTTGGCGCCTTCGGGTTACAGTGGGCGCGAGGGTTGCAGAACAACATCTATGCACAGATCGGCTTGATCATGCTCATCGGTCTGGTGGCCAAAAATGCCATCCTGATCGTGGAATTCGCCAAGCAGAAGTACGATGGCGGACAGCCGCTGATTGAGGCTGCCATCGAAGGGGCTAAACTCCGCTTCCGGCCAATTCTCATGACCTCATTTGCATTTATTCTCGGTGTTGTGCCACTGATGACCGCTGCCGGAGCTGGCGCGGCCAGCAGGCATGCACTCGGCACCTCTGTTTTTGGCGGGATGCTTGTTGCCACGATCTGCGGAGTTCTTGTAACACCATCTCTTTATGTTGCTTTTCAAAAGTTGGAAAACAGACTAAAGAAGAAAGAGACCGAAATAGCGAAAAAATCCTGACCCGGAAATCATACAATTCAATCTTAAATCGTAAATCGTCCAATCGTAAATTCTTATGATTCACAAATATCTCAGAATTTCAATATTTTTAGCCATTCCGGTGTTGTTTTTATCCCTGTCCGGTTGCAAAGTCGGGCCCAAATACGGGCGTCCAACGGTAAAGGCAGACAGCCTGTTCAGGTTCGCTAAAAGTGGCGACACCCTAAGCATGGCCAACATTGAATGGATCAGATTATTCAAGGACACTGTCTTGCAGAGGTTGATCCAGACCGGGTTGAAAAACAACTACGACATCCGGATTGCGTACGCGCGCATTGAAGAAGCCAGTGCGGCTTTCAAACAGGCCCGGGGTCAGCAATGGCCGCAATTTTCTGCACAAGTTGGAGGAGGGTGGCAGCAACAGGCTCTTCCGGGAGGAACTATTGCTGAGTACAGCACACTTTCTGCTGTTGGACAGGTGAGTTGGGAAATTGACCTTTGGGGAAAACTGCGACGCTCAAAAGAGGCTGCAAGAGCCAACCTGTTTGCACAGGTTGCCTATCAGCAGGCGGTGCGCATTACCCTGATCAATGAAATCACCACCAACTATTTCAACCTCCTCGAGTTTGACAACGAATTACGGATTACACGGGAAAATATTATCATCAGGCAGAAGTCGCTTGAGCTGGTGCGCAACAAGATGATTGCGGGAACAGCCTCCGGGCTGGTTGTTGCCCAGGCGGAAGCCCAATTGGCCCAGGCGATGACGCAGGTACCACAGCTGGAAATGATGATCGGTGAAAGCGAAAATTACCTGAGTATCCTGCTTGGAGAGGCACCCCATGCGATCAACCGCGGAAATCCCATGCTCGATCAGATCAATACCCCCGAGGTACAAACTCCGGGAGTTCCGGGACAACTTATTTTCCGCAGACCTGACATTATCCAGGCTGAACAGACACTGGTTGCTGCAAATGCCAATATCGGCGTGGCCCGTGCAATGATGTTACCTTCACTTGGTGTTTCCGGCAGTATTGGTGCTGCCTTCAATCCGACGAACCTGGTTTACAGCGCTCTCGGGAATTTGGTTGCGCCCATTTTCGGGGGTGGTCAGCTTCGCCAGGGTGTAAAAAAAGCCGAAGCTCAGAAAGTACAGATGCTATACTCCTACCAACTATCAGTAATAACAGCACTGAAAGAGGTTTCCAATGCCTTGCTGGAATACCAGAAACAGGGTGAAATAGTGCAAAGCCAGCAGGCTACCGTGAATGCCGCACAAACAGCATTCGATCTCTCAAACCAGCTTTACAATGCAGGTTATGCAAGTTATCTCGATGTCATCAACGCACAACAGCTGTTATTCTCTGCTCAACTGGCACTCTCCAATGCACAAAGTAATGAACTGACCGCTATGGTAAACTTATACAGTTCGCTTGGAGGTGGGTGGAAATAGCTATTGAATATCATACAATTAAAAAATATTAATCAACTGTAACGCACAGTTCCTAATTAATTATTATTGCTTACTTTTACCCCATGAAAGCAATAATGATCAAATTTGTACTGGCCATTGGACTCATAACGATCTACCTTTCAGCACGGTCACAATGTGAAATCCTGCACCGCATATACCCTGACGGATCGATGATTTACTACATTGAACCTGTAAATTTCTACTGGACAAGTTCAAAAGACCTGAAAGGCGGTATCGAAACAGACAATGAAAATTTCTACCTGGAATTGCAGCCATCCCCCTTCCCTGAAAGGCCGGACGGTAAAAAACTAAAAGATGATCTTGAGCTGAAACTGGCCAATGACAGTGTGTATCACCTGGAACATTACGACACCCGTTATCTTGATCATGACACTATAATGCAATTGGTATATTTGATTGACAAAACGAAGCTGGCAGATTTTTTAGCGTTTGAAGTCGTTTCAGCCAAAATTAACATGGGGAGCACAGAAGGTATCCGATCCTACGTTTTCAAGTTACATAAAAATGCCATCAGGGAACAGCTAACCTGCCTGCTGAACGAGCATAAAAAGAAAAATTAATTATTCATCAGGAACGGGAGCTACCGGGGTGCCAGTAAACAATTTCCCTATTTTACTGATCAGGTTATTCACGGTGAAAGTCACGGAGAGGGCATTATCAACCTCATTGCCATTGTCACGGGGTATAAAAACATTATAATACAACACTTCAAGTTGAAGATCATCCGTGAAGAGGTAGCCTCCGCCAATTGAAAAAAGGTTGGAATCAAAATAGTGAAGCCCCTTTTCCTTTGAAATGGATCTGAACACGATCTCTTCGGAGGCAAGTGCATAAACAACTCCTCCCCTCAGCACTCGACTGTTGAGCGGAATTCTGAATTTCAACTTTTGCCGGTAACGGAAAATCTCTTCAAAAACCCCATCCTCATTTTGGACAAAACGTACCTCTGCACGCATGTCCGTATTAAGTGTATAGGTGGTTTTATGAAAATAGTAAGTGCCCTGCAAAGCATATCTCCATTCCGTAGACTGAAACTGACCGATATCAGGCACATCATGGTTATAGAAATACCCCAGAAATGATGAAAATTTCCATCGGGCTGAGGGGAAGTAATGTACCCATACCACTGCGTTTCTCTGTGTATTGGTTTTCAGAATGCTGCTCTCAACAGGCGTATTGCTGTAGGAAGCTGACAGGTCAATTTCACCTGCCCACTTGTCGTTTATGGCACGTACAAGATCAACTTCATTCCAGAATTGTGTATAAGTTGTTTTCTGTGCGTTGAGAATGGTCGGAAATGCGAAGAGAAATAAGGTTAATTTTAACGAAAAGAGGATGATCGTTTTTGCATTCATCAATACAGGATTCTTCTCCTTTAATCAGCAAATATAGATAAAATTCAGGCATCCTTACTACTTGTTGGCGAAGTAATATCTCCAGTCAAAATATGCCCGGATCCCCAAAAACCAGATAGTTTTCAGTTTAGCGACAGGAGCATCAGCAGGATCGAGCATGGTAACTTTACCGGGCAAATCGACACCGAAATTAAATTGCAAAGCCAGGCTGGTGCTTTGGTTTAAGGAGAAGTTACGGAATGGACGATATTCCAGGAAAGGGAATTCCAGTTGAGTTGAGTGAACCGAAATCAGCGAGGCGGCCCCATCACCACGGCTCGGATCCGGAATTACCATGGGATGAGGCCCCCTGTCCTGCTGAAGCCACCATTTTACTAAAACTCGCTTTAGATGCAAGGTACACAACAGGACCGGCAAACAAAAGATCACCGGGTATGACAAAATATGGCATCCTGAACCGGAAATAAAAAGCATCACGTCTGGGTATAACCGGCATGACGGAACCCAAAGGCGATTTTTCAGGGTTATAATTAAATTTCATGGTGGAAGGCCCGTCAATACGGTATCCAAGATCGAGGAATACAAGGCCGTCACCCGATTCATTCAACACACCCTCCATCCCTAAACCAACATGCAAAGCCACTTCCAGGCCGGGAACTGTCCCAATTGTCTGCTGGTTCTTATCAAATCCGCCACTTAATATATTGAGTCTTACAGCAGGGGCAAATCCGACAAAAGCTCCGAGTTCTGAACGAAACCGGGGAATTTCCCCATCACCTGTGCCAGGCTCTGCATGACGGTCTGAGCTGCCCGTTCAGCATCCTCCGGGCGCATCCAGGCATCCCCTTTGATTACAAGACGGTCTCCATTCCACGTCGAAACCTCCAGCCCGTGCTCATCGTAGTAATCGTGGGTTCCTTTGCGGAGGGATGCGTTGCCCCAGACACCTGCCACATGCCCTGATGCAAATGCGTCCTCGAGGAAGTGGATGGCAAATGCTTCATCAGCCAAAGCTGATAAAGCCGTTGCACGACGGGCGGAGTCCATGACACACCCAATGATTTCTTTAGACACAGTAACAAACTTTATGACATTTCTTTCGTGGAACTTTATAAACCTTCCTTTTTCTTCGTGAAATAACAAATACCTCCTTTCCTCAGATAACAATTACTTTGGCCATATCAGTAATTTGTCTATTCCTGCACAATGCAATATGTTGCTTTATTCTCCTTTGGTTCTCCGAATAATCTTATAAAAAGATATTTATAAAGAGTAGCCCTTCAAGGGGAAGGCCGGGAAGGGGTCCTTGAGAACATATAATCCAGTATTTAATTTCTACTGGTACAATTGCGCCTAATCAAAAAATTAATGCAAAGAACATAAAAAGCAAAATGAGTCTTTGCATTGAAAAATTCTATCAACAGTTGAATAATTTTGCACACCTGCCGTGATTTATTTGTAAATTTATGCATAAATTCGCTCATGGGTCTAAATCACAATATCATGAAAACCAGCGCTTTATTGTTATCATTCCTGTTAATTAGCCTCCTGAGCCATCCGGTTTTTGCTCAAAATGAGGGACAAACAGCGAAGGATTCAACCCTGTTGGGGTTGCCGGGAGATGGCCTCGACCTGTATGCAGTATTGGATCTTTTTCAAAAGTCAAAAACCATCGAAGATTTTGAAAAATCATTAAACACGGAGAAAACCGGGATCAACAACCTGGATCTTGATTTGGATAACAAAGTTGATTTCATCAAAGTTGTGACAAAGAAAGATGGAGACAACTTCACCTTTATCCTCCAGGTTGATGTGAGTAAAACTGAAAAACAGGATGTTGCTGTTATTTTAGTTTCAAAAGACAAGGACAAAAAAGTCACGATTCAAATTGTCGGTGACAAGGATCTCTACGGAAAGGACTATATTGTTGAGCCCAAAGCAAAGGCAACTCCTGCAGTCACTGCAAACCCGGGCTATACGGGTTCGGACCCGGTCACAGTGAGTGTCCCTGCATCTACAACCACGGTGGTTATTGAATCAGCACCGATCGTCCAGTATGTTTATTCACCTGTGTACGTGCCCTATGTTCCTCCCTATTATTACGGATTCCCTCCCCCCTATTTTGCGGCTTTCACTGTCATGGCAGTCGGGGTATATCGCCATAGTTGTTATGGCTACCATGGTGGTTATGGTTATCATGGCAATACAACCGTCATTCATAACACCAATAACTATAACAATTACAATAATTCCAGAAACACTTCGAATACCGTGAACCGTAATAATTCCAATGGCAGTTATAAACGTAATTCGGGCGGGGCTTCAGCCTCGACACGTCCTTCAGGAGGTGGGTCATCACGTCCATCGGCTGGCAATACCCCTTCAACACGTCCTGCAGGTGGTACTTCACCCTCAACGCGACCTGCGGGCGGTGCATCAGCCTCTACACGTGAATCAGGGGGGAGTTCAGCTGCATCCCGGGATTTAAACTCACGTAATTCCGGTGGCGCTTCGGCATCAACGCGTCAGTCCGGCCAATCATCGTCAAACCGGCAATCAAATCAATCGGTATCAAACCGGCAATCCAGTCCGTCAAATTCAAATTACAGTGGTGGAAGTCGCAATGGAGGCAGTCGCAGCAATTCAGGTTACAGCGGTGGCGGCGGCAGTCGAAATGGAGGAGGAGGTGCCAGTGGTGGTGGTGGTGGTGGCAGCCGGGGCGGCGGCGGAGGCGGCCGGGGCGGTGGTGGAAGACGGTAAACCTTTCTTTGCCAGTCTATTCAACAGGGATATCAGAAACACTCATATCTCTCAGGCAAACATACTTCCCGTCTCTTTTCACGAAAATACTCATGTAATTTCCGGTATTCACAACCAGGTTATCATTGTCTACAACTTTGTAGTAACCAATTTCAACTACCTGGTTTCCTGAATCTGATACATAAATTTCATTCGTTTGGAATGAAATTTTATTTGATTTGGAGAAGTTGGCAATATCATCTTTTAAAAACGCTACAATTGCGTCTTTCCCAACAAGCGGAGGTTTATTTTGACGAAAAGTTATTGCATCATCTGCATAATAACCAATATTTTTCACCTCCCGCGCATTGTACGTTGCAGCAAATTCATCCTCTTTGGCCTGGATCTCTTTTTTAATTTGCTCCTTATCCACAACCATCACGGGTGCCTCTTCTTTCTTAGGATTGCAGGAAATTATGAATGAGATTGCATAAAGTAAAAAGGCGATTTGAATAGTCTTGTCTTTCATAATTATATTGGTTTTAATTTATGTATTCACTTTATTAATCAAACAAGATGACATTATCGAATTACTCCACTATTTCCTGTAAAAATAAAAAAATATTTTCAGGCTTCCGGATTTTTTTTTCAATCGTGACTGGAATTCAAACACCAGAATGCCAATAACGTAAATGAGATAAATAATTCCAATACCATCGATTGCATGAACGCGATAATTTTCACAACCGGTGTCCGTTTTAAATTATTAACTTTGTGTTGACTGATCCTATATCTATATGACCCGCAAAGAGATTGAACAACGCATTCACAGGGTGTGTGAAATGATTGGCACACAGCAGCTGAAAAGTGCACTGGATGAACTTGAAAAATTAACCCGGCACACAACAAAAGCTGACTACTACTACCAACTGGAAACCCTGACGGAAAACTATAAAACCCTGCTGCGATATTCTTTTGAAGGATATGATGATCCTGAGCAAAAAAAAATCCTGAACGGGCTCTGCGCTTCCATGTTCAACATGGCTGATGATCTGAAACAGAACCTCCTTGACCCTTTATTGCCATCAAAAAAATACGAAAAAAACGCCCTTTCGCAGGTTTTCGGAGAAGAGCCTCAGTTGATTTCCGGCAAAATAGAAGAGATGTTCTTCCACAGGGAAGTAAAAAAACTGATTGACGAAACAAACCTGTTGCCGCTTTGGCACCTCGATCAGATGTTCAAGCTCATCTGGCTGACCGGAAAACTTACAGATGAACATATTGCGCTGATTCAGCAAATTAACCGTTCTGAACAGGTTCAGTGGCATGAAAAATGCCTTGTTGTAAGCTCACTTACCCTCAGCCTGCTCAACTATTTCGATCAGAACAAACTCCTTCTGCTGGTTGATTTTGTCCAGGTTCATGAAAACCAGGTGTATCAGCGCGCCCTCACCGGTTTGATCCTCGGATTGCTCATGTTTGATAAACGGCTGCCATTTTATCCTGAAATTATCGAAAAATTAAAAACGCTTACCAGCGATGAAACGATTCTTCCCGAAGTTGAACTGATCCTGATGCAATTGCTCCAGGCCAGGGAGACCGATAAAATCACCCGGGAATTTGAAGAAGAGGTGCTTCCTGAGATGAAAAAGATGATGCCTAAAATTGAGGACAAACTGCAGCTGAACGACATCACAGAAGAAGAAGAACTCGAAGGAAAAAACCCGGGATGGAAGGACATGATTGAAGAGGTGCCGGGGTTATTCGAGAAAATCGAAAAGTTTTCCAAAATGCAGATGGAGGGTGGTGATGTGTTCATGAGTACGTTCCAGATGTTAAAACGATTCGATTTTTTCAATGCCATGAGCAACTGGTTCGTCCCGTTTCATCGTGACCATCCCGAAATTAAAAACAGTTTCTCAGTGCAGGAGGATATCAACAACCGTCTTCTGGAAAGTCTGGAAAAGGCCTTTTATATCTGCAACTCCGACAAATACTCCTTTGCCATCAACTTCAGGGCGATCCCCGACCAGCAACGAACCATGATCGTCACCAACTTCGAAGCGGAGTTTGCCCAGATGAAAGAGATGGCATCGGAGGAGCAGCTATTGGATCAATCATTGATGAACAACTCCATTTTTATTCAATACATCCAGGATCTTTACCGGTTCTATAAACTTTTCCCGTCAAAACAGGAATTCGATGATGTTTTTCAGCGCAGGATGCGGATCCATGACCTCTACTTTTATAAAACCTGTTTTAACCGGCCCGGATTTTCAGAAAAACTTGCCTCCTTCCACTTCGAAAATGATCACCATTACGATGCCATCGATGTGTATGAAGCCATCATGGAACGAACAGGCCCCACCAACGAACTCTTTGAGAAAATCGGCTATTGCTATCAGAAAACAGGGCGCTTCAAGAAAGCGGTGGAGTATTACAAAAAAGCCGAACTGTTTGATGCCGACCGTCAGTGGATCCTGAAGAAGCTGGGATGGTGCAGCCTGAAACTGAAAGATTACAGCCAGGCGCTTGGCTATTTTAAAGAGGCCTCCGCCCTGCAACCCGATGATGTTTCGTTGCAGATCCAGGTGGGACAATGCTTCCTGAACCTGAAAGATTATGAGCAGGCGCTTCATCAGTATGGAAAACTCAGGTTTTTTGTTCCTGATAACCTCAAGGTGTTGCGTCCCATTGCATACTGCCAGTTTGTGCTTGGGAAACCTGAACTGGCAGAGGAGGTTTATGCGCAAATTCTCAGCCTGACTTCCAACCCATCTGCTTATGACCTCATGAATGCTGCCAATGTCAGGTTATGTCTCGGGCAGCGGAAAGATGCCCTGCACCTGTACCGGCAATCGCTGCTTCAAAGCGCTCCCGGCCGCACCGAACTCATGGAGGCGTTTGATGAAGATGCGCAGTTCCTTGTTAAAAACGGCATCCCTGCTGAGGAAATTCCACTTATCCGCGACTACCTGATGTTTCAAACTGAAAATTAAATGGGAAATTTCAAAAGATGGCCACGTGCCGAATTGCTGATCTTCACGATATTCACCATCGTGAACCTGCTGCCATTTGTGGCAACAAGGTTCTTCCCTACCATGGACGGGGCATCGCATCTCAGCAATTCCAACATCATCAACCAGCTGGTCTTTCACAACAACAGCCTTTTCCACCAGTTTTTCCAGATCAACCCCGAACCTGTCCCAAATTGGACTGCCCACCTTTTCATTTCACTGCTTACACTGATCATGCCCGCCTTTCTTGCCGAAAAAATCATGATCATCCTGTTGCTTATCGGGACCCCCTTTGCCTTTCGCAACCTGGTCCAGACAATCTCCCCGAAACGCACACTGTTCAGCTTCCTCATCTTTCCCTTCACCCACTCGATGTTTTTTTTCTTCGGGTTCTACAACTTCTGCATGGCCATCCTACTGTTTCTTATCACCCTGAACTATTGGCTGCGACATGAAGATCGATTGAACATCAGGAGAATCCTCATCCTGGCAATACTTGTTGCACTTACCTACTTTTCGCACATTGTAATTTTCGGCACCCTGCTGATTGCCATTGCTATGCACATTGTCGTCGGGGCAATCATGGCCATGCTTTGCTCACAAAATGAGAAAAAAACAATTCTTCAGAGATTCCTTAAAAAGACACTGGCAATAACGATTGCAGGTTTGGTTCCCCTCTTCCTGTTTATCTATTTCTTTTATTCACGTCCTGAAATACGCGATATAAAATTTATCGGCAAACATGAGTTGCTCAACATTCTTACCTCCATCCGTCCCCTGGTCTCCATGAACCCGGTGATAGAAGGAAAAATGCTGAACATCCTCTTCTACCTGTTTGTTTTGCTGGGAATTACAGGCGTTGTAACCTTTATCATCCGGATTTTCAATAAATACAGTAAGAAAGTTATCCCGGAAACAAACGAAGAGGGACAACTCCTTCCTCACTTTAACTTCTGGTGGATCCTTGCCTCCATGGTTATCCTGCTGGGATTGTTTTTCACACTGCCCGATGCGTATGGAACCGCCAGCTACACCAGCTACAGGCTCGCGTTTGTCTTTTTTCTCATGATCATCCTGTGGTTCTCCACCTTCCGTATCCCCTGGTATTTCGGGCTCCTGGCCGCTGTAACCGGGTTGTGTGTAAACACCATGCTCATTAAGTACCACAACCCCGGCATCAGGGATCTGGCAAAGCTGGCTGCATCCTGCAACAAGGCTTCTGACTTTGTCGCTCCAAACAGTCTGGTTCTTCCGATTTATTGCATGGACAACTGGTTTACCGGCCATTTTGTGGATTACATCGCGGTGGATAAACCCATCGTGATGGTCTATAATTACGAGTGCGCTTCCGGTTACTTCCCGGTGAGATGGAATGAAAAGACAAAGCCGAACTACTACCTTGGAAACCCGGCCACCCCGGAAAAGTACATCAATTTCGAGCTGGTGAAAGGGAAGCCATCGCTCAGCCTGGACTATGTATTCATTGTCGGGCAATACGACCCGAACAAGGACTGGTTTTTTGGCATGCTGCATAAAATTCTTACCAGCGATTTCGAGAAGGTGTACGAGGCTGAAAACTGCAGTTTGTACCGGAATAAGCTGGCTAAAAAACAATGAACAGGATTACTGACCATCATTGCTAACAGGCATCCAGGTGAGAAATAAGATTACATCTCATTGCGTTAACCTAATAATCGTATTTATCTTTTTTCTGCCGGTTGAGACTTATTCAAAGCAATTTCCGGGTTACATGACCTCTCCTGTGTTCCCTCTCCTGAGGGAGCGGGGAGCGCGTTGTGAACCATCCGCCAGTTTATTCGATTTCGTGAACAGCAAAAGTCCGCTGAACATCGATTTCACCTCCCCGGATAC
>CAYHGE010000103.1:0-7502 GCA_964355945.1 uncultured Draconibacterium sp.
TTGTCATGCTGGATATACTTGAGTCCTGCAGATGTCTGGGAAACATTGTCACGTATGCCGAACTTGTCGTAATAGTCGTAGTTGTATCCATCGCTGTAAAAATGCTTATCTGCCAGGGCGCCATAGAATCGGGAGCCTTCTTCAAGTGTTTTGCGAATGGATAGTACTGAGGTCTTGAATTCTTCAAAAGTCAATGTTGCCAGGAGGTTTTCGAAATATTTCAGGGTCAGGATATCTGCATTGGCAAATGAACTGACGATGTAAAAGAATGTGCTGTCCTGCCTGATCTTTCGCACTCGCTCGATCCATCTGGCCTGGTTTTTTTTGATGTTGTCAATTCGCCGGGGATCATCATCTTTTTGCTGTGCATAGTAAAGTTCCAGGTTGATCTCATTCACAATCATGGCTGCCTGGATAATCTGGGTGATCTGCCGGTGATCCATGTTCTTTTCCATCCGCAGCATCCAGTCATTTTCTCCCACAGTGGGGTCTGCCATGTCGCTGCAGAAGGTTTGTCCCATAAAGTAATGGGAATGTCCATAAAGCGCATAGTCGCCCCGGAGTGTCGGGAAAAGCTTATTGAGTTTATCCCATTGCAGGTACTTTGATTCATCACCAAAATGATGCACTACCGAAATACCGGCATTTGCCGATGGCCGGTCAAGCGAAGTAAGAAAGAATTTACAACCATTGAAGGTCGAGATCGAATGTTTGTAAGAAAAGGTCTTGACTAGGGGTTTCTTCCAGTTATCCGGTGGTGGGGCATCCACAACGAAATGATAATTTTCAAGGAATTTCATCCTCCCCTCCCATCCCAGCAGGATAGCCGGAATGATGTTGGTCATCAGGTTCACGTAGGTATCAGAGACAAAAGCGAAACTGGCCCGGGGCATGTCGTAGATCACATCTATGGCACGTTTTGCAAGAATATCAGTACTCTTGGCCGTTCCGCGGCCACCGTACAGATACAGATTTGCTGGTTTGATGAGGTCAATGAGGGTCGATATCCAGTTAGAATAGCGGATATCAGCCTCCTGGGTGGTGACTTTATTCTTCGCCATTTTCGAGCAGTTCAAAGGGTACATCTTCAATCATTGCTTCACGTTTAAATTTGCCTTTCTGCCTTTCAGATATGGGCAGGTTGTCAATCAAAGCTGCAAGATCATGGCGGTTGGCATCGGGAATACCGATCTCTTTAAGCTTCATGGTAAAGAATACAGGCCGGCGGTCCAGGAGTTCATCCGGAACTTCGTTGGGCTTGTCCTTTCCAACACCGCGAAGTTTGGCAGCATCCATGGTCAGCCTCCTGGCTGTTTCAAAGTCGTTGAGTTCGTAACAGATCCTAGACATGTTATCCAGCCGGTCAGCATATATATTCGCCCAGGCTTCAACCTTTACCTGATTGTCCAGGTTAAAGAAGTTCAGGGTTTCATAGAATAGATGTGTAGCCTGGTGCTTTGACAATTTTGGCCACTGAACCGAAACGGCATTGATGATGTAGCTTTTCGATTCATATTTATTATAAAGGCAACGAATGAAGTCAACCTGTTCGTAGTATTGAACGACCTTGTCCGGGAGATTGCTGATTTCACCCCGTTCGATCAATCCCTGCAGCTGCTCGTATTCTTTTTGCTGTTCATCATAGAAAACCTGCTTTTTCAGGTTCTCAAGGTTTTGAGATGTTGAATCCTTCTTCCACTGCTGGATGGAAGTCATGTTGCCGTCTTTGGCACGTTTGAGGTTGGCTTTGTCAATCTCTGCCTGGGTAACCAGCTTTCCCCGGTCATAATGATACCTGATCAGCGAATCAGGTTCATTGAACGCTCGCTGGAATTGATTGTGATCAATGTCCAGGTACATGGCAATCTGCCTGACACTGTAATTGATTGAAGCAAGCTGCTCGATGTCGTTAAACTGTTCGGGGCTTAATTGCATTGAGGATTTCGTTTTTACGGAATTCAAACACGCTTTTTGAGTTCAGAAATACATACTGTTCATGCTGGGCGTTTTCTCCCCAGTTACCGGAACCTTCCACTATGAAATAATCTTCCCGGGTCCGGATCAGGGCGATCTTTGAGTGATTCCAGGAATACAACACGGTGACCGGTTTGGTTTCGACCAGGATCATGAGTTGGTCATAAACGTGTGGCAGTCGTGTGCGGATGGAATCGCTGATAGTAATATGTACGGAAAGCACCAGGCTTTTATCAATCAACTTGATCAGTGCCTCGATGATCCGGGTACTGATGGAGTATGTGGCGATGATCAGTTCAATGATCTGGCCACATTCTTTGATCGAATAAGGAATGAAAGTAAATGCATTGAATGAATGGACTGACCAAAGAAAATAAACCTGGTTTTCACTTGGTTTTTGGCCAATGAGGTCCTTAATGCTGTTTATCCGGTATTCATGGAGCTGAAGGAACTCTTCAACATGAATGCCAGATTTGACAAGTGAAGTGGACGATTCATCTTCAATAATTTCTGCATCCTGTATTTCCGCAATGTTAAAAAACTTTGGTTTCATTTGAAGTTCAGTAAACGGTTGACTTCTGAAAGTTCCTGCTGCATGACCTGAATACTTTCTTTGCGCTTGAGGGTTTGCGGATGGTTTGGCTCCAGGCGAAGTTTCTTTGAGTTGCGGAAAATGTTATTCTCCCTGCTCACCTTGAATTTGAAAAGTTCAGCATTTCCCATTTGTCTGATCTCTTCGATCCGCCTCATCCGGCAGAAAATGGGGTGCTCGCCCAGGATCACTCCTTTTTCTTTATAGTGATAAAGCTCCTGCCATATTCTGCGATTCTCCAGGTAATTTTCCACCGTATCGCGGGATGCTTTGTGAATGTCCGGATGGGTTATGGCTGTAAACAAACAGGCATGGGCCTGCGTGTAGTTATCATATGCCGTGAGCATATCAGCCACTAGGATCTTCAACTCAGGGGGACAATCACTTTGCCGCAAAAAGGGGAATTCTTCCCGGATTCGAAAGGCCGGTACTGAGTGTAAGGCTACTTTTTGCGGCTCGCTTTTTTTTCTTTGGGAACTATTTCCGCAGTCGAAGCTTCAGGAGACTCCGGATTGATTTCAGTGTTGACTGCCTGAACTGCCTCTGGCTGTTCAACAGGGATTATTGGAGCAATTGGCTGCTGAAGTAAATCATGAAGTTCATCTCGTTGTATTCCTGCCAGTTCTCGCAGTTCTTCATGGATTACGCCGGTCATATATTCACTCGCGGGGTGAATGTTGACTTGTTTTTTCAATGACAACCGGTTGCTGTGTTTTATGATCAGCGCAACTCCTGCGCTGTGGCTTCGATCTGTTTTGAAATAGTTTTTAATCTCTTCTTTCATGATTTGGTAGGTTGATTAATCGCTTACAAACTTAAATCACACACTGGGCGCGGAAAAGGACATGAAAAAACCCGCTGCACCTTTCGATACAGCGGGCCGTACACACATTATGAAAACACATATCTGAACAAATCCTTTGCGAGGTTCAGCTACCGGCGGCTTAATTCAATAAATTTCCAGGCACTTGCGCCACTCTGGAATGCTTTGAAGGTGATCTCCGAATTCGCAATTGCACTCCAGGCAGTTCCGGACGATAACAGGAAGTCAGTCCCAACGATGGACGATGGATAAGTTCCTCCGGAACCCACCAGGGTAAACACCATGCCTTCGGTCATACCGGTACACGTGCCGATGGTCGCAATCGCAGAAGTTCCATTTGTAAGCTGGTACCTTCCGGATCCCACAAGCGGAATTGTGGTTGCATTTGCAGCAACTGTTCCGGTGACGGCCGATAATGTCAATGTACCCTGGTAATCGGCAACATCCGGACCTTTCTGGGTGGACTTGAACGTGAAGGTGGTTTTGTTCTTATCCTTATCATCTTCCCCCTTGAAAACCATTTGCATCGGCGAGCAAGGCGTGCCGTAAAGGTTCTTTTGGGTTGAAGAGCAGCGTTCAACAATAATCCCCATGTTTTTGTTCATCCAGTTTGCCCGGAATTCACGGATCGCCTGGGAATCTCCCGGGTGCTCGAATTCAACACCCTGCATGATGCCTTTGGCATCGGGATCACCTTCGCTGTCGGAATTGGCTTTGATCGTATTTTGGGTGCCGTACAGTTTTACCATGTAGGCGCCTGCATTCATGGCGATATTTCCGGTGATGACAATTCCATTGGCATCCCTGGAAGGCATTGTGGCAACATCATCCCAATCGAAGATGATGATCTTGTCTTTCTTATCGCCCCCGACACCTTTATTGTCTCCGGGCTTGGCGATATCTACTTTTACATATGGCATATTTGAAAAGTTTTGAGGTTAAGACGGCAATGCCCGATGGCAGGGGTTTCCCCCTGCCGACCGGACTATCCGCGATTGATTTCGTAGAATTTAGCATCGGAGGCTTTCTGGAGTTGAATCCAGGTACCGGAATTGAGCGTCATTGCAGCGGTGAGCACGAAACTGCCAGCGTTTGCAATAGTTGTGGCGTTGGTGCTGCTTCCACCGTAGATGGTGTAAACCTTGCCGGTTACGGCATTGGTCAGGGTGGTGAGGGCGGTCACGCCCGAGTTGGCCACCGTGATGAATTTATCACCAGCGGTAACATCCGGGGCAGTGGCATTCGCAGCCAATGCAATGGCAAGGCTGGATACGTTTTCACGGCTCAGCTCGATAAACTTACCATCCGACCTTTTTACAAGGTTCAGCACGTCACCCACTGCCGGGGTCCAGGCTGCAGTAAGCAGGGAGAATTTCCCACTCTGGGCAATAGTGATCGCGTTGGTAGCATTGCCGCACTTCAGGCGGATATTTTGCCCAACTGCACTGTCAAGGATATCGGTGATGGCCGTGGCCAGTGAATTTGCCACACTTACCAGCGAGGTATGGTTCAATACCGACGGGGTGGTTACATTGGTTTCCATGGGGATGAAAAAAGATGTCGGTTCATCCACATCATTGCAGAAGATGAGCTGGGTGCTGTAATCAGTAGGCATTTCAGCGGCAGAAGCGAACTTCTTGCCAACCAGGTAAGCCCATACTGATTCACGCCAGTTTGACCAGACTTTCAGGGTCCAGTCCTGCTGCTCGAGCGAGAAGTTGAGCATCTCACCCGGGCGATCTTCAAACAAGGAGATGTTTCCTTCGATGGTCCAGATCATCCGCTTGCTGGGAGCCATGCCAGGGATGGCGATGATCTTCACCGATGGATATTCCTTGACATACATCAGATCGGCCTTGTAATCCTGGTTCAAACCATAAAGGGTCTCCAGGTGCGTGTGATAATCACTCAAGGCATCAGTGCTCATGTAAAGAACGATCCGGCCGGAATCCCGCAATACTTCCGGGATCATTTTAGTGGCATCCCTGATATATGGAGCAATGGTTGACGAGGTCCATTCGCCCAGAACGAAAGGCCTGATTTTGAAAGCTGCAATCTGGTTCTTGAGGAACTTCATCAGTCCGTTGGAAGCCTGTAATGCAACACCGGCTACGTTAACAGTCGGATTCTTGCGAACGCCACGGATGCGGCGAATCTCCTGCTCGTTCTTAAGTTTCTTGGCCGTTTCAACCAGGATATACTCAATGAAAGACCACTTCATGGTGGATGATCCTTCGCGGTTCAGGTAGCCGATCCAGCCTTTTTCAAGCTCCTTCAACTGTGTGAACTTGTGCACGAACATCACGTCGTACATGGTCAGGATTTCCGGCTCGAACTTGTAGCCACCTTTGACCACATTATCAAACAAGCTTCCAAGCGAGGTACTGTCGGCTTGTGAGAAATCATCAGAGAGGAACAGATTGACCAGTACGGCCTGATCCTGGTACCCGCTTTCCTGTGAGAAGATCTTGGTTAGAGAAGGAAGTTCCTGCAGGAAGGATTGAATCCGTTCCTGTTTCCGGATACGGTAAAAATCACCAAGGTCATTTTTCAGCGAAGCGTAATCGAGGGATGATGCCGCCCGGGGAGTCATCACATCAATGCCTAACCGTTCGGCAATGGAGGCGTAAGCACGTTTGTTGTACCCATGGGAATCATCCAGGGCCAGGAACGAAAGGTTCTGGCCGAACAGGTGCGAATCGTTTCCGGTTGGCACCCAACTTTTGGGATCTGTTTTCATAGTGACAATTTTAGGATCCGGATCATCTTCCGGCTTTTTTGAAAGTTTGGCAATCACACTATCCTTCTCGGTGACGATACCGGCCAGGCGGTCCTTGTCAGCTTTTTCAGCGAGCAGGTCGCCTTCAGCCTTTTGCTTTGCTGCCAGCAGCGTTGTGTTTTCGGCCACGGCGCTTTGAAGCTTGGTGCTCATCGCTGTGATCATCGTGGCCATGGTGGCGTTGTCCGTGGAATTGCCATCGGGATCCTTTGTCAAAGCAGCAGCGAACTGGGCGGTGAAATCCTCACCGAACTCTCCCCTGAGCTTTAAAAGGTGTTCCTCTGCCAGTGCGATCTTCCCATCCTTATCCTTGGCATACGCCTGGATGCCAAGGAAGGTGAGCATCGTAATCATGAGTTGTTTCATTGGTTGAAAATGTTTAGTGATTTGGATTGATTGATGATTTTATTTCGAAGGCCCAGTTGATAGGCTTTGGCAAGCGCGTAATCCATGGACCCAATCTCATTGATCAGTCCCAGTTCCTGGGCTTTGGCAGCAAAGAAGGCGGCGCCGGTGAACACTTCGGAATCGGCAGCAATTCCCAGGTTCTCCCGGATAGCCTGGTGAAACACTTCGTTGACAAAATCAACGAAAGCGGTCATCGGCTTTGTGTCGCCGTTTTCTTTGATGGCCCTCACCTCTTCATCTTTGCGCGTGGCCTTGGTGGCATAGAAGTCGGTGATCTTGATCCCGATCTTTTCCAACAGTCCGGAGTAATCCTGGATCGATGTTTTTGTTCCAATGGACCCGATCACATCAATCGGTGAGGTGGCGATCCGGTAACTGGTTGCCGAGATCACCCACATGGCAGCCGAAGCGGCCATGCCCATTACCACGGATACGGTTGGCTTGGTCAGGCTTTTGATCGAACCGGCAAGAAGGTCAATCTGTGAGACCATCCCGCCGGGGGAGTTTACAACCAGCAGAATGGAGTTGATGCTATCATTGGCTTGGGCATCCCGGAGCATGGTCATTAAATCCACACTGTTCCAGGAGCAGATCACCCCATCAACAGGAATCACGGCAACGGAATTTTCCGGTATTGAAGCATCGGTCAGGTTCCATTTGCCAATCGTCGGAATGAGTTGGGTACTGTCTGACCAGGCAACCACGTATGGTTTCTTATCATCGGCAGGCTTGAGCAGCATTTCCTGACCTTTGACGAAAGCGATCAGCACCGGCAAATACGAAACGGCTGTATCCTGGTGGATCAGCCATTGAGCGCCGAGAATGGAAAATATGCGGTTTAACATGTAGTCTGCTATGAGACTACAATATTATATGGTGTAAGAAATCTAATAAAGGACTGAAAAAGAGACTTACGGGGTGATCCA
>CAYHGE010000103.1:7602-10495 GCA_964355945.1 uncultured Draconibacterium sp.
AATTTTTACCTATGATCATGGCATTGGTTTTTAGTTCTCTGTTTTCTCCGCATTCGCCCAGTTCGCCAAATTCCACCTCAGGAATTCGCCGGACAATCAGGGTCTCTATCTGAGGAATTAATATTCGTTTTAAATAAGCGATGCTTACTCCTCATTTTCACATACCTCTGAAAGTCTTTTTCCAAAAAATCCCAGCAGTCGTGCGATAAATCATACTTTTCAATGAAAAGTTGAATGGAATCCTGGCGATCAAGGCCCATTACCACATATTTTGCGATCTCCCCCCGGTAGGTGATCTTGAAGAATTTCCAGATTTCCTTGACAAATATTCGCTGCTTAGTCTCGGAAAGGTAGTTGTAAGACCGGATATCCTTTTGCTCGAAATATGGAAGCAGGATAGCAAGGGTACTTTGTCCAAAATCCTGTTCAAGATAATCCAGGGGCGGCCGATCCAAAAATACATCCAGGATGGTATTGAAGTTGGATTTCTTCGGGAACGAGATCGGGGACTTTCCGTACATTGTCTCGAGGAACTTTACCAGGTAAGGTTCGCATTTAACCCTGAGGATGATCTGTGATGCCATGGGATTGAGCGTTTGAGTTGGTTTTACTCCTGCTCATTGAATAAAACACCAATGAGATAAGGAATTTCGGGCAAAATTCCAACATCAAATCATTTTTATCAATAGCAAAATAAAATAGTCCGGGAGCCTCAGGGTGACTTGGTAAAAAAGTCAATAATTTTCGTGCAGTCGTGCTTTCGTGCGGAAATTTTGCAACACTTTGAATATCAATACCCTTAAAATTTTCGTACTGAAAACGGTGCAAATCGTGCAATTCGTGCGATTTTCGTGCAGTAAAAAACAACCTCCAGGACACTCATTATCTTTTTGTTATATTTATTTTAAAATAGTGCGCACGAAAGCACGAAAACATTCTATATATTTATGAAGTCTATTATTCAAAAAGAAAAAATATAAATAATATATATATGTATATGGCTGTCAGATTTTTGACTTAATTTCACGGGATTATTTCACTTAGAGAGTTGAGAAAAAAGGGAGCGACGGGTTGAAAATGACGAAAATTTCGAGATTGTAGATTTTTGTGAGGCACAATACCAAGATTAGTATCTTTTAATAATGGAGAACCTATATAATTACTTATATATTCTATTTGGATTAGCAGGGACTTTTTTGCTAACAATTTATGGGAATGATAAATACAAAAAAAAGCGCCTTATTCTCCTTTGGTGTGGAATAGCTTTAATATTACTCGCTTCCTTATCGAATAGCTTGAAGGAAAACATCGTTGCCAAAATAAATGATTCTCAAAACGACACATTGCGGCAAGACAATAGAAGATTATTAGAAGCACTAAGCTACAATAAGGAAGATACGGAATTAAAATACGAAGAAATTCTACACATGTATGAAAAATACTCGAAACCAAATATAAAAGTCACTGAGCCAAAAATACTTTCTTTAAAACCGATTATCTATATTGAAAAGTTTTCGGATAAGACTAATGATTTTCCTCAAGTGGATAAATTTGGACTTTTTTTTATTGCCAAAATACAAAATGGATCTATCCCTAAATCAATTAATGGTTTGAAAATTAAATGTCAATTAAAATTGGATTATTTTTTATTTTCAAGCATTGACCAGATTTCCTTAGGTAAGTCAGGTTCAGAGATCAAGAGAGCATTAAAAGATAAAAAACCCTATATCATAATTGATTGGGATGCATATACCTTGAAGAAATCAACTGTCAATTATTTATATCCTAATCAATTAGCATATATTGGATTTATGCTCATTGAACCAACTATTAACACCCAGTGGCATCTAAATTATTTTCAATATTTAGGCTATGGTGATAAGTCATTAAACCCAGCAAAGAAAATGACCATTCCCGAATTCGCATTGTTTTTTTCCGACTTATACACTAGCCCATTCCCGAAAACAATTAGACCGGATTTAAACTTTTTTATTGTTCTTGATTCGAAAGAATATCTAATTCAAAAAGAAAATATTATGTTTGTGGATAGAGTAAATGAATATGAGTGGCAAAATGATAGTTTTGAAAAAATGTTTTTAAGATACTTCGCAGAATAAAAATAATATGATACAACCAAATTTATTGTCAAAGCTGACTCGGAAGTATGTTATAATTTACACATTGGTTGTTGCCAATAACTAACAATAAATCAATATATTACTAAATATCAACACTATGGACTTCAAAGATCAAATTAAAATCCTTGGGGAGAGGGTAACAAAACTGAAAGACCAGATTCAAACGGAAGAAGCAACAAAGCATTCGTTTGTAATGCCATTTATTCAGACGCTTGGATATGATATTTTCAATCCTGCCGAAGTTGTTCCGGAATTCATTTCCGACATCGGTTTAAAAAAAGGTGAAAAAATTGACTATGCTATCTTTTTAGAGGGTAAGCCTACGATTCTAATAGAATGTAAACATTGGGCGCAGAACTTAAGCATTCATGACGGACAACTTCTGCGTTATTTCCATGTTTCGAAAGCAAAGTTTGGTGTTTTGACCAATGGAATTATTTACCGGTTTTACTCAGACCTCGTTGATCCTAATAAAATGGATGAAAAACCATTCTTAGAGATCAACATGACAGATATTAAAGACAATCAAATCGAAGAATTAAAGAAGTTTCATAAATCATATTTTGATGCTGATAGTATTGTAAATACTGCAAGTGAACTAAAATACACGAGCGAACTGAAAATACTACTCCAGCAAGAATTAAATAATCCGACTCCTGAGTTTGTCAAATACTTTGCAAAACAAGTTTATCCAAGTATTGTAACCGCCAAGGTTCTTGAACTGTTTACAAACTTGACAAAAAAATCAGTTCAAC
>CAYHGE010000104.1:0-10457 GCA_964355945.1 uncultured Draconibacterium sp.
AAAATTAATTTTGAAATGCAGAAATTATTCAGTTCATATACTCTTGGAAATATTGAATTAAAAAACAGGATCGTGATGGCGCCAATGACCCGTTGCAGGGCACTTGGGAATGTCCCCAACGATCTTATTGCCACTTACTACGAACAGCGTGCAACCGCTGGTCTGATCATCACCGAAGGCACCTCACCCTCTCCGAATGGGCTGGGCTATGCCAGGATTCCCGGCATCTTCAGCGATGCACAGGTTGCAGGATGGAAAAAAACAACAGATGCAGTGCACGGCAAAGGCGGAAAGATCTTTGTCCAGTTTATGCACACCGGCAGAATGGCCCATCAGCATAACCTTCCGCAGGGAGCTGAGGTAATTGCGCCATCTGCCATTGCAGCCTCCGGACAGATGTACACCGACAGCCAGGGAATGCAGGATCACACGGCTCCACGGGCCATGACAGCTGAAGATATCGTAAACACGAAGAAAGAGTTTATGAAGTCAGCCATCAATGCCATTTCAGCTGGTTTTGACGGTGTTGAACTCCATGGCGCCAATGGCTACCTGCTGGAGCAATTTCTCTCACCTTCGAGCAATCAGCGTACGGATGAGTATGGCGGATCCATTGAAAACCGTTGCCGTTTTGTCTTAGAAGTTGTTGAAGCCGTTGGCCAGGCTATTGGCATGGACAAAGTAGCTATCCGTTTGTCTCCTTATGGGGTCAATGGCGGCATGGTTCCCTATCCTGAAATAAATGACACATACACCTACCTGGCCTCAGAACTCGACCGCCTGGGTATCCTGTACATTCATCTTGTTGACCACAGCGCCATGGGTGCCCCGGAAGTGCCGATGGCCATCAAGCAGACCATCCGTGAAAAGTTACAGAACACGCTGATCCTGGCGGGTGGCTACTCAAAAGAGACCGCAGAGCGCGACCTTCAAAACGGCCTTGCCGACCTCATCGCCTTTGGGCGCCCATTTATCAGCAACCCGGATTTCGTTGAGCGCATGCAAAATGACCTGCCGATAAATTCAAATGCAGATTTCAATACCTTCTATTCTGCTGATGAAAAAGGATACACCGACTATCCTGCCTACAAAGCCGAATAACGGCATGTTAAAAATTGTTAAAACGCTTGACATCCGGCTTAATTGAGTTATCTTTGTTTCAGTAATTTTAAAACTTAAAAAAACCGAAAAAAGAAAAACCCTCATTTTGTTTTATGGCGTGTTTCAGTCAAACGTAACACGTATTTAAAGCCAAAGGCTGGTCCGGAATCTCAAGATTGCCGGATGATTCAAATCGCAAAAAGCGACACCGCCCCGAACTCCGGGGCGGTTTTTTTTACCCGACACTTGAAACCTTGACAAGGTATCCGCCGGCTTCACCCCCTTCCGGTCCCAGTTCAATGGTATAATCAGCCTGGGAGATGATCATGGGATCATGTTCGATGATGAGGAGGGTGTTTCCCTGGTCGGCAAGTTGGTGAAATAAGGAGAGCAGGTATTCAATATCGCGAAAATGGAGTCCGGTGGAAGGTTCTTCAAAAAGATAGAGTGCGGCCCCTTTTCCGGGTTTCATCAGTTCTGCCGCCAATGCCAGGCGCTGTGATTCCCCTCCGGAGAGGGTATCGAGCGATTGTCCCAGCTGAAGGTAGCCGAGCCCGACTTTTTCAAGCAGCTGCAACTGGTGGTTGAGACTTTTATGCTCTGAAAAAAAGGCGCAGGCTTCTGTGGCAGTCATCTTCAGGATATCCGCAATGTTTTTTCCCTGGTAGAGGCATAAAAGAATTTCCGGGTGGTAACGTGTTCCCTGGCAATGTTCACATACCATCTTCACATCCGGAAGAAAATCCATGGAGATGCGGATTTGCCCCTTGCCTTCGCAAACCGGACACCGGCCATCCTTGTTCAGGAATGAATAGGCGTTTTTACCAAAACCGGCTTGTTTTGATTCCTGCGTGGAGGCGAACATATTCCGGACCTGATCAAAAACACCCGTGAAAGTGGCAGGCGTGGCCATGGTTGCGTTGAATCCTGTGCGCTGATGAACGCTCACGATGCGTTGAAAATGTTCAAATCCCTTAATTGAAGAACATCCGGCTGGCTCCTTCTTTTCCCATGATTCAAGGATTACATCAAACATCAGGGTTGATTTGCCGCTTCCTGAGACACCCGTGATGACAATAATTCCGCCCGCAGGAATTTCCAGATCGAATCCTTTGAGGTTATTTTCGAAGGCATTATAAATGGCCAATCCAGGCTTTAACGTGCGTGGCTGGTTCGAAGGAGGCGCAAGATGTCCGGACAGATAGGGTCCGGTTACAGAATCCGGGTTTTCAATGATCTGCTGTGGCGTTCCCTCTGCGATCACCCGCCCGCCATTTCTCCCTGCCCCGGGACCGATGTCGATGACATGATCGGCTCCGAGAATGACATGGCTGTCGTGTTCCACAATGATCACCGTATTTCCTGCTTCCTGCAGTGACCGGATTAGTTTCATCAGGTTTCCTGTATCCCGGGGATGAAGGCCCAGTGTTGGTTCATCCAGAATGTATGTGATTCCGGTCAGTCCGGAGCCCAGTTGACCGGCAAGCCTGATGCGTTGCGCTTCTCCTCCCGACAAGGTTGAGGCGAGGCGGTCGATTGTCAGATATGATAAGCCAAGACCGGCAATAAATTCCAGTTTACGGAGGATCTCGCTTACGAGGGGCGAGGCCATTTCAAGTTCCGGTAAACCAGTCATGGATGACGTAAATGACCTGAAATATATGATTGAATTTTTCACGGAAAGTGAAGCCAGGTCTGCAATGTTTTTCCCCAGGATCGAATAATACAAAGCCTCTGATTTTAAACGGGAGCCATGACATTCAGCGCAGGGAATGGTCTTCATCAGGTTCATCATGCCTTCGCCCCGGTGGTCGGCATGTTTCCGTGCATACTCCTCATTCACAAGGTGTAACAGCCCATTCCAAACACCTGTAAAATGATGTTCCCCGGTCCGGTTATCCCGCAAATACTGCCAGTTGACGTTATAATGCTGCTCTCCGCTACCTGCCATTGCCAGGATTTTAGCTTCATCAGAAAGATATTTCCATGGCAGGGAAAAATCGATGTCATGTTTATGCGCAACAGCCTTGAGTGTCGCAACATACTGGCCGAATGGTTCGCCATAGAATTTGCCGGTTTTTGTTCCGTCCATGGCACCTGCAAGCACTGATTTTCCAGAATCTGTAATCAGCTTTTGCGGATCACATAAAGTTTGCGAACCCAAACCTTTACAGGCAGGACAAGCCCCATGCTCATGGTTGAAGGAGAAGAGGCTGGATGATGGCTTATTTATCCTGTCAGCTTTCGCAATGAACTTCGAACTTCGATATTCGTTGTTCAATATTCGATATTCATTTTTTACCCCAACCCGTGAAAACAACAGCCGGTAATGGTCATAGATCCCCGTCATTGTTCCCAGGGTCGAACGGGGATTCATCCCGATATTTCTCTGGTCAACAGCAAAAGTAGGGGTAAGTCCTGAAATTTCCTCAAATTCTGCATGGTCTTTCACGCCGAGCCGGCTGCGGACATAAGGTGAATAGCTCTCCAGAAAACGTGTTTGCCCTTCAGCATAAATCGTATTGAATGCCAGCGAGGATTTTCCGCTCCCTGAAACACCTGTGATAACTGTGATCTTGTTGTGGGGGATCTTTGTGTCAATGTGTTGCAGGTTGTTCGTGCAAATACCCCTAAGTTTAATTGAATATTGAATATTGATCAACGAATTTTGAAATTTGATCGGAGGGATTGGGGTGTTTTCTCCAGGTTGGCCAAATATTTCCGAAGGAAAGGACTTCTTACTTCGAGGTTCGTTGTTCAATATTCGATATTCCTTCAGGGCTTTAGCAGTGAGAGAATGTTCACAATTAACCATCTCCTCCGGTGTGCCTGAGAAAAGCAAAAACCCTCCGTCGCGGCCACTTCCCGGACCCAGGTCAACAATGTGGTCAGCAGCAGCAATCAGCCCCGGGTGGTGCTCAATTAAAATAACGGTATGCCCATGTTGAATCAGTCTGCCGAGCGCAGTCAGCAACATTCCTGTGTCGGCCAGGTGTAACCCGGTGGTCGGTTCATCCATGATGTACAGGGTATGCCCCGATTGTGGTTTGGCCAGTTCCGTCGCCAGTTTGATGCGCTGGGCTTCACCGCCACTCAGGGTCGAAGATCGCTGGCCAAGTGTAAGATAACCAAGCCCAAGGCTGTCCAATGTCTCAAGATAAACTGAAATTTTCGGTTCACCTTTAAAAAATATCATGGCGTCTGAAATCGTCATCTCCAAAACTTCGGAAATATTCTTTCCCTGGCCCGTGGGTTCGATCCCTGCAAATTTCACTTCAAGTGTGCCGGCATCAAAGCGGCGTCCTTCGCAGGTTTCGCAGAGCACCTCCACGTTTCCCATAAAATGCATTCCGATTTGCTGATAACCCGCGCCTTCGCAGGATTCACAACGTCCGCCATGCGTATTGAAAGAAAACCGGCTTTTATCATAACCCCGGCTGACAGACTCGGGCAGTTTTGCAAACAAATCGCGGATATGGTCAAACAGCCCGGTATAGGTGGCAGGGTTGCTCCGGGGTGTACGCCCGATTGGTGTCTGATCAACAGAGATGAGTTGCCTGACTGATTCCCATCCGGTGATGGACTTGAATTTGCCGAACGACACATTTGAGTGATGTAATTTATTTTTTAAGAATGAGCCGAGGATGTGGTTTGTCAGGGTGGACTTTCCCGCACCTGACACCCCGGTCACCACATTCAATGCCTGGAGACGGAAATCCACATCAATATCTTTGAGGTTGTGTGCAGACGCTCCTGTAATGGTAAGGGAACCGCTGCCGGACCTTCGTTTGGCAGGTACAGGAATTTGTTCGAATCCAAAAAGAAAGGAGAGCGTACGGCTCCTTCTGATTTCTGACTCAGTTAATTTCAGTGCTGTTTCAGGGGTGCCATTGAACAATACTTCTCCTCCGGATTTGCCGGGGCCGGGACCGATGTCGATCAGCCAGTCGGCATGGCGGATTACCTCCTCGTCGTGTTCCACGACAATTACGGTGTTGCCTTTGTCACGTATTTCCTTCAGAATGTCAACAAGTTGCCTGATGTCATGCGGATGAAGCCCGATGGAAGGTTCATCGAAAATGCAGAGCATGCTGCTGAGGTCCATCCCTGCAAGGTTTGCCAGTCGCAGCCGTTGCGACTCACCTCCGGAGAGGGTGGTTGAATCCCGGCTGGTAGTGAGGTATCCCAAACCGAGCCGGTTCAGCAGGTCAGCCTGTTTTGATATTTGTGCCAGAATTGGCCCGGCGATCATGAGTTCCTTATCCGTGAACGGGATGTGGGTTATAGCCTGCCTGAGGTCATTTAGCTGAAGGGCAGAAAGCCCGGTAATGGTGTTTCCGTGAATTTTGACAGACAGTGCTTTCTCATTCAATCGCATGCCTTTACATGTTCTGCATTCCCCGCTTCTGACAAATCTGAGGATATTCTTATTCCGGTCGCGCTGAAGGATGGCCTCCATTATCGGAAGAATGCCTTTGTAATAGCCCAGCTCCCGTGGTTTTGCTGTGATTCCGCTCCATTTCATCCGTGATTCCAGCGGATGCTTGCCAAATGGAATTTCGATCTTACTGCTACCATAAAGAACAACATGTTTTTGTTCAGGCGTGAGATCCTTCCAGGGGATATCGATATGAAACCCTTCTGAACGGCACACCTGGTCGAGTACATCCAGGGTCACCTGGGAATAGATGATGTAGCCATTGGGGGCGGTGATCACCAGTGCTCCTTCACGAAGGGTCCTCGAATCATCGGAGACCAGGAGTTCAGGATCGAGAAAATCTTCAACTCCGAGCCCTTTGCATACAGAACAAGCCCCGTCAGGCGTATTGAAGGAAAATAAACTCCGGTTTATTGGTAAAAGGGAATTTTCATCTGGCGGATGGCCAATGCGCGCAAACAGCAGCCTGAGTGAATCGTAAATGCCGGTAATGGTCCCTACGGTAGAACGCGGGTTGGAGACCACTGATTTCTGATCCAGGGCGATCCCCGGTGATAACCCCGTAATGCCTTCAACATCAGGTTTTTTCATCTTTCCCATGAACTGACGTGCAAACGAGGAGAACGAGCCAAGATAGCGGCTTTCCGCTTCCCGGTAGAGTACATCGTAGATCAGGGATGATTTGCCGGAACCGGATACCCCGGTTACCACAATCAGTTTATTCCTGGGAAATTCAAGACTCACTGAACGAAGGTTATGTTCAGAAGCACGGGTAACAGCGATGGATGAATGAACAGGCATGATGCAAAAGTAGTGAAATAGGGAGGTGGTGCGAAGGAGAAATTGTGAGAAGGTCAAAGGTTTTGATTTACATTTGCCGGAAGAAAACAAGGATTATGAACAATGAAGAATTCAGGTCGAATGCACACCAGTTGGTCGACTGGATGGCCGATTACCTGGCAAACCAGGAAAAGTACCCGGTGAAACCCGATATCAGGCCCGGTGACATTAAAAGTCAACTACCCGGTTCGGCTCCGGCAGCGGGGGAGGATTTTCAGAAAATCTTCTCAGATTTCAACGAAATCATCATTCCGGGGATGACCCACTGGCAGCATCCCGGGTTCTTTGCTTACTTCCCTGCCAACAACAGCGAACCATCAATCCTTGCGGAGATGCTCACTGCCACCATGGGTGCGCAATGCATGGTGTGGCTTACCTCCCCGGCGGCTGAGGAACTCGAGGAGCGTGTGTTGGAGTGGTTGCGCGATATCCTTGGACTTCCTAAGGAGTTCGTTGGCGTCATCCAGGACAGCAGTTCATCAGCCACCCTGGTGGCATTGCTAACCGCCCGTGAAAGAAAGTCGGCTTTTGAAATAAACCGCCGGGGATTTACCGGCAATGAACGTTACCGGGTATACGCCTCAACGCAGGGTCACTCCTCCATCGACAAGGATGTAAAAATTGCCGGAATCGGCATCGAAAACCTGGTTAAAATCGAGGTGGATGAAGTTTTTGCCATGAGATCAGATAAATTGGAAGAAGCCATTGTCCGCGACATTGCCGATGGTTTTATTCCGCTTGCCGTGGTTTCCACCTTTGGAACAACCAGTTCTACCGCAATCGACCCGGTTGGTGAGATTGGTCGTTTGTGTTCAGAATACCATTGCTGGCATCATGTTGATGCCTCCTATGCAGGAACTGCCCTGATGCTTCCGGAAATCCGTGAACTTGTCCCTGAAATCGGCCGTTGCGACTCCTTTGTGGTCAATCCGCACAAATGGATGTTTACCAATTTCGACTGTTCGGCATACTTCATCCGGGATAAACAGAGCCTGATCAGCACCTTCAGCATCCTGCCCGAATATCTGAAGACCGCGGAAGATAAAATTGTGAACAATTACCGTGACTGGGGTGTTCCGCTGGGAAGACGTTTTCGTGCGCTGAAACTTTGGTTCGTGATCAGAACTTATGGAGTCAGTGGCATGCAGCAGAAAATCCGCGACCATATTTCATTCGGACAATGGCTGAAGGAGGAGGTTCAGGTTACTCCCGAAGTCGAGTTGATGGCCCCCGTACCCTTTAACCTGGTGTGCTTCCGTTTTCATCCGGAAGGGATGGACGATGAACCAACCCTGGATACGTACAATGAGGAAATTCTGAAGAAAATTAATGGAACCGGTAAGGTTTTTCTGACGCAGACCCGGCTTAATGGCAGATATGTCATCCGGTTTGTAGCAGGGCAAACGCATACTTCGGAAGAGCATGTAAGGAGGGGCTGGGAATTTATTAAAGATCAATTTGAGGACTTTGGTAGAAAAAAGCATTAAATTTGGTCTGTAATTTTTCTCAAAATCCTGACGTATGAAAAAGAAAAAATGGCCCATGATCCTCGGTGGTCTTGTTGCCACCCTGGTTATAATTATTGCCGGTATTATTGGATATGCTGTCTGGTTCCTGCCCAATATTCCGCTAAAAGAAGTCAAAGTTGATTCTGCCCCTGATCGCATCGAACGGGGGAAATACCTGGCAAATCATGTGATGGTTTGCATGGATTGCCATTCCACGCGCGACTGGACCAGGTTTTCAGGTCCACTGGTTCCCGGGACGGAGGGAAAAGGAGGTGAGATTTTCGATGAAAAGCTGGGGTTCCCGGGACATTTCGTTTCTCCGAACATCACACCCTTTAAACTGAAGGACTGGACAGATGCCGAGATCTACCGCGCCATCACCAGCGGCGTGAGCAAAGACGGGCATCCCTTGTTTCCGATCATGAACTATCCTGCTTATGCGACACTCGACACGGAAGATATTCTGAGCGTGATTGCCTACATCCGGAGTTTACCACCGCTTGATTATACCACGGAACGGTCCAATCCTACCTTTCCGATGAGTGTAATTCTGCACCTGATTCCCAAAATTGCGGCTCCCATGGCCAGACCCGCAGCATCCGACACGCTTGGATATGGTGAATACCTGGTGCGGGCATCGGGATGTGTCGAATGTCACACTCCTGCCGAACATGGCCAGATTGTCAAAACGCAGGCCTTTACCGGAGGACGTGAGTTTCAGATGCCAGATGGCAGCCTGCTGGTATCATCCAACATCACCCCTGACCAGGAAACCGGCATTGGCAAGTGGACAAAAGAAGCCTTTATCTTCCGCTTTAAATCATACGATCTCGCAACATTCAAACCGCCGGTTCTCCAGAAAGGTGAGATGCAGTCGATCATGCCATGGACCATGTATGCCGGGATGGACACGACTGACCTGACAGCAATTTACAAGTACCTGTATAGTTTGAAGCCAGTGTCGAACAAGGTGGCAAAAACGAAACCGGTCAGGTGATTTACGAATGGACGATTTACGATTTACGATTGCCACAGCGCCCAATCGTAAATCGTAAATCATCCATTCGTCAATTCAATCTGCAATCGTAAATCGTCAAATCGTCAATTCCCTTATCTTTGTATCCGGTAAGCAATGCATTTGGGGTATTAGCTCAGTTGGCCAGAGCGCTGCGTTCGCAATGCAGAGGTCACCGGTTCGACTCCGGTATACTCCACAGAGACAATGAACAATGAGCAATGAGGAATGAACAATAATTGCTGATTGACATTTGTTCGTTGCTCCTTTATTGCCAATTGTCAATTCTTCATTCTTCATTGCTCACTTTCACCTCATTCTGGTAGTCTTCAGTATTGACCACAAAATCTTCATTATCTATTCCAATTCCTCAATCGTCTTCTTCGCTGCAGCCAGCCGCACCTGTTTATTCTTCTCCACCAGTTTACGTGTAGCCCATTTTTCAAGCTTATGATGCATCGGCACCAGCAATGAGGCGATACAAACCAACGCAAGCAACATGAACACAGGGGTATGATGTGTTGTTTTTTCCAAAAAAAGGATGCAGCAGCAAATTAAAGAACTCAAACACAATCAATAATGCAATCACACCAAAAAACTCAATCAGTTTTGGACGGTCGGTTTATAGCTATTAAATTGACACTTCAAGACAGACACTATAATAATACTTCATCCCGGCTAAGGTGATCGTTCAGGGTCAACCCAATTTTGCTGTTTAGCGATCCGCTCAGTCTCGAACGCAGCGGGCGGGGTAGCCGTAATCCTTGTTGTTGTAGGTCACCATGCTGTACCCATCACCTCTAAAGTACAGGTACCAGCTGTAAACGTCATTATACATCGTACTACTCCAGTAGTAGCCTTCTGAGCCGCGATTGGTCAGTAAAACATCGCCGTAGTATGGGTACAGGAACCCGGCAGCGTGGAGTTTCAATCCGGAGTCCCATGGGCCGGTCCACGACGTCCAACCGCCTGTATTGTCAACATTATACCACTCAGTGTACGTCGGGAGATGCCAGGTGGTGCCCAACTCAATATTGCACGGGTCGTTGGCTGTTATCCATTCTGAAGTTTCACTGATGCCGGTTATCCAGGTCGTATTTGGTGTTCGGGTGGTTCCATCATGTTTGTAACCCTGCTTAAGGTTAAACTGCCAGTACCATCCGGCAGAAGCCTCAGTGGCATCGCTCACGGCAGTTGCCTGGTGGTCAGACCCAAGGTTACTTGTAATCCAACACTTTGTAAGTTCACCTGGAATACCGGTCGTAGTTTCATATGCAACTGTTTTATTTACAGGTGCAACACCTCTGGAAACTATGTGGTTGATGCTGATGGTTAAACCGCAAATAAAATCAGGGACTGGTGTCATTGAGGTTCAGGCAACACCATTGTACAAATTCAACGATTTTTCATCAGTATTGTAAATAACCAATCCTTCTGCAGGAGATGCAATCGTGTTTCGTTGGGCGGTGGTCAGCCGCGGAGGTAACAGGCCCTTGGAGGTTGAACTTACATCGAGCATGGCGCTGCCGTTGGGGCTTGAGCCATCGTTGTTGAT
>CAYHGE010000105.1:0-4437 GCA_964355945.1 uncultured Draconibacterium sp.
GCAAGTTCTAAAAAAAATAGAGGAAGCTTCAATCATGCGCATAGCAAACAAAGCATTTCTTACATCATCTTCTGGTAAAGGGTCTCCCTCCCCTTCAAGGGGAGGGCAGGGGAAGGGTCATTGCCATACCGACTGAGGCTTATATGTGTTAACTGTTACGATTGCGCCTAATCAAATAACTTAACTTAAGCGTGGGATTGTTGAAATTGGCGATAATGGTAAAGATAGTTACTTCTTATGCATTTCCATATAATCAAATACCAGGTTGCAGAAAGCATTCACGCCTGTTTTGAACGCACTGTCGTCAATGATAAATTCAGGTGTATGTTCACATTACGGCTTACAATGGTTTGAAGGCTGTTGATGATTTCAGTTCGGCGCCATACTCTTCTCCTTTCGGGGCTCCCTTGCGCTGATAATGGTTTCAAAATTGCTTTTTTGCGCGGTTGAACTTTGGTAAAATAAGATAAAGGAGAGGATAAAGAATATGTATTTCATGGATTTTATTTTTTGCCGGTTATGGCCGGTTTTCGGGTTATTCATTCTTTTCTATCGATCTTCATTTTTGAAGTGTCTTTTCAAGCCCAATAAAACGGATATACAAATTATCAGCATTGCGATGGATAAGGTGATAAGTAAAAAAGCAACAATCCCCTCTGCAATCCAGGGGCCTTCTTTCCCATTCGCAACTATTCCCAGCATTTTTCCTGCATTAAAAACTGCTGCTATAAGGATCCCGAACCAATTTGCAAAAGTCCCATACAACGCCAGCCAAAAAGTAATCTTCAACCATGTATCAGACAATTCTACCTTATGCCAGATCAATCCCAGGACAATTAAGAAAATTCCATTTAATACACCTTCGATATGGCTTGATACACCTAGTCTTGGATTCGCAAACACAGGGGCCAGCAAACCTACTATCAAGCCAAGGAAAAAAAGCAACACACCCAGAAATATCAATTTGTCAGATTGATTTTCATTATTTTTTTTCGTTCCCATCTTCATCCAGGATTTTTAACGGTCCGATGTTCAGTTCCTTTATTCCTTTTTCAATCTTTGCCCGGTCACCAATAATGAGCCAGGTAAGATTGTCAGGCCTTACAATTTTTGCTGCTGCTTTATTCATATCCCCGGTTGTGAAACTTTGCAGACGCGATGAATACTTGCCGGGATAATCAAGTCCACGGTTATAATTGATGGTACTCAATAAAAATTCTTTTACTGCATCGTTTGTTTCCCACCAACCTCCAAGCGAAAGCAATTGGCTAAGCTGCTCATTTTTAAATTCCGTTTCTCCGATGGGTTTGGTTGAAATTACCTGCGTTAATTCTTTTTGGAATTCTATGATGCTCTCTTTGGTTTTATCTGTTTGCACTGCCGCATTAACATAAAAAACACTCTGCCCTTTTGCCTTTTCAAAATGTGAACGTGCGCCGTAGCACCAATGTTTATCTTCCCGTAAGTTCATATTGATGCGTGATGTAAAAGTACCACCCAATATGGCGTTCATGAGTTCAATGGCATCCTGGTCGGGATTGCCTGCGGAAGGTGATAACTCGGCAGCGTAAATGGAAGATTGTTCAACACCGGGTTTATCAATGAGGTACACAGCAGGTTGCGCAGGCAAGGCAACATCACTCAGGTTCTTTTTCGGTACATCCTGCGCTTTCCATCCTGTAAGATATTTTTCCAACGCGGGTTTCAATTCCGCCTCCGTAATATCACCCACTACCACAAGCGATGAGTTGTTCGGCACAAACCATGTTTGATGAAACTTCACCAGTTCATCCCGTGTTACTTTTTTCACACCGGTCTCTGTACCCATTCCCGAAAGCGGATTGCTATAGGCATGGCCGCTTCCATAAATTAATCCCGGCAAAATTCTTCTTCCAAGTACTTGCGGATTCGCCTTTTCCTGTTCGATGCCAAGCAGCTGTTCTTTTTGTACCCGTTCAAACTCTTTCTGCGGGAATGACGGATTCAATAATATATCCGCAAACAGATTCAGTGATGCAGCAAAATGTATTTTCAGTGTTTTAAGATTCAGAAAGGAGTTATCGAGCCTGGAACTAAATGTAATGTCAGAACCTAAATCATAGAGCAGATCACTGATTTGAAGAGCGGTTTTCGTTTTCGTGCCTTCCATGAACATGGTGCCGCTAAGTTTTGCAAGACCGGGTGAACCAAACTGGTCAGCCGCATATCCTGCGTTTACCATCATGCTTGCAGAAACGGAGGGTATGCCATGTCGTTCAGCGAGATAAACGTTCAACCCGTTACTCAGTGTAAACTGTTTTATTTCCGGAAACGTCACGGCCCCCGTTTTTTCCACTTCAGGCATTACGTTCCTGTTGAGACCTGAATTGGTGTTCGTGAAATCGCCATAAGGTAAAATCTGTAACTGATATTCACCGTCACTCAGCCACTGCAGGGCTGCTTTTTTTATGTCAGCAGGAGTTGCGTCTTTCAGCCATGCCTGCTTTTGCAAGTAATAGTCGGGACTTCCTCCAAACGTCTCATTTTCAGCAAGCAAATCGCTCTTGCTATAAACACCTTCCATGCTGTTAATAAAGTTGGCAAAGTAATTTGTCTTTACGCGTTCGAGTTCAACCGCAGTTACATCTTCCGTAAATATTTTCTGTAGTTCTTCTTTTATCACAGCATCAATCTTTGCCAAATCCACGCCGGGTTTTGCATCTGCCTGAATGATAAAGGTTCCGCCAATTTCATTGCTCCATATAAAGGCATAAGCATTCGTGGTCAGTTGCTCATCAAGGACCAGGCGCTTGTATAAGCGTGATGATTTGCCGGAACTAAGAATTTCGCCAAGTATGTATAGATAACTGTTATCCTTCGCATTCCATTCGGGTACATTCCATATTTTGTGCAAACGCGCCTGCGGTACCCTGTCCTGTGCCACCTGATATTTAGTGCCTGTCATCTTTGCTGTCCACGCACTGTATTTTGCAATCGGAGGACTGGCAGGGATATCGCCAAAATATTTTTTTACTTTGTTGAATACTTCATCTGCTTTTACATCACCGGTTATGCAAATCACTGCATTGTTAGGGCCATAGTATGTTTTAAACCAGGTCTTCACATCATCCATGGATGCGGCATTTAAATCATCCATTGAACCAATCACTGTCCATGAATAGGGATGGCCAACAGGATACGTTGCCTTTGCCATTAACTCTTCTGTGATACCATACGGTTGATTTTCTCTCGTACGTTTTTCGTTTTGCACCACTCCGCGCTGCACGTTTACCTTCACGCTATCCAAACCATTCAGCAGAAAACCCATGCGGTCAGCTTCGAGCCACAACACCCGGTCTAAGCCCCCGCTTGAAAAGGTCTCAAAATAGTTTGTGCGGTCGTTATTGGTTGTGCCGTTGTTAGAGCCACCGCCAACGGTTTGCATCACATCATCAAAATTTTTCCAATGCTCGGTACTGGTAAACATGATGTGTTCAAACAAATGAGCGAATCCTGTTTTGCCCGGCTTTTCATTTTTACTTCCCACATGATACCAAATGTTGAAAGAAGCGATGGGAGCTTTGTGGTCTTCACTTACAATTAAAGTGAGACCGTTATCCAGCACATATTTTTTGAAGGGAATGTCAACTTCGGGATATTGTTTTTTTTGTGCGAACAAACCAGTGGCTGATGCGCAAAGAAGAAAAAGTATGATGCTTGTTCTCATAATTGGTTTTGTTAGATGAATTTATGTTTGGTAGCTTTTTTAATTCTTTTCAAGGAATGACTCGGTAAAGAATTTTGCAACAGTTGAATTAAACAAGTCAGGATTATTTTTTGTAACGTAATGGTTTTCTCCGGTGAAAATGCAAAGGTTGGCTTTCGAGATACCCCTTCCCCTGCAGTCCATTGCAATCACTTTGTATTTCTTTGCAAAATATTCAATCTGGGGTTTCATGTAGGCAATATTCCCTCCATTGCCATGGATCAGCAGAAGAGGAGCACCCTTTCCGTATATCTTGTAATATATTTTCACTCCGTCAACTGAAATAAAATTTCCAGTAAAATCTTTGTCACGTTTAAGCAGTTCAATTATCAATTCTATAAATTTAATTCAGTCTAAATAAGTACAAATATATATCTTTTATCATTCAAAATCCGGTAATTAACATTTATTATGATTTTTTTGCGGAAGTTCAAACACCCGTTAATGATGTCAGAAATGACAATTAAACCAGAATGATGCTGGTCGAATGATACACCAGCTATAGTCAGGGTTATGTGTAACCAAAAACAGGGTTTGACTGCAAATTCAGCACCTTTCCTGTGGAAAATAAAAAAAGTCCCGGTTTCCCGGGACTAAAAAATCACATCGTAGCTTTATTTGTGAAGGATTACAAGGCGTATCCAGGTATTGTCAGAAAGCGGTGGAATTTTTGATATACAATATAAAACTTG
>CAYHGE010000105.1:4537-10405 GCA_964355945.1 uncultured Draconibacterium sp.
GCATTACCGGCGAATGCAACGCTGATATTGCTCAGGCTTTGCCCCTGGGGGTGTGATTCGGTCACCGTTATTGTTTTACCGGTTCCGGTTTTATACTCCGTGGTTACAGCTTTGGTAACCTGGGAGTCTTGTATTGCTACCATGGCCTCCTGATTGGCGGTGGCATTTTCAGTCGTACCGGGATTGCTGCCGCATCCGAGGATCATTGCCATCATTACAGCAAAGAATAAAAAATTTTCAATCTGTCTCTTTTTCATTGTTTTTGGTGTTTAGTTTAACAATAATTAGCGCTGACTATTTTGTGAGAAAATATAAATAACCGGATTTTCTGTAACAGCAATACAGATGTTTTTCATAATGCTGATTTTTGATCAGGATTATATTTGTAGCACAAATGTATTGTAAAAGTAATATTAGTCTGACAGGAATCGGAAGATTCCATGGGAATTAATAAATGGAACCCGGCCAACGAGTTGATTGGAATTCCTAATCGGGAATTAATATTCTTTTTTTGAGAAAACAGACAACTGTTTCTCTGTTAAATCCGTCTCATAATCAATACACTACATTCCCCGGTCAGGGATGGAATGATTTTTGTATTGCAAACTGTTTTTTCCGGAAAATGGACAATTACGAATTTAAGAGTCTGAAGGGGTTGCGTGTATTGGTTGTGGATGATGATCCATTCAACCAGAAACTCGCCTCGTATATCCTTTCTATGTGGCAGGTGTCAGTCGAAACCGCTGCAAACGGGAAAGTTGCCCTGGAGATGTTGTCGGCCAAAACGTTTGATCTGGTGCTGATGGACCTGATGATGCCGGAACTAGATGGGTATGAAACCACCTTTACTTTAAGATCCCTGAATGATCCGTATTTCCGGAATCTGCCGATTTTCGCCTTCAGCACTACCCCTAACGCTGAGATGGTTCTGGAATGCGGAATGAATGGGATGATTGCCAAATCTCCCATCAATAAGGCGGAGTTACACCAAATAATTTCACCCTATCTCAAGCAGCAGGATTTGCTGAACTTTTCAGAAAACTGAACCGGACTCAAAGAGTTCCTTTCGTGCAAGTGCATACTCCGTGATGAGGTCATGAACAATTTCCCCTGCGGGTTTAATTCCTTCAAGCAATGCAGCCACCTGGCCAATTTCAAGTTCGCCCTCTTCCAGATTCCCTTCAAACATGCCAAGTTTTGCCCGGCCATGCCCCAGGAGCAAATTCAACTCTTCAGGGGTAGCCCCTGCATCCTCCATTTGCCTGACTTTTTGAAAAAAAGAGTTCCTGATCAGCCGAACCGGAACAAGTTTTTTAAGCGCCAGGGATGTTCCTCCGTCGCCAGCTTCGACGATTATCTGTTTAAAAGCCGGATGTGCCGAAGATTCATTGGATGCAACAAACCTGCTGCCAATCTGAACACCGTCGGCACCAAGCGCCATTGCGGCGAGCATTCCCCTGCCGGTGGCGATACCTCCTGCTGCAATGAGCGGGAGCTGAGTTGCCCTTCTCACAAGTGGGATAAGTGTAAACGTGGTGGTCTCCTCTTTCCCGTTATGGCCGCCGGCTTCAAAACCTTCGGCAACAATGGCATCCACGCCGGATTGTTCACATTTGATGGCTGATTTGACATTGGCGATAACATGTACCACCGTGATGCCATGCTGATTCAGTATGGGTGTCCAGGTTGCCGGGTTTCCTGCTGAAGTGAAGACGATTTTCACTCCTTCACGGATGATGATTTCCAGTTGTTTTTCAACCTGGGAATAGAGCAGCGGAACATTCACGCCAAAGGGTTTGGCCGTTGCTTTTTTGCATTTCAGAATATGTTCTTCCAGGATTTCAGGGGTCATTGACCCTGCTCCGATAAGGCCAAGTCCCCCGGCATTGCTTACAGCCGATGCAAGCCGCCACCCGCTGCACCAGATCATGCCTGCCTGGATGATTGGGTAGTCTATTCTAAAAAGGGATGTTAGTTTATTGTTCACTGAAAAAAACATAAAAACCACATTAGGCACAATAGTTCACAATACAAATCCACAATAGAAAAACCAGCCTGTTGATGAGATTATAATATACCTAATGTGAATATCTAATGTGTTCTAATGTGCCTAATGTGCTGAAAAAACCTGTTACAAACCCTTTCGGTAAACTATTGACACGAGTGACTTATCATCGCCACCCATATTTACGGTAAGGCCATAGGGGCGGTCTGCGGGAATGTTAACCTGGGCATCGCCGGCTTTCCCGGTGAGTTGCTCGAGGATGGTTACCGCCTGGTGAACGCCGGTGCCTCCTGTGGGATGTCCCCACCCGATGAGGCCGCCTGTGGTGTTTATGGGGATTCGACCGTTCCTGGCAGTGTTTCCTTCCAGGATGAAATCCGCGCCTTTACCTCTTTCAGCAAACCCGATGGCTTCCATGCACATCAGGCCGGCAATGGTAAAGCAGTCGTGGATTTCAGCTGTTCCAAGCTGGTCGCGGGTGATGCCGGCAGAGGCCAATGCCTGCTTAACAGCTTCTTTGGTAGTGGTTAACTCCGTCGGATCGGTGGGTGGCTTTGTGATATCCTCCTCCATCTGTCCCCAGCCTAAAACTTCGATGGCCTCACCGGCTGGAATGCCGCAACGTTTCAATCCTTCCTCTGATACGATTGCAATGGCTGAAGCGCCATCAGAAACTTTGGAACAATCGAAAACATTGAGATGATCAACAAACGATTTCCCGTTTGGCTCCATCATGGCAAGGGCTTCGAGATCCTTCACTGTGTTATGATTTTCCTGTGCGGTAGGGCAGAGGCGGGCATTCTCAATGGCATTGCGAAACCAGCGGGCCAGCGCCTGCCTGGTTTTGTCGCGGCCATATTTCTCAAAATAGGATCCGGCCCTGTCGCTGAACTGTCCCGGAAAGAAATAGGCATGGCCTGTTTTACGGTTTTTAAACCATCCGGCACCGGCGAGGTAGTCGGCACAATAGATGGCCTTAACGGTATTCTGAACTTCTACTCCGATTACCAGAACCACTTCGGCTGTTTCTGCAAGCACACTCTTGATGCCGCTCATCAGGGCAAGTCCGCCGGTGGCGCACGCGCCTTCGACACGGATTGCCGGCTTGTATCTCAAACCTTCATCCACAAAGGGGAAGAAGGCTGCCAGGTTGGCCTGCCGGTTGAACCGCGAAGCCATGAAATTGCCGATCACACATTCATCAACGTGCTTTGCACCTCCGATTTGCTTCAGGGTGCCCTGTCCGGCTTCCCTGATATACTCTTCCAGTCCGGGGCGTTCTTTTTTCGGGTTGAATTCTTTCCGGCCGGTACCCATGGAGAGGGTGTTGTACCCGGCGATCATATATACTTTTCTTCTCATAATCCTGTTTTTCAGTTTGTTCAGATTCGTTTCCAAAATGTTGGCTCAATGCCTTCGTGCGCCTTTGTGTGTACTTTGAGTCCTTTGTGGTTAAAAAAAGATCACCACGAAGGACACGAAGGATTACACGAAGGAGCACGAAGAGGAGGGTTCATTTTGCAATCTTAGGTCCATTTTTTAAGCAAAGGCTATTTTAAATAATTGTTTATCGGGCCATACGCATGAAAGAAACCGGTAAGGAGTACCGTGTTTACATCATTCTCGTTCATGGCCACACCGGAGCTGATCAACCCGAGGCCGATTTCGCAGGAGCGGTTTGCATAGGCTTTAGACAATTCGGCACCGGGGCTTGTCGCCAACTTCAGCTGGCTGAAATAGGTGCGAAGAATCTCATCTTTGGATTTATTCCCAACCACAGATTTCCAGGCCGGGGGAGTGGGCATCGTTCCCAGTTTTTCGTCCACCTTAGCCTGGAATTCGCTGATGGCCTTGTAGGCTTTTGCTGAAGGATCGTAAATAGCCACCGGCCGTCCTTTTTCATATTTCAGGATGCCGTCTTTTTGTGAACCATCGGAAAACTGGCCTCCTTTGACGCCATTAGCAAGCAGTTTGTCAAGCAGCGGGACATGAAGATCTTCCATCGGGAGATATGGATTCATCACCGACATGATAAAACTGCACACGTCAATGCCCACATAATCAACCAGCTGGAATATTCCCATGGGGCGTACCAGGTAATCCTGGCTGATTTTGTTGATGGCATAAACAGCTTCCACGAAGGATAATTCTTTGCCCAGTTTTCCCACTTCACCGGCAGCGTAGAGAATGTCGCGCATGAAATGACCGTTGCCGATAAATCCGGCTTTATCATGGGAAGGGACCACCACTTTCCGCAGATTCTTCGCATATTGCAGGGCAAAGGCCTCCACTTCGGGAAGTGTGCCATCGGCTTTGATGATCTCGACCAGTTTCTGGATGGCTGGCGGGTTGTAGAAATGGAACCCGATGATGCGACCCTTCAGCCCGGCTCCTTCATCGAGTTTGGTGATCGGGATGGATGAGGTGTTGGTAAAAAACCAGGGTTGATGGGGGTTGTTGGAGGAAATTTTGGAGAAGAGGCTGATTTTTACATCCGGATCCTCCTTGATGGCTTCAAAAATCATGGTGGAATCATAAGCAGACTCCAGCCTTGTGGAGGTTCTGACCAGGCTGATCACGTCAAATATATACTGGTTAATGATTTCATCATTGTCGATCAGGTCAGCACGGTCGGCGTAAACTTTCCGTAATCCAACCACCTTTTTCTCTGCCAGCTTCAGCACCTGGGCTTTAAGGTATTTAATAAGGCCGGCAAGGGCTTCATCTGATACATCAATGGCATTGAGCACATAAGCCTTGCCTTTATTTTCAGGTTTCAGGCTGATATCGGCCATTTCCACCGCAGTAAGCAACAGGATGCCGCTTCCCATTTTTCCGGCGGCGCCCAGCACTGAAACATGCTGCAATCGTTCTTCGTATGACATATTCTATAATTTTGTGTGTATAGGAAACTTACTTTTATATTAATTTATTTCACGAAGAGCCACAGAGGTATCACGAAGAAACACGAAGAACAGGTGATGTCCTTCGTGTTTCTTCGTTTCATCTTCGTGTATCTTCGTGAAATTATTTTCATAAATTCTATCAAACTCCAATTGGTCAAACAAACTGGCAGGATGGAGGACTTTTACTGAATCACCAGTTTGGTTTGCGTTTTTCGAGGAATGCTCTCATCCCTTCCTTGGTGGCTTCATCGTCAAATTGTTTTCCAAATTCGATGGCTTCCACTTCAGAGGCGTCTTTGAAATCCGTGGCAATACCTGAACGGATGATTCTTTTGGAAGTGGGAGCAGCCTGAGAGCTGTTCCGTGCAATTTTAGAGGCCATTTTCATCACCTCCTCCATCAGCAATTCAGGTTCAGTAACTTTCTGGACCAGTCCGATGCGCAGGGCATCTTCGGCAGTGATGGTATCGGCAGTGAGGATCAGGTACAATGCATTTCCAAGGCCTGTCAGGCGGGATAATCGCTGGGTTGCTGCATATCCCGGAATCATGCCCAGGTTTATTTCAGGTTGACCGAATTTGGCCATTTTGCTGGCAATACGAAAATCGCAGGCCATGGCCAGTTCGCAGCCTCCGCCCAATGCGTATCCGTTTACCGCGGCAATTACAGGAATCCGGAGCTGCTCCAGCCTGTCAAAGGTCCGTTGCCCAAAAGTTGAGAAGGCATAACCCTCTTCGGAGTTCATGTGAACCATTTCAGCAATGTCGGCGCCCGCCACAAAAGATTTTCCCTCGCCTGTAATCACCAGCACTTTAACATCATCCCGGGGTTCAAGGTCGTCGAGAAAATGGTTGAACTCTTTGAAGAAGTCCGTATTCAGTGCATTAAGTGCTGCCGGCCGGCTGATTGTGACTGAGGCAATCCGGTCGGTAATCTGGATTTTAAGGATTTGATAGT
>CAYHGE010000106.1:0-10358 GCA_964355945.1 uncultured Draconibacterium sp.
CTCTTTTTGGCGGAAGAGTTCCTGTGATACCCGTTGTTCGGCTTGTAATGATCTGATGATTTCCTCATAGCTGCTTTTCAGGGCACTTGTCGATTCCATCTGCTCAGTTTTCAATGCAGCAACCATAAGTCCATGTTCCAACTTTAAATTGGAGACAATCAGACCATGCTCAGTTTTCAGATTGTTGAGAGAAATGTTATGTTCAACGGTTAATAAGGAAACAATTTGCCCATGCTCAATTTTCAGGGTGGAAACTGCCAGGTTGTGTTCGTCTTTTAAATTGGAAACATTCCGTAGATGTTCATCTTTCAGATTTGAGAAACTCTGTGCATGTAGTTTGTCCAGATTTGAAATCGCTTGAACATGCTCTGAATTTATACCGGCAATGGCCTCACTATGCTTGTCTGTTAATAATCGTACAATCTGCTGATGTTCGTTTTTAAGATTTGAGACAACCTGCTGATGTTCATTGTTAAGGTTGGAAAATGCTTGCAAATGCTCGTTGTTAAGGTTGAAGACAACCATTTCATGCTCATTTTTCAAATTGGAAACAACCTGCTCGTGCTCATTTTTCAAATTGGAGACAACCTGTTCATGTTCCTCTTTGACAGTGGCAAAAACAAGGAGGTGTTCTGTTTTGATGTTTTCGACCACCTGTCCATGTTGTTCATTAATATTTGTAATTACCAGGTTGTGTTCTTCCCTGATGTTGGCAACAGCCATGCTGTGTGCCTCATTCGCACCTGTTAAATTCTTTTCAGTTTCTGCACGATATGATGCAATAAATGCGTCCTGTTCAACTTTTAACCTGGCAAGAATCTCTTCAAACTCTGTACTTAACATTGCATTGGACATTCCATGATCAGCATGCAACGAAGCCACGGATTCAGCGTGTTTGGTTTGCCGCGTGGCGATTTGTTCCTTTAATTGTTCGGTTTCTGATTTCAATTCCTCAATGCTGCGGAGGTATTCATTTTCACGGTAGCGTGTCATGGGGTAGTAGAATTCTGAAGTTGCAAGGTAAAGATTGCCATCATTCACATCAAGATGGAAATATTTAATTATATTTTCGGGAAAATCGAGATGTAGCTGATAATCACCACTTTCGGAAGATTTTCCTCCAGTTGCGAAAACAGCAATAATCTTATCAATATAGGTGAATTTATACCTGGCCCAGCATCTGAAATTATAATCCCAGTCGGAGGTTACCTTGTACCTGGTATCATAATGACCAATCTGCCTGATCACACTTTTGGGGTACAGGATACACTGATGGCAAATGTTGACCTTGAACAATTTTTCAAGTGTAAAAGGGCCGTCGTAAATGGTACCGTCTTTAGCCCAGGGCGCATCTCCCTTTAAAATCACATTTCCATAAACGATATGTTCTTCCTGGAACAGACCTTGTTCATACAGATCCATCAATGTGTTTTCATTGGCAAAGACATCGTCGGCCCCCATGAAAATTATCCAGTCACCTGTACACAGGTCCATGCCTTTGTTCATGGCATCGTAGATGCCTTGATCCTTTTCTGTAAGCAACCTGATATTTTTATTTGATTTCTGATGCTTACGGATGATGGGCAATGTTTTGTCTTTTGATGCGCCATCGACAATGATGTGTTCAATATTGGGATATGTTTGGCCGGCGACAGACTTCAGTGCAATCTCAATGGATTCCCCGGTGTTCAAAGATGGGGTTATAATGGTTATTTTTGGCAGAATCATATTTCAGCGTGATTAAATTCTTTCAACTTGAGCAAAAAGAAATGCAATTTCCCCTAAAGTTAACAATATTGAAAATACAAAGCTAACGATTCTTCAATAACAAAAGAGGCCTCGTCCAGGATTTTCCAATCTTTTTTATGGCATATCAGCAATTTATTTATATTTTTGCAACCTGAACAGGACAAGGTGTTTTAACACGGTAATTCCTTGTGCATGTTATGTTCTCAAAAAGTTTACAGATGATACCAATTTTAAAATTATCCTTATGAAAAAGATGTTTTACCTGTCTTTGGTGATGTGTTGTTTCATCGCCGCCTGCAGTACGAAAACCCCAAAAGAACTTATTGATTCGGCAGAAGCAAAGGTTAAGGCTGGCGAGTATAAAGATGCGATCGCTGATTTTGACGCTGGAATTGCCAAGGACACCGCAAATGTTGTGGCAATATGGCATCGTGGCAATACAAAAGTTCTTTTACAGGATTATAACGGTGCGGTTGCGGACTATAGTAAAGTAATATCAAAAAGTCCGAGGAATGGTAATGCCTATGTGTGCCGTGCAACGTGCCTGAAATTACTTGGTAACTTTCCCAATGCAATCGTTGACCTGGATAAAGCGATATCGCTTAATGCGAATGATGTACAGGCTTATCAGTTAAGAGGCGGTTGTCAATTGGGAGCCGGAAATTATCCTGCAGCACTGACAGATTTAGATAAGGCCATTGAACTTGATCCTAAACTGGCTGTTGCTTACCTTGACAGGGGCCAGGTGAAACTGAAAACAGGGTTGGTACCTGAAGCCTGTGCTGATTTGACAAAGGCATCAGAACTAGGATTGAAAGAAGCAGACGCTTTAATTAAAAAGAACTGTAAGTAAATAGTCTGAACCCGGTTTACCATAACATGGAATTTCGATTGGACTTTTTTTTGAAAAAATGTTGAATTGGTCTGGGCCAATAATTAAAGATAAAATCATCATGGGTAAAAAATGATATCATTTCTTTTTATCCGTTAAGATCCTGTAAGAATTCCTTTTTTGCAGGATCTTATCTAACCACCCGGCTGATTCAATGAATGATACACGACTGATAGCCTTTTATTTACCTCAATTTCATCCAATCCCTGAAAATGATGTATGGTGGGGTAAAGGTTTTACGGAGTGGGCAAATGTAACCACTGCCAGGCCGGTATTCCCGGGGCATTATCAACCTCACCTTCCTGCCGATCTTGGTTTTTACGACCTGAGAGTGGCCGAGGTACGCGAAGAGCAGGCCAGGTTAGCCAGGGAGCACGGTATATTCGGATTCTGTTACTATTACTACTATTTTAATGGCAAAAGGCTGTTAAACAGGCCTCTGGAAGAAAACCTTGCTTCCGGGAAGCCCGATTTCCCTTTTTGCATCTGTTGGGCAAATGAAAACTGGACCCGGCGGTGGGATGGAAATGACGCGCATATCCTGATTGAACAGGTTCATTCCCACGAGGATGATATCGAGTTTATTCATCAGCTCCTGCCAGTATTACAGGATAAAAGGTACATCCGGGTAAACAACAAACTGCTGGTGCTTATCTACAGGGTCGACAGGATGCCTGAGCCTTACAAGACTGCAGAAACATGGCGGAATATTGTTAAACAGGAGCTCAATGAGGATATTTATTTATGTGCAGTAAATAATTTCATAAAGGATATAGACCCTGAAGTGCTGGGGTTTGACGGTACAGTTCAGTTTCCGCTCGACTTTCATCCACCTTGCAGGGTGGATGTAAAACAGTTTTCTGACGAAAACAGCCTTGATTTTGAAGAAATCAGGGGTCATTGGCTCATCGATTATCCTGCCATTGCCAATCACCTGGTCAATCTTCCGCAGCCGGCCTATAAATTTTTCAGGGGTGTCTTTCCTGCCTGGGATAATACTGCACGGAGGCAACATTCGAGTGCCATATTCATCAATTCTTCACCGGAACTATACAAACATTTTTTAAAAGCTACCATTGCAGTAACACAGGCTCAACATTCAGGTGATGAGCGGCTTATATTCATAAATGCCTGGAATGAATGGGCAGAGGGTGCCCATCTTGAACCAGACCAGAAGTATGGTATGCAATGGCTTGAGGCTACGAGGGAGGCTGTAAATGAGCATTGTGATATCAACGAGGCCCTGGCAGTGCTTAAAAGCAACTGCGATCCTACAGATGCTAAAGTTAATGAGATGCCCTCTGTGACCAGCAAATCAGATCATCAGTCTGAAATTTCTGTTACCTCAGAGGTTGATGTCATCTTAAACTCATACACCTTTAAGGTTGGAAAGATTATTATGTGGATTCCGATCAGGGTGCTTACTTTTTTTAATTGGTTAAAAGGCTTAAAACATGAGTAACAAACCCAAGGTCCTCATTGTTTCATACAATTTTCCGCGACCGGATAAAAGTTCAGGAGAGCTCAGGTTTGTAGGTATTCTGGAAATATTATGCAATTTCTGGGATATGGATTTTTGTGTTGCAAACTCTCATGCCGAGTGGAACAGTGGTGAGGATATGATCCCCTACATTGAAAAGCTTGAGGCCATGGGGATCAGGGTTTTAAGGCCGACAAAGGAATCATTCAGCACTGCAGTCAGCGAAAATGAGTATGTCGGAGCTTATTTTTGCCTTTTCAGAATTGCAGAAGAGATGATGCCCCTGTTTAAAATGGCGCGGCCCGGAGCATTCACCGTTGTTGACTCGGTGGATGTCCACTATGCCAGAGAAGAAACCCAGGCAAAACTGGGTGCTGTTGAGATGTCGCAGGTTCTGGAAACAAAGAAAAGGGAACTGGGTATTTACCGGGCAGCCGATGTTGCCATCGCTGTAAGCAAGGACGATTACAAACTCCTCACCCAAAAGGAGGGACTGACGAATGTATTCCTCGTACCCAATGTTGTCAGGGAGTATCCGCGGGCCCCGGGAAAACGTAAACCAATCGTGGTTTTTATCGGTAGTTATGCCTGGTACCCGAATCCGGAAGCAGTGCACTGGTTTACAAAATCAATTTGGCCAAAAATTTTGAAAGCTAATGCAAAGGCTGAGTTTCTGATCATCGGCAGTGATCCAACGCCGGAGGTATTGGCCCTGGCAAGTGTTCCGGGCGTTAAAGTATTGGGTTACGTGCCGGAAACGAAGCCATACCTTGATATGGCAGCAGTTTCAGTTGCCCCGCTGCTTGTTGGCGGAGGTATGAAGGGAAAAGTCAATGAAGCCATGGCACATGGTATCCCTGTTGTGGCAACTACCATCGGTGCGCAAGGTTTTGAGGTGGTGAATGGGAAACACATGATGGTGACCGACAACCCTGATGAATTTGCTGCCAGTGTCATTAAGCTGCTAAAGGATGAAAAGAAACAACGGGAGATGGGACTGGCCGGTCAGCAATTTAACTCAGCAATATGTTCTCATCAGGCCGTCAGTGAAAGGATAGGGGAGCTGACCGGGCACTGCGCCAGCCTGATCCCTAAAAAGCAATTCAGGCCTCTTCTGAAACTTTATACTGCTTTGTCAGCAAAGGTTTCCTTCTTCGTTAAAGAGATCGGGTATGCCTTTGCATTGCTCCGGCGTGAAGGTGCCGGCTCGTTTTTCAGACGTACCTTATTGTATCTTAAAGGGCAGCGTCTGCCCCTGGAGGTCATACCCCGGGAACCGGAAAAAGTCATAGCATCTCCGCCCCAGGAAGTCAGTGGTATTTTAAAATTTCCCGCATTACCTGCCAACCCATTGGTTTCCATTATTATCCCGGTCTATAACCAATGGGAATATACGATAGCCTGCCTGGCGTCTATCCTGAAAAATTCTGAAGGCATATCTTATGAGGTCATACTGGTTGATGATAATTCCACAGATGATACAAAAACGGCCGGAAAGTTCGTCGAAAACATCCGCATCATCAGAAATGAGCAAAACCTGGGGTTTCTTTTCAACTGCAACAATGCAGCCAGGGAGGCCAGGGGGAAATATATCATCCTGCTCAACAATGATACACTTGTTGAACCTGAATGGCTGAAATGGTTCATGAAAACGATGGAAGAGCGGTCCGATGTTGGCCTTGTTGGTGCCAAACTAATATTTTCAACAGGGAAACTGCAGGAGGCGGGAGGTATCGTATTTCAGGATGGATCGGCGATGAATTATGGCAGGGAAGATGATCCCGGCCTTCCACAGTACAACTATGTCAAGGAAGTTGATTACTGTTCAGGGGCAGCCATTTGTGTCAGAAAGGCATTGTGGGATCAGCTGAACGGGTTTGATCCTCAATATGCTCCTGCCTATTATGAAGATACCGACCTTGCCATGCAGATCAGGGCGTTGGGTTACCGTACGCTCTATCAGCCTAAGTCGGAGGTGATCCATTTTGAAGGTGTATCGCATGGTACCGACATCACCCAGGGGGTCAAGAAGAAGCAGGATGAAAATCAGAAAGTATTTTATTCAAAATGGCGGGAGGAGCTGTACAGAAATAATTATTTGCGTGATGAGAATATTTTCAAGTCACGCGACAGGAGCAAATACAAACAAACCGTTCTTCTAGTCGATCACCGGGTACCCGGTCCATTGGAGTTCAAAGACAAGGAGAAATCAATGCAGATGGTCAACCGTTATCTTGAAAATGGGTTCCAGGTCAAATTCCTTCCGGATAATTTTCTACAGGCTGAACCGGGCGTTTCCGATCTTGAGCAGATGGGGGTTGAGGTGTTATATGGTAAGTACTATGAGGAAAACTGGTTGTCATGGATTATCGAAAATAACAGGAATATTGATTCAATATGTTTTATTGATGAGCAGATAGCGGATAAATACATGCACACTATCAATAATTCTTTGAACACTGTTTGCAATTATTCAATATTTTCCCGCAATTGAATTGGCCTGAGAATTATCGCCTGGGGCATGTCGTCTTATACATAAAAAAAGCAGGATGGACAACGAACTAAAAGAAATCAAGGAGAAGTTATTAAGTATTCTCCTGCCTGACGGCTTTTATTTTTCTAAAGCAGGATATTGCGTATGTTGCGACAAAATGGTGACATTTCAAGCGTATGAGAGTTATTTACGGGATTCCTTTTTATGCAGTAATTGTTTTTCGGTGCCTCGGGAGCGGGCACTTATGTTGATTATTGAAAGGCAATACCCTGAATGGAGAAATCTTACCATACATGAATCATCTCCATCAAACAGAGGAGCCAGCCTGAAATTACAAAATGGTGTCAAAAACTATGTTGCTTCCCAGTATTATCCTGACAAACCTTTTGGTGCTATTATAGATAATTTTCATAATCAGGATTTGGAAAATCAGACATTTAAAGATGAATCTTTTGATATTGTGGTAACACAGGATGTCATGGAACATCTCTACAATCCGGAGAAGGCGTTTAAGGAAATAGCCCGGACCCTAAAGAAAGGAGGAGCTCATATTTTCACGGTACCAATTATCAATAAGCATAAACCTTCGGAAGTATGGGCAACCAAAGGGGAGGATGGTAGTCCGGTATTTATCAAATCACCTGAGTGGCATGGGAATCCGGTCGATTCCAAAGGATCGCCGGTTACAATGCATTGGGGATTTGATATAGTTGACTTTATAAAAGAGAGCAGCGGTCTGATTTCAACGATAAAACACATGGACAGCCTGGACTATGGAATCAGTGGCGATTTATTAGAGGTTATTGTCAGCAGGAAAAGTTGATCCTCGTATTGCGAAACGGAAGCATAATTCAAATAGTTATAATATTTATATCTTGATACATTCACTTTTCAGCTGGAAGAACATCGTTACCTTTTTGGCGGCCCTGATGTTTTCATCGAATATTTTTTTCTTTGGCCCGATTTCAATATACCAGGGGAATCTTGTCGGATTTAACCTTTCGTTGTTTAATCTCCTTGGTTATCTTCTCGTGCCTTTTGTCATCGTATTGATTGTGCTCACCCTCACCGGTGTATTTTTGTCGGGAGTAAAGCATCAGCGTTATCTGGCTTTAATAACTTGTCTGGGTTTATTATTCTGGCTTCAGGGAACTTTTTTAATCTGGAACTTAGGAGTTCTGGATGGTACCTCAATAGACTGGACAAAAAGCATCTGGAGAGGGATTGTGGATGGAGCTATATGGATTGTTTTACTTGCAATTGCCGTTATCGGATACAAGCACTTCTATAAAATTTCTCATTATATTGTTTTTCTGATTCTGTTATCGCAGATAGTAATGGTGTCTATTTTAACTTTTCAAAATCCGGAAATCTGGTATAGAAAGGCGATTCCCTTTTCATCTGCTCCTCCAGCGGAAATTTTTCAATTCTCCCGGAAGCAAAATGTTCTTCACATTGTTTTAGATCAATTCGGGTCAACCCTGTTCGAGAATATTTTAAAAGAAAATAAGGGGTACCTGGAAGAATTGGATGGGTTCACATTTTTCAAGGAAGTGACTTCCCCCACCAGGGTGACTTTCCTCAGTGTTCCTACTTTTTTAAGTGGACAACTTTACACGAATAATATGGCGGTGGAGGATTACTATAAAAAGAATTATTTCAATAATAACATTCATACCAAAGTATCTCAGCATGGATACGACCTGGATGTTGTAAATCAGCCGGCATTTATTGAAAAGCGAAATATAGATACCTATTATTACAATATCCAGACACCTTATAATACCATTACCGAATCGAGGGTTTGCATTCACAAGGCAGGCTTCCTGGTGGATCTTGTTCTTTTACGATCAGTGCCATTTTTTTTAAAAAAACACATTTACAACGAGCAATCATGGTTTATTTCATCCATGGTATTGCCTGGCAGGGTGTCCCAGTTCGATCATTATGCTGCAAATGAATTTCTGGATGATTTCGGGGCTAAGGCTTCCATTAAACGTGATCAGCCGGTTTATAAATACATTCATTTGATGACACCCCACCCTCCCCTGGTTACAGGCAGCGATCACAAGTTTGCCGGAAGGGTTTTGCCTGATACTGTTCCGATCAATTTTAAATATCAGGCTGAATATACCCTGAGAACTCTGATGAATTTCCTTGCAAGTTTGAAGAAGCTTGACATTTACAATTCGACATTGATTGTTATACAATCCGATCATGGGAGTGGCATCCCATTTAATTTACTGTACCCGGAAGGTGATATTTCGAGTAATATTGAAACATTTATTCCAAGTGATGCCTTTCTTCCTTTGTTGATAATAAAGCCCCCCAATCAAAAAGGCCGTTTAAAGACTTCACCCGTTCAAGGCGAATTAAGGGATCTTCCAGCAACAATATGTGCGCTGTTAGGAATGGAGAATAATTTTCCGGGTCAGTCTTTGTTCGACATGGATACGTTGGTTGACAGGGAACGCAAATCTTATTACAGCAGTGTGACCAACAGGAATGATGCCATGGTTTCCGGATATTTTGATGATTTTCAGGAATTTATTATTACCGGCAGTGTGTTTAAGGTAAGCTCCTGGAAGTTAGGCCGGGTGATACAGAAATCTCTTAAACCATACATATGGGGAAGTGAACTGCAATTTTTCAGCTCAAATACAAACAGCGCCTATTTGGAGAAAGGATGGGGATTCCCTGAAGAGGATCACATATGGAGCAATGGAAAGGAATCTTCAATAAGATTACCTGTTGCAATGCCCAGCACAGAAATGGTCGAATTAGACTGCTTTGTGTCGCCATTTCTTGTTCCTGAAAAAGGACTTGACACACAGCGTGTCACAATAAGAATCAATAATGTAAAAGTCGGAGATTTTGTTCTCACTTCACTTGAACACCGGAAGCTGAGCGTGTTGTTTCCTAAAAAGATCATTGCCGGATCACCAGAGATGTTGTTGAGTTTTTCTTTTCCGGACGCAACTGTTGGTACCACCGTGGGGGTTCAGGGTGAAGACCGGATGCTGGGTTTGTCTATTCGTACGATCGTATTCAAGGAGCATGCTGATTGATTAAATAAAGACAATAAATATTTAGCTTTGCAATTTGTGAAAAAGAGACCGCTATTTGTGGCAATGGATGAAATACAAACAGTCATATTATCCTCGTGGTGCCTCTAAATAATTCATTCAACTGAAGCAATATCTCAGCAACGATAACATAACTTTCAATGATTCAAAATACTAATCTTGAGTGCTCCTTCCGCGATCCCAGCGGATTTCTTTTCTACGAGGAGGGAACGTTACTAAGGCAGGTAAACCAAAGTTACAAAATTGATTATGACCTGTTAATGAGTTCCGGCTTATATCAAAAGCTTGTTGAAAGGAGTTTGTTGATACCTCATGAGGAAATTTCCGGTCACAAGGGGCAGACTGCCAGTGTTTACAAGGTACTGAAGCCAGAAGTTGTCAGTTTTATCTCCTATCCCTATGAGTGGTCCTTCAGCCAGTTAAAGGATGCGGCCCTGACTACCCTTGAAATTCAAAAAATCGCCCTCAGGCACGGCATGACCCTGAAGGATGCAACCGCCTACAACATTCAGTTTCATAAGGGGAAGCCGGTCTTTATTGATACCCTCTCGTTTGAAAAGTACCAGGAGGGCAAACCCTGGGTGGCTTATAAGCAGTTTTGCCAGCATTTTCTGGCACCGCTTGCATTGATGAGTTATACAGATATCCGGCTGAACC
>CAYHGE010000107.1:0-10136 GCA_964355945.1 uncultured Draconibacterium sp.
GCATTGCCTTGTATACTTTGGGATGGTAATCTATTTCGTCTCCGGCTTTCAGGGTGCCGCCTGAAATTACTCTTGCAAAAATTCCTTCTTTTGGCATAACGCAATCGCCGATTTCCTTGAAAATGTCGCACCCAGAGTGGCATTTTTTCCCTATCTGAGTTACCTGAAGGGCTACATTGCCTGACTTCAGGATATCGAGGTAATTCATTTTATAGATAGGAAATCCTTCTGTAGTTATGTTTTCGGCGAATAGGCCAGGTGCCAGATCGCGGCCTGCGATGACCGAACCTTTTGCAATACTTTCTGTCCCCAGGAGACTTACCTGTCTGTGCCACGGACCTGCGTGCGCATCTCCCGAAATCCCCGTCTCATTGACTTCGATTGCTCCCACCGGGATTTTGATCGTGCCCTTTTTTTCTGAAATATTTACCGAAATGACTTTTAGTCTTTGAGTGATTTCCATGATTTAAGAGATATCCTGTTTTGTTTTTGAGATCAGTCTGATTTTTCCGATTTCCATCGTTTTATCGACAGCTTTGCACATATCGTAGACCGTTAGAAGAGCGACCGATACCCCGGTTAAAGCCTCCATTTCAGCGCCTGTTTGTCCGGTGCAACCGACGGTGCAAGTAGCTATCACTCCCAAATCTGATATTTCAGCAGTTAGCACGATGTTGGTGAACAAGAGCGGATGGCAAAGCGGAATCATTCCGGATGTTGCTTTAACGGCTTGTATTCCGGCAATCCTGGCTACAGTCAGGACATCTCCCTTCTTCATGGAATTGTTTTTAATCAAATCAATTGTGGAGGGTGTAAGGGTAATTTCTCCACAAGCAATAGCTTCACGTTTTTGAATTTTCTTATCAGAAATATCGACCATGACGGCCTTGCCATTTTGATCGATGTGTGTTAACTCACTCATATATTTTATCCTCCGATTTGAGAAAAACTGTTTATTAGGTTGATAGTTCCTTGTTTTGGTTTGTTGCCTATCGCCATTAAGAACGCATTTTCGATGCCATACTCCCTGATGCTGTAGGCTTTATCGCTAAACAAACAGGGTTTAAATTCACCACCGGCAGTCAGTCGTAGCCGGTTGCATATGCTGCAGTTTCCACCGTCGCCACCTTCCACCGGCCAAAATTTCCCTTTTTTGAGATCCATCTGTCGGATAAAGCGCAGCACCAATCCGTTTTGGTGGCAAAATTCTTCCAGTTGAGACTGGTCCTTTTGCGTAAAATCCTCACTACGGACACAGTTGATTTTGACAGGGTCGAAACCTGCTGATTTTGCCTGGTCGATCGCAGCAAGAACCAGTTTTATATCTCCGCCTGAGGTAATTTTTGCAAATTTTGCAGGATCGAGCGTATCGAGGCTGATGTTGACCCGGTTCAATCCGGCGGCATACAATTCTGTAGCATATTTTGAGAGCAGTATCCCGTTGGTTGTTAAGCCTATATCCGTGATTCCGGGTACGGAAGCAATGGCGTTTACGATCTCCACGATGTCTGACCTGAACAATGGTTCTCCGCCGGTTAACCTGATTTTATGAATGCCATAGGGTACCAGTAATTTCACCACGTTTTGAATTTCGCCGGGGGTAAGAATTTCACGATCCGGCATGAATTTTAAGTCGCTGCCTGGGGGCATACAGTAGGTGCACCGCAGATTGCACCTGTCGGTGACTGAAATGCGGAGGTAGTTGATGCTTCTGTTATATGGGTCTAACATATACCAATGATCCTTTCTTAATTTCGTGTATTTCCTGAGGGATGATAGCAAACCCAAAGACATCCTGCAGAGCGGCAATATGAGCAGAACCGTGGTACTCTTTCCTGATGATCAGTCCGTCTTCGTTCAGAACTACCGGAAGGAACAACATTCTGTCTGCTTTTTTCCTGGTAAGGTCTTCCCCTGCTACTGTGGCAATATCTTTATTACGGTGTTTTACGCCATAAAGGAGTGAAATAAAGGGGTCTACCAGCAGTTTAAATTGCAGGAAGGAGGATACCGGATTACCGGAAAGGCCAAAAACGAACTTGCTATTTCGGCTGGCAAACAGGACCGGTTTCCCTGGTTGTATGGCAAGTTTTTGAAAATGAAGGGTAAATCCGGATTGGTTGAGGATTTCAGGAATGAAATCATAATCTCCGACGGAGGCGCCACCCGTTACGACAACTATTTGATAATGACTTAGCATGTCCTCAATTTTGGCTGCAATTTCCTGTCTTGAATCGGGAATGATTCCTTCATAGACGGGGATGGCTCCTGCGGCAACGATTTGTGCGTTGAGTTGGGAGGCGTTGCTGTTGCGGATTTTCACCCCTTCCGGGAAGATTTCAGGTTCGACCAATTCACTCCCGGTACAGATGAAACCTACCTCTATCTTTTTGAATACTAATATCTTTATGCCTCCGGCAGAAGCCAGAATGGCCAATGTCTGAGGCTGAATAAGCGATCCTTTGGGAAGCATCAGATCGTTTTTTTTGACGTCTTCACCCCGATAACAGATATTTCTTTCCGTTTTAACTCCGGTAAACTGAATATGACCAGTCCCTGTCTCCATTGTTTGTTCTACCACCATCACGCAGTCTGCTCCTTCCGGGATTCTGGCACCGGTCATGATTTTGGAACACTGCATTTCTCCCAGGGCGCTTGTCGGCTCGCTACCTGCAGCTATGGTTTCGAGCACCTTCAGCGGATGCTGAATATCCGCCATCCTGCAGGCATAGCCATCCATTGCTGATTTGTCGAAGGGAGGCATATCAACATCAGAGAAGAAATCTGTAGCGAGTGTCCTTCCAATGGAATCATTGAGTTGAACTAATTCGGTCTCCGGGGCAGAAAGGATCATCCCAGCAATAATATTTTCCGCATTTTTAAGTGAAATCATCATCTAATGGTTTAATTTCCAGCTGTTGTTTTCGAAAGTAATTTTGTCAATTTCAGGTTTAAACAAAAAGTCATGATAGTTACCGTCGGGATCCGACTCGCGGCTAACAACTTTTTTATTGGTTACATGGAGGTGCAATCCCGGCTGGATGTAATCCGTCAATCCACCTGATTCACAGATCAGCGCAACTTCTTCATGCAAAAATTTTAAGAGTTCGTTGATTGCTTCTCCCGATTTCTCTTTTTCTGAGATCACGAAAAACACCCTGGCCACCCCGGCATTAAGCATCCGGGAACTATCTTTGGGTTGATCTTTTCTGATCTCCTCAAAAATCTTGAAGTATTCATTTCCCGCTATTATCGGCATTTCGTAAGTCAGCGGATGAAAATGATGTGTAATTTTAATTCCTGCCACACTAAACTGAGGTGAAAAATGCTCAATCATCCGGCAAATCAGTGTAGTTTTTCCGGTGTTTTGTCCAGAGCCGGACACCAATAACATATTTGGCAGGAGTGTTTTCAATGGAAGATAAGTTTAAAGGAAGCCATCATCAGGACCGTGCACAAAATGTATCTGAGCCACTTTGGGGGTATCTTGTATGAACCCATAAAAGAACCGAGGAGTCCGCCGGCTATTGCGACCACTATCCAGATGAATATATGATCATCCAAATGGATCGGCGAGCTTCGGTATAAGCCAAACAGCCCGGCAGCCGAATTCAAGAAGATAAAGGCAGAAGATACGCTGGCACTTTCCTTGATGGTAGCCCATCTGGTCAGTAGCAATAACGGACTCAGAATAATTCCGCCACCAATCCCTATCATTCCTGATATTAGTCCGATGGCTCCACCGGAGAAGAGGGCGACAGGGATGTTCAAAGCTGCGGGAGGTGTGTCTTCATTTTTCTGTGGGATTAACATTCTTACAGTTGCCAACAGTAGACAAACAGCGAGAATTTCCTTGTAGATTTCTGCAGAGATTTTTATTCCTGCTCCCAGAAAAGAAAGTGGCACCGAGGTGAGGATAAAAGGAAGGAGCAGTTTCCAGCGAAGAAATCCACCTTTGTAAAAGAAATAGAAGGCTGTAAAAGAGACGAAAAGGTTCAGGATAAGGGCCGACGATTTCATCACATCGGGTGCCACGCTGTAAAAGGCCATCAGGGCCAGGTAACCACTTGCACCCCCATGTCCGACCGAAGCATACAGGTACGCAACGACGAAGAGGGCAATAATAAAAATTGTCTCCATCAAAATTCTCCTTTCAAATTCAGATAATAGTCTATCATCGTGAGGAAGCAGCGTTTTCATTGCTTCCCATAGGTTCATTGTTCATGACTTTTCAGTTTTAGAAAAATGAACTCGGAGTGTATGTATATTAATTCACCGAACCGTAAAGTTACAACAATTTTATTTTATTAATTCCGGTTTGAAGGTGATCATAACCCAGGCCCAGTTATTCGCGACATGTTGATCTCCTCCTGACAATGCTTTAAGCGTTTCCGTCCCAAACATCTGCGAATAACCGCAGGTAAGCTGGACAATATCCCCCAATTTGTAACCTGCCATCAAGTCAATCTCAGTCCCCAGTGATTTGGCCATTAGTGCTCCATTAACCGCAGGATTCAAAACATCATTTGCGGAATAGAAGAGATGCGGAGTGATTGTGGCATTGAATTTATTCTTTTTATAGGTGACGTTTCCATAGATATCGTTCAGTCCAACACTGTTCAAATGGTTTCCAACATAGAAATAATCCATAACTCCGTTGAATTTGTGATTGGTGCCATAGAATGGAGTAAAAGAATTGTTGGTATAATTCACATTCGCTTTTTTCTCCTTTTGACTGGTTCCGGAGAGCAATTCCCAGCCCAGTCCGGTTCCCCAATTGTCATTCAGCTTAGCATTTAAACCCACGTTGGCATAGTATGCCGATAGGTCGCGAAGTGTAATGTCCTTTCCTGTTGTATAATAAGTTGAGCCATACCACGACAAGGCACTCTTATCATAGACGATTCGTGTTCCAAAGGTCTGGCTGAACGAGGTTTTGTAAACAGGAACGGCCGCAGTGGATTTGTTCTGTAATCCATTGTTAAGAAATAATAAGCTTAATACCAGTGATTTAAACTTTTTATTAAACCAAACAAATTGCATGGATTTATAGTTACCGGTCACGTTGTAGTCGGTTCCTTTCAGTTTTTCTGATTCCTGGTTAAAAGCCAGTCCGACGTGAAGCAGAAATTTTTTCTCGTATTTAAACAGCGCCAAGTCATGTGTCCTGCCCTGTTGTACCCAGTCGACGGTACCGAAGATCCGCTCGTCATCGTATTTTAGCTCCTGCCGGCCAATCTTCATTGAAAATGGTTTTGAAAATAGATACTCTGCCCATCCCTGGTACAACATCAATTGATTAGAAGTGGAACTTTGTTGTGTAACATCCCCCCAGACTCTTATATCCTGTAGGCTGAATCCGAATTTCATCTTTTCAGTGCTGTATAAAGCGTTCAATCGCATTCGCTGCGAGGTGAAAAAAGCCGCTTTATCGTCTGTCGTAAACATCGCTTTATCACCGTGGCGATATTCGGTCCGCGGCCGGTATTCGGCAGATAGTTTGAATTGCGCCTTCGAATGATTGACAGATAAAGCGCCAATTAAAAAGAGGACTAAAAAACGGATTTGAAAATGATTGATATGCATTTTATTGATGTGTTTAAGTGCTTTCTAAGAAATATTTTTATGATCAAATCAAGTCGTTAGCTTGGTTTTTCGCAACCTTTCCGGTTGTAGTAATACCAATTCACAAAAGTTGCCAGCAGGATAAAGAATAATAAGCCAATAAAGAAGGATTTTGCATTTCCGCTTGCCGAAATAACTGCTCCAATAATGGTCGCAAAAATAAATGGTCCGTAGGCTGCGATGGCCGCGGTCCAGCCAATTACGCCTGCTGCCTGACGTGGATTGTGACCAAAAATTATCGGGAACTGCCTGAAAGTGGCTGCGTTACCGACACCGGTGAAGAAGAAAATGGCTAAAATAACCCCTACGAACATGGGAAATTGTGCCATGCTGGTAGGAGCAACGAGGCCCATTGTTATCAACATAAGGATGCCTATTGCCAGACCAATTCCGGTGATAGTTGTCAGGATTGCTCCACCGGTTTTATCGGCTACAAAGCCAAAAAGCACCCTGCTGGCCGAGCCGATCAGTGGGCCGTAGAAGGCGTAAACAAGGGGGTCAGGCGCTCCTTCAAAACCACCATACAGTATTTTTATCATCAAGGGGAAAGCAGCTGAAAGTCCGGCGAAAGTGCCGAAAGTCATCATATAGGTAATGGTGCAGAACCAGGTGTGTTTATTCTTAAATATATCGAGTTGCTCTTTAAATGAGGCTTTTACGGGGATTCTCCGCAAATAGATCCATGCCAGGATGGCTAAAATAATCAAGATTGGCACATACCAGAATGCTGCACTCTGCAGGAAAATATTTGAAGTTCCTATGACTTCTTTTGTTTTAGGATTAACCTTGGTGAAGACCTGTGAGGCCCCATAAAGAGAAAACCCAATCATAATGGGTGTAAGAAACTGGGCAACACTAACACCGAAGTTTCCAATGCCTGCCTGAATTCCAAGAGCTGTTCCCTGAAGTCTTTTCGGAAAAAACACACTGGTGCTTGGCATAAAGGACGAAAAATCGCCGCCCCCAAAGCCTGCACTTAAAGCCAGGATCATAAAAACCCAAAATGGGGTAGTGGGATCCATAATAGCCAGGCCTATTCCGATAACCGGAATTAATTTCAGGAGCGTGGCAAAAGTCACAATTTTTCTGGTGCCATAAATAGGCAGCAAAAAGGTGTGTATGATCCGGAGTGTTCCACCAGCCAGCCCAGGCATAGCGGCTAACCAGAACAACTGTGATGTGGTAAATTTGAAGCCGATTCCGGGCAATTTTACCACAATAACGCTCATCATAAACCAGGTTGCGAATGAGAATATCAGGGCCAGTGTCGTTACTGTTAGCGTTTTCCAGGCAATTTTTTTTCCTGTGGATTCCCAGAATTGTTTGTCTTCTACATTCCAGTTTTCAATAGTTGCTGACATAAATTTTTAGTTTTTTGGCATGTTAATTAGTGTCTATATTATTGTGTATCAATCGTTAATTTTGGTGGCGGATTGTCTTTCCGGTTCAGTTTTTGCACAACGTTGTACATCCAAATGAGACAAATGGCTGACAGGATGAACATAAACATCCAGCAACTTGTCCATAAACCGGTACCTTCGAGCAGGTACCCGAAGATAATCGGGCATACGAATCCGCCGAGGCCACCAATAACTCCAACCATCCCGCCGACTACACCAACCTCGTTGGGGAAATAATCCGGAATCAGACGGTAAACAGCGGCTTTCCCAATTCCCCATATGCTTCCGATCATAAATACCAGCAGCACAAAAATCCAGACATTGGCTTGAAAGTAGATCACCGAACTTCCTTTTACGATGAGCTGATTCTTCTTCACCTTATCACCTACTTTAACAAGTGATTCCTGCCAAACCTCTTTGGTCGGGAAAATGAGCATATCAGTATCCATCTGATCCATTTTCCCGCTTTTCTGATCAAGTTGATAGGCAATGTTCCCAATTTTTACCGATGTTGCGGAAACTTCTGTGACGGTCCCGGGAACACGCGCGTTGATGCCCCTTCCGGGAGAACGCACCTCCATTTTGGGTACAATCAGCATAAAGCAGATGATCAGCGAAGAACCTAATACCCAATACATAATCTTGCGGCCTCCAAATTTATCGGACATCCACCCTCCGGCCGCCCTGATTAATCCCGAAGGGAGACTGAATGCCGTAGCAAAGAATCCTGCTGTAACCAGCGGAAGGTAATATACGTTGGTGAAATAGGGAACCAGCCATTGTGAGAAGGCGACAAAACAGCCGAATACGAGGAAATAATACAATCCAAACCGCCATACCCGCATACTTTTGAGAGGCTCCAACATCTGCCTGACGGTCTTTCCGCTCGACTGAGGTTTTTTATTCTTGGTAAACAGCAGAAACACTATCCCCATTGCAACCAGCGCAACAGCATAGATGATTGGCAGTGTTCTCCATCCTTCAAGGTTCTCACCGTTTTTTGTCAGATTGTTCAGGATGGATGGGGCAAGCATGGTGGTAATTGCTGCACCTGCATTACCAGCGCCAAAAATGCCCAGAGCCGTACCCTGCCAGTTTTTTGGATACCAGACCGATGTGAAAGCTATTCCCACGGCAAACCCAACTCCGGTAAGGCCAAATCCGAAACTGCATAAGGCAAAGCTGAAGAAACTATTGGCCTGAGAAAGGAAGTACATTGGAATGGCACACAAGATGAGCAAGATACCAAAGACCGGCCTTCCGCCAAACTTATCAGTCAACATCCCGGCAGGGAGTCTGAATATTGAACCTGTCAACACAGGTATACCCAAAAGCCAGCCTATTTCAACTGGTCCCCAGTCAAAAACCTGATTTCCTGCTAAGAAGGTAACCAGTACTCCATTTAACATCCAACACGCAAAACACACTGTGAAGGCGATGGTATTCAGTGCCAGAATACGATGAGCCCTTCCTGTTACAACAGCTTCCATGAATGATATTTTTTAATTGTTGATTGGTTTAACGCCTTCGCGGGTATTTTTTGAGGTACGCATAGCCTTTTGATCCCTGTTCCAGATGACTAGTTGGTAGCTTCGCCAGAGATAGCCGACCGGATAAACCAGAAAGTGCATCAGGCGGGTAAATGGGATCAACCCGATAAAGATAAAAGCCGATATGGTGTGTATTTTTATTAGCCACGGCATGCTTGCAATAACCGTCTGATCGGGCATGAAAATGAATAACGACCGTAAGTATGGAACCAATGACGAGGCGTACCAACTTATGCCCCAACGGTGAAAATAGGCCACGAGCAATCCGGTAAGAACTTGCGTGAGGATAATGAAATAGACCACCAGGTCCATCGTTGAAGTGACTGAATGAAGGCGTTTTACTTCAATTCGGCGCTTGATGAGCAGCACAATTCCTGCAAAAGTAAGCAGACCGAAAGCAAATGCTGAAATTTCAATAACCATCAGCCACAAAGGGGTGGAAGTTAAAAAAAGCACTGATTCGGGTAACAGAAAACCGATGATATGTCCCAAAAGCAGCACCACAATTCCGGAATGAAACAGGCGACTTCCCCAAAATAGTTTATCTGATTCCAGAAACTGGGACGAATGGCTGGTTACTGAATATCCGTAAAACCGATATCTTAAAATACTGCCAATCAAGAAAATGAAGATGGCAGCGTAAGGCAATCCGATCAATAAAAATGAATCAATCATATCGTTGGTATTAATGTTTGTTGGATTTGAGTTTGGTAAAGTCCATTCCGCACGAATAAGCTCCCGCACATTCAATTTCCCGGTCGTTGATTTGGTAAGGTACAAAGGCAGAATCCCTAAAATCGGTTTCCAAAACCATGACAAGTAATTTTAACAATCCCTTGTAACTGTTTTCTTCAGTTCTGAAGTTTTCGAGCATGTGTCTGAGGGCCGGAAGCAACATGGAAACCACCAGTTCTTCCCTGAATGAAGCATCACTGAGCTTTGGAAGCAGGGTAAGTACATTGGGCAAATGGTCGGAGAACTCTTTCCCGCAATCGTTGTCAGCTTTCAACTGTTCGTTCTTCATATTCAGTAAAAACTGTCCTCTCTTGGACTCCTCGCCAAACAAAACATACCCAATATCCAGGTAGCAGGCGGCATTTACATCGAAAGTCCGGATGTAATATTCCTGAAGTTCACTCGTTGCATTGGATGTAAAATGCCTTGCAACTGGAAGAAAATCATCTACCGCGGATGGTCCGTATGCTTGAAATTCAATCATTAGCTTTGACGTCGCTGACTTAAAATCCCCGGTAGGATAATTGAACAGCTGCGCTATGTGGGTATAAATTTTCATCATTAGAATACTCTTCTCGTTCCTGTTTTCTCTCCAAACCCGGTACTCCCTTTTCTGTCATCTGTGCTTTCAATCATTTCGATGGCCTCTTCACGATGGGCTGCCGGTATAACAAACCTTTCATCGTATTTTACCAGGGAGGTGAGGCGGTAAATGGCATCAGCCACTTCCGGTGTCAATCCGGTAGTTTCGAAGGCTGCATCCAGCAAGGAGCCTTCAATATCATTCACCGTTACCTGACGGCGATGGTAACGAACGGTCATCAGT
>CAYHGE010000108.1:0-2221 GCA_964355945.1 uncultured Draconibacterium sp.
GTGACGCGTGACCCGATTGTTTGGCCTCGATGTCCTCAAAAATGCTCTGCAATCGTTCAGCCTGCTTTGGATTGTCGGCGAGCAGGATATTCTGAAAGCCGTTTTCTTCGTTCACATGAAGATCTTTCAGCAGAAGATCGAAATTTTTATTGAAAGAAGGCTGTGGAGCAGTGTTAAAAACAACTGGCTGACCTGTTTTAAAATAGAATTGCTGCCCGAATTCAAAGGTGGTAAAATCAAGCAGTGATTTCAGAAAATCACTACCATGAACCAATAACTCGGAATCAGGCTGCTTTCCAATCTGATGGGCCATGGATGCTGCATCGTCGAGCCACAGAACCGCTGTTTCAGGAAGAAAAGCAAAGATTGATTCATATTCAATTTTCTTATCCACATTCACACGGATATCAGGCACTATGCTGATTTCCTGCATGATCTGGATGGAGAGCTGGCTCGACGGATCGAACGATCGTATGGAACCCACTTTGTCGCCTGCAAATTCAATTCTGAAGGGATGGTCGCTGCTGAAAGAGTAAACATCGATCAATCCACCCCTCAGGGAGAATTGCCCGGGTTCTGTCACAAAGTCGGCGCGATCGAATTCGTACTCCACGAGCAGGTCAAGGATAAAGTCCATGTTAACCTGCTCTCCGACTGAAAGTTTCAGCGTGTTTTTCTCAAGAAACTTCTTGTTGACAACCTTTTCCGATACGGCTTCGGGGTAGCTTACCACGATGAACTTTCTGGCCAGGCTGCTGAGCTGGTTTAACACTTCTGTGCGTGAAAGCAACCCCTGGTTATCCTTTATGCCTGTTTGAAATCCACGTTTGAAAGAGGAAGGGAAGTAGTAAACACGGTCACCAAGGATTTGCTGCAGATCGTTAAAAAAATAGGCTGCCGACTCTTTGTCCGGGAGTAAAACCAGGTGAGTTCTGGTGGTAGCCTCAAAAACAGCTGCCGTGACAAGTGAACGGGATGAGCCGACAAGACCTTGCAAATGAAGACGAAAGCGCTTATACTCCACCTTCCCAAAATGCGCAACGATCCCCTCAACAAGGGGATGAACTTTAAACAGGGCTAAAAGATCAGCAGGCTTCAATCTATGTTAACCGATTTTAAAATCGGGTGAGTGTTCTCTCATCAGCTGTTCAGCCTTATCCACCATAAACGTTGGTCCGACAAACAAGGGCGTGCGTTCATGCAAACTGGTTGGCTGAATATCAAGAATGCGGCGGAAACCGTCTGAGGCTTTGCCACCGGCCTGTTCGGCCAGGAAAGCAACCGGGTTACATTCATAGAGCAACCTCAGTTTGCCTTTTCTGTTTTTCGTCGTTCCCGGATAGAGGAACACCCCGCCCCGTATCATATTCCGGTGAATATCTGCAACCATCGAACCGATATACCTCGTTGAATATGGCCGGTGTGTTTCCTTATCTTCTTCCTGGCAATAATGGATATATTGTCTTACTCCTTCCGGAAAGGAGAAGTAATTGGCCTCATTGACCGAATAGATGGTTCCGAGCTCCGGGTATTTCATGTCGGGGTGGCTCAAAATAAAGAGTCCAACAGAAGGATCCAGGGTAAAGCCATTGACTCCGTAACCTGTTGTATAAACAAGCATGGTAGAGGAACCATAAATAATATAGCCGGCTGCGATCTGGTTGCGGCCGGGCTGCATAAAATCTTCGAGGGTGGCGGTACCACGAACGGTACGCCGCCGGTAAATTGAAAAAAGTGTGCCGATTGAAACATTTGACTCAATGTTTGAGGAACCATCCAGGGGGTCCATGGCAACGACATACTTCCCGTGTTTTGAAATATCGCTGTCGAGAATGATGATGTCCTCATTTTCCTCGGAACCAATGGCACAACATTGCCCGCCAGATTTCAGGGCAGCGATGAACTGATCATTCGCGTAAACATCCAGCTTTTTCTGATCTTCTCCCTGCACATTCACTTCGCCGGCATAACCCATCACCTCGCCAAGGCCGGCACGGTTAACTTCCCGGTTTACAAATTTTGCGGCAATTCCGATGTCGTTCAGTAAACGCGACAACTCCCCGGATGCCTGGGGATATTCCGATTGTTGTTCAATAATGAACTCTGTGAGTGTCTTGAATTTCATAGCAGTGGATTTTAGAACACAAATTTAAGAAATTCCCGCGAATACACTCTTTCTTTTTCGCTACTTTTGCCGTATGCACATCAATGTTTTCAAATT
>CAYHGE010000108.1:2321-6505 GCA_964355945.1 uncultured Draconibacterium sp.
CCCCGCGAATACGACTTTGAGTACGACCAGATTGTCAGTTATGGTGAGTTGATCTCCTCTGCCATTCTTCACCATTATCTTGTTTTTGCAGGATGTGTCTGTCAGTTATTCGATGTTCGTGAGTTGATCATAACTGACACTACTTACCGGGATGCCAGGGTCGACTGGAAAACAACGGAAGCCCGGATTCAGAAAGTGATCCCCGGATATTTCAGTTCACAATCCGGCACAAGCGCTATTGCCCTGTCGCAGGGTTTTATTGGCAGTGACGTGATGGGTAACACCACCACCCTCGGACGCGAAGGTTCCGATTTTTCGGCTGCGATTTTTGCCTGGTGCCTCCATGCAAAGGAGATGACAATCTGGAAAGATGTTCCCGGGGTCATGAATGCAGATCCGAAATGGATGCCGGATTCTGTTTGCCTGGAGACCCTCTCCTACCGGGAAGCCATCGAGCTGGCCTATTATGGGGCCAGTGTGATCCATCCAAAAACCATCAAACCCCTTGAGAATGCCAACATCCTCCTGAAGGTACGATCATTCGCAGATCCTTTATTTCCGGGTACTTCAGTAAAAAATATCCGTGAATGGAAAATTCAAACGCCCATCTATATAAGAAAACAAAACCAGTTGCTGATTTCCATCTCTCCGCGCGACTTTTCATTCATCCTGGAGGAAAATCTCAGTGAAATTTTCAGGATTCTTTCCAACTTCAGGGTGAAAGTGAATGTCATGCAGAATTCTGCAATCAGCTTTTCCATTTGTGTGGATGCTGACCCTCAGAAAATCACTCCATTGATCGAATACCTGGGTAAAGATTACGAAACCCGCTACAATAAAGGCCTGGAACTTTTTACCATCCGTCATTATACGGATGAAGCAGTGAACCGGATTGCAGGTAACCGGAAAATCATGATGGAACTGCGGAGCAGGAATACCGTCCAGATGGTGCTGGCTTAGGGTATTACCACCGGGAAATCATACCGGAAGTCTTCACAGTCAGGCTTTCCAAGAATATTCGATAGAAAATCCCTGTAGGCATCTGTAAATGCAAACTTATTGATGTCGTAATAATCTTCTGACAACGGCTTGTTTCCCACTGCACCCATGTCAATGGACGTGGTGTTGAACTCTTCAAGTTCGGCATTTGGAACGATCTTTTTCATCACAGGCATCTGGCCATACTCTTCCCTGAGCAGCAAATCAACGACCTTATCTGCGAGAGTTGCTGTGAGACGGCGGTCATAATGACGGCAATGACCCGAACGGGGATAATATCCGGAAATCTGTGCACGGGCTTCAACACCGAGGCGGAGACTGATCTCGGAAGCGATGCTCCCACTTACACCGCCAAAGCGGGGATGGCCGTATTCATCAAGTTCAGAGCTTGCATAGACCACATCCACCTTGCCGGATTTTTCATCATACCAGCGTGTTCCTTCTGAAACGGGGATTACAAGGAATTTCTTTTTGGAACTCAAATATGCCTCCTTTACGGTTTCAAAGAAGACCTCTTTGCGTTCTTTTGTGATCTCAAATTCGGGAATGAGACCAAGAGAAGCACCGCCAAAAATGGCAGTTCCTGTAAGCCAGCCGGCATCACGTCCCATCACTTCCATCACGAGGATGCGGGAATGAGATTCGGCGGTGGTTTTGAGATTTGAGGTGAATTCCATCATCGACTGGGCAGCTGATGGAAATCCGGGACACATGACTGCCTCTATATCCTTGCCGTTATAATGATGAATGGTCCGGGTGCGCAGATCATTATCAATGGTTTTCGGAAAACCGATCACCGGGATACCCTCTGTTTCGAACAAGCGTTTGGCTGCGCCATTTGTATCGTCACCGCCGATCGTGACCAGAACATCGATCTTGTAACGCTCAAAATTGCGCAACACCTGCGGAACACGGCTTTCCGGATTTTTCTTTGAAGGAAAAGGGTTGGTCCGGCTCGAGCGAAGTGCGGTGCCGCCATAATATCCGTCATACGGCTGATGGGTCAGATCCACCACGTTACCATCGCCCAGGAGGCCTTTCCATCCCTGGAGGATTCCATAAACTTTAAAACCCAGCAATGAAGCACGGTTTCTGATGGCTTCGATGCTTGAATTGATGGCTGGTGTGTCTCCACCGCCGGATAAAATCGCCAGTGTTTTTCCCTGGAAGAGTTTGTGTTCGTGTTTCATTTTGTTTTCGCTTAGAGCTGGCAAATTTACGATTTTCCATCAGGATTTTGTACTTTTGCAGACTAATTGAACTTTTGTGTGGAATTTCCTGGTTAAGACCATCTTACGAAACAGAATTGCGATTTTGATCGTAATTACCATGATGACTGCCTTCATGGGCTATAAGGCAACTCAAGTCAGCATTCAGTATGAAAGCGCCAGCATTTTACCTGACAAAGACTCCACCAACATTCATTATCAGCAGTTTATAAAACAGTTTGGCCAGGATGGGTCCATTATGTTTGTCGGGCTGGTTGATAAGGACTTTTTCCTTCTTCCCCATTTTAATGCCGTTTATGACCTCACCGATTCATTAAAAAAAATCAAAGGTGTTTCTGAAGTCCTTTCGGTAACCAGGCTGTACAACCTCGTGAAAAATGATTCTCTGAAAAAATTTGAATTTATTCCCATTTCACCCGTCAAACCCCGGAGCCAGGAAAAACTCGACTCAATCCGAAGACTCATTTACGATTTGCCGTTTTACAACGAACTGATTTACAACAAATCCACTTCGGCCTATCTGATGGCCCTCACCCTGGATAAAAAAACGATCGACTCCAAAGAACGGGACAGGCTCATTCATGAGATTAAAACCACCATCGAACGGTTTGCGGAGAAGTCAAAAGTTGAGGTGCATTTTTCAGGGCTCCCCTATATCCGGACCCTGATCGCCTCAAAACTGCAAAATGAACTCAAGCTCTTCATTATTCTGGCTCTGCTCGTGAGCGCCTTGTTCCTCCTGATTTTCTTCCGATCGGCGAAAGCAGTTGTTTTTCCCGCCGTTATTATGATCATCAGCGTACTTTGGGCCCTTGGCCTGATGGCCCTGTTCGGGTATAAAATAACCATGCTCACCTCCATCATTCCTCCGCTGGTTATTGTAATCGCAGTGGAAAACTGCATCTTCATCCTGAACAAGTACCATTATGAATACAGCCTTCACCGCAACCAGGCCAAGGCGTTATCGAGGGTAATCCAGCGAATCGGGGCTGCCAACCTGCTTACGAATGCCGCCACTGCCGCCGGATTTGCCGCATTCACCATCACCAACAACGCATTACTGGTCGAATTCGGCCTGATTGCATCCTTAAGCATCATGGTTATCTATGCGCTGTCGCTCACCCTGGTTCCGATCTTTTTCAGCTTTCTCCCGCCTCCCAAAGCCAGGTATACCAAACACATCGAGGCAAGTCTCGCCAAATCACTGATAGACAAGGCTGTATATTGGGTTACCCACTATCGCCGGCCCATCTATATTGCTATGGCGGTATGTGTTTTAATCGGTGTTGCCGGTACACTGCGTTTGAAAACAAGCGGCACCATTGTGGATGATATCTCAAAACGTGATCCGATTTACATCGACATGATGTTCTTTGAAAAGAACTTTAAAGGAATCATGCCGCTTGAAATCGTTGTGGATACCAAAAAGAAAAAGGGGGTACTGAACCTGGCCACACTGAAAAAAATCGACCGCCTCCAGGACAGCCTGAAAACCTACAGGGAGTTGTCAAAACCATTATCCATCGTTGAGGTAATCAAGACGGCCAAACAGGCTTTTTATGCCGGGGATCCTCAATTTTATGAATTGCCAAACTCCAATGAGCTTGCGTTCATGGCAGATTATATTCCGTCATTCAAATCAAAAAAGCGCTCACTTCTTGACAATTTCATAGACTCTGCATACCAGGTAACACGAATCAGTGTTCAGATGGCCAACGTTGGCACAGTGCAGATCGACAGCATTCAGCAAACCCTGAAGCCGACGATTGACTCCATCTTCAATCCTGCAAAATACAACGTCACCATCACCGGAACCAGTGTGGTCTTTTTAAAGGGCACCAACTTCCTGATCCGTAACCTGTGGGAGAGCATTGCCCTGGCAGTCGTCATCATTGCACTGTTACTCGCATTCCTGTTTACTTCATGGCGGATGATCCTTATTTCCCTGATCCCGAA
>CAYHGE010000108.1:6605-8002 GCA_964355945.1 uncultured Draconibacterium sp.
CTTGGCGACAACATTTTCTTTGGCAATGGTCTTTCCCAGATTGTTCATGAAAACAATGATCCAACCGGAGGAGTTGTGTTTGCCTATCATGTAAATGATCCGGAACGATATGGTGTTGTAGAATTCGACGAGAATTTCAAGGCACTCTCCATTGAAGAAAAACCGAAGCAGCCCAAATCGAATTTTGCTGTACCGGGTTTGTACTTTTATGACAACACAGTTATTGAAGTAGCTAAAAACATGAAGCCCAGCGCACGGGGCGAATATGAAATCACCGATGTGAACAGGTGGTATCTTGAGCATGAGAAACTAAAAGTCGGGGTGTTAAGCCGTGGAATTGCCTGGCTGGATACCGGAACATTCGAGTCACTTTTACAGGCATCCCAATTTGTGGAGGTGGTGCAAAATCGCCAGGGGCTAAAAATCGGATGCATCGAAGAGATTGCCTACCGCATGAAATTTATTGACCGGGAACAATTGAATAAAATTTCACAACCCCTGTTAAAGAGCGGCTATGGACAATATCTCATCAACCTGGCAGACTAATCGAGTTCACCCGTTTACCCGTTTCTATGCATTCTCTGAAATCACTTCATCTTCGCATTGCTGCTGCATTTTCCGACACGCGGTTCAATGAAGAACCCCTGCAGCTTTACCAGCCAATTGCTTACACGCTTGAGCTCGGAGGCAAACGGTTACGACCGGTTCTTGTTCTGATGTCATGCGATATTTTTGGCGGTGATATTGAGAAGGCCGTCTATCCTGCCATGGGAGTTGAAATTTTTCATAATTTCACACTCCTTCATGACGACATCATGGACAACGCCCCTCTGCGGCGGGGTAATGCAACCGTTCATCAAAAATGGGACACCAATACGGCTATTCTTTCGGGTGACACTATGTTTGTAATTGCTTATCAGTATGTTGCAAAAACAGATCCACTGCTCCTGCCTCAGGTACTTGATCTTTTCAACGATACAGCCAGAAAAGTTTGTGAAGGGCAGCAGTATGATATGAATTTTGAAACACAGTTGAATGTTTCCATCCCTGATTATATGACGATGATCAGGCTTAAAACAGCAGTTTTAATTGCATGCAGCTTAAAACTCGGGGCTATTCTGGCTCATGCCAGTGAGCCTGATGCAGGAAAAATTTATGAACTCGGAATTGAACTTGGGTTAGCCTTCCAATTACAGGATGATTTTCTTGATGCTTTTGGCGAAACCAGCAAATTTGGAAAGGCAATCGGAGGTGACATTGCCACAAATAAAAAGACCTTCCTCTTCCTTAAGGCTTTTGAAGCTGCAAAAGATGATACCCTGATAAAGCTTACAAATTTCTATTTCGACAAGGAGATTCCTGCAGCTCAGAAAACGACCGGGATCCTGGAAATCTAC
>CAYHGE010000108.1:8102-10125 GCA_964355945.1 uncultured Draconibacterium sp.
CCCTCCATGATCTCCAACTCATAATTCAGCTCTTCCCAGCGCTTCATGGCTCGCTCCAGTAAACTCTTCGTATCCTCATACTCCTTGTAAAGGCTTCCATCCTGAATCTGCTTCTGAAATTTCTCCGGAGAACCCAACATCCCCTCTTTTACTTTCAATTCTGCTTCCAGCCTTTCAATTTCCGCCTCCCATTTTGTAATCTGGGTTTTCACCTTGCGGATATCCTTCTCGTTTTCCTTGCGTTTTTCCCAGTCAATCTTGTTCCTGGAAACCTGGTCATTTTCTGAAGCACTTCCCGACTTCTTCTGAACCGACTCCAACTCTTTCAGTGATTGGATCCGGCGCTGTTCCAGAAAATCATAAATGTCACCTATGTACTCCTTCATGACTCCATGCCTGAATTCAAATACACGGTTTGTCAAACCCTGAAGGAAATCACGATCATGAGAAACGATCAACAGCGTCCCGTTATACTGAAGAAGCGCACTTTTCAGTACATCTTTCGACCGCATGTCCAGGTGGTTGGTCGGCTCATCCAGGATCAGCAGGTTGGCTGGTGTCAGCAGTAATTTGGCAAGCGAAAGTCGGGATTTCTCACCACCAGAAAGCACTTTCACCTTTTTTTCAATGTCATCCCCACTGAATAAAAACCCTCCCAGAATCCCTTTTATCCTGGCACGGATATCACCAACAGCAATGTCATCAATGGTTTTAAAGACGGTTTTTTCAGGATCAAGATAGTCGCTCTGATTCTGGGCATAGTAACCGATTACAACATTGTGTCCGTATTTAAGCTCGCCCGAGAAATCTACCAATCCGGTTATCACTTTTGATAAGGTGGTTTTCCCTTCGCCATTCTTGCCGACAAAAGCGATCCGATCATTTTTTATAACCGAAAAATTCAGATCGTTGAGCACCCGTTTTTGCGGATAATCCTTACACAGCTTCGATGCTTCCAGGATGATCTTCCCGGAATGTGGTGCCGGCGGGAACCGGAAGCGGATGCCGCTTTCATCCACCATATCCACCTCTACCAGGTCTATCTTGTCAAGGAGTTTGATACGAGACTGAACCTGCTTCGCCTTGGTGGATTTTGAGCGGAAACGTTCAACAAAGCGCTCTATCTGACGTATCTGCCGTTGTTGATTGTTGTGCGTTGCAAGCTGACTTTCCATGCGCTCTTCCCGCATGAGCACATATTCTGAATAATTGGCCTTATAATCGTATATTTTCCCAAGCGAGATCTCGATGGATCGCCTGGTCACATTATCCAGAAAAGCACGGTCATGGGAAACAAGAACGACGGCTCCTTTATAATTCTCAAGAAATTCTTCTAGCCATTGGATCGAATCAATATCGAGGTGATTGGTCGGTTCATCCAGTAAAATAACATCATGCAACTGAAGCAAAATTTTAGCAATCTCAACACGCATCTGCCAGCCACTGCTAAAAGTATTCATTTTTCTGGAAAACTCTTCACGTTCAAATCCCAGTCCCAGCAGTACTTTCTCAATATTTACGTGAATTCCCTGGCCTCCGATTAAATGATACCTGTCGAGTGCATCTGAGTGTTTCCTGATCAGTTTATGATAACTCTCCGATTCATAATCGTCCCGCTCTCCGATCTGCTTTTCATACCCGGTGATCAATCCTTCAAGCTGAACAACCTCACTGAACGCATTCATGGTCTCTTCCATGACCGTACGCTCACTCTGATGCTCCATCTCCTGGGGAAGGTAGCCAACAGAATAGCCATCGGGAAGGATAACATCGCCTTCATCTGATTTTTGAAGACCCTTGATGATTTTAAGCAGCGTAGATTTACCGGCTCCATTTTTCCCGACAAGGCCAATCCGGTCTTTATCATTGATAATAAATGAAACATGGTCGAACAGGGATTCGCCGCCAAACTGAATGGATAGGTTGTTGATTGAGATCATGGGTGCAAAGATAAGAATAGCGTGGGGTAAAAAAAAGGGCTGACCAAACGGCCAGCCCTTTTCAGGAAAATCCAATGAAGGAT
>CAYHGE010000109.1:0-9734 GCA_964355945.1 uncultured Draconibacterium sp.
GAACTTCCTGATTTGGTCTGGAGGAATTGCCTGGGCGATCATTGTCGTTCTGGTTACAATAAAACTCATCCGTTTCTATCTCAAAAGGAAATTGCTGCCATGAACCATGTTGAAATAGATGGTAAACCATATTTCATGCCTTCTGAATGGAATGAGCTGACCCGAAAACAGGTTTTGTTTGTCAGCCGCTTGTTTCAGGGACGACTCAACATTGTGGATTTTAAACTCAGAGTGCTTTTCAAACTCCTTTCAGTCAGCCGGAAAGTGCTCAAGAGAATTCATCCGGAGGATGCTTATTTTCTTGGTGAGAGTCTCGATTTCCTATTCAAAGAGGTCTCCCTGACTAAAAATCTTCTCCCTGTCCTACGAACCGGCAGAAAAAAATACTTTGGTCCTGCTGATGCCATGATGAACTGCACCTTCGGCGAATTCACCATGGCCAATTCCCTGCTCGATTCTTTTTCAAAGACAAAGGAGCAAAAGTACCTCGATGAAATGGTGGCCGTTTTTTACCGCCCAAGGAAATGGTTCTGGTTCATCCGTAAGTCTTTTACCGATAATCAGGATCCCCGGAAAAAATTTGCCAACCGGACGGTTAAAAATCGGTGCCGGAGAATTTCCCGGATTGATTACGAGATCAAGTACTCCGTTTTCCTTTTCTTTTCAGGTGTTTTGAATTCATTACCGGGGTTGTACCCTTATGTTTATCCGCAAAAAGGAGATTCCGGCAGCGAAGATAATGGCTGGGCTTCGCTGATCATCTCCCTGGCCGATGGCAAGACCGATGATAAAAGCCTGGAAACAGTAATGAATTCAAACCTTTACAACGTATTCATTGGGTTAAATAAGAAGGCAAAAGAGTATCACGAGTATATGAATAAGATAGATTCCTATGACCGACATTAACAGCTACGTTGAGTATTTTCGCACCATTGCCCGGGAACACAAGGAAATCAATGATTTCTACATGATGGACATCAACGAGCCACTGGCTGCCTTGAGGTCAAATATCAAATACCCGGCACTTATCCTGACCAGCCTTTCCGGCAATTTTGAGGCATCAAATCTGGATAATATCCTGGATTTGATCAATGGTGGGTTCCTGATCATCGGCCACTTCGATCAGATCGATGATTTTTCCGGTGAGATGCAGCTTGTCTCAAAGATGAAGCAGATAGGAATTGATATCATTGCCAGGATGTTGCATGATTATTTGAAATGTGAACTTCTTGCCATGAAAGCCATCCCTGGGTTTAATATCAATTCGGTGAGTTATGAGATGCTGGGGCCTGTGTTTGATAATGACTTTGGAATGATGTATTCATTTAAATTCCAGTGTGATCTTGAGTTGGATTTTTGCCCGTCCAAATGGGAAATATCTTAGGAATTTCCCTGCATTAATCCAATTTTCACTCTAGGGGTAATTTATTACTTCTTCGCAATTAGTTTAATGAGAATACTTCCTGGATTTATGTCGTATATTTGTCCTTGGTTTGATTTTACAAACCGCCTGCAAACTCATTTATCGTTCTTAAACATATTCAAAATATTGCGTTGCTAATATTTCTCTCATAGAAAACTGCCAATTTTTTAAACTCAGAGAAATAGTTTCAGTGAGCGCACCCAACGGGTGTGTTCCTTTTGCTATTTCAGTTGAGTTGGGTGCTTGGCAGTACCTCTATGATCTGATTTTTGCTGAGGTTCACGCCCTTTTTTATTCACAGAAGTGCTTTCTATTCAAATCAGCCCAAAATTAATCTTTAATTACAAGTATTTCAATGCACAGCTATGATTTCACATCCGTTTTTTTGAATTATAGCCTACCTTTACAAAACTTACCTGTATCTTGAACAGGTATATGTTGCAAATACCATTCCCCATGAACATTCGCAAAAAAGCATCCGCCGAATCCGCCAAAGTAAAATCCACTTCTAAGACCGAAATTGATCAATTCCCCATTGCAGGCATCGGAGCCTCGGCTGGCGGGCTCGAAGCATTGGAACAGTTCTTTGCACATATGCCTAAGGAATGCGGCATGGGGTTCGTAGTGATCCAGCATCTGGACCCGAACCACGTAGGCATCATGCCTGAACTCCTGCAACGGATTACCCCCCTGAAGGTATACCAGGCCACCGATGGAGTAACAGTGAGGCCCAACTGCGTGTATGTGATCCCACCCAATAAAAGTCTCTCGATCCTCAATGGCGCATTGCATCTGTTTGAACCGACAGAAACAAGGGGTTTACGATTACCTGTTGATATTTTCTTTCGTTCACTGGCCGACGACAGGCAGGACAAAAGCATCGGTATCGTCCTTTCGGGAATGGGTTCTGACGGTAGCCTGGGAGTAAAAGCCATTAAAGAAAAGAACGGCATTGTACTGGTTCAGGACCCCGCTTCTGCCAAATTCGATGGCATGCCCCGCAGTGCCACAGAATCCGTAATTGCTGATATTGTTTCACCGGCTGATGAATTGCCCGGGAAACTGATCGATTTTCTGAAGTATATCCCGGCAATAAAAGCAGAAACGATCATTGATCCAAAGACTAAAACAAACCTTGAAAAAATCGTCATCCTGCTTCGCGAACAAACGGGTCACGATTTTTCCTTGTATAAAAAAAACACATTGTTCCGGCGTATCGAAAGGCGCAAGGGAGTCCATCAGATAGACAAATTTCAGAATTATGTCCGCCTTTGCCAGGAAAACCCCAAGGAGGTCGAAATACTTTTCAAGGAGTTGCTGATTGGCGTTACCAGCTTTTTCCGGGATCCACTCGTTTGGGAGGAACTCAAAAACAAGGTTCTTCCTGAACTGATCAATGAATCTCCTTACAATCTGGTACTACGGGCTTGGATACCCGGCTGCTCCACAGGCGAAGAAGCCTATACACTTGCCATGATTTTTCAGGAAACACTGGACAAATTAAAAACAGGAAAAAATATAACCCTGCAGATATTTGGCACAGATCTCGACCATGATGCGATCGATAAAGCCCGTCGGGGTGTGTACTTGTCAAATATCGTCAATGATGTATCGCCCGATCGGATGGCCAGGTTTTTTACTGTTGAACCGGATGGCTTTAAGGTGAAAACCCTGATCCGCGAAATGGTAATATTTGCTCCCCAGAATGTAATTAAGGATCCGCCTTTTACCAAGCTTGATTTTCTATCGTGTCGCAACATGCTTATTTACATGGAGCCCGAACTGCAGAAAAAAATGACAGCACTCTTTTATTACAGTTTGAAACCTGGCGGGATCATGCTGCTGGGCACTGCAGAAACACTCGGATTTCAGAATACAGGGTTCAAGGCCCTGGACAATAAACTAAAACTTTTTAAACGTGATACGATATTCCCGGGACCTGAACTCAGTTTATTCCCAAGTTCATTTTCTCATGGAAAATCAAGTATATCAGAAAAATTGAAAACACCTCAAGCGACTGAAAACATTCAGAGCCTGGCCGACCAGGTCTTACTTCAAACCTACGCACCTGCAAGTGTGCTGGTAAATGACCAGGGCGATATTATGTACATGACCGGACGCATCGGCAAATATCTTGAACCCGTGGCCGGAAAAGCAAACTATAATATTTTCGTGATGGCGCGCGAAGGTTTACGGAACGACTTGACGGGCGCGTTTCGCAAAGCACTGCAAAGTTTTGACCCGGTACTGATGCGCAATGCAAGAGTGGGTACCAACGGGGGGACAAAATACGTCGATGTCACTTTTCAATGTCTCGCTAAACCGGAAACGTTAAAAGGCCTGGTCATGATCGTTTTTACAGATGTGCCTGTCCCGGTTGAAAATGAAAAGGACGAGCTGAAAAAAAGAACACGAAAATCGACTGGTCGTCTAGAAGTACTGGAGCTTGAATTGCAACGAAAGAATGAGGATTTGCAGGGTACCCGTGAAGAGATGCAAACCTCGCAGGAAGAACTTAAATCGACCAATGAGGAGTTGCAATCAACCAACGAAGAGCTTCAGTCAACCAACGAAGAGCTTACCACATCAAAGGAGGAGATGCAAAGCCTCAACGAGGAGTTGCAAACGGTTAATATTGAACTTCAGAGCAAGGTTGCCGACCTGTTGAGAGCAACCGACGATATGAGCAACCTGCTGAACAACACTGGAATTGCCACTTTGTTCCTCGACAGGGAATTGAACATCCGCAGGTTTACCGATTCGGTAACCAAAATTTTCAAATTGCGGCCCGGTGATGTCGGAAGGCCATTTACCGACCAGGTTTCCGAATTATTATACCCTCAAATCGGAACACATTGCAAGGAGGTTCTCAAAACCCTTATGTCGGTTGAAACCCCAATCGCAACAAATGATGGAAGATGGTTTAATGTAAGGATACTGCCTTATCGCACATTAGACGACCATATTGACGGACTCGTACTGACATTCGTGGAAATTACTACCACCAAACACGCCGAAGATATGCTGGCCATTTCTGAAACCAGCTTTCGCCGCTTGTTTGAATCGGCGAAAGACGGAATCCTGATCCTTGATGCAGCAACGGGTAAGATCAAAAATGTGAATCCATTTCTGGTGGAATTGCTGGGTTATTCAAAAGAACAATTTCTCGAGAAGGCAATCTGGGAAATTGGATTTTTTAAAGATATCATTGCGAATAAAGCAAAATTCCTGGAATTGCAGCAAAAGGAACTTGTCAGGTATGAGAATTTACCGCTTGAAACGGCAAAAGGGAGCAGGATCAATGTTGAGTTTGTAAGCAATGTCTACCTGGTAGCAAACGTAAAAGTAATTCAATGCTTTGTTCGCGAAATTTCAAAGCATATTGATAAAAAAGAACATCACGGAACCAATAATAAAGTGAAATGAATTAAAAAACTTCAACAATAGAAAAACAAAGTTAAACCTTCATAATAGGCTCAATTATGAAAAATTCAAACAATAAATCAGAAACTGAAACCCTTCGACAAAAAGCAGAAGAACTGCTTAAAGGAAAATCATCTAGACCAGGTTTGCCTCAATCTGACATCGATGCATTGAAACTCATTCATGAGCTCGAAGTGCACCAGGTCGAGCTCGAAATCCAGAATGAGGAACTCAGGCTCACAAGAACTGCTGCCCAGGATGCGGCTGAAAAATACACGGAACTTTACGATTTCGCACCTTCAGGCTATTTTTCACTATCGAAAAAGGGTGAGATTATTGATTTAAACATCACTGCGTCAAAAATGCTTGGTAATGAACGCCTGCATTTAAAAAACAGTCTCTTCAATGGATATGTTTCCGCGGATACCCGATCCATCTTTACTGCTTTTCTTGAGAAAGTCATTGACAACCAATTCTCGGAAATTTGCGAGATAAAACTGAATGTAAAGGGTGCATCCCCAATGTATGTTCACCTTTCGGGCATCAGGTCTGAAGATGCAGATTTATGTCTGCTGACCGCAACCGATATTACCCGACGCAAATTGCTTGAAGAAGAATTAACAACAAGCAAGGCATTGCTCGTAGCAACAGAGAAGACAGGTCAGATTGGCGGGTGGTCATTTGATGTTGAAACTTTTGAACAAACCTGGACAGAAGAGACATTTTGTATTCTTGAAATTGACACTTCAAAAGAGGCTCCAAGAGTACCTGAAGGAGTTAGTTTTATTCGTCCTGCATATCTTCCTGCGGCACAGGAGGCCATTAAAAGGGCCATAGAATACGGTGAACCCTATGAACAGGAATGGGAAGTGATAACAGCGAAAGGGAATATCCGATGGGTTCATTCCATCGCAAAAGCGGTTAGGGAAAACGGGAAAATTATTAGGATTACAGGGTCTTTCCAGGATATTACCGCCCGCAAGAAGGCAGAATTGGCACTTCTCGAATTGAACCAGCATCTCGAGTTGCGTGTTAAACAACGAACGGCAGAGCTTGAAGAAGCCAATAAGGAACTTGAAGCATTCTCTTATTCCATTTCCCACGATCTTCATGCTCCTTTGAGACATATCCGGGGATTTATCGATCTCTTGTTGGAGGAATTACCAACCGGACAAATGACTGAGGATGCCAAGGGATACCTGGAAGTTATTTCATCTTCGGCTGGAGAAATGGACCGGCTGATCGATGCAATTCTTTCATTTTCAAGGTTGGGAAAATCAGAGATAAGAAAAACGATGATCAATTCCTTTGAGATGGTTCAAGGGGTGGTCACATTTTTTGATTCCGAGGTGCAAAAAAGAAAAATCACTATTCGTGTTGAAACCCTTCCTGAGGTAAACTGTGATGAAGAACTTATAAAGCAGGTATGGACAAACGTGATATCGAATGCTATTAAATATACGGGTAAAAAGACGGAAGCAATAATTGATATCGGGAGTGTTTCAGGTAATACCGAAACGACATTTTTTATCAAAGACAACGGAGCCGGTTTTAGCAATAAGGATGCCGGAAAACTGTTTGGTGTATTCAAACGGTTGCACAAATCGAGCGATTTTGAAGGAACCGGTATAGGCCTGGCTATTGTCGCCCGGATCATAATCCGTCACGGCGGCCGATGTTGGGCGGAAGGTGAACCTGGGGTCGGAGCCACATTTTATTTTAGCTTACCGAAATGAAAAAGCAAGAAATACCCACAAATGAATCAGCCAGCCTTCGCAAAAAAGCAGAAGAATTGTTGAAACAGAAACTTTCGAAAACTGATCGCCAGCTTTCCGAAACAGATACCCTTAAGCTCTTCCATGAGTTGGATGTTCACCAGATCGAGTTGAAATTGCAAAACGATGAACTTATCATTTCTAACGCAAAGTCAGAAACATCCGCCTGGAAATACATGGAATTATACGATTTTGCTCCAACCGGTTACTTTTCACTATCCAAAGACGGAAGAATCATTGAACTAAACCTGGCTGCAGCGGAAATGATTGGGAAAGAGCGCTCCCAGCTCATCAACCGCCTGTTTGGTTCGTATGTCTCAGAAAATACAAAGCAAAACTTCAACCTGTTTTTTAACAAAATATTTACCAGCAAAGCGAAAGAAACAACTGAGTTGGATCTTTCTGGAAATATGGCCGTACAAATGCCGGTTCTCCTAACCGGTATTGCATCAGGAAATGGTGAACAATGTAGCATAACCATGGTCAATATAACTGAAAGGAAACTTTCTGAAAACTTATTGCAGGAGAGTGAAAAACGGTTCCGGTATATGTCAGATAACGCACCGGTATTGATATGGATGTCGGGAACGGATGCCCTGTGTGACTATTTCAATAAACCATGGCTCGATTTTACAGGGCGCAGCCTGGAGCAGGAATTGGGCAACGGATGGGCTGAAGGTGTTCACCCGGAGGATTTTCAACATTGCCTCGACATATACCTGAACTCATTCAATGCACAGCAACCTTTCAGAATGGAATACCGGCTGCGCCGTTACGATGGAGAATATCGCTGGCTGCTTGACAATGGCGTTCCACGGTACACCCCGGACGGGATTTTCATCGGCTACATCGGTTCGTGCATTGATATCACCGGGCACAAACAGGCTGTTGAGGCACTTATGGCAAGCAACGAATTCAATAAATCGCTTTTGCAAACCATCCCGTTTGGTATGGATATCGTGAACGAAGACGGTAATATTCTTTTTTTGAATGAATCCTTTAAACAGCATTTTGGAAAAGACGCCCTGGGTAAAAAATGCTGGGATTTGTACCGGGACGATAAAAAACAATGTTCCGACTGCCCGCTGCATGCGGGGATAACCATTGGCGAAACCCAAACGTATGAAACCAATGGCGTGCTGGGGGGTAAAACCTTTGAAATATACCATACCGGTATGATTTTCAACGGGCAGAAAGCTATGCTTGAGGCCTTTATCGATATAACTGAACACAAGCAGGCTGAAGAAACGTTGCAAAAAAGCGAGGCGGCATTTCGTTTACTCGCAGAGGCAATGCCCCAGATCGTATGGATTACCGACCCTGCAGGCCTGAATATATATTTTAATAAGCAATGGGTGGATTTCACGGGATTAACCCTGGAGGAAAGCTACGGTAATGGCTGGAACAAACCGTTTCATCCTGATGACCAGCTGCGGGCATGGAATGCCTGGCAAAATGCGACGAAGTATGGAGCAACCTATTCACTTGAATGCCGCCTGCAGCGTTATGATGGAGAATATACCTGGTGGCTTATACGCGGGGTACCTGTTCATGACACAAACGGCGCTGTTATAAAATGGTTTGGGACTTGCACTGACATTCATGAATTCAAACAAAAGGAAAGGGAATTGTACGAAACAAAAGCCATTCTTAACAGCGCTATGGATCAAAGCCAGGCAGGTATCGCCATTGCGGATGCTCCTGACGGGAAACTGCGGTATGTTAATGATGCCGGTTTGCTCATACGTGGCGGGAACAGGCAGGATGTGGTGAACGGTGTCGGATTAGACCAATATGTGGCTGGCTGGAAGATGTTAGACCTTGATGGTAGTCCCCTTAAGACTGATCAGGTACCTCTGGCGCGTGCAATTTTATTCGGTGAAACAAACAGCAGGGAGTTCATCATACGCAGAGATGTTCATGATGATCGTGTTGTATTGGCAAAAGCTGCTCCTATCAGGGATGAAAACGGGAGGGTTGTTTCAGCGATTGTGGTCTTTGTAGATATTACGGAGCAAAAGCAGGCAGAAAACGAAATTCGCAGCCTTAATGAAACCCTTGAAAATCGTATTGCAGACCGAACCAGACAACTCGAAATCGTAAACGAAGAACTCACATTTCATTTGAGTGAATTAGAACAGTTTTCCTATGTTTCCAACCATGATCTCCAGGAGCCGTTGCGCACGCTCAATCAATTCACACAGCTTTTTACTGAAAAATATGCAGACAAACTTGACGAAGAGGGCGAAAAATATATTGAATTTATAAGCAAGTCGGCAGTCAGGATGAGCGCGCTGGTAAAGGATTTACTTGATTATTCATTGTTGGGGAAAGAGAGTGTAAAATCCATCGTTGATTGCAATAAAATTGCCGAAGCAGTTCTGAGTGATCTGAATGATTCCATCAAAGGAAGTAGTGCAAAAGTAACAATTCAGGAACTACCCTACTTAATTGGATATGAAACAGAGCTGAGATTGCTGTTCCAAAACCTTATTGGAAATGCTATCAAGTACCAAATAAAGGGCATGGCTCCGGAAATTAATATTTCGGCCGAAAGTCGCGAAAAAGACTGGTTCTTTTCAATCAAGGACAATGGTATTGGCATTGATCAGAAACACTTTGAAAAGATTTTCACGATCTTCCAGCAATTGCATAACCGCAACGAATATGAGGGGACAGGAATTGGCCTGGCGCATTGTAAAAAAATTGTGGAATTGCATGGTGGTAAGATTTGGGTCAAATCAACGCCCGGGGCCGGAAGTGTTTTTATGTTTACAATTCCAAAATAATAGCCGTTCATGAAGAAAAAATTGAACTGTGTTCTGCTTGTTGATGATAATGAATCCGACAACTTTTTTCATAAAAGGGTCATTGAACAAGCCGGTATCACCGACTTCATAGGAGTTGCATTGAATGGCCAAGAAGCCATAGATTTTCTTACAACCAAATGGGAAATGGGGCAACAAGAGAGTTCATTTCCCCGGCCTGCGTTAATTTTCCTTGATATCAACATGCCTGTCATGAATGGTTGGGAATTCCTTGAAGAGTATCAAAAATGGGATGATGTTCATAAAGGCAAGGTGGTCATTATGATGCTTTCTGCTTCATTAAAT
>CAYHGE010000110.1:0-1898 GCA_964355945.1 uncultured Draconibacterium sp.
GACTATTTTCTGATTGCAAGAGGAAATTATATTGAAATACGCAGGATTCCAAGCGGGCAGATACCCAACGCGGGAACGGTTTTCCTGGAATATATGTCTAAACAGCCGAGTTCTTATAAGTATGATTCAGACAATCACAACTTTTCTGTAAACTATTCAACGTTGGGGGGTAGGCTTGATGTTTATTACAGGTTTGCTTTGCAGGATTACAAAAACCTTGAAAATACCGATTTCATTACCCTGAACTATTTTACCCAGAACATTGTCGGGTTCCGTGCCGGGTTTAATCTGATCAGCGGTGGTGCAGAATATGAGGATTACAGAAGCTCCATTCTTCCATACAACATGGTCAGGTTTTATTTAAACATGCAGAAGTGTTTCAGAAACAAACTGACGCTGGTGCTCAACGGTAACATACAGAATTACACCATGCTGAATGAACCCACTGCCAGGGTTCAGCAATATATGGATGTGACCGGAAAAGTAGAGTATGCCATCGTAAGGCAAACAAAGGTAAACCTTGATGTGATGTACCGAAAGCAGCAGGGGCGTGGCATTGACCTCGATCTGCTCACGGCCAGGCTTGAATTTACCTCCATCATTTACCAGTTATACCTCACGGCAGGCATTGAGGTTTACAAACGTAACTATATCGGAGAGAAGATCAATTTCAAAGGTACCTATATCCAGATTTCCAGAAAATTTTAACATGAAAAAAGGGTTGGTTTTATTCGTTTTTCTGCCAGTGATTACGCTGGCTGGCTATTTTGATCAGCCTAAGTGCACAGATTGCCATTCCGACCTGATCGAGAAGGCGATCTTGCATACGCCGGCAAAGGAAGGGTGCGATGCCTGCCATGGGGTGAATATCAAAGAACATCCGGATAAGGCACCAAAAGGATTGTTTCTGGCCGACTCCATCCCCGGATTGTGCTACACCTGTCATGATGGTGTGAAACAGGATGTTGATACAACCAGGAATGTTCACCAGGCGATGAAGGACACAAAGAAGTGTATGAACTGTCACTCCCCTCATTCGTCGGATATTAAAAAGTTGCTGACAGCCGGCAAAAAGGAGTTGTGTATCAATTGCCACGACAAAGAGTTGGATGTAAACGGGAAAAAAACCAGGAACATCAAGCAGTTGCTGCTCACCAGCAAAGTGATCCATCCCGCGGTGAACGGAGGATGCATCTCCTGCCATAAACCACATGCTTCAACCGAGAATTATTTATTGATCAGCGCTTTCCCTAAGGAGATGTACACTTCCGGGAAGAAGGAAAATTACGCAGTTTGCTGGGAGTGTCACGACAGCGATTTACTTGATTTAGCCAAAACAGCCACAGCGACCAGCTTCAGAAACGGGGAACAGAACCTTCATTATGCCCATCTTAAGGGACTACGGGGAAGAAGCTGTGTTATTTGTCACGATGTTCATGCATCAAACAACAAATTCCTGATCATTGACAAAATTGCATTTGGCCAGTGGTCGTTCGCTCTTAATTTTGCACCATCCGACAGCGGAGGATCATGTGCCCCCGGATGCCATGGGAAGTACTCCTATAAAAGGTAGCCGGTGATTTGGTTTTGGGGTCAAATTGTTCGTACATTTACCAGTCAAAACCAAAAAAATGAAAACGGGCCTATTGTTTTTAATGGGGATGCTTCAGGCAATCATCCTTCAGGCGGGCATTGTTGAAAAAACATTTTATTTCAGCAGATATCAAGTTGAATCAAAGGGCGCCTGGCAAACAGTCACATTCGGAAACACAAGGCTTTCCGGAATACCCGGCGAGCCCTCCCTGCCCTGGCACCAGGTAGCCCTTATGCTGCCTCCCGGGGAATCTGCAGCATCTGTCGAAATGATTGATGAACAGGAAACCACGATTCCCGGTTCA
>CAYHGE010000110.1:1998-5097 GCA_964355945.1 uncultured Draconibacterium sp.
GCCATGAATCCTGAGATGATGAAGGCTTATCCGGTCAGGAGAGCCCCTATAACCAGCTACCAGTACCTTATTGTCTCCCCGGTCAGCTTTAAAAATGAATTCCAGCCTCTCATCAGCATGTATGGTGCAAAGGGAATTACGGTAAAGGTGGTTGCCACCGACACCATTTATGCAAATGTTGCAGGAATCGATAACCAGGACAAGATCCGGAACTTCATCATCGGTCAGCATCAGAACAGCGGCATCGAATATGTGTTACTTGCAGGAAATCCATTACTGATCCCTTCCAGGGGCTTTTATTGTTATGTGGTCTCCGGTGGCGGATATTCAGACTCCAACATCCCTTCCGACATCTATTATTCGGGCATTGACGGAGACTATGATTCAAATGGAAATCATATTTACGGGGAAGTGGCAGACAATCCCGATTTGCTGCCTGACATTCCGGTGGGACGATTCACCGTAAATGATACGGCCGAACTCCGGCGGATGATCCGGAAAACAATCTCCTATCAGACAAATCCGGTTCTCGGCGAGTTCTCACGACCCTTGCTGGCAGGAGAACATTTGTGGAGCGACCCGCTCACCTTTGGTGGCGATTACATGGATCTGCTGATTGATGATCATACCGACAACGGATATTTCACCCATGGCATTCCTTCAGCTTCCAATCAAATCACAACCCTTTATGATACACTCATATCGCCACCATCTACCTACTGGCAATGGAGTGCAGCACTGCTGCTTGCAAAAATCAACCAGGGAAACTCCTTTATTCACCACCTGGGACATGCAAATACAAACTATATGTTGCGGCTTTCGACATCGTCGATTACCAATGCCAATTTTTCGCAGGTGAACGGAATCATCCATAATTTCCAGCTTCTTTATACCCAGGGTTGTTACGATGGTGCCTTTGATCAGGGATGCATTGCTGCAAAAGCGGTTACCATTGATAATTTTCTTGTCGCCGGTATCTTTAATTCACGCTATGGCTGGTTTAACCAGGGATTCACTGAAGGACCGTCTGAGCATCTTGAGCGGGAATTCGTCAGTGCACTGTACGATGATCTCCAACCAGAAAAGCACCTTGGGACGGCACATATGATCTCCAAGGTCATGACTGCGCCATGGATCTCTCTTCCCGGAGAATTTGAACCCGGCGCTCAGCGATGGTGCCATTACTGTTGCAATGTGTTTGGTGATCCGGCACTGGAAATCCGCACACAGGAACCAACGGCCTTTACAACCATCACCTGGACCGGCAGTGTTGATAATGACTGGAAGAAAGCCGGTAACTGGAACCTAGGCGTGGTACCAACAACCTTATATGATGTAATAATACCGGACACTCCCAACGATCCGGTAATTACTACCAGCAATGCAACATTCTGTCATAATATCACACTTCAGACGGGTGGCAATCTTACCATTAATCCCGGCAAATCAATGGTTGTTTATGGAACAGTGACCATGAGTGTTGAATAGGTTCCCAGTTCCCGACTACCCTCTGCCGATTTTTGCCGACCACCTTACTGGATTAACAATCACCAAATTGAGATTATTTAGCGTTTCCGGCGAAGGCTGGTCAAAGAGGGAGTTTTTCCATTATAATTTCCCTTCATAAAGATCATAAACCGGGAAAATCAAATCATAGTCGTTCCAGTTGAGATTTCCATTAACAATCTGATATTCCTTAAACCTAGCCTCATCCAGATATTTCCGGATGGATGGATGACCTGACGCTTCCAAAAACGGTTTAAAATCAACCAGCCTGTTAAATCCATCCGTAAAGTAAACCCTGATAGCATAATCGCCGATATATCTGGCAGATTCAACCCCAATAAAATCAACGTTATAATCAATATATTCTTCCGTTATTTTCATTTGATCCGGGTGTTAATTTTCTCAAATTCAATATCTTTATGATAAACAAAGTAGTCAATCCATTTTTGAATGATCTGATCGGCGAATTTTCCTAAAAATTCTTTAAAATCTTTGAGCTTGGCTCCTGTCAATGGCTTCAATCCTTTGATAGGTTTTATTTTTATCTCGACAATCTCCCCATCAACAATATAAAACTCTGCTTTACTTTCACAACCATCATATTTACCATGTACATGAATTGGCTCGTGCTCGTTGGAATAGAAAAAAATCAGAATTCCTAAATATTCAAAAATTCTGGGCATTGGTTTTTTATTACAAAGTTAACATTTCTGATTCATTGTTGCAACTACTATAGTCCGATAACTGACTTTCTGAAAAAGAGATATGTTTTGAGTAGTTCCAGGTCGTTCCGGATTAAAACTTGCCCAAAACCTGCCCAACTTGAAAAATAAAAACCCTGAACGTTTTAAGGATCAGGGTTTTTTGTTGATTTTTCTGTGGCATCGACTGGAACCAACTACTGCCTACTACAAAACCTGTATTAATATCTGCGAAATAAACAGAATTTAACACATCAAAAGTTCCAGGTGATAATAGTGACCAAGTAGCTCCTGCATCAGTGGTTTTCAAAATAGCTGCATTATCATTAGCGTCATTACCTGCGGCATAATGACACCATAATCCCCACCAGTATAACCTGTGTTCTCATCTGTAAAGAAAATAGAAAAGCGTGGGTAGATTGTTCCTGTGGGTAATAACGTCCAGGTTGTGCCAGCATCGATGGTTTTAAGTCAATTACTTTGACGATGTGCGATTAATTGATTTCTGCTTTCTTCATCAATCATGCATGTATCCCTTTTTCCAAAGCATTAACTATCAAAGGTTCTTTTCCTTTTAACGAATTATTTCGCTCGTTTAATGATAAGAGGTGCAGATCAAACAGAACATGGTATTGCAAACCAACATCGAAAGCTTTATCAAATAAAAGATTCTGATATTTCCAGTCATAATCATTTGATAAAAGAATCAAAATATCATAATCAGAATCATCCATTGACATCCCGGATGCCTGAGAACCAAATAGAATCACATCATTAATATCCTCGCCGAATCGGGAAACCAAGTCGTGTTTCAACGCTTTTAATACCATGATCGGATCAGCCATTTCCATTTTATTATGAAACAAAGATAACACCTTTTTGCCTGATTAGT
>CAYHGE010000110.1:5197-9648 GCA_964355945.1 uncultured Draconibacterium sp.
TCAAGTTCGAAGATGCCTCTCCCGAATGTTGCCGCCCTCAGCAGCCTGGTCCCGGCATGATTGTAGCAATCGAAATCAAGCACAGGCAGAAAAGGCATGCCGTTGCTCAGCCTTACCCAACTTCCGCCGTTGTTGGCTGTGCGATATACGCCGAAATCATTGCCAAGGTACATTACACCCGCATTGGCAGTGTCGATAAACAAGTCATTTACGGGAATTTTTGGAAGGTCGGAACTAATATCATTCCAGGAGGTACCGAAGTCGGTTGTCTTTACAATAAGAGAACCCGAATAGGAACTTTTAAGCAGGTAAAATGTATTCCCGTCCCGGGGATCGGCTACCAGTCTCATGAAATACCCGCCCGAGAGAGCGCCGAGATTCATTGTAACATCCTCCCAACTGTATCCCCCGTCGGCCGATCGCACAAGGCTTACAGCACCTTCTCTTGCAGCTACCATGATGTTGCCGGTCTTCACGGAAGACTGCGCGGCAGAATAGATTGGGGAGCTGACTATTGGGTAGGAGGTTGTATAAGCCCAGGTATTTCCCTTGTCGACCGACTTATAGAGTTTCTGTTTGAGGCATCCGTATATGATCTCAGGAATTACCGGGTGCTGCCAGTATGGACAGATGAAAGCAACCGAATCCAGAACACCCGGATCGATCAGCAACTCCCAGCTTTGTCCACCGTTGGTACTTCGCCCAAGGTATCCGCAGTAAGTCTCAAAAAAAATTACATTCTGATCAGAATAATCCATGAAACATTCGGTGCCATCGCAAATGAATTCAAGATTATATGGAGTAGTGCCCCTGTTGTGGGTCGAAATAAATCCATTGTCCTGTGCTCCTGAATAGATGATGTCGGGATCCGAGATATGAGAAGCGACGCGGTAAGACTGGATGGAAGTAATGCCGGTGTTGGCCTGGTGAAACGACGCTCCACCATCTGCAGACCTGAACACCCCACCATCACAGCCCACATAGATAACAGAGGGATCGGAGGGGGCAAACCTGATGATATGATGGTCGATGTGGGTGTAGGAATCCCAGGGGCTGTTTCCTCCCCCTGCTGCGTTGGGATCCCGGATGTAGATAAAGGTTGATCCGTTGACTGACTGGCTTAGTTCGACATTTCCGAGGAGTACATTATCGGGGTTTACCGGGTTCACAGCAATGCAGAGATCGTAGAAGCCCTGGTCGCTGTATGCTGAAAGGTTTACGCCCGGCGATATCTGGGACCATGAAGCACCGCCGTTGACCGATTTATACGCACTGGTTTTCATGCCGTTGGGGGAAGGCGCCTTGTCATATATCAAACCGTAAAGCACGGAAGGATTTGAGCGGGATATGTCAAACTGCATCCTCCCGATGTGAACGGGATCGGGGAGCCCTGTATTGCTTTGCGAAAAAGTGATGCCTCCGTTAGCAGATACCAGGAAACCGGCCTGATCCTGCTCATTGCCGCAAGCTGCATATACAATGTTCGGATTGGTGGGATGAAATGCCAGGTCCCATATCCCTTCTCCCGGTAAAACACAGCTCCAGTGAATACCGGCGTCGGTACTCCTCCAGATGCCCTGATTCTGAACTGCATTATTAAGGTTTTTTGCAATCCCTGCCATGACCACATTTGGATCATGAGGGGATACAGCGAGTGCCGTAAATTCGGTTACAGTATCAAATTCAGCCTTCACTTTGACCCAGCTGTCGCCCCCGTTGATTGATTTGTACAAGCCATCCCCGTTATAAAATCTCTCGGTGAGCAACCAGAAATATTCACCCGTACCGGCATAGATGGTTTCAGGGTTTGAAGGGTCGATCGCAATGCATCCAAAGGTGAGCAGGTTCAGCCCCCCGCTTTTATCCGCCCAGTTTTGCCCGCCATCAGTAGATTTCCATATACCCGCACCCCCGGTGCCCGCGTAAACGATCTCCGGGTTCAATGGATGTACGGCAAGACCAATCACCCTTCCGCTCACCACACCCCAATGCCTGACTGAGGCATCGGCCGAGAAATCAATACCCACAGGGCCAAGATTATTCCATTGGAAGGAAGCACCTGGCTTATCGGTTTGCGTCTGCATTTTCACTATTTCCGTCTCTTTTTGCCTGTCTATAAATGCCCTGGGGAACACACCCTGTGCGTTCAACCTTGGTTTGTAAAACCACGCCAGCCGCTTAAATGAATTCCTGTTTTTGATATCAACAGGCACACTGTCCCATTGTGAGGCAGATGACTGGGTTGAGGCACCTTTACCAATCCCGGTCCAGGGTTTCATCGGGCTGCTGATTTGCGCGGGAGCTCCCGCCAGGAATAAGATCATGGCGGAGAGGAAACATAAAAGTTTTGTTTTCATTCAGCGTAGTTTTGACGAGCAATTGAATGGTAGTTTTCCTATTTCCCTTTTTGGCTTGGCGTAAATTGCAGCGTGGAGTTTTGCGGAAAATCAATTGTTAATATTTTAGCTAATGTACGTCCGTTTCACCAAAGATGTTCATTAAATATATTTATAATTCTAATGAATATCAATGTAATGGAAAAACCGGAGTTCCCGACCACCCTCTGCCGATTTTTTTTGACCACCTTGCTTTATTAACAATCACCAAATTGAGATGATTATGCTGTTCCGGCTTTTCCGTGCAATGGCCGGCCTTTCACTTTTCGACCTTTGCTCTTTATTTTTCGGAAACAAGAAATCGATTTTTTTTAATAGATTTGCATTATGAACAATCCTAAAAAGCCCTTTTTTCAAACTTCAATCCTGATCTGTTTTTGTGTTATGGCGTGCTTTGCAGCCTGTAACAGCAAAAAATCAGGCAGTCAGACAGCTGGAAAATTTTCACTGGAAAGTAAAAAGGCCGGCCAGTTGATCGCTACGGATCCACGTGCGGCCATCCGGCTTTTGGATTCATTGGTTCAGACTGTTTCGCCGGAAGTTCTTACTGATAATCAGCTGGTTGATTACATTAAGATCAAGTCCGAAGCGCTGATGAAACTGGACATGAGAGATTCAGCTTACAGTTTCATGCAACGATACCAAAGCGGAATTTTCCCGGGAAGGAGCAATGCCGTAAAAATATATTCAGGGATATGGTTATCTCAGCAATTAACTAACGACGGCAAGTATTTCCTGGCCCGAAAATACCTTGACGAAACGTTCAAATTATTCGACAATAAAACGCAAAGCTATCAAAAGGCTATCGCGCTGAACATTGAAGGTTCTTTACTGAGTTCTACCGGGGATTATTTTACTGCCCAGAAAAAACTGCTTGAAGCCATAAAGATCTTCGAATCCCTGGGAGATACCATGACCCTTGGCCCGGTTTATCTCAACCTGGCGGGCAATTACCAATCGCTGAACGACAACAAACTGTCGCTGCTTTACTACAGGAAGGCATGCAGCATCACGCGTTCTTACCATGATAGTTTAAACTACCTTTTTGCATTAAATAATCTGGGTACTTTTTACAGGATTTCCAACCCTGACAGCGCAGAATACTATTTTTTGAAAGCAAAAAACATGCTTCCGATGAAACAATTTGCGGTTGAGACCCTGCCGACCCGTTTCCACCTTGCCGGCTTGTATTACGAGCAAAAAAAATACAACCAGGCACTTGAACTTTACAATGAAGTTCTGTCTGCCTCGCGAAAACACCACATTAATAGCGGAGTATTCAGGGCCATGAGCGGCATAGGTAATGTTTACGAGGCTCAACAAAAGGATAATGATGCCCTTCTTATATTTAAAGAGGCGGGCAGGTTCGCCGCATTATCTGGGGAAACCCCTGTATATGTCGAGTTGCTTGAGGCCGAACAGTATATGTATGAAAAGGCCGGCAGGTGTAAAGAGGCCCTTGCTACCCAGAAGACAATCCAGCATCTCAACGATTCCCTGTTGGCCCTTGATAAGCAAATAGCGATACATGACCTTGAGTTTGCGTACCATAACGAAAAACTTGAACGCAGGAACGAGTCGCTCAGTGCCAACATGCTGCTGATGAAAAACCGGATGCATGCGAATTTCATTATCCTCGTCATTGCCCTGGTTTCCGCCCTGGTTCTGGGAGCCCTGCTCTTCAGGATTTACCGGCTTTACCGCCAACGCGACAGTGCATATAATATCTTGTTTGAAAAATACAGGCACGATACCCGGGCAGGGGATTCAGGGGAGGAAATCATACCTGCCGTACAACTGTTTCCTCCATTGATACCTGATCAATCCAGCCAAATCTACCTGAAAGTGATAGAATAATTTGAATTAGAAAAATCTTATTTAAACAGCAATCTGAGGTTTGATGATGTGACCGCCCAACTGAGGATCAACCGGAAAACAATTTCAGACCTTATACAGCAACATGCAGGCATGAGTTTTAATATGTTTGTAAACAGTTACCGCATCAAGGAAGTGCTCATGCATCTTGCTTCTCCTGAATTGAAGAATTACAAAATT
>CAYHGE010000111.1:0-9188 GCA_964355945.1 uncultured Draconibacterium sp.
ATAACTCCTGTTGTTGTCGCGGATGTCGAGCCAGTTGCCGGTGCCGCAGGTAAAGCTTGCCTGTGCAGGATTGTTCTGGATATTGGCCATCACGGTGGCACTGCACCCTGCTGCATTGGTATAGGTATAGTTCACGGCCACCGGACCCAAAGGAGCCAGCTGCGGATTAAACAGGTATACACCCGCACCGGCGTTAGTCACCCAGGGACTCGCCGGAGGAACGGACGAGTATACCCCGTTGAACGGCAATCCGCCTTTCAGTTTAAAGGGTTGGGCTTCCTGTGAGGTGATGATGTTGTAGCACGGGGTGAAGGAGACGTCAGGCGGAGTGCAATCAAGCACCTCCATCTTGCCGACTTTCAGGTTCTGGCAACCGGCAGCATCTGTGACAATCACCCTGAAATAGTAAGTGCCGGCCGTATGCCAGATCACACTGACGGTTGGCGAGGTATTTCCACCAACAAACTCTGCATTGGCGGTCGGGCAGTTCGCTGGTTCAGTGGCAAAATTAAAACTGCCAATTAATGCATTGTTGACTATATATAGATCCCACACATAGGTACCACCCGGAGGCGGGATCGGACTGATTCCCAAGTTACTCGTTTGACCAACGGGCACAGTATTCGTCTGGGCCATGGCAGAAGCCATAGTCAGCATCAGCAGTAGAGCCAATGCAGCCAAACGGAATATGTTAAACCGCGGTCGTTTCATTTCAATGTTTTATATACACGATACCGGCATCAAGCCTGAGGCTTATGGCAGTATTCGTATGGCCGGTGCATCCAGTCCCACACCGTGGACATTCAGTATTCATATTCAACAATATGTAACCCGTTTCATCTCAATTACACCTTCATTCAACATTCAATATTCGTTATTCAATATTCGATATTCCGTCAGCACGTACCTCTCCCATCTCCGGTAAAAACCAGCATTGTTGCCTCACACAGAACACCGTTGCCGGAGCCCTGCTTCGGGTATGGACATTGATGAGTGGCCCTGCACGATTCCCATTAATGAACCGTGAAACGCACTGCATCGTGCCATGCTTGTTACGTGGATTATTCATCCATTTATTATTACATATATTCTTACAATTGATTCATACGATAACAATTGTACTTATTTGTCAGTCAAACACTTGCTACACTACTGTACCAGGTACCACCGAAACTCATCTTACCGGATACCAAAACAGTACCGAAAGCCAGATCTTCTAATATGACGGATCATCTATGTCATGATCATCCATTTTTGACTGATGTCAACACAATGCTATGTTTCCATGCACGTTAATGCGTTAAGTTTCATTTTCACACCCGGGTCTCCCTCCGGCCAGGCACGTAGCCCGGCCGGAAAGATCGCCTGGTTGAAAAAGCAACTTAAATTTTCAACTCCAAATCCCGGGGATTATGGGAGTTTCTGGATAAACGTACCTGTGACAGCATTGACTGTCGGACGTGCCAGGATCGTGTAGGTCGCGGTCTTGGCATAAGGACCAGCCTGTGCACAAGGATCAGGATTTCCCGGCCATACACCAGGACCCCAGATATCGCTCATACCAGTCGGCAACAAGCCGTCGATACCAACCTGAATTGGCTGATCAGCAAGTGTTTCGAAGTTGACATTGGCAATCTGGACACGCACCAGTATTGGCGTTCCGGCAGCAGGATCGCTGATGGTAGCCGTGGTACTGGAAGTAAATTGTCCTCCGGTGGTATTACCAACAGGAGATGCCGGCAGATCAAAAGCATTCCAGGTAGCTCCGTTATCACCACTCCAATCAACTCCGGTGTAGTTCTGACCAAGACCTAAGAGGGCAGGAATCATGACGGATGGCGTCCATGTTCCGGTAGTTCCACTGGCGGTCACGAGGTAATACAATGTGTTTGTTCCATAAGTGTACTCAACTGTAGGAGTTGCAGCAGGTGTTACTACCGCTCCTGTTACAGGTGCTGCACACTGGTTGGCCGGATCAAACATAATACCTGCGGCTGTTGCACCAGAGATGGCGAGCAGGAAGGTGTTGATCGGGTTGATCTGCCAAACCCTGATGTTCTCTGCTGTACAACCAGGGGCTGCAGCATTGGCATTTGCCTCACTGTACCTCAGAACCAGATAGTAAGGATTCGGCGAAGCGACCGCAGCTGCCGACCAGGTAAGTTCCAGCGTATTGGTAGTCCCTGCCGCTGAATTATACGTGGAGAGACCTGCACCGACTCCAACTGAAAAGGTAGCAACTCCCGGAACAATGATGGCACCCGTGATCAGGTTGACATCCTGGGTTACATACCAGTTATAAACTCCGGCACCGGCATATCCGGTACCTGCGGGGATGGTAACCTCATATTGGTATGGGGTTCCTGCTGAAGGGTTAAATCCGGTTCCAACGCACTGAGCGTTAACGGATGAGACTCCGGCGAATAATGCCAGAACAATGATTGAAACGATAACTAATAGTTGCTTTTTCATTTTTTTAAAGATTTGATGATGAATAAATAAAATTTGATGATTTGATGATTAATAAATATGAAATCTGGTTCCAACCGGAAGCGCACTTTTCACCGCAAAGGCGGGAAGGCGCTAAGTATTGGGTTGCCGTGCCGGGGCGTGATGGCGGGAATCTTGGTTTTCTTTGGTTTTTCATGATTGTCAGTGTTAAGGTTTGTATTAAATTGAATTTATTTCTATTGTTATTATGCGACTGAAGGCCTTTTTAGGGTGGAATGTCCCCGATTTCGGGTCGCGGAAGCACGACAAGTACCACCGAATAAACAGTGGTGTTGCCGGCAACATCGGTCACGGTCCAGGTGATTACGTTGTTCCCGACAGGGAATTGTATGCCGGCTGCAGGAATGGCTGCAGAGATCTGCCCTGTTCCGGTGAGGTTTGGCGGCAAGGCTCCTGCAAAATCGATGACCCAGGATACGGTCAGGTTACCCGGGCAACTTTTGATTATGGTGCTGTAATCCAGCAGGGTGCTTCCGAACGTGAGCAGGTAATAATCGGGCCTTGGCGGGATCAGGTCGGTCTTTAGATCATAGGAACCGGCCGGATTGTATTCGGCTTCTGATATATCCTCCACACAATATCCTGTACCCAGCACCGGCGGAACAAAGGTTGGCGGATCATTGATCACATGCACCGGCATCAGCTTCCATGGCCCGACACAATTCTCCGAACTGGTTTCCTGCACTGAAACGATATAATCAGCAACACTGGTCCATGTCCACCTGAACATGTCGATGGTGCCGTTCTGCACGGTCACCCCGTCAATCCTCCAGTGATAGGTATGGCCCGGGATTGAATCGACCCAGTAGCGCCTGGTCTGGCCTACACATGCCACGTCGGGCTCAGTGGACTGGCCAGCTGCCGTAAAGGCGCTGAACAGAACCATGAGCCACATCAGCAGGTACAAGGCGGGCCTTGTAATTGCAGCGGTGCGTGGTATGTTGGGTCTTCGTTTCACTTTTCTTCTGTCATGGTGACGTACTGAAGCACGTCGCTATTTGTTGATGTTGATTTTCAGTTGTTTTCCTTTTTCTGTTAGTCTGTATTTTTGTTGCTTGCTTTTTGGTTTATCGGGTATGGTCATTTCAATCAGACCCTCATCAAGTGAAGGTTTCAGATATAATTCTCTAAAATGAAACCGATCATTCAACCCTAAAACCTGTTGTATTTCCATTCTGGACATCTCGGCATCTAATTTTGTTACGAGGTTAATCATTGCTCTTGTGGCTGTATAATCATGCGGGGCATCATGTGGGGTATCATGTGGGGTATCATGTGGGGTATCATGGTCGGCAACATGGTCGGCAACATGGTCGGTATCATAGTCGGCGTCATGATCGGTGTCATGGTCAGCATCTTGCACGGTGTCTTGCGCGGTGTCTTGCGCGGTGTCTTGCGCGGTATCATGAGGGGTATCATGAGGGGTGTCATGTGGGGTATCATGCGGGGTGCCTTGAACAGAAACCCCTATGGTATCCCCCACCACAACATCCAACCCGGTGCGTGTAAACCCATTCACTGTCTCAAATAATAATTTTAGCTCAGGATATTCCTGCAATTCATTCTGCATCCTGAAAAATCCTGTGCCGAATTTTTCGATGTCACCGCGCAAGTAGAAAGCTTCTGCCAGAAGCTTGTTCCGGTGCATGGCCACATATTCCCCGCGAAGGAGCACTTCGGGTGTAAGTTCTCCCATGAGTGTGCCGGGATTGACAAACCTGATATGGTCGTCGAACACCTTGAACTCATGCCGTTGCGATTCCGCCTTTTTATATAATTCTTCCATCTTCATCACGCCTGCCTTATATTTTGCATTTTGATATTTGACTCTGCATTTTGCATTATTTTCATCTTTTCAATTCTCCCAATCGTCAATCTTCCAATCGTCTAATCGTCAATCGTCCAATCGTCAATCCCTTTCCATGCATCCCGGCAACATCACCAAAAACCCCACACACCGGTCATCATCGAGCTCATAGTAGTTCACCCCCAGATCAAGATTGTCATAATATTTTTGCCTGTTTTTCATATAGTATTCCTCTGATGGCAGCTTCCATAACTGCTTTCCCAGCTTTTGTGCGATAAACCATTTTTCAATCAACCGTGCCGCCCTGCCATTTCCATCCATGAACGGATGAATCTGAACAAACTTCAGGTGGATCATGGAGGCGAAATAAAAGACCTCCGCCTCAGTCAGATCGCCGGCAAGCAACGATTCAATCCCGGAGAACATCAGCTTCATCTCCCTGCCTACAAACTCCGGCTCCACTGCCAGGTATGAAAGCCCCGACTTCCCGAAAACCCCTGCCTGTTCAGTGCGATATTTACCGCGCTTACTTTTGATCAGGAGTGTTTCCGACAAAATCCGGTGACAACTTAGCAAAGCAACCTCAGTTAGGTCACTGTTTTGCGCCAGTTTATATGCCTTCACCAGGTTTTCGATCTCTTCAATCTCCTTTCCCGCTTTAAACTTCCTGCCATTCAAGGCATGGTTCATATATGAATTCAAATCAATGCTGTTTCCTTCAATGTTCGACGAATAGACCGCCGACGCTGCCGTAAGAAAATCAAATCCTCCCCGTTCATCCGAGAAATCAAAGCTGCCTATCAGTCCCGCAATCCGGTTCCCGACCATGTCAGTGTATTGATTGAAATATTTTCTATCGGTTATTAGCATTCCTTATTTTAACTTTTGAATTTGCATTTTGCATTTTGCATTTTTCATCTCCCCTTAACCTCCCAATACCCTCCAAAATCCGCCCCAACCCGTACCAGTATTTTCTTCAACTTAAGTTGATTTATATGTTTTTGAATTGCTGATTCACTGATTTTCAACTCCCCTGATAATTCTTTTCTTGTTATCTGATTATTTTTCCTGATCAGCTCCAGAACAGCCTTCTGTGCGTCTGACAGAAGAAACACCTCTGGTGTCTGACCACCTCTCTGACCACCTCTCTGACCACCTGTCTGACCACCTCTCTGACCACCTTCGGTTTGACTCAGATCAGCTGCCGGAACTTCCGCTTTTGAAGTTGTAATCACCCCTACGTCATCCTGAATCTTTTTTAAAACCGGCACCAGTGGTTCACTAACTATTGCGGCATCACGCAATCCTCCGGACAATCCTGAAAAGATCTTCACCCTGAATCCGGTCGAAAGCAGTTGAAATTCAGGCTGAGGAAGACCAAATACATGAAAAGCTTCCAGTACACGCCTGATTCCCGAACCGTATTTCTCAATCAAGCCACCCGCTTTAAAAACCTCCGCAATAAGTTTATTTCGTGGTTGCGATACATAGTCGTTGGAAAGCAAATGCGGAAGGTCTATTTCGGGTGGTGTCGCACCGGGATTGTAGAACTCAATATGATCGTCATAGACTTTCAAAACAGAATCATAGGACGCTGTATAATCTCTGTGTAATACCATGTTAATGACCAGTTCACGAACCGCTTCCAACGGATAATCCCAGCGCTCTTCATTTTCCAGCTGACCGTTAAAGATTACCCGCTTATTGATGTGTTTACGAATGAAATCCATGATATCTTCGGCTTCAGAAAACAAATCGGATCGCAGTGTTAAGCTGTCTTTTATTACGGTGGAAGAAGAAAACCTTCCAAGTTCAACCGTTGTACATACATCCATGTCAGGCATAAACAGCAGCCAGCAGGCATGGGTGATTTTTTCGCCGGAGATCAGCTGAAATTTGCGCAGGAATGTAAGCGGATCGTCGGTGATCTCAAAAGAGTGCCGGCGGTTAATGGTTTCGATCAGCTTTTGAACCTTTTCCATGGAAATATCATGGATTGTTTTATCCTCTCTAAGATAAAAATCCCAGGAAAAATCAAAACCGCCAGTCAGTCCCACAATCCGGTTCCCGACCAGGTCAGTGAATTGATTGATATATTTTCTATCGGTTACTTCCATTTCTTTATTTCAAATTTTGCTGTTTGCACCTTGCTATCTGCATTTTGCATTCATTTTCTAACCAACATCAAACCCTCCTAAAAACATTCTGCCTTTCTCAGTCAGGCTGTATTTTTGATCGGGTGAGTTAGGTTTATCTTTGATAGTTGGTTCAATCATATATTCGTTTTGTAACGGCTTCAGGTATAATTCTCGCAGCTTCTCCCTGCTTCCATATGCCATCATTTGTTTAATTTCTTCGATTTTAACCGGTGTCACACAAATCATCAGAATCTTTAAAATATTCAACGCCCGTTTAGGCAAGAGCTTCCCCCCTTTTTCCGTCCAGCTTCCCCCCTTTTGAAAAGAATCAAATTGTATGTTATTGATCTTATTCATTCTAACTTTTCCAAGCTTCCCCCCTTTTTCCAGCCAGCTTGACCCCTTTTGAAAAAAGAATGTATCCATATTTTCTATGTCTGCATATTTCTGTAACAATGGTAATTGTTGCATTTCTTCTAAAATACCATTTGTAAGCAATGCTGCCTCCAGGCCAACAAAAGCCAAAGCCGGCGATGCTTTTTCACCAAAAACAGGACATGAAAGCGGTATGATCGTTCTGAATTTTTCATCTTCAATAAATATAGGCTTTGCCCCATTGGCATAAATCTTCAAATATTTCTTCACATTCTTCACGCCTGACCCCAATTCATCTGTCCATCGAAATTCTGAGAAGAATTTTCGGATGGTGGGATTTTTTGCATATGGGCTAAAAGCATCGAGGGACAATACCCCTTTGAATAGTGATTTGTTTGGATTGCTGATTTCCACCCGATCGGAATAGATAATCAATTCAGTAGTATGTGCACTGGTGTATTCCCGGTGTACGATCATGTTACCAACCAATTCACGGAAGATCAATTCCCTGAGGTCCTTACGCTGATCGCCTTCGAGATAAAACTTTTCAGGCAAATATGGTTTTGACTTTAAGAACTCCATCACTGTTTGATACGTGTCGATCAGGTTGGTGCGCAGCGGAGCCAGACGGTCATCATACCGGTCAAGGTCCTTGATCCGAACCAACACATCAACTTTATACCCAGGCAGAATACTTTGAATCACTTCATCTTTCCCAAAAATCAGTGCAGCGGCCAGAGTGAATCCTTCTTCGCCGGTGCGATGATCGCGCCGATAGAGCTGACTATCCCTGAGGATTGTCATGTTGTCGGCTTCTATCCATGGGTGCGAATGATCTGCCGCACTAATCACCAGTCGGGTTTTGGCAAAAAGCCGTTGATCAAAGTCCTCCAACCGCAGGTGCCTGAGAATTTCACTCTCGGAAAATGAATGGCGCTTCCGGAAATACATCTCTGAAATTCTTGCGTCGTCTTCAATTGCAATATCACTCTCATTTTCCCTGTCGTAAATCACGCCTTTATAACTATGGATTTGTGAACTTACCGGAATTTTCAGACATAAAACAAGCTTCTCTCCCTGCACAAGCTGATACAGCGGGAAGTTAACCGGTGGCTGAATGATCTCTGTATTATTCAATGCCGTCACAATGTCTTTTTTCAATTGCTCTATACTTGCAGCTTCAATGCCCGTAACCTTACCTTCATCATCTGCTCCCAAAACAATAACGCCACCTTCCCGGTTTAAGAACGAGACCACCGATTGATAGAAACCACCCGGGACTTTCTCCCTCGCTTCCTTATATTCAGTGCGGATATTCTCGCCCCGTGAAAGGATGATATTTAGTTCGTCAAGGTTCATTAAAACAACTTAGTGTTAAGTGATTAAGTGTTAAGTGTTAAGCATGATGCGTTTCGTTATAATAGTATGTTTCTCTCTTTTTGGACCGGGGGGTGGGGTTTTCTCCGCCCCCTTCGCCACCACCCGCCCGGCGGGTGCTAATCGCCGGGTGGGGATGGGTGGGTTTTTGACTTATGGTGACATGGCCGATTGTTTTTAAGTTGGTTAATCGTGGTAGATTGGTGATGTTGTTGGTTTTGGATTAACAATTACAGTCGCTGTAATCGGGTTGCCAATACATCCTCCTGCACTTGTAGGTGTGATCGTGAAGGTCACGGTTTGCGGAATTCCAGTAACATTGGTTAGTGTTCCGGAAATATCACCGGTTCCACTAGCCGGAAGACCAGTGACATTCACATTATTATCGCGCACCCAGGTGAACGTTGTCCCGGCAAGACCGTTGCTGGTGGTCAGGGCAATCGTTGTGATTGCTACATCCGAGCATACTGTCTGGGTTGACGGGGTCGCTACTGCAACTGGTTCAGGATCGACAATTACTGTCGCGGTGATCGGGTTGCCTACGCAGCCGCCTGGGCTCGTCGGGGTGATCGTGAAGGTCACGGTTTGAGGCACACCCGTCAGGTTCGTCAGGGTTCCGGAGATATCTCCTGTTCCATTGGCAGGGATACCGGTAACGTTCACGACGTTATCGCGTGTCCATGCGAAAGTTGTACCGGCAAGACCGTTGCTGGTTGTCAGTGCAATCGTTGTGATTGCTACATCCGAGCATACTGTCTGGGTTGACGGGGTGGCTACTGCAACAGGTTCCGGATCGACAATTACCGTCGCTGTGATCGGGTTGCCTACGCAACCTCCTGCACTCGTCGGGGTGATCGTGAAGGTCACGGTTTGTGACACACCGGTCAGGTTCGTTAAGGTTCCGGAGATATCTCCTGTTCCATTAGCAGGGATACCGGTAACGTTCACGACGTTATCGCGTGTCCATGCGAAAGTTGTAC
>CAYHGE010000112.1:0-8956 GCA_964355945.1 uncultured Draconibacterium sp.
TTGGTAGATCAGCTCCTGTTCCTTTAACCGCATGGCCATGTTCAGGTTTTCCATAACCGTTTCACTCAATTGAATCTCCCTTTCGTAGAGGTTCATTTTTTGCTCATATTCACGCCGTTTTCTTTTTTCATTTTTGTTACGGGCAATAAGCCACATGATGATCCCGGAAAGTACAAGGAGCGCAATTGCTCCCGACAAGGTCATGATGAGTGTTTGGGATTTATGAAGTTTCCGGTCACTCTCCAGACTAACCACTTTCGCCTCAAGCAACTGGTTTTTGAATTTGATTTCCGTCTCATCAAAAATTTCCATGCCTATTTCAGCAAACAGGGAATCCTTATAAATGGCAGCCTCCCTTGTTAATGCCAGAACCTTATCCGCTTTACCTTCGCTTTCATACCATCCGGCCATCATACCGAGTGCTTTTTGGGTTATCTGCCACCCTGAATTCTCTTTCGCCCAACTGAGACTTCTCCCGGCAATCGCACGTGCGCTGTCGTGATTGCCTTGTTCCCACGATAAACCAGCCAGTAACAGCATGGCATCATGAAATTCCGGAAGGATCAGAATCTCTCCCTGTGCCCGCATAACTTTCTGAAGCATGTTAAATGCCTGCATCTTCTTTCCCTGTTTTATCAGAAGTTGCGCTTCGGAAATTCTGAAACTACATGAAACCCTGGAGTCATGACTGGCGTAACAGGCCGTGTCGGCATGCAATACAGAGTCAGCCTGTTCCAACATCCCGGCATCGATGAAGGAGGAAAGCAGGTTCATCGATGCAAAACACACTCCGGTTTGGTGATTTGACTGAAGAAAATACTTCGCACAATCTTTGTAATACTGCTGGCCGAAAGTAGAATATCTCTTTGCTTTTTCAGCATTATATGGTTTGAAAAGAGCGCCAAGGCTGCTGTACACATTGCCTATGCCCAGCCAGTGTGTTGCCATGGCTGCCGTGTCCTTTAATATGGTATCATACTCCGACGACGCAAGGTAATATTCCAGCGCCTTGTTGTACCTGTTTTGTTCAATGTAAACACTGCCTATGTTGAACAATGTAGACATAATCTGGTAATTGTTCCCCGTACTTTTAAAATATCCCAGGGCCTGGTTCATCAGCACGACCGCTGTATCATACTGGCCGTTGATGCGATACAGGCTGCCGATCTGTTCGATTAAGCGGTAGTAAAAGTGTTTGTCAGGGCATCCCTGAAAAATATCTTTCGCTTTATTAAGGTACCAGAACGCACTGTCGGAATTTCCCTTGTTTTCCCACGCCATTCCCAGAACAAAATGAATTTTGCCGGCGTTTTGTGGCAGTACGTTACTCCTTATCAGCGGCAAACCCTGCCATCCGTAAATAAGTGCACTGTCGGCATCGATGTTCCAGTAATTTGCACAAAGCTTGCTCAGGAACCTGAGTTTGGTATCTGCAGGGATGTTCGTGGCTACAAGCCGCTTCATAATCGCGATGGAGTCGGTCTCTTTTGGAGAGGAATGCAGTCTGCCGGTTAACATTATCGACAGAAAAACGAAAAAGAGCCACTTCTTCAAAATTTCAGATGTTTTATGAGGTACATCATATAATCCGCAGTCCCCCATCACAGAAAACCTGTTTAAAATAGAATAATTGAGTCATCGTGCCCGGAAATAGTATCACAAATTGACCCCGTTTAACATACCACTAATGATACCATTTGTTTTTTCAAAATCATCCGATTTGCTCAAAAAATAGTCAGCACCCAGGGCAATGCAACGATCATGGTATTGGGGATAGGAGTAGTTTGTGAGGATGCATACTTTCGTCTTCATTTTGGCCTCCCGTATTTTCTTTAAAACCTCCATGCCGCCCATTTCAGGCATGTGCAGGTCAAGGATGATCAAATCGGGGTCGAACTCGAGAACCAGATCCATGGCGATTCTTCCATTACTTGCCTCTCCCACAATGGTAACCTCGTTAAAACAACTGACCTGACTTTTAATTCGCTCTCTCATCAGAGAAGAGTCATCTGCAATTACGAGTTTCATTTAAGACGTCTTGAGTGAATGTGTAAATATAGACGCATCATCTGGTCCGCTGTATAGGGCGCACGGAAATTCCATGTAGGGGAAATGATGATTTTTTTGTAGGGGAATCCCTTACAACATCTGAAATGCAACGCAGATACTGCCCGGTTGTACTTGTTTACCTGCTCACCTGTTTACCCGCTCACCTGTTTACTTTCATCACCAAAAGACTGTTCTTTATTCGATCAGATTATTTTTGATGGCATAAAAGGTAAGCTCAGTGTTCTTTTTCATGCCCATTTTCTCCATGATCCTTGAACGATATGTGCTGACAGTTTTGTCGGAGATAAATATTTCAGTTGCTATTTCAAGCACCGTTTTGCCTTTTGCAAGCATAATCATTACCTGGAACTCCCTGTCGGAAAGGGAATCATGAAGGGTGAGGGTTCCATTTTCGGAATCAGAAAAAAATTGTTTTTCAGCAAAAACAGTCGAGATGTATTTCCCTCCGGCAGCAATTTTCCTGATGGCTGTCGCCAACTCCTCGAACGCGCTATCCTTTGAAAGGTACCCGGAGGCACCCAGCTTAAATGCCCTGATCGCATACTGTTCCTGGGGATGGAAACTCAACATCAGCACACGTGTGGTCATCTTACGGTGGTGAAGGTTCTGAAGAATATCCAATCCGTTCATCCCGGGCATTGAAATATCCAGGATTACAAGATCATACTTCGTTTTATTGATCATTAACAGGGCTTCATTGCCATCAGCTATTTCATCTATTATGCATACTTCAGGCAAAGTCTTGAGGATTTGCTTCACACCTTCTCGAACGATGGCATGATCATCAGCAATCAGAATTCTCATATAAAATCAGGATCTTGGGTTGGCGGGGATAAAGGTAATAATTTTTGTTCCTGCAACACCATTTTTTGAAAATTCAACAGATCCATTGATCTGCCTTGCACGTTCACGCATTCCGCTCAACCCGAGGGATTTCACGTCGGTAATTTTTTTCTGCTGAATTCCAACGCCGTTGTCTTCAATGGTCATGCAAATACCCTGCGGGTCAAAACTAAGTTCGATGGATACATCTGTTGCCCTGGCATGTCTGATCACATTGGTCAATGCCTCCTGGAATATTCTGAACAATGCCAGGTTTGTACGCTCCTCTCCTTCGGGTACCTCTTCCAGCTTCAGGGTGCAAACAATACCGGTACGTTGTTCAAATTCTCCGCAGTACCATTCAATAGCTGTTGCAAGCCCAAGATCATCGAGCAAACCCGGGCGCAATTCAGCGGATATCCTCTGAACCTTTTTTATGGTATCATTAACCATCTCTATGATCTTCGATAATTTCTGGGATGCCTTATCTTTGTCTGCGAGATGTTCCATTACCCAATTCATGTCGATCTTGATGGCGGTCATGGCCTGCCCAAGCTCATCATGAATCTCCATTGCCACCGATGCCCGTTCAGCTTCTCTGGCATCCATCAGGTAATGATTTAAAAACTGCAGCTCCTCCCTCGCTTTCATCACCTCCATGATAGCATTTTTCCGGTCGGTAATGTCTTTTGTAAATCCAAGAAACCGGTTTTCATCCAGTTTAACGGCTTCGACCGTCCACCATCGTTCTGTGCCGTTTTTATGTTTGTAAAGCAAATCTGCTTTTGACGTCCCTTTTATTACAACTTCAGCAAAATGATTGAGGCCATCTTCCTGTGATTCCGGAGGCAGCAGATCTGAAATAGACATGCAAAGAAGTTCATCTTTTGAATACCCTGTGATCCGGCTTGCCGCTTCATTCACTTCAATGTACTTCCCGGTTTCATTGGTTAGAAAAACACCATCAGGGGCATTGTCGATGTAACTTTGAAATTGCGCCTCACTGCTTGCAAGCGCACTGCTCATCTTAACCAGCTCCCGACGATTGTATGCTTCCCGCAACTCCCTTTCGACTGTGGGGATAAACCTGGCCATGCGGTCTTTGAGTAAATAATCATGCACTCCTCCCTTGATGAGCTGAACAGCCTTTTCCTCCCCAATTGCACCGGAAATAACAATAAAGGGAATGTCGGGACCCTGGTCATGAAATATTTCAAGTGCAGCAAGAACACTGAACCGGGGCATCGAATAATCGGACAGGATCAGGTCCCAGGGTTCACTTTCAACCGCAGATTTCATCTCTCCTGCCGTTTCAACCCGCTTATAGGAAACCTCATACCCTGCTGTTCTGAGCAAACGGATGTTTAACTCAGCATCTGCCTGACTATCTTCAATAACCAGGACATTGAGATTTTTACTCAGCATTTGTATTTGTTCTTATACCCTTATACTCATTCATTGACAAAAGGTTACAGGGGGATATTTTTCCTGTTTGCAGCAAAGATAAAATATTTTTTCGTAATATTTCTCCCCTCAACATCGTATATTCTCTGCCAATAATTATATTTGCCATCTCACAAATAAAATAAATAACCAAATCTTAACCTTATGAAAAAGTTAATTCTAATACTTGTATTTGCCCTGTCGGCCTCCGTTTTTTCTTATGGCCAGTTCGCCCTGGGTATAAAAATCGGTTATAACGGAAGTAAACTCTCAACCGATCTCGATTCAATAAAATCGCAGTTTAACAGCGGTTTTCATGTTGGTGCTTATGCACACTTTGGTAAACGTTTATATGTTGCTCCCGAATTGCTCTACTGCATGAGCGGCGGTGTTTTCTCCTACGAAGGTTCTGTTTCTGACCCCCGTTACTGGTCGCAGAAAATAAAAGTCGGGAGCCTGGATATCCCCGTGATGATTGGTTTTAAAATTATCCACTCCAAAGTGATAACCTGGCGTCTGGAACTGGGTCCGGAGGTGTCGTTTGCTTTGAATAAAAAACTGACCGACGAAATCAACCCTAAATTAACAGTAGATGATCTGAATACGGCAAACTGGTATGTTCTGGGAGGAACCGGGATTGATGTGTTATTCCTCACCTTTGATATCCGGTATAAATATGGTCTGACCCAACTGATCAGCGATGCCGCTAACGAGAACTTCAACACGAGCAACAACGTGTTTCTGGTGTCGGTTGGCTGGAAAATATTCGGGAGTAAATAATACGCATTGAACGTAATTGCGCTTACTCAATTCAACTTTCTTAAATTCCCTCATTGCAATTAAGAAAAAAGGCGATTCCTCCCGGAATCGCCTTTTTTCTTCACGCGTCACGCGTCATGCTTTTACTGCAACGTAAACTTTATCGGTAAGTTAAACTGTACACGAACCGGAACACCACGTTGCTTGCCGGGCACCCACTTGGGCATCGACCTCACCACGCGGATGGCCTCTTCGTCGCAACCGCCACCGATACCACGGAGTACCCGTACATCGCTAATGGTACCATCAACTTCAACCACAAAAGTAACGAACACTTTACCCTGGATACCCAATTCCTTGGCTTCTTCAGGATATTTGATGTTTTGTTGCAGGTATCCGATACGGGCCTCTTCTCCTCCCGGATAACCAGGCTGTTCTTCCACAACCGTGAAAATTTCAGCCTGTACAGGAGTTTCAATGACTTTTGGTCCTTCGTCCCTCACTTCGACTTCTACGTCTTCGGTAGGTGCTTCAGCAACCTTTTTATTCAGATCGTCCATGTTAGCCATACTTACTTCAATTGTTGTATCTTCAACAACAACAGGAGCCGTAAATTTGACTTTTTCAACCATTGCCTCAGGAGGAGGAGGAGGAGGTGGTGGTGGTGGTGCTTCTTCCTGTTTAAGGTTTTCGAATTTCACACCAACTTCCTTTTGCTTTTCCCTTATCAGCCTCTCTTTATTGATATAGGCATTGATCAGTGGATAGGCTACAACAGCTCCTATCAGTACAAAACCAAAGATCATGGAGATGATCACATATTTCCGGTAATTTTTACGTAGAAAATATGAACCGTATTCCTTGTTCCTGTTTTTGAAAACAATATCCTCCAGCGATTCTGCATGCTGTGTTTCAATTGCCATACACTATTTTTTTAACGTGTTAAACACAATATCTCTGATTATTTTGGCGCATTCTTCAGCATTTCCAGTTCAACCGGGGTCATATCAACCACGGCGTAACTGTTGATGTTGCAGATGGCCATTTCGTCGATGATATCGACAATATCCTTGTACTTTGCTTTATCATCCGCCTTGATCAGAACAATCGGACCTTTTTGATCCTCTTTTTTCATCTTCTTGATCGCACTATCAGCGGTAGTATCTGCCACCACAGTCTTACCGGTAATACGTTTATCCCGGTATTCTGCAATTTTAGTGAAGAGATCCTTGTTTTTAATCAATAAGAATTTCCTGATCCCGTCTTTACTGAAGTCGGTTTTGACCAGCTGCGGCAATTCCTGTGGTTTCTTAGGATCTGCAATACCGATGTAATAGTAAACCTTGTGGCCTTCTGTCAGTAAAATATTCAATGTTCTGTTTTTCGGAATTTCCGGACGGTTTTTATCATCAGGATTGTCTGTCTTTTCAGGCATGGTGATGACCATGACCTTGGGCTTGCTAAAAGCCGTGGTTAACATAAAGAAGGTGATGAGCAAACACATCAGGTCGACCATGGGGGTCATGTCGATGCGGGTGCTGTGTTTCTTCGCCTGGCGTTTACCACCCTTTTTCCCTTTTTCCTCAACAATTATTTCACCCATACTGGTTTTTTCTTTTAGGGATTAAAATCGCGTTGCCTTATTTCGGCATATCCTTCATCGTGACTTCGTCTTTCTGAAGGTTGGTAACGAGATTAAATTTATTTACCTTATTTTCCTGTAACAGGTCCATGATCTTCTTCACTGCGGTGTAATCGGTTTCAGCATCACCCTTGATGGCAACTTCGGCGTTCAGGTTGGTCAGACGGGCCATACGGACCCACCAGGCAAGCTGGTTGTCGGTAGAATCCATCGGAACACCCACCTGAAGTTTGTCTCTGTCTTTCGGCTCAGTGGAATTGATCCATTCCTTCAGATCTTTGATAGGCATTCCAAAGGATGCCATTTTACTGAATTTATCAAGTTCTTTCGGAGTGAAGGTGATTTTATATTGCTCTGCCATTTTCAGAAGTAGTTTTTCCCTGAAATGGGTTGAAGTATCCTGACCGTTATCGATGTTAAAGAAAACCTTTCCCTCCTTGCTAATGTATATTGTCATAATATCATTATCAGGAGCCTGCTTTTCTGACACCGAAGAGGGTGTTTCGATTGGCGCAGCTTCCTGCGGGCGGAACGATGTAGTTAACATGAAGAAGGTTAACAGCAAGGAGAACAAATCCACCATAGGCGTCATGTCTATGTGCGGAGATCTTGCCGGATGTTTAATTTTTGGCATAGTGCGCTCTTTTTATACTATTTGGTAGCAGCTGCAAATGACTGAACAAGGCTGAATCCGGCCTCATCAATTTTGTATGTAAAGCTATCAATCTGGGTAGAAAAGAAGTTATAGAAAACGATAGCCAGTAATGAACCAAAGATACCAAACGCGGTATTGATAAGAGCCTCAGAGATACCGTTTGCAAGTGCAAGGGCATCTGGTGCGCCTGCCTGGGCAAGTGCGGCAAAGGCCTTGATCATCCCGATAACTGTTCCCATCAACCCGGTTAATACGGAGATGGAGGCAATGGTGGAGATGATAACCAGGTTACGGGAGAGCATGGGAAGTTCAAGTGCGGTAGCCTCTTCAAACTCCTTTTGCAGGGCAAGGATTTTCTGATCCTTTTCAAGAGTTACATCATTCTGCAACGAACGGTAACGAAGTAAACCGGCTTTCATAACATTGGCAAGTGATCCTTTTTGCTTGTCGCATGCGGTGATTGCCTCTTCGATTTTGTTGTTGTTGAGGTAATTCTGGAGGGTTTTCACAAATACATTGATACGGCCTTTTCCCCTGGCACGGACGAGAGTGATACCACGTTCCACCGTGAAAATAATCACGAGGAGGTTGAGGGTAATCAAAAACGGGACAATAACACCGCCTTTATAGATAATGGCAAGATAATTGCCTGGCAGTGGAGCTCCTTCCGGGTTGCCGCCTTCAAAGAATAATGGGTTACCAAACACAACCTTGTAAAGGAAATAAGAAAAAGCGAATGCTACGATCATAGCGCCCACTGTAAACACTGACCTTAAGGCTTCACCCAATGATCCGCCTGTGCTATTTGTCTTGCTCATCGTTAAAAAGTTTTAGATTAAAGATTGAATGAATTGTTGGAGTTTCTAACTAAATAGGACTACAAAGGTAAATAATTAATATAGGAAATCAAACAGCTGCTATTTGATCTTTTGTTTCAGCATCTCGATGACCGGCTTCACGACAACCACCTTTTCATCGTTGGGATTTACTGCGCTCATTTTCAGGTAGTAACCCAGGGCCTTTTCAGCTTCATCCTTCAGTTTCTGATCACGTGAAAACTGGCTGTAATGATAAAATGCAAGATAATCGAACGACTCAAACCGCTCTTTCATGTATTTCACTGTGTCAGATTGGGTTTTTTCGACCAGTCCTTCATACACCGGAACGGCGTAACCAGTTGTATTGAACCCTTTCGGATCCTTGATATCAAGGTTTGATTTGGTGCGCGCCCTCCAGGCAAAACCTGGAATATATTCGGGTTGCAACCCATTAAAAATCGCCAGATTGGTATCAGCGTTTACATAATCCTGAAGGCTGTAGAAAACTTTTCCCAGGTTATAATAATCCATGGGAACACCCCGACCCGTTGCAATTTTGCGCTCATAATGCTCTTTTGCCTTGTCATATTTTTTAATTTTTGTATAGCAAAGGGCTGCCTCAGAGATGAGTTCAATTTTGCTCGTGTCGAGTGCATAAGCCTTCATCAGTTGCACGGCACCCAGTGAGTCCTGTTTGGTTTTAACCAGAAGTCGCCCGTAATAAGCATAATCCAGTGCCCGTACTTT
>CAYHGE010000113.1:0-8879 GCA_964355945.1 uncultured Draconibacterium sp.
CAGGTAGCCTGAATGGAATACATCCAGTCGTTGAGGTTTCCGTAATGGAACATTTTAGCTTCTCCCCCAACCAGCCAGTGTTTGCTGAGCGGATAAATGTATGCTGCTGAAAGTTCAAAATTGGAGAGTGAGGTCGTTTTGGTTGAAATTGTCTGCCCTATTCCGGATGCCTTATTGGTAATGAGGGCAATACCCATTCCTGCTCCCAGGTAAAAATTGCCGACGATTCTCATTCTTACAAGCAGCAGCAAGGGGACCACTACCCGGTCAACCTGGAATGCAGTATCCTCATTAATCTGACCTGTGATTTTAAACAGTTTGTAGTACCCGGTTTCAAGGCCAAGGCTCAGCCGGTATTCCGGCTCCCAAAAGAACTTACCTGAGATTCCTGCAAAATCATTTTGGATATTCTTGTCCCCATATTCCAGGTTGTTGATGTAGTGGGTCCATCCTGCACCAACGGTGAAGGTATAGTGGTTAAGACGCACCTTGACACTGTCTTTTGGCTGGGCAAAGACAACAGAAGTACAAAAAACCAATGCGATGGTAAAAGCTGTTTTTATCTTGTCCATATTGTTACTCCTGTATATAATGATAGTATGCCTCCACGTAAGGATAGTTGGTTAACAATCCATTAAATTGTCCGTTCTTGATATAATCCGCTATCCAGGAAGGGCTGTCGATGGTCCAGCAAACGGCGAGGTTCTTCTCATTCAAATTATGAACTTGCTCTACCAGGTCGTTTTGTGTACCCAGCGTCCACCTGGGGGCCCAAACCACTGATTTTGCCTGTTTAAATTCATCTATTGAAAGTTCACATAAGGAAGGGACCTTCTCATATTCGGGATATTCCAGCAGTGCGTTCAATACATCAGGGGTTGGAATTCCCATGACGATCAACACATTCCGGTTCTTAATTATAGCATGGTCCATGGCTCGCTTCTGTACTGCAATCACGGCAGGCACTGCTTCAGCGCTCTTCATATCCAGGTAAACAAATTTTAACGAAGTGCTGTCTATGACATACATAAGCAACTCTTCCACCGAAGGGATCTTTTCTCCGTGGATCAGCCTGACAAAGTTTGACAGCTGGTACCAGGTATAGGCAGCTACATCTCCTGCAAGTGGCCCTTTCTGCGTGAGGCGTATGTTGATGTCAGCATCATGATAGATGAAGGGCACTCCATCGCTGGATATCCGGGGATCCAGCTCGACCCCGGTAGTTCCAAGACTTTCAGTGTACTTTACCATGGCGATGCTGTTTTCCGATACAGGGAGCCGGTCGGAATTCCGCCCGCCGCAACGATGGGCCAGGATAAAGAATTCCTTTGTTGTATCTAAAAACAAAGGTCGGACATATTCCAATGTCAAAGTCTGGTCGGGCAGTCCGCTCTCTTTCCCATAAGCACCACGGATTATGATCTTCTGATCACCATAGCCGGTTACGAGGGTAGTACCACCCTCTGTTTTGGAGATGTACATGTTACATAATCCTGTTGCATCACTGTATCCATCTCTCCAATATCCCTGGATGAAGACCACTGAGTCAAGGTATCCCACATCCATGATGAAATGCTTTCCATTGCTGTTGGCAATCAGGAGACTGGATCTGTGTCCGGGTAGAAGGCTTGTCGGGTTCCATTTAACAATCACCTGATCGCCAAATTTGTCGGATCCGGAGGTTACACTATAGACGCCTTCAATTTTGAGGTTTGATTTCTGCTGCAAGGCGTGTGTATCCTTCAGAATGGCATTCGCTCCCTGGGATGGAACCGGGACCACTGAATCTTTATTGCAGCTGTATGCGAGGAATAAAAGCCCGAAGAGGCCTATGGTTTTTATGTTCATAAGTACCAGCTAAAGGAGAGTTCAGGAATATGATAATAACGGTTGAACGTAGTAAAGATCATCCATACAGGCCAATAGACTTTCACATAATTATCTTTGATCCCGATGGCAAACACCTTGTTTTTATGGATACGCTGTTCAATATACAACGCGAATGTGTATCCGTTAACGAAATTTCTGGAATTGATCACCTCATTCTCACCTGACTTAGTTACAGTCTTCGCCACAACCACCAGTTCGCCTTTTAAAGTAAAAGCCATTTTCTTCAACTTATATCCGACAGAGAGGTTCGGGTAATGGAACCAGGCCATTGTACTGTTATCAAAGCCTCCCTGCTTAAGCTGACCGTAAACAAATGCAACATCCCATCCTGCTTTTACGCCAAAATTCCTGTAAAGAAAACTGTAACGGGGTCCCAGTGAAAGCTGATTGGAAACGACTAGCGTGGTCAGGTCGCCTTCAATGGAGAAATTTGCAGGAAGCCCGAAGGTTGCGTGAATATTTACCAGGGGAGCCTGGTAAGAATTTTCCAGCAGGTCCTTTGGCGGTTTGACCATGGAGAGACCGGCGGAAACCTGGAATCCGTATTTTTTATAATGATGCGGAAATTGAATGGATGAACGGGTAATGTCGAAGGTGTCCCGCGGAAGAGGATCCTGGGCAGAAAGAATCATCGTACCAATGAAAAAGAAAAAAAACGTTAGTCGAATACTCATATTCCGGATATAAGGCATTGTTGGAATTCTATGGCTAATCAGGTAACAAATATAAAAAAAAAGTTCATTCTGAAGTTTTCATGTCTCAATTATTTATTACGGTAAAATATCCTACCTTTACCTTCTAAAACCAACCGCTGACTTATCTTTTTTAAAATGAAAATCACATTTTACGGAGCTGCAGGCGGAGTTACCGGAACAGCTTATTACTGTGAATCTTCCCTTGCATCCATCCTGATCGATTGCGGAATGTTCCAGGGTGGAAGACGGGATGAAATACGGAACAAAACCGCCCCTCCCGTAAATTACAACACCCTCGGTTCCATTGTGCTCACACATGCCCACCTCGATCACTGTGGCAGGCTGCCCCTTGCAATCAGGGATGGATACCGCGGGCCGATTTTCGGGACACCGGCAACACTTGACCTGGCTGCACTCGTTTTGCGTGACTCATTAAAAGTTCAGACAAGTGATCTCGACAAACTAAACCGGATGCTTGTCCGTGCTGCCAAGCCTAAAATTCAGCCATCCTTTGATGAGGAAGATGTTGAAAGGGCAATCATGCAAATGAAGCCACTCCCATACCATGAACCATTCCGCGTTGCCCCCGGCATGGATATCACAGTGGACGAAGCCGGACACATACTGGGATCAGGAAGCCTGAAACTTACAATTCAGGAAGGTTCACAAAGCAAGTCCGTGATCTTCTCGGGCGATCTCGGAGCACAGGGAATGCCGATCGTTCGCGATCCTGAGCCTTTCAGGGAAGCCGACATGGTGATCATGGAATCGACTTATGGAGACAGGGATCATAAACCACTCCAGGAAACGATTGACGAAGCAATTGGGATTATCAGGGAGGCACTTCATACAAAGGGCAAAATACTCGTTCCCTCTTTTGCCATTGGCCGTACACAGGATATCCTTTACTTTATTGAGCAGGCATTCAGAAAAGGAGGATTACCCCGGTTCCCTATATATATTGATAGCCCGATGGCAATTGAAGCGACAAGAATTTACATGAGCCATCCGGAACTGTTCGACGAGGAGATGAAAGAGTTTATCGGAAGCGGCGAGATGGAGCGTGACAAAGGGTATATTCGTCCAACTCCATCGGCTGAAGAGTCAAAGCATCTGAATGATGTCGCTGGTCCCTGCATGATCATTGCAGGATCCGGAATGTGCAATGCCGGAAGGATCAAGCACCATCTCCGTCACAATTTATGGAAACCCGAAACATCTGTATTGATTGTCGGATACCAGGCTGAGGGGACACTGGGAAGGAAACTTGTCGAAGGAAATAAATCGGTAAACATCTTTGGCGAACGGATATCGGTAAGGGCGCAAATTCACAAACTTGGAGGATTCAGCGCCCATGCAGGCCAAACTGATTTATTGAACTGGTTCAATGCCCTTGCACCTGACCGGCCCCGCGTCGTTCTGACACACGGTGAAGAAAAAGCCAGGATCCCCCTGGCTGAAATTATCCGTCACAGGTATGGTTTGCAACCCTATCTGCCCCAATATGGTAACTCCATCGAAATCTAAGACCTATCATGCAAAACCCCTACCGCCGCACAAAAATCGTCGCCACCATTGGCCCGGCAAGCAGTTCACCTGAGATGCTCCGAAAAGTGATAGAAGCAGGAATGGATGTAGCCCGCCTGAATTTTTCTCATGGAAAATATGATGATCATGCTGAAGTAATCAGGTTGATCAGGAAAATATCCTATGAACTAAACAAGCCAGTTACAATCCTTCAGGACCTGCAGGGTCCAAAGATCAGGGTTGGTGAGCTGCCCGGGGGAAAAATCGTCATCAGCAAGGGTGATATCATTACGCTGCTTCCGAAAGCTGAATACAGGTCGGAACCTTTGACAATCCCAATCGATTATCCTTATGTTGCCGAGGAAGCCAAACCAGGGATGCAGGTACTCCTGGCCGACGGACTTTTTGAGCTTGAAGTCACAGAAATTAAAGGCAATGACGTGTTATGCAAGGTTGTTGAAGGAGGTTGCCTCACCGACCACAAGGGGGTGAATTTCCCCAACCTCAACCTACGGCTGCCGTCTCTAACCGAGAAAGACATCAGGGATCTTGAATTCGGCCTTTCCCAGGATGTCGACTGGGTTTCCCTCAGTTTTGTGAGATCGGTTGAAGATGTAATCAGCCTGCGAAACCTGATCAATGAGAAAGGGTATCAGAAACCAATCATCGCAAAAATAGAGAAGCCGCAAGCCATTGATCATCTCGAGGAAATTATTGAGGAGGTGAACGGGATCATGGTTGCCCGTGGTGACCTTGGGGTCGAGATGAGTCCGGATAAAGTTCCGATGATCCAAAAGCACATCATAGAGCTATGCAACCGGAGCGGAAAAACGGTGATAACCGCCACCCAGATGCTTGAGAGCATGATCCATGAACCTCGTCCAACACGCGCTGAAGCCAGTGATGTTGCCAATGCGATTATTGATGGCACCGATGCCATCATGCTTTCGGGCGAAACAGCCATGGGCGAATATCCGGTGAAGGCAATCGAGATGATGGCGAAAATTGCCCTTGACGTAGAAGCAAGGATCGAATTCAAAACATACCCGCCAACGGGTCATGCCGATATCATTGCGCTCAGCCGTGCTGCAAACCAGATGGGGGTGCTTATCAACCCGTCGTGCATTGTGGTCCTGACTACAAGCGGAAGAAGTGCCCGATTTGTTGCGGCCGAACGTCCCAAGGCACAGGTATTCGCATTTACCACACATCTTCACGTGTATCACGGGTTGAATTTATTGTGGGGCATCAACCCGATATTAATCACAGATCATCCTGCAACCTTTGAAGAGATGCTCGAGAGTGCTGAAGTAAACCTTTTGTCGAGAAATCTTGCCAGATCAGGAGATAAGATACTGCTTCTTGGCGGAATTCCTGCCCATCAGTCAGGTGGGACAAATTTCATCAAAGCCCATACCATCAGATGAACCTGGTTCATTGCCACGAATGCATTTTCTTGCTTTGCCATTTTAATCCTTTTAACTATTTTTGCTCAAAATCTAAACAATATGAAAAAAAGTATCTTATTATTTGCAGCAGTGATCTGCATCCCTTTTTTAATGAACGCCCAGAATGTTGAGGTTACTCCGTTCGGCGGTTACGTTTTTGGCGGTAATATGCAGGGTGATTATGGTGACGTACACATTGACGACAATGCCCAATATGGCGGCATGATCAGTTTTGCTGTCAGCAAGGTGATGGATGTTGACCTGATTTACAACAGATCTGACACAAAAGCTCATGTGAACTATTTCACTTACAATGGTTATGCACAGCCAAGTCTTGAAATTCCACTCAGCATCAACTATATGCAGATTGGTTTCACGAAGAACTTCAGGGTCAACCCAAAAGTTTCTCCGTTTGTCGGATTCAACCTGGGAGCCTGTGACTTTGCGCCCAAAGAGGATTATTCGGATGCATGGTTTTTCTCCGTCGGGATGAATGCCGGCGCTAAAATCTATTTTTCAAACAGGATTGGCCTCCGTCTTCAGGCCCAGGGATATATCCCGGTTCAGGGAACTGCCTTTTCGATGTTTGTTGGTACAGGCGGTGCAAGCGGCGGCGTTTCAGTCTACTCTACCTTATTCCAGTTCGGCTTTACCGGTGGTTTGATTTTCAGGCTGGGACAAATCAACTAATATCGCTGTAGAAATCTGTCAGTAAAATATAGTGCCCAAAGGTAATTCAGGAATGTCCTCCCGAATTCTCTTTGGGCACGCTGCTTTTCCCGTAAGGGCAGTTTTAATAGTCTCCAAATTTATAGCTAACGCCAACATTGAGAATTGAATTGGTTCCGACACCAAATTCTCCAAATGCGCTAAGCGCCCGGCCAACACGGAATCCAAGCAAAGTCATCTGCGCGGCAGGAAGGATTTTTTGTCCTTTGGAAATTTCTGTTCCATTCGATTTTTGTTCATAATAGTCCATGGTCACCCCGATGCCCATACCTGAATACATGCAAAAAGAAGGTCTGTTAAGATACCGAAATCTGACATTGGCAATTCCCTGCCAGAGATTATCAGTCATTACAACCTTTGAAGGCTCTGAAGGGTAGGAAGAATAATAGTCGTATATCTCTGAGGTTCGCCCAATATTTGTGTAGCTAAGTTGAAAACCAACAGAGATGATCTTGTTCAGCGACCTTGAAAATCCAAGTAAAAATGCTCCGGAGGTCGAATTAGCCGTAGCACCTTCATTATCAATGAAATAATACACTGATCCGACACCGTAGGAAAGATAAAAATCATTGTAAAGATTCACCTGATCACGCTTCTCGCTGGTATTGTTCATACTCTTGTCCTGTGCAAAAGAGGATTCATGTCCCATGAAGATGAGAACCATTGATAAGAGGACTAGCTTTTTCATATTTTTTCCGATTAAATTTAAAGATAAAGGCAAAGATATGCTGCATCAGCGGCAATCCTCAATTTGAATTTTTTATCTTTTGGAACAACAAACATGTCAAACGGTTTGAACTCCTTCCAGTCCTGGTCATCTGGCAATTGAACCAGCATAACACCGGAGATCACTGTAATATGTTCCACGGTAGAGGTACCAAATTCATATTCTCCCGGTGCCATCACTCCCATGGTAGCAGGTCCGTCGGGTGTTGAAAAGGCAATCGATTTCACGTTGCCATCGAAGTATTCGTTTGTTTTAAACATGGATCATGGATTTAAACGTTAAAATTACAGATTAATTGACCTTATAAAGCGCTTTCCGGAAATTTTATTTTAATTCCTCAATTAAAAAATGAAAAAAAAAAGCTGCCTGGCTCCATTGCAGTTCAGACATAAAAAAACCTTCCAGGTTTTTAAAACCTGGAAGGTTTTCATCTCAAAAGTAGTACTTACCGTATAACCATCACAAGTCCAACTTTCAGGTTAAGCATCTGAAGATTATTGGATGTTGTTTGATACAGTTCAATTTTATTTGTTGTCCATTTATAGTTAAATGCAACGAGTGCACCCCAGCTGGAGTAGTTACCAAATTTCAGCAATGCACCAATTTCAGGTGTCAGTGAGAAATCCCAACGGGTTTTGTAAATGTCATATTCCTGAATCATCAGGTGATGTTCCATGTAATCTCCGCCAATACCAAGCGAAACATATGGTGAAACCATCTTTTCCGGCATCAGGTTGTAAGCAACAACTGCCTGGAAAGGGACCATCCACGTAAAGCGATAGTTCTCAGCATTGATTGCAATTCCTTTATCGGGGATCGAATAGGTTTCATTGTCGTAAATCTGACTTACCCGCTGCCAGCTTATATTCCAGCCTACATTCAATCCGTTCTTAACGAAGTAACGGCCACCCATATCAAAACCTGCAGGACTGGCGTTGCCAACCCATTTATTGAAATCACCCATGGTAAAAGTCGTATTCCATGAGAAGGAGTAGTAAGAGCTGGGGGTATAACCCAGCGTGGACGCTGGTTTATCCTGTGCCTGTGCCATCCCGGCAACAAAAACAAGCATCGTAATAATTATGATTATCTTTTTCATTTCAGTGTCTTTTTTGGATGATTACTCTTTATTCGTTACTAACTGCGGCGTCTGAATAAATGCCTGGTCGACTTTTCCGGTTATTTCAGCAGTGGTATGTGTTCCTGTGAGAAGGCCACGGATATATGCATTCCAACACACGGGGACACGATGATTGGCTGGATCCTTCTCTTTCATGTTAAGCAATTCAATGTTTATCATTCCGGTAGTATAAGAGGAATAATAGACAGGGTAATATGGATAATACGGATAGTAGTAATAATAGCCATAATAGCCATAAGAATAGGTATAAACCGTAGTATTCTGGTAGTAAACGGCCTGAATGGCAATATTAGCGGTAGTATCCGCTGCAGGAACCAGGGAAAATCCTCTTGCATTCATGTTTTTTTCAATTTGGGCAAGTATGGCCTGAGCTGTTGCATCATTAAGGTCTATTGTGTCCTTATCGGTAACTTTCTTGATACTTACAGGCATTCTATATGTCTTTAAGGAGTCAAAAATCACCTTCGTGTCGTACTGAGTAATTACGGCAAGATCTTCAAGCAACCTGTCTGATGAAGGCGGGTACTTGGTACAGGAAGCGAGTATCACTCCGGCTCCCATAATTAAAAGGATAAGTTTCGTTTTCATAGTTTTAGTTTTTATTGTGACAAAAATAACACTTTTTTTATTCTTCCATTATTTTTTTTTTGAATTGATACCAGCAAAAAAACCGCCCCGGTTTCCCGGGACGATTTAACCAAACACACTGTATGTTACCCAGT
>CAYHGE010000114.1:0-8526 GCA_964355945.1 uncultured Draconibacterium sp.
ACTTTACCACAGGAGCAAGCGCCATATCTATAATGCCTGCAAAAATAATCATCCCGCGCATCAGCGGGAATCCCCCCATCCAGAAGGCCTGGAGTGACAGGCTGAAATAGGAGGGGCCACACACATTTGGACAGAGATAACCTGAACCAAAACCTTTAATTTTAAAACCCTGCAAAATAGAACCAATCCCCGATACGATCAGCGTCACGCTCACAAAAGAGATGCTTAAAGCGATATCGCCGCTGATTTCTTTAATAAAAATTGCCGGCAAAATGGAGGTTGTAAGTATGAGCACGGCCTGCTGTAAACTGAGAAATATCAGTTTTCCAACAGGAGGCACCTGATTTTGCGAATAAAGTATTTCGTTCTTTTCCATATATAATAACTATTTAAACCAGGTAGATTGGGGAGCATCTATCATAGAGCCAACAATGACATATTTGTTTCTGAGCTTTGTTTTACGGCAATAGATCACTTTTTTTCTGATATTCATTGACTCTGGTGAGGTAAACTGAAGTATATTCCATGTTTCATCTGTCGTTTTCAACTCCTCTGCTATTGCCCTGAAAGGAAAATGGTTGGTTGCATCCCTGAATAACAGCAGGTTTGATTTTGACTCTTTTTTGTAACTCGGGTCAATGATTGAGTTGCCATTAAAATCATAAATGAAAATAAAACAATCGAAAAACACAAAAGGCGATTGGGGTGCCTGTATGTATTCAAGAGAGGAATCCCCCTTAACGGAAAGTAAAGTGCATGCTTTTTTGACGGAAATTTTAATAAATTCCTTTTCAGAAATATAACCATACATGCCCGCACCAATATAACCTTCAGAACCGTCCTTCAACACAACTTTCCGATGACAGGCTGTTTTCCATGTAGGAAAAATATTGTCAGGGCGCGGCCAGTTAAAGTGGGCCCACGCATCGGGGTTGTTGATGGTGTCAGACAAAGCTTCTAATATCAGGTTGTGAATAGGCTTGCCGAAAAGGTCTGTCTGGTCTGTCACCACGAGGTTGATTTTTATGCTGTCTTCGCCATGGTAAATGCAAAATGCATCACTATTCCTGTAGATATAGAAATAGATACCATTAGATATCTGAGTTTTTTCGTATGCTTTCAGTGCCTCAAGGCCCTCGTTCTGAAAAATTTCAGCAGCCTCCTCAACGGTGTTAAGCAACAGCTTTGTTCTTTTATAATCGTAATTGCCGGTCGTTGAATTTCTTTGACCGGGATTGGCCTTGTGGTCGGTGCACGACGATATAAAACATGTCGTTAACAGGAGCAGAAGGACAATGCAAGGCACATGTTTGTTTTTTTCAAAACGGTTTTTGTGCATATACGATTGACTTTTAAATAACCTTTTTCTTTTATCAAACATAAGGGGAGTTCTCGGATGTATCTATTGTTGTTCAGATTAATATGCTTATTCCTGTTGAAAAATCATGACAAATAAATCAATTTACCGCAAATCTGTAATATCGGGCGTCTGATCGGCAAATTAAGATTAGGTCTGTGTGAAACATGGGTAATTTGTGTGAAGATTAAGGTAAGGTAATTGGTTTTAAAATATTCCCGGAATTATCAGTCGATGAATGTTAAAATAAACACAGTGTATTACGGTTAAATCACCTCCTGCATCTTATGAAACACGCACTTTCAAAGGTAAACATTTTGTTGAACGCCATAAAGCAATGTAGCCCTTTAAAAATGAAGACCGGCATATTATGAAAAAGCACCAATTGGCGGCAGTTTTGTTTGTTGTGATGGTCTGCACCTCCATACTCAATATAGATGGCCGGTCGCAGATAAAGGTGAAAACCTTTGCTGTTTGGCTGCCTGGTTACCTTGCTTGCCCTGGTAGTCATTGCAGCAGCAATTGTAACTTTATTCTGACATGGCAGGTTGACTCATTAATCAGGTTGAAATTTCCAGTTCGCGATTCGCGATTTGCAAATATGGAATGTTATTGATTCAATTCGATTTCAAAATGAGTTACTGAAAGGAGTTCAAAAACCGAATCAATGATCGTCAGTTGAAAGCGGTACAATTTGTAATTGAGAAAAGATAGATTACGAAAAAGGAATATAAGATGTTATTTAGGGTGTCTCACGAAACCGCTTCAAGAGGTTAGGCAGATTTAATTAGAGAAGGCGTTTTCCAAAGCTCAGGCAGTAAAGGTGGATCGCAGTAGTTTTTTTCAGCGTGACTATCTCTATATGCTCAAACCCTTCCTTGAACCATGAGTTCGCCGAGGGCAGTAGCTACTTCGATGATGCTTTCTAAATCAATTTTTCTGTCCATAGTATTATCCGATTCGATTTGATAACTCCTGGATTGCGATTGCCCGTTCTCTTATTCTTCCGATCCTCAGGGCATCAATCAATGATAAGAGTTCATATAATTCAGCATCCAGTCTGGCTGCTTCCACCACCCCGGGATGAAGAGGTTCAATAGCCTGTCCCCGCTGTTCTCCCAGTGGATCAGGCCATACATAGAACTCCTGGCTTTGAATAATTTTGTTTAATGGTGGTGCTGAATGGGCGGTTGGCATACCTCTGACAAGCGCTCCGGGTTGTTGCGGATAAACATATTTAAGACCATGTTCTAAAAACTCAAGGAATGCCTGCCTCATAAGTTTTCGTTTGCCGGCATCAAGCAATCCGGCAATCATAGAACGATTGAGGGATTCACTAACCTCTGAAGGGCTGATAAACAATGTAGTGTAAAGGTTTTTTCCATACCATACTTTATCCTTTAGCGTGGCTATTTTCAGTAGAATCACTACATCCTGGGGCCTCATTCCATTGTGCTTTTTCATCAGGTTGTATTTAATTCGCGAATCGCGATTCGCGAATCGCAAATATACAAGGTTTTTGAATCAATGCGATTTCGTACAATAATTTTCTCAAAAGGGGTGCGAAAAGTTAGTCATGGAAAAATCGTGCGATATAGATAGCTGATATGGCACAGTAGAAAATGAGTGCCTGGATAGGATAGGCAAAAAAAAGGTTTCAGAATTTCTGAAACCTTTTTTTACCTGTGGGAGCAACAGGATTCGAACCGCCTCCCGGATGGGTTGATTTTATTGATGTTTCAGAGTGTCTTTGAAAAACTTAGGCAAAAACTTAGGTGGATTATTTATAAAAAACAGAACGGTGTGTTCATAAGTTTATCCCGGTAACACTTTGTTTCCAACTGTAATTTCCTGTCAAATTTATTCAATTTTCCATTACCCCGGGCAAAAAAATCATGCCCCAAAATCCCCTTTTTAGGTAATAAATTCAGTCCATGACTATTAACAATGACCCCTCCTTTTGGGACCTCGCCAGCCTCTTAAGTGTTCATAACTTTATTTCTCCCGACATCTTTTCACCATCTGTTTTTTTCTTCCCGTGTAACCAATTTACGCATAACCGATTCCCGACCTGTGTAATTATTCACAGGTATAATATAGGTATAGTTTAGGTTACTATTTTGCTATATTTCAGTACGTTGTTAGTATTTATTGTCGGCTCAATGGCGGCCGGTTTCATACTTTTGCGCCTCATTTAATCCGTAAAGATCATGATCGAAAAGTCAATTTTAGAAAAGCCGGTGACGGCCAAATACATCTGTAAGATGATTGGCGTAAGTCGACCGGCGCTCCATCGTTGGAGCAAATCTGGAACCATTCGCTCCCACAAAATGGGGGGCAAACTTTTTTTCTTTGAAAGCGAGGTCATGGAGGACCTTCGCAAATGTTAAACACTATAATCCACTATGAAAACACGAATGTATGAAAGTCAGCAAGGAATCAGTCGCAGAACTGAAAAAAAAACTGCCACACGGAAGCGCCAGGGTGATCAAATTGCACCTGGAGAAAAAAGATCACACGTTTACCCTACAGTACATTTATCGCTGTCTCAATCCGAAAAGACCGGATTTCAATCCATTTATTATCTCTGAGGCAATAAAGCTGGTGAGACAGTACGCGAAAAAGGTGAAGGTTATCCAGAAAGGACTCACGAAAATCAAGAACGAAAAATTATGAAAACATTCTCCTCGATGTCCGTTCCGGACAAAATCCTCACAAGAACATCCTACCTGAGAAACCTGGCATTTATCAACCAGTGTTTACAGTCGGATAATACCCTCACACCTGAAAAGACGGCCAAACTTCAAACAGAGGCTGCCCGCCTTCAGGTACTTCTCGACGTACTCGATGCTGAACTGCTCAGTGAATAATGGAAGGAAACGTAATGATTCTACAAAATTCCATAGATGAAGTCCAAAACCTCGATATCACCGATGTTATCGGCAAATATGTAAAACTGACCCCAAAGGGTAATAACCACCAGGGAAACTGCCCGTTTCACAAAGAGAAAACCCCTAGTTTTTCTGTCTCTCCGTCCAAAGGCTTTTACAAATGCTTTGGCTGTGGGAAACATGGCAATGCCATCGGTTTCGTGATGGAATACAAGAAAATCGACTTTTTATCGGCGGTGAAGGCAATTGCCGCCGATCACAATATAATCCTCCTGGAAGAACCCCGTTCAAAGGAGGCCACTGTAAAGTTTAATCGTAATGAACAGCTTTATGCTGCAAACAAAATAGCGCTGGACTGGTTTCAGGAAAATCTGAACTCAAAGGAAAATGAATCCGCCCTTGGGTATGTGCTTGGTCGCTGGAACCAGGAGACAATTACCGACTTTGGGGTCGGCTTTGCCCCTGAAAGCTGGGATGGCCTGAAGAATTATGCCAAACCCAAGGGTGTCACCGAAGATATCCTGCTCGAAACAGGGTTGCTGTCGGAGAGCAAAGGCAAACGCTTTGATTACTTCCGTGGCCGGATCATGTTCCCGATCCTTTCCACCACAGGACGTGTGGTCGGGTTTACCGGCCGAAACTTTTCCGGCAACGAAACTGCGCCAAAATACTTCAATACCCCGCAAACGGGGATATACAACAAGGGGAAAACCCTTTATGGCCTTCACATGGCAGCAAAAGCGATCAGGGAAAGAGGTTTCGTTTACCTGGTTGAAGGCAACGCCGATGTGATCCGGTTGCACCAGATCGGTAAAATTAACACGGTTGGTTCTGGGGGTACCGCCCTGACCAGGGAACAGATTGCAGAGCTGAAAAATCGCTCTGCATCTGTCACCCTCATCGGGGATTCGGATGGCGCCGGTCAAACCGCCGTCTTAAAAAGCGGAAAGCTGATCATTGAGGCTGGCATGTTCTGCAACGTGATCGAGCTCCCGAAAGGAGAAGAGAAACAGGACCCGGATTCATTCTTTCAGGACGGTGAGCAATTTGACCAGTACGCCGGCGAACTCCAGAAGGACTTTATTATTTGGCAGGCAGAATCCTTAAAGGAAAAGTGCAAAAGCCCCGACGAGAAATCAAAGGTTATTGATGAACTGTCGTGGCTGATCACACGGCTGCCGGTTTCTTCCCACACGCTTTACATTGAACAGCTGAGCGCGAAGATCAAACCCAAAAGGGCCTGGGAAGACAGCATCCGTCGATTCCTGGCTGATGAACCCAGGCAGGAGAAGAAAGAACCCGAGAACGCCATTCCGTCTCATGTTATCCTATCGGATTATGAGAAGTATGGATTCTACCAGGACCACAATTGCTATTACTTCCGGACTAAAAACGGCCCGTTGCGTGGATGCAATTTCATCATGGAACCCTTGTTTCATGTAGCTTCTGTGCTGAACAGCAAACGGATATACCGGATCACCAACGAACATGGCTACAGCCAGGTGATTGAACTTCTGCAAAAAGATTTGATCTCCATCAGCGCTTTCAAACTCCGGGTTGAAAGCCTGGGGAATTTTCTGTTTGAAGGAACCGATGCCGATCTGAACAAACTCAAGCGGTTTCTCTATGAGAAAACAGAGAGCTGCATAGAGATTATCCAGCTTGGCTGGCAAAAAGATGGGTTCTGGGCCTGGAGCAATGGTATTTTCAATGGGGAGTTCAAAGGGACCGACCAGAACGGAATCGTGGTCCACAAAGGCAAAAACTACTACCTGCCATCTTCCAGCGGGATATACAAGTCCGAGGAAACCCTCTTCGTTTCGGAACGCAAGTTCCGTCATTCACCGGGAAAGATCTCCCTGTTCGATTATTCCTCCGGGCTGCTCCAGGTTTACGGAGATAACGCCATGTTCGGACTCTGTTTCTATTTTGCCACCCTGTTCCGTGACCATATCGCGGGTCAGTTTGGCTTCTTTCCGATCCTCAATCTTTTCGGCCCAAAAGGGGCCGGGAAGACTGAGATGGCCATCAGCCTGCTCCAGCTCTTCGGCAACCAGGCCAAGGGGCCGAATATCACCAACACCACCAAGGCGGCGCTGGCTGACCATGTTGCCATGTTCTCCAATGCGCTTTGCCATATTGATGAGTATAAAAACAACCTGGAATACGAAAAGATCGAATTCCTCAAGGGGCTTTGGGATGGTACCGGTCGCACCCGGATGAACATGGACAAAGACAAGAAAAAGGAAACCACCTCCGTCTATGTCGGTAATATGGTTTCCGGGCAGGAGATGACCACCGCCGACATTGCCCTTTTTTCCAGGATGATCTACCTGTGGTTCAACAAGGTCGAATTCAACGAAAAAGAAAAGGCAGCCTTCAATGATCTGAAAGCGATCGAAAAGCATGGGTTGACCCATCTCACGCATCAGATCCTGCAGCACCGTTCGAAATTTACGCAGCAGTACCGTGAAAATTACGATCTGGCATCTGGCGAACTATCCAAAATGCTAAACGGCCTGGTGATCGAAGACCGTATTTTTCGCAACTGGCTGGTCATCATTGCTGCTTATCGAACATTAAAGGATGAGATCACAGTTCCATGGAAATATGACGACCTGCTCAGAATTGCTGCAGGCAAGATCATTCTGCAAAACAAGGAGACCAAGACCAGCAATGAGATTTCGATCTTCTGGAGTATCGTTGAATTTCTGACCAATGATGGGTTAATCAAAGAAGATGTAGATTTCAAGGTTGACTTTGTCAACAGGTTAAAAACTGACCTGGTTTCCACAGAAGCGGAATGGACGAAGCCCAAGCATATACTCTATCTGAACCATTCCAGGATATTTCAGCTTTATCGTGTCCATGGCCAGAAAACCAAGGAGAACATCCTTCCGCTGAAAACCCTTGAATATTACCTGATGAATTCCAAGGAATACCTGGGAAGGAAACACTCCGTCAGTTTCAAAGTTGAAGAGAACCACCGGGTTGTTGAAGATCAGGATACAAATGTCTCCGTGGATGGCACCCAAATAAAGAAAACCACCCGCCGAATAACCACAGCGATGGTTTTTGATTACGACATGCTGAACATCTCCATTCTCAACATTGTTGATAAACAGGAGATTGATCCAAATACAGGGGAGCCGTCTGATAATCTTCCCTTTTGAAAAAAATGAAAACACAAAAAGTTTAACGCAAAAACGGCAGCTACACCAGCTACAATAACTACAATTTTTAAAATATTATAAATGAGTAAGTTAAAAGCAACTATCAATGGAATGGCCCAGCTAAGCGCAGCTACACTTAACTACAGCTCCTACAAAAAACTATAATGTAGCTGAGATTTATCGTTTCTTGAAATGCTTACCTGGTTGATTTACAGATTGATAATTGAATGTAGCTGATGTAGCTGCCGTAGATGCCAAAATATATACCCTGACTGAGAAAAACTGAATTTTTTTATGAATCATCCCGGACCCATCACTGATCAAAACGGCTGGAAATATTACGACCATCTTCCTCAGGGCTTTCGCCTGGCTACCATGGATGATCTTCACATCCGGGGTAAGAAGAAAGTTGGGATGCAGTACCTGATCCAGCGTGGAGACCAACAATACTTCGAAGTTCATTACATAACAGAATTCACCAGGAGCATCAATCTCAAGCCGTTTCTGGATCACGAAATGGTGTTCGTTAACGAACAATGACCTTTACTTTAAAACGGATGACAAATACATTTGCCACATGAATGACAACCAGCGCCCAACTATTACGATAAAACTCAAACCGTATCTCCAGGAATACCTGGCGTTCGAGCTACGAAGCAACATGGCTTCTAAACGCAACCTGATCGGTATTTTGATTCACAAATTTCTTGAGTACATTCCCCCAGATGTGCAACCCGAGTTTCCGAAGGGACCGGAATACATCACCTTCCTTGTTCCGTTTTTCGAAGATATCAACGTGAGGGGCAACCTGTGGATATCGCCGCTCAACCAGCAAATATTCGAACAGTTTGTCGAATGGCATTTCAAGCAGCTCTTCTTTCATTACATGAATGATAAGGTCCGGCTTTATCGTTCATTCAAGAAGGCCATTTTGCAGTTCTGTGCGGATTATCAATTTACCATGAACTACATCAACTACGAAATGTTAAAAAAGGATTACTACCGGAAAAGATCAAGGAAAAAGGCAGACAAAGATTTGCCGCTTTGCGTTCCAGGATTGTCTCCGGAGTGTCCAAATATTTACTTATTGCTAAACTGATGAGAA
>CAYHGE010000115.1:0-8248 GCA_964355945.1 uncultured Draconibacterium sp.
CATCCAGAGTGAAATGTCGGCCATTCCCGGTGGCAATATTGAGGCAGGTAACAAATCCTTTAATGTCAAAACCAGCGGGAAGTTCACCAGCGTTGACGATATCCGCAATGCCATTGTTTATTCTGTTAATGGCCGGAACATCCTGATGAGTGACATTGCCGATGTATATAAGAACCTTGCCTCCTCTGATTATATTACCAGGCTCAACGGCCACCGTTGCGTATTTGTGGTTGCCGCACAAAAACCCGGAGAGAATATCACTTCAACCCAAAAAGCCTATAAACCGGTCATTGAAAAATTTAAAAAAAGTTTACCTGCTTCTATCGACCTGGTGTACCATTTCGACCAGGCTGATAATGTCAACAAGCGACTGAGCGGGCTTGGTATGGATTTCCTGATCGCCATCCTCCTGGTAGCCATCACCTTGCTGCCACTCGGATTCCGCTCGTCACTGATTGTGATGGTTTCAATCCCGCTTTCACTTGCCATGGGGATTATCCTGCTGAATCTGACCGGTTATACGCTGACCCAGCTCAGCATTGTCGGCCTTGTGGTCGCGCTGGGATTACTTGTTGACGACAGCATCGTGGTGATCGAAAACATAGAACGCTGGATGCTCATGGGGTTTAGCCGAAAAGAGTCTGTACTAAAAGCAACCAACCAGATCGGCCTGGCGGTGGTTGGCTGCACGGTGACCCTGATCATTGCCTTTATGCCACTGGCTTTTCTCCCTGAGGCTTCCGGAGATTTCATTCGCGGGCTCCCCATGGCGGTCATGATGAGCGTACTCGCCTCCATGCTGGTTTCATTGACCATCATCCCATTGCTCTCCAGCTGGATATTGAAAGAACACGATGGCCCGTCGGAGGGCAATATCTTCATGCGGGGCATGAAACGAATGTTGATCAGTGGCATATATTCCAGAACCCTTAACCATGCTTTAAATAAGCCGTGGATCACAATTGGAATTGCCACACTACTATTCGGAGGTTCTCTTTTCCTGTTTTCAGTTGTCGGGTTCAGCCTTTTTCCTGCTTCCGAAAAGCCCCAATTCCTGGTACGCATTGTAACACCACTCCAGTCTGGTTTGGCCTATACCGATTCTGTGACCCGAAATATTGAAAATGAACTGGCCGGAACTCCACAGGTAAAGTATTTTGCTTCAAATATGGGGAAAGGAAATCCACAGGTTTACTACAATGTGATACAGGCAAATCTGCGGTCTGATTTTGCAGAAATTTTTGTTCAGCTTGACCCTGAGACCTCTGCCAGCCGGAAACTTGAAATTATAGACATGCTCAGGAAGAAATGGACTCCATATCCCGGGGCGCGCGTGGAGGTGAAGAATTTTGAACAAGGTCCTCCGGTGCTTGCCCCGGTGGAGGTGAGGATATTTGGAAAAAACCTCGATACGCTTCGACACCTGGCAAGCCGGATAGAGCTGATGCTTAAGAATACGAAGGGTACCATGTATGTAAATAACCCGGTGAGTAATCTCAAGACTGACTTGATTGTTGCTGTGAATAACGATAAAGCCCGGCAGTTGGGTGTGCCCACTGTAAACATCGGTCGCACTGTGCGGATGGCTGTTTCCGGGATCAAAGCAGGGAGGTTCACCGATGATGCCGGTACAGGTTATGATATCCTGGTAGGCACCAGGCACGACGGACGGCCACGGCTTGACGTATTTAACGATCTGTATGTGAACAGTTACCAGGGAACTGCTGTGCCGCTTCAGCAACTTGCCTCTTTACGTATGGAGGCTTCGCCGCTTACCATCAACCACTACAATAAGAACCGCACGGTATCCGTTACTGCCTTTGTTCAAAAGGGGTTTCTGAATGACAATGTAAATACAGAAGTGATCAGGAAGATGGAAAAATTTACCATGCCAGCTGGTTATTCATATTCCATGGGGGGAGAATTTGAAAGCAGAAATGAGTCATTCAGTGGATTTACAGGCATCATCATTGTGGCGACGTTCCTGTTTATTGCAGTGCTGATCCTGCTTTTCAAATCATTTCGCAACACATTGATCGTGCTTTCAGTGATTCCCCTGGGGCTCGTCGGTGCCATGACTGCCTTGTGGCTCACCGGCAACTCGGTTTCGTTTGTTGCCATTGTCGGATTGATCGCACTGGCAGGGATTGAAGTGAAAAACACCATCCTGCTGGTCGATTTCACCAACCAGATGAGAAAGGAGGGGACGCCACTTGAAAAAGCCATCCGGGAAGCTTCTGAGATTCGTTTTCTGCCAATCGTGCTTACGTCACTTACAGCCATCGGAGGGTTGGCCCCAATTGCCATCTCAACCAACCCGCTCATCTCTCCACTGGCTATCGTCATCATTGGAGGGCTGATCAGTTCAACGCTCCTGTCGCGGATCGTAACCCCTGTGGTGTACAAACTGATTCCGCCGGACATTGGTTAGGGGGTGTCATTCCCCATTGTGTTATTTCTTTTCGTACACACCGAAAGGTATGACCGCCCCAAAAGTCACGCCCCAGCCGGGGTTGTATACTCCCACCTCTTTCAACCGGCTCAGGTGATCAAAGTACTTGGTATTGGTAAGGTTGCTCCCGGAAATAAACAGGGTCCACCATTGTTTTGCTACCCTGAGTTTTGTGCCTAATGAAGCATCAAGCATGAAATATCCCGGAGTGGTGGTCTCGAATGTATCAACACGATCCTGCGCAAAATGGATCTGACCGCCGATTTCCACGTAAGGAGCTGAAAATATGGAATGTGATGAGGTCTTAAAATTCCATCTCAATTTGTGAACGGTATGAAGTGACGGGATAAAGGGAAGGGGAGTAGCAGTTGATTCATTTGTGCCCATCACAAAGTCGATGCTGTTGTTAAAATGCAACTGGTCAACCGGGTGAATGTCAATTTCAAGTTCAAACCCTTTTAACACAGAATTGCCTTGCACAAAACGGTAAACCTGGTAAGTTTTACCTTCCCTTGCAATCGTTTCTGCATCAACATTGCGCTGATAAATGTAGTTGGCAATGTAATTATAATACCCGCTGAAGGTGACCCCGATCCAATGCCATTCAGCAGCAATCTCACCATCAACCTGGATGCTGTTCTCGGGTTTCAGCAGGGGGTTTCCGATTTCATACCTGTCAGTTCCCTCATGCACCCCGTTGGAGCCCAGTTCAGCGATGTTAGGTGCCCGGAAACCGCTGCCCAGGTTAAATTTAACATTGAATATATCAGATGCCGCCCAGGTGAAGCCGGTAGAACCGCTGAAGGCTGCGAATTTACTGTTAAAACCCTGAAAGACGGTATCTCCTGAACCTGCCTGTTGGCCCAAACTGTCAAGATATAGCGAGAGGCCTTCCACCTTTCTGAAATCATACCGGGCACCTGCATTAAAAGTCCAGTCTGGCCAGGACTTTTTTACATAGGCAAAACCACCGATATCATTGAGAAGATAGGCAGGAACCAGGTATTCAAGTCCTTTGTTTTCATTTGATTGCGTCATGCCACCCAAACCTGTAACCAACTCCAGGTCATGTTTAAAAATATGGGTGAACTTGATGTCATATGTCCATGTGTTGAGGTGCATGAAAAGAGATGGTTCTTCTAAGTTCTCAGCGAATTCCCTGCGGTCATTGTTCTGATATCCAAGATTTAAACGCACCTGGCTGCTGCCAAAAAACAGGTTCGAAACGGAGGTGATCTTATTATGTATTACGTTTTGAGATGGCAATTCCGGAACCCTGCTGCGCGACTCCTCCTTTGATACCACATCACCATAAAAATTCACAAATTTCCCTGTGGTGCTGTCTTTCGAGCCATCCACCATGCCAATGTTGGCATCATACCGGCTGTAATGAAGATGTGAATATCCCCATCGTTTGTTTAATCCAAGCATGGCACTGTAATTCAGTTCATTGAAGCATGAATTGTAAACAAATTCAGGAGGAGATCTGTAAGAAGCTGCATTTTTGTAACTTCCCCGGGCCCGCCAGGTAAGGCCATTTTGATTTCCTTCAATCATTACGGTACTGTTCGTCATCATGTTGTTTGTGGCAAACTGGCTGGCGACTTCCCCGCGGATGGAGTTCAACGGGGCATGGATCGGCTCAAGGATGTTGATCACCCCGCCCATGGCATCTGAACCATAAAAGAGGCTGGCAGGCCCTTTCAACACCTCGATCCGGTCGGCTGAAAACTGGTCAATTTCCACCCCATGCTCGCCGCCCCATTGCTGACCCTCCTGCCTCACCCCTTCATTCAGTGTGATTACATGACTATAGCTGAGCCCGCGGATCACAGGTTTAGATACATCCCCGCCCGTGGTGATCTGGGAAAGTCCGGGTACCCCGGAAATTGCATCGATGATATTGGTGGAAGGAGTCGTAAGCAGCTCGGCTTTTCCAATGGGTGTGATGGTGATGCTGCTCCGGCTGTTGTCGGTCGAAATTCCGCTGCCTGTAATTACCACCTCCCGGGCTTCGATGGCCTCTTCGGAAAGTTCAAAATCCAACCTTGTCAGGCTTCGCAAGTCAGCCATGGTATTTTTGGCGCCATACCCGAGGTAACTAACCTGGATGAGCAGGACACTTTTGGGAAGGTTTGTGATCCGGTAATTGCCGTCTTTGTCTGATGAAACGCCGGTTTTAAGGTCGGGAATGTAGAGCGTTGCACCCGGCAGCGATTCGCCGGTTTCGGCATCAGTGACTTTTCCTGTAAGTGATGCCTGGGAAAAGGTTATTGAGGAATAAAATACGAGCAACAGGATCAGGAGAATATGTTTGGTTGTTTGTTCTTTCATTTGGTCAAATATAAAGATATCGAGACGGAGAATTTTATGCAGTTCTGTTCACGAAGTGACACGAAGGATTCAAGAAAGATTCACGAAGAACAAAGAATCAGATTATCCACGGCAGACATTCAACACACAAAAATACCTTTGTGTATCTTCGCAAAGTCTTCGTGTTAATTCATGTGAAAATTCTTTGAAACAACTAAATTAATGGGGGTGCTCTCAGATTGGCAAAATTGACGATTGCCAGGGAAGATTGTTCCGCTCGCGGGCTAAATAATTGCTGGTAAATCTCCGGTATGTATGTGTGCAATAGCGGTTCAGGAGCGGTAAACACCTGTGCCTCGATCTGCAAGCTTTTACAGTGGACATGCATGGCATCAACAGAAGCCTTGGCTCTTGCTATACAGTGATTATCCTCATGTCCGTTCAGTTCGTGAATCAATGCGACCGGCGTGATCACATAGCCAAAAATGATGAGCAGGAGCCAGCTGATATGATACTTTATGATTGACATGCAATGCAAATATACTGAAAAACCAAGCGCAGCAAAAACAGGATAATATAATAACCTTTTTCCGGGCCAACACCTGAAAACAGGAATCGCACCGAACTGGAATTAAATTGGCCATTCGGTACGATTGCTACACCCGGTATTGCACAAAGCTACTTCAAGGAAAGAAAGCTCCCCAAAGATTGCTAAATACTAATTCCTGATAATTTTCACAGAACCTGTCTTTTCTGGTTACCTAAAGGTTGATTGTATAGTTTTGCCCGTTCACTGAAGCAACTGCAACATTGTCGCAGGTTCCGTCACCATAATTGAGTGTGATTAGCGGAGTATCCTGCACCTGGATGGTCAGAATACCGCTTGTAATCCATTCACAGTTGAGCTTTTTCATCAAGGGGTTGGTGATCGTAATGGTGTAGGTTTTTCCATCGGTTCCCGTGCCGTTTGCAGATCCGGTGATCTTATAAACATCGTCCCACCATTCAAAAAGGGTTGACTCACCCACTGTCCACTCATGTTCCCGGGTGGAGTTCCAGGTGAAAGTTCCTCCGTTGTTGGCTTTGATCACCGATCCTTGAACCACGGTTTCCCACCAGAAATTGTTCTGGGCGTTACGTCCCTTATTGGTTACTACTTTGGTCCCAAGGATCTGGTTGTCGTTGATGAAATAATTTTCAAAGGTGTAAGTGATCACTGTTCCTGCCGTCCAGTAACCTCCTGTGAACTGAACGATGATCTTTCCCCGGCGGTATTTCATGTCTGAGCACTGACAGTTGGTTTGTCCGAAATCGATGACCAGTTTGTACGGCATGGTTGTCAGGTCAAGGGTGGCAAGCACGCAGGTTCCCATATAGACCGTATCGATCAGTGTTGATTTAAGCCCTCGTCCGGCCATCGCCTGGTCAGACCATTGAGTGGCATTGTCAAACGCGGCCTCAGCCATGAAGTTATTCTGAGCCGAAGTGGTGGCCGCTACAGTTGAATCTGTTGTTTTGGTCTCCTTTTTACATCCGGTGTAAAGGATTGTCATTAAAGCAACAAGCATTAATCCAGTGATGATTCGTGCGGTTTTCATGGATAAATTATTAAGTTTATAATAAATGATTTTCTACCTAAAGACATGAAGAATAATTTATTGTCGGTTCAGGTGGTAAAAATGTTCCACATTGATTAGGTTAGGTTTGCACAGAGGGTGGCCTTTTATTCAACGATGAAAGAGATGTTTAAAGTATATTTCCGGTTGTTTTTTCTCGATGTGTGAACCGGTTAAACGAAAACTGTGCGTCAAATCAGGAATTTAAAGTACGGTTAATTAGTTGATTATTTGCGATAGTTCAACGTAACAGACTGCTTTACATCCGGATGCAGGCTCAATGCCACAGGACAATTTTTTACAGTATAGTCGAGGATCTTTCTTACCTTCTCAGGATAATTGTCATGGGGAAAGGTAATTTCAATAATGATTTCAGCAATCCTGCGTGGAGCCTCGGCTGTCATGATTTTCGTGATGACAAGCTTTGCTCCGTCGATGTCAAAATTGTGTGTCCTTGCAGCAATTCCCATGATGGTTACCATGCAGCTTCCCAGGGATGTAGCAAGCAGGTCAGTGGGGGAGAAGAACTCTCCCTTGCCCTGGTTATCGGGAGGAGCATCGGTGACCAGTTTGGTCCCTGAGCGAAGATGGGTTGCTTCTGTGCGAAGTTCGCCAAGGTATATGGTTTCGACTGTGGGCATAAGATAACTATTTGCTAACGGTGGCTGTGACATCAATGGAATAGGCCGTTCCGCCTTTACTGCTCCCGGCAAGATTGAACTTCCATGTCCCTTTAATTTTTGTGTAGGCCGTATTACTCTCCTGCATTCCGATAGAGGCGTTTTTTTCGAACGAAGCTCCTTTCTGATCGTACAGGTAAAGGCTGTCCTGCGGTGTCTTAATGTTGATTTTTCCCATTGATACACCATTGTTGGTGCATGTTGCGTAAAACTGAAGTCCTTTTCCTCCACCTTGCAGGTTCACCGAATCATAAGCCATGGTAAAACTGGGAACAGGATCTTCTGTTTCCTTTTTACAACCACCTGCCATGAAAATTGAAAGGAAGATCAGACTTATTACTGTAAAATGAGCCAGTTTTTTCATAGTACCAATTTTTTTGAATACGTATTTTATGATAGTTTCTCAGGTTATTCGAACAAAAGTAATAAAAATCATAACATAACAGTCAGTATCCCGCGAAGGCTTATACTTTTTGAAGAGGGCCCGATCATTATCCTGAAAGTACCTGGTTCAACAACTTTTTTCATATTGACATCCAGCATGGAGAGGGCATCCTGCGAAATTTCAAATGCGACTTCTCTTGTTTCGCCTGGCTGCAGGTGAATGCGGCTGAATCCTTTTAACTCCAAGACAGGTCTTGATACCGATGCCAGTTCATCCCTGATATACATCTGGCATACTTCATCACCGGCAACCTTTCCTGTGTTTGTGACCGAGAAGTTCACAGTTGCTGAATCGCCCGGATGAATGGTATCCTGGTTAAAATGCAAGTCACTGTATTCAAAACTGGTATAACTGAGCCCAAATCCAAAAGGGAAAAGGGGCATTCCGGTGAGATCATTGTAGTCATCTCCTCTTCCGGTAGGCTTATGGTTGTATACAAGGGGCAGCTGCCCTTCTGAAACCGGGAAGGATACAGGAAGTCTGCCGGCAGGATTGTATCGTCCGAACAAGACATCTGCAACAGCAGTGCCACCTGCTTCACCCGGGTACCAGACATCAAGTATCCCGTGAACCTCATCGATCCAGTTGCTCATGGTCACTGCGCTTCCACCCACCAGGATCACAACCACAGGCTTGCCGGTTGCGCAAACCGCACTGATCAGCTCCTCTTGCTTCCCGGGGAGTTTCAGAGACGATCTGTCACGGAATTCGCCCTCCTCAATGCCTGCCACGATGATTGATA
>CAYHGE010000116.1:0-7908 GCA_964355945.1 uncultured Draconibacterium sp.
GGATCCGGTTCAATAAAGATCGATGTCCGTATTCCATGTTGATGAAATTCCGCAATGACCTCCTTCAGAAAGGCTTTATTAGTTATTGTATCCCAGCCGGCATTCGAAGTCAGAGCTCCGGGGGGATCCGGGACAAGCGTGACTTGCTTGGGTCGTACTTTTATCACGAGCTCGATGAAGTTGAAAGAGGGGTAGCCCTCTATATTGAATTCAGTATTTATTAATGGTTTCAGGTCGTACACGTCTTTAAACCTGATATGCCGTTCATCGGGTCGCGGATGCACTGTAATTCCCTGTGCTCCGAACCGTTCACAATCCAGGGCGGTTTTTACAACATTTGGAATATCACCGCCACGTGCATTCCTGAGGGTTGCTATTTTGTTGATGTTGACGCTTAGTTTGGTCATTGCAGGGTGGTTTGATGCAAAGCTACGATAAAACTCAAAAATACATTAAAACGCAAAGACGCAAAGACGCAAATAGCACAAATACAGAAAGATAGATTTAGTGTCTTGACGTATACCACCTTAAGCATTTGCTAAACAATTAGTTACACAGAGAAACACGGAGGAAGCACAGAGTGACACAGAGGAAAAAGTTTTTTCCAAACAGTTTTACTGAAAAGTAAGCATTTTAGTGATCGGTGTTCAGCATCATTTTATATGCGAAAAGCCAATACTGACAACAACCTCCGTGGCTCTCTGTGGCTTTTCCGTGTTACCTCTGTGTAATAATAAAATGTGCAGAAAGAGTCACCCTTTTTGGGGAGGGGCAGGGGGTGGGGTACGGTGCACAGGGAAAGGATATCGTTGTATTCATAACCGGTTTTTATATACCTTTGATTCAGGAATAAATTCAAATAGTCTTGCGGGCAGTCATTCAAAGAGTTTCACATGCGTCGGTTCAGGTTGAATCGGAAGTTACTGGTCAGATTGGCCATGGTTTTCTGATATTCATTGGCATTGAGGAGCATGACGGAGACCAGGATATCCAATGGCTGTGTTCAAAAATAATTAATCTGCGAATTTTCAATGACGCGGAAGGCATGATGAACGACTCCCTCAGCACTGCAGGCGGAGATATTCTAATTGTCAGTCAGTTTACACTGCATGCCAGCACCAGGAAAGGGAACCGGCCTTCCTATACCAGGGCTGCAAAGCCAGAGGTTGCGCAACCGGTTTATGAGCGGTTTGTCTCGCAGATGGAACTTCTGCTTGGAAAGAAAGTACAAACCGGTATATTTGGAGCCATGATGCAGGTGACACTGACAAACGACGGGCCGGTAACAATCATTATTGACACTCAAAACAAAGAATAGCCTGTATTTTTTAAGGTAAAATTAGGTTAATTAAAAAAAATAGTGACCTTTGGCTCTGGAATCATGCAGGTATATACATAATCTGTAAGTTTGGTTACATCAAATTATAATCGTACAACATTCAATGAGTAATCGTGATATTAATCCCGGTATTAACCCTCAAGGCAACCCGGAGGGTGCGTTTCAGAGACTTGAGGCTGCTTACCAGACTTTGTTGGAATTGGACAGCAATGCCATCATGGTGGTCAGGCCTGCTGACTTTATAATTCTGGAAGCCAACAGGGAATGCATTAAAATGCTGGGATACGAAGGGCAACAGCTTGTTGGAATGTGTGTGTCGGATATCATGATTGAATTACCCGAAAGATTAAAGGCTGAAACCGGTAAAATTGACAATTCGCAGGACCTGCTGCTTTTGCAGGAAACAATATGGCGTCACCACGATGGCCAGGAAATTCCGGTTCTGGTGAATGCTAAACGCATAAATGGATCAGTGGAGCCCATCGTTATCGTCATCGCCCGCGACATGCGCGAGATTCGGGCCAAAGAAAGCGCACTGATTGCAAGCGATGCACGCTATCACGACCTGGTCGAACACAGCGGGGAAGGCCTGGGGATTGTTGATGCCGATGAGTATTTCACTTTTGCCAATCCTGCAGCAAGTGAAATCTTTGGGCTGCCTGCTGATAAAATGATCGGCCAAAACCTGAATTCATTTCTTGACCATCAGGCAATCGAGGAAATTAAAGTTCAGACTGCCATCCGGCAGGCGGGGCAACGAAGTATTTATGAGCTGGAAATCATCAGACCCGACGGAGAGCGACGGTGGCTTATTGTAACAGCAACTCCGCAATATGACGCTGACCGTAAATTTATCAGTACCCTGGGAATATTCCGGGACATTACTGAGCGCAAACTTGCAGAAACCAAGGTGCGTGAAAGTGAAAAACGCTTACATGCGATTGTTGACCTCACCAATGATTGGATTTGGGAAGTTGACCCAAAATGGAAATACACCTTTGTCTCTCCGAAAATCTTCGACATCCTTGGGTACCAGCCTGATGAGCTGATCGGCAGATCACCATTTGAATTCCTGCTTCCTGAAGATGTTTCCGCTGTTCAGGAGGAGCTCCGGAATCTGGTTCATCAGTTCAAACCGTTGAATGCGCTTGTCAACCGGGCAAAGCACAAGGATGGTCATCTTGTTTACCTTGAGACTTGTGGAATAGCTGTTTTTAGTGAACAGGGTGTTTACAAAGGATACCGTGGTGCCGATCGTGACATTACACTGCGCAAGCTATACGAGCATGAGCTTATTGTTGCAAAAGAAAAAGCTGAAGAATCTGACCGGCTGAAATCCTCCATCCTTGCAAACATGAGCCACGAACTCAGGACGCCGTTGAACGGGATACTGGGGTTCGCTGAAATTTTGAAGGAAGAGCTTCGTGCAAGCGAATATGAGAGCATGGTCGATAATATCTACAACTCCGGCCAACGGCTGATGTCGACCCTGAATTCGATCATAATCCTTTCTCAGCTGGAAGCTGGCAAGATAAAGGTGACCGAAAAACCGATCTTACTTGAACAATGTATCGATTCTGTCGTAAAACAAATGATGTCGCTCTCAGCCGAAAAAAATATTTTTATCAATACTGCCGGTATCAGGAATGTCGCCATCGTTTCAGATGAGTACCTGATAAAACAGCTGTTACTTCAGATAATTGATAACGCCATCAAGTTTACTGACCATGGGGGAGTGACAATTGAAGCATACCGCGACACAGAGGCTGGAAGAAATTGGGGGGTGGTGAAAGTTTCAGATACAGGGATCGGAATCGACAAGACCAACAATGAGTTTATTTTCCAGGAATTCCGGCAGGTCAGTGAAGGATTTGGCCGTAAATACCAGGGAAGCGGAATTGGACTTACCATCAGTAAAAAAATTATTGGTCTGCTTGGCGGGAGAATCACTGTCGAAAGTGAACCGGGCAAAGGTTCCTGTTTTATCATCCGGATTCCTTCGGAATATTCCAGCCAGGACGCTGTCGGAGCTGATCCTGTGGTTGCCATTCAACCATCCGGAGAGAGGAAAGCAGCAGAAATACTGCAATTACCTCAATTATTGCTGGTTGAAGACAATATCGTGAATAAGCAGCTTACTGTTCTTTTTCTCAGGAATATCTATCGGGTTGATTATGCGCCTGATGCAGTAACTGCTCTTGAAATGGTCAGGGTCAGGAATTATGCTGCAATCCTGATGGATATCAATCTTGGATATGGGATGAATGGCATTGAGGCAACCAGGGAGATCAGGAAACTACCCGGTTATGCGCACGTTCCTATCATCGCCGTAACCGGTTATACCATGGCAGACGATGTGGAGCAATTGATGGAGGCCGGTTGTACAGGCCACATTGCCAAACCCTTTACCAAACAAACCTTACTCAAAATACTGCAGGAAGAACTTGCTGTCACTGAGCAAAATAACCCATTAACAAAAAATTAACAGATTTACATTGTTTATATTAAAAACTTGATGTAATTTTGCGTTGTTCTAAATAAGATTATACACAATCTAAACCCTTATACCATGAAAAAAGTTGTTTTGTTATTTTCAGCTGTTGTTCTGATCGCAGGTTTAACCTTTGCACAGACTCCTCAAACTCAGGATAAATCTGCAAAGCCTGCAGAAAAAACTGAAAAGGTTAGCAAGGATTCAAAGTCCGGTTGCGATGAAAAAACCAAAGCTGCCTGCGGCGAAGCTAAAAAAGGTTCAAGCTGCTGCGCCAAAGATGCGAAGAAAGCTGCTCCTGCAACAGCTGCTCCTGAAAAGAAGTAAGCTTAATCATTATAAAAATGAGGGGCTCAATGCCCCTTTTTTTATTTAGTTATAACTGGTTTGCCTGGAATGCGGAATACGATCGGCATCCTGACCATGACACGAACAGCACGCCCTTTGCGCTTCCCAGGCTCCCACCGGGGCATCTCCTTTGTCACCCTGATCGCCTCTTCATCGCATCCGCCGCCAATTCGTTTGGCAACATCTACATGCGAGATCGTCCCATCGATTTCCACTACAAAAACAACCATCACTGCTCCCTGAACAAGTTCTTTTATTGCAGCTTCCGGGTATCTGACCTTTTTACGGAGGTAGTATAATCTTGCTTCATCACCGCCCGGAAATCTTGGATAAACATCGATAGAAGTAGCCAGGCCGGTATCATCTCCGATCCCGTCGCCTAGACCGGAACCTCCCGGTTTTGCTGCTGAATCAGTGATGGTTTTAACCTCTTCAGGTTTTTCAGCAGGTGGTTCGGTCTGTGGTTTTTGTTCCTCCGGTTTAATTGAATCCTTCACGACCGGCACTTGTGCTGTCTCCAGCTCCGGTTTTGAGAAGGCCTGCGCCACTTGGTTTTGTTCATCCTCCGGGGGAGGGCTCATGTTGTAGTACTCCACATTGTACATGACATCTGCCTCGACCAAAGGGACCGGATCGAAATAATAGAATGACCAGGAGATGAAAACAGCAAGTGATACGATGACAACCCCCGATAAAACAGAAACCAGCAAATACCTGCGATAGCGCTGCCGGATGTAATAGGCACCATAAGCCTTGTTCCTTCCTTCAAAGGCGAGGTCATCCAGTCCGGGTGTGCGCTCTCTGATCATTCGTCGAGATAAAGTTTCAGGAATTCAATCTCGCGACGTTCCCGCTTTGTTGGACGCCCGGTACCCCGTTCGCGAAATTCGAAATCATGGTCATTGGTGCGTTTGAGTTTCATGTACTCTTCATCCGGTGTCAGATCTTCCATGAAACCGGGCACCAGCTTCGCGGAAACCCGGTTGCTGATGGGCACAAGAACTTTCACTGTCCTGGTAATGGGAGCAATTGAAATGGAGATGATCTCCCCGGTTTTGATGTCGCGGGAAGGCTTAACAGCCTGATCCAGGATTTTTACTTTTCCCGACCTGCAGGCATCTGAGGCAAGACTGCGTGTTTTATAAATACGGACTGCCCAAAGCCATTTATCAATGCGGATGCCGCCTTCCATCGAACTATTTTTGCCGGAAATATATTTCCATTGGAACCCCGTTAAAATCAAATTTTTCCCGAAGCTTGTTCTCAATAAAACGCTTATATGGCTCCTTTAAGTATTGGGGATGGTTACAAAAAAACGCAAATGACGGGAAAACTGTCGGAAGTTGCATCGCATATTTGATGCGAACATATTTACCTTTGGTAACGGGAGGAGGCATGGCTTCGATGATAGGCAGGATGAAGTCATTCAATGCGGAAGTCCCGATTTTCTTCGACCGGTTCTTGTAAACCTGGATTGCCGTCTCCACGGTTTTGAAAATCCGCTGTTTGGTTAAAACAGAGGTGAAAATTACCGGCACATCGCTGAAGGGCTTTACCTGGTCTAAAATACCCTCCTCAAAATATTTGTGGGTGTTCGTCTCTTTTTCAACCAGATCCCATTTGTTCACCACAATGACCACCCCTTTGTGGTTTTTTTCGATGAGGGAAAAAATATTCAGGTCCTGTGCTTCAAATCCACGTTCTGCATCGACCATTAAAATGCATACATCACTGCTTTCGATGGAACGAATGGCCCTCATGACAGAATAGAACTCAATATTTTCAGTAACCTTGGCCTTTTTCCTGATACCAGCGGTGTCGATGAGGTTAAAATCGAGACCGAAATACTGATAGTGTGTATGGATTGAATCCCTGGTGGTTCCGGGAATTGGTGTGACAATGTTCCGGTCGTTACCAAGGAGCATATTCACCAGGGAGGATTTTCCGGCATTCGGCCGGCCCACGATGGCAATTTTGGGCAGACTGTCGAGGGGAGTCTGGTTGTCGACATTTGTTTCCACCTCTTCAAAGTTCTTAACCACTTCATCCATCAGGTCACCGGTGCCGCTGCCGCTTGTTGAGGCGATGGAGAAAAAATCACCCAGCCCGAGGCGGTGAAATTCGTGAACATCATTAATCATTTTATAACTGTCAACCTTGTTGACAACGAGATGCACACATTTCTTTGACCTGCGCAGCATTTTGGCAACATCTTCATCCATCGCGGTCAGGCCCTCTTTGGCATCCACCATGAAGAGGATCACATCCGACTCATCGATGGCCAGTTTGACCTGTTTCTTGATTTCATCTTCAAAAATATCGCCTGATTGGTGCACGTATCCGCCCGTGTCGATGACTGAATAGAATTTCCCGTTCCAGTCACCATGCCCGTAATGGCGGTCACGCGTAACCCCGCTGGTAGGATCAACGATGGCTTCGCGCCCTCCGCACAAACGGTTAAATAATGTGGATTTTCCAACATTCGGACGGCCAACGATTGCAATGATATTTGTCATAAAATGTTTATTGGTGATGAGATGATTGTTAAATGTAAACGGGTAAACGGGTAAACAGGTAAACGGGTAAACGGGTAAAAAGGTAAACGGGTAAACGGGTAAACGGGTTAGCGTTTCAATTAATACAGTTGTCCGTTAGTCCACAGAGTACCCGAATCTCTTCAGCGCCCGGTCATCTTCCCGCCAGTCTTTGGCTACTTTTACCCGTAATTCCAGGAAAATATGTTTGTCGAGAAACGCTTCAATATCTTTTCGGGCATCAGTACCCAGTTTTTTGATGGCGGCTCCCTGGTGGCCGAGAAGGATTCCTTTCTGTGTATCCCTGGCAACAAAAATCGTAGCGGTAATGCGTGTGAGATGATCTTCCTCTTTGAACGATTCAACCGCAACTTCAGTGGAATAGGGAACTTCCTGAGAAAAGTTCAGCAGGATCTTCTCCCGGATTATCTCGGAGATAAAAAAGCGCTGGCTGCGGTCGGTCAGTTCGTCTTTGGGATAAAAGGCAGGAGATTCCGGGAGATGATGCAGGATGGCCTTGAAAACCTGGTCGAGGTTGAGGTTGTGCAGGGCCGAAACTGGCAACACTGTTGCGTTCTCCATGATTTTCATCCACTTGGCTACTTCAGCCTCGAGGATTTCCATATTTCCCAGGTCAATCTTATTGATCACGATGATGACTGGTGCCGTGGTTTCTTTGAGTTTCCGTAATATTTCTTCCTGGTGGAAATCATTGCCCGGTTCAGTCAGCAGCAGGATGACATCGGCATCATCCATGGCCGAGAACACGGCAGCCATCATGGCCCGGTGTAATTTATAGTGCGGGTTGATGATGCCAGGGGTGTCGGAATAGACGATCTGGTAGTCATCACCGCTGAAAATCCCCATGATGCGGTGGCGGGTGGTTTGAGCCTTTGGTGTGATAATCGACAGGCGCTCACCGAGTAAGGCATTCATGAGGGTTGATTTCCCTACATTCGGATAACCGATGATTGAGACGAAACCTGCTTTATGCGACATATTTTTTTTTGAAAGTTGTAAAACACGGAAACAAACAGTATCTTTGCAGTGCGAAAGAAAGTACAAAGGTACGTAAAAATATAGTGCGGGGTGGAGCAGTGGTAGCTCGTTGGGCTCATAACCCAAAGGTCATAGGTTCGAATCCTGTCCCCGCTACAAAGGCTTATAACACACAGAAGGTCAACGTTTTACGGGTT
>CAYHGE010000117.1:0-2270 GCA_964355945.1 uncultured Draconibacterium sp.
GCCTCCTTTTTAATTTTCTCATACACTGCCGGGGGGAGCACCTGGTCGCCGGTAACGCCCAGCAACATCAGTCCCAGTCCGTCATGTCCGTTGGGAAGGTCGCCCTGGTATGCAGGCCGCCGGGTTCCTGCTTTTTGATAAATTGCGTCAATTTTTTTCTCAACTTCCACAACCATGTTGTGTTCGCGGATATACTTTTCGCATTGCTGGTCGATGGCAGCATTCATGAAATAGCCCACCATGGTTGGCGCCGGGCCGTTGATGGTCATCGACACGGAAGTATTCGGGTTTACAAGGTCAAAGCCGGAATAGAGTTTTTTTGCATCGTCGAGGCATGCGATGGAGACCCCGGCATTGCCGATTTTGCCATAGATGTCGGGCCTGATTCCCGGGTCGAAACCATACAGCGTCACTGAATCAAACGCGGTTGACAACCTGACGAAAGGCATGCCGAACGAGACATAATGAAAGCGTTTGTTGGTACGCTCCGGGCCACCCTCACCTGCAAACATGCGGGTTGGATCCTCCCCTTCCCGCTTGAACGGGAAGACCCCGGCGGCATACGGAAATTCACCGGGTACATTTTCTCGCAGGTTCCATCTCAGGATGTCACCCCATGCCTCATAGCGTGGCATCGAAATCTTTGGGATCTTCAGCCGGGAAAGAGATTCGGTGTGGGTTTCAACTTTGATCTCTTTATCCCGGACCTTGTAGGTATAAAATTCATCCTGGTAAGATCTGACCTTGTTATTCCAGTTTTTAATGATGTCGTGGTTAGTCGGGTCAAGTTGTTTCAGGGTTTGCTCAAACAGCAAGTCCAGTTCCAGCTGCATGCCGGTTTTATTGGAGGCGGCCTTTACCCCGTCAGGGTTTGCACCGGTAAGCGTTTCAATGGTTTGTGCGATGCCGTAAAGCCGCTGGGCCACCTTGGCCTGGGAAGCAGTCCAGTGATTGTAATTCCGCACTGTCTCTGCAATTTCGGCCAGGTATCGGGTGCGCGATGGTGGAATTATGAATATCTTCTCCGCCACCTCAACCTGTGTTTCAAACTTTGTAGGCAGTGAAATGCTGGTCTTTGCCAGGATCATGCGAATGATGGCCCTGTATAGTTCATTGACGCCCGGATCGTTAAACTGGGAGGCAACCGTACCATAAACAGGCATCTCCTCCACCGACCTGTCAAAAAACTTATGGTTCCGCTGGTATTGCTTCTTTACATCGCGCAGGGCATCCAGGGCGCCACGCTTGTCGAATTTGTTGATCGCAACCAGGTCGGCAAAGTCAAGCATATCGATCTTCTCAAGCTGACTGGCTGCGCCATATTCCGGGGTCATCACATAGAGCGTCACATCGCTGTGATCGACAATCTCGGTATCGGATTGCCCGATACCCGACGTTTCAACGATCACCAGGTCAAATTCTGCAAGTTTTGCCACATTGATGGCATCTTTCACATATTTAGACAGGGCGAGGTTCGATTGCCGTGTTGCCAGCGAACGCATATAAACCCTCGGGTTGAAGATGGCATTCATCCGGATTCGGTCGCCCAGCAACGCTCCTCCTGTTTTTCGTTTGGAGGGATCGATGGAGATGATGGCCATGGTTTTATCCGGGAGGTCGGTGAGAAACCTTCGGACTATTTCATCCACGAGTGATGATTTCCCGGCCCCGCCGGTACCGGTAATTCCGAGGACCGGGATACTTTTCTCCCCTGCCTGCTTCGAGATATTTTCAAACAGACCCCGGCTCTTTTCCGGGTAGTTTTCTGCGGCAGAGATCAGGCCGGCAATCTCTTTATAATCCTTGTCATGGACCTTTTCCAGATCGAACTTCTCCTGGTTTCCAACGGGGAAGTCGCACTTGATCAGCAAATCGTTGATCATGCCCTGAAGCGACATTTTACGGCCATCATCGGGTGAATAGATCCGCTCGATACCATAATCATGCAACTCTTTGATCTCCTGGGGTAAAATTACGCCTCCACCCCCGCCAAAAATCCGGATATGGCCGCAATCCCGTTCCTGCAGAAGGTCAAACATGTACTTAAAATACTCAATATGCCCGCCCTGGTATGAGGTGATGGCAATAGCCTGAACATCTTCCTGGATGGCACAATCAACCACCTCCTGAACAGAGCGATTATGCCCGAGATGAATCACTTCTGCACCACTGGCCTGCAGGATGCGACGCATGATGTTGATCGCGGCATCGTGCCCGTCGAACAGCGATGCCGCGGTAACAATCCGAATGTGATTCTGGGGTTTATAGAC
>CAYHGE010000117.1:2370-7814 GCA_964355945.1 uncultured Draconibacterium sp.
TTGAAATCGCCCTGGAGATGATCATCAGCTGAATCTCACTTGTACCTTCGTAGATCTGGGTCAGCTTGGCTTCGCGCATCAGCCGTTCCACATGATACTCTTTCACATAGCCATAGCCGCCATGGATCTGAACTGCTTCGGTGGTGACATACATGGCCGTTTCGGCGGCATCATACTTGGCCATTGCACTCGCTGTGCCATAAGGTTTTCCCTGGTCTTTCAGCCAGGCTGCCTTCAGGCAGAAATAACGGGCTGCTTCAATACGGGTGTGCATTTTTGCAAGTTTAAACGCCACGTCCTGGTGGTTGACGAGCTCAGTACCAAAGGTTTTCCGGTCTTTGGCATACTGGAGAGCCCGGTCAAATGCTCCCTGTGCAATACCCAATGCCTGTGAAGCAATGCCAATGCGTCCTCCTTCAAGGGTTTTCATAGCAAACTTGAAACCGAACCCATCTTCTCCGATACGGTTTTCCTTTGGAACGATTACATCGGTGAACATGACCGAATGGGTGTCGCTGCTGCGCATCCCCATCTTATCCTCGTGAGGCCCGAGAGTGATGCCGGGCGAATGGCGATCAACAAGCAACGCATTGATTCCCTTATGCCCTTTTTCGGGATTCGTTTGAGCGATCAGAATATACGTAGATGCCGAATTTGCGCTGGTAATCCAGTTTTTCACCCCATTTACCAGGTAATGATCGCCTTTGTCGATGGCGGTGGTACGCTGGGAAGTGGCATCAGATCCGGCTTCAGGCTCAGAAAGGAGAAACGCGCCGATTTTTTCACCACGGGCAAGTGGTTTCAGCCATTTTTCCTTTTGTTCCTCAGAACAGTACGCTTCAATGCCATAGCAAACCAATGAATTGTTCACCGACATGATGACCGAGACCGAGCTGTCAATTTTGGAGATCTCTTCCATCGCCAGCACGTAGGAAACTGTATCCATGCCTCCCCCATCGTATTTTGAATCAACCAGCATCCCAAGGAAACCCAGTTCTGCCATGGCTTTAACGTGGTGTGTAGGGAATTCGGCTTTGGCATCCCGTTCCAAAACGTCTTTAATGAGTTCGCGCTGGGCATAATCCCGGGCCGACTGCTGGATCATGATCTGTTCTTCGGTAAATTCGAAATTCATGGCTATTAATTATAAAATGTTAATTATAAATTACTTGGCTAATCAGTAACAAAATTACGAATTATAGTTGATAAAAAAAACCCAATGTGATTTACGATTGGACGATTTACGATTGCAGATTGAATTGTTTGATTGACGGTTTACGATTGAGCAAAGCTAATCGTAAATCGGTTAATCGTCAATTTATTCGTCAATCGTAAATCCTCCAATCGTAAATTAATTGTCTTCTTTGCACCACCTTTTTAAATAATTCCGATTAAGCGAGAAAAAAACCAATGACTACAGATGAATTAAAAACACGCATCCGAAAATTTGGCATCAGGGTTCTCAAGATGACAGACCACCTGCCTAAATGCTCCTCTGCAATGATAATATCAAAACAAATTGCGCGATCAGCATCATCATCCGGGGCGAATTACAGGGCCGCCTGCAGGTCAAAATCGCCGCGGGATTTTATCAATAAACTGAAAATTGTTGAAGAGGAACTGGATGAGACAGACTACTGGCTGGTGATGATTGAAGAAATGGAGTTTATTTCCCAGGATCAGCTAAAAGAATTGAAAAAGGAGGCAAATGAACTGCTGTCGATTATTGTTAAAAGCCTTTTAACAGCAAAAACCAATCAACGGCTGAATTCGAAAAGAAGCAAATAATTTACGATTAGACGATTTACGATTGCAGATTGAATTGTTCGATTTACGATTTACGATTAGCACTGCTCAATCGTAAATCGTAAATCAACCAATCGTAAATCAATTGATGGTTATTCCCTGCTTCGTAAACGCAGACTCAATGATGAAATAGAATTTCTTATCACCGAAATCTTCCGATTTTAAATTCCATGGGCAAACCTGCACCATTCCCTGGCCTGCAGTGAATCCGGCAAGTTCTGCAGCACTGAAGGTACATTCTGCGGCATTTCCGCCAACCCTTTTCAATATACTGTGGCTGTTGTAATCTGTAACGATCACATATACCGAGTCGGCATGCGTAATCGCACTTCCGAGAGCAATGGTTACACCGGCAGATTTGGTGATTGTTGACGGAAGCGCATCAAATCCGGAATAATCAGGAATTGGCCGGTCGTCGGAGTAACTGATGGCAGGAACGGAGCCGGAACCAGAGACATTCCAGGACAAGGTGTTGAATGACAACGGGTCGGTGAAATTCTGGTATGCATAGGCATTATTCGAGGATTTCGTCAGGCTTTTGCTGTTGAGTGTTACTGTTCCTCCGTCAACAAAGGTACCTCCACCCGGCGAGGTTGAAAAAACTGCCACTGCGGTATTCACCTCCAGTGGGATGGTCATCCCCGAAACAGTGGTGTAGGAAACAGAGCGGACCGCTGCAAGTGCACCGTAACCATCACTGACAGTAATTGTGGGTGCAGATGTCTTTGCCGGTGCCGGTGTTTCAGGAATTGCCTCTTTGGCTTTGTCGCATCCGGAAATCAACAGGGAAGCCATCGCCCCTGCAATGAGTATTGTGCTTAATCTGATTTTCATATTTGGAAAGTTTAAATTTGGACAGCAAAGATAACACTTTACTTAGACCGATTCCAAATAAAAAATGCATGATTGACGATAGGACGATTGACAATTGCAGATTGAATTGTTTGATTGACGATTTACGATTGGGCAGCACTAATCGTCAATCGGTTAATCGTAAATTTATTCGTAAATCTTCAATCGTCCAGTCGTAAATTACTGCAGCCTCTCGTAAGTTATCTTAACATCTCCGACGGGTGCATGTTCGATGACAACGATTTGCACTTTGCTGATCTCCAGTATCTCAATGGTGAACTTCATTTTATTCTCCACATTTTTGGCCACGATCTTTGTCCCCTTGCCCTTCATTTTCCAGGTGGCATGCAACGGTTTGCCGGGGAAATTCTTCACAGCGGTTTTATTTGCAAAAATCTCCATGGTGGCGCGTCTTTCGGTTTGAACCAACCTGTCGAGTGCCTCGTCTTTCCTGGAGACTCCGCCTTCACCACCGGGTTTTCCGGTTTTTGATTGCTGCTGTTCCTTATTGCCTGTCATGGAGGGTGCTGCAAGCAACGCAGAAGAGTCAACAACTTTTTCAACCTTGACAGGTGTCCATAGTCCGACAATGATCTTTTCATTCGGATGTGAGGTGATGGCGCAGGAAGTGGCGACCATGACGGTAATTGCAATGGCAAAAATGGTAAAGATTCTGTTTCTGTTCATGTGTTCAATTTGGGGTTAAAACGTGAGAAGGGGTTAATTATTATAAGACATACAGACACGGGAGGCAGGCAGACAATTTTTTTGTTTTCTGGGTGCAAAATTAGGAATATTTTCAGGATCTGCAAAGGGTTATGGATCAGCCTTTGCCATCCCAGCGGGGATGCCCTGTTATGCAATTAACAATTGGGGAAAATAGTGCACCTTTGCACTCCGAAACCCAAACCTGCTATTGCATGAAACAATTGTTAACCATTACCTTAACCGGGATCCTGCTCACCACCCGGCTCCTTGCCCAAAACCCTGCCCCGAAATCTGAACCGGAAGCAAAACCCGCTGCCACTGAAACAAAAAAAACACCTCTTTTCGGAATTAGCTTCTCTGGATACGTCAACACCGATATTTTCTTTGACACCCGTCAAACAGTGATGGCCCGTGAAGGCCAATGGCTTTTTTATCCTGAAAAGGTCAAACTTGATCCCGATGGCAACGACATCAACGCGAAAGGGACTTACAACATTCTAAGCATCCAGACAAGGGTGGCGGGAACCATCACCGGCCCGGATATTTTTAAAGCCAAAACCTCGGGATTGATTGAAGGCGAATTTTACGGAAATGTCAACACCAACATGAATGTGTTCAGGCTGCGGCATGCTTTTGTCAAACTGAACTGGGCCAAAACCGAGCTGCTCCTGGGGCAGACCTGGCATCCGCTCTATTTGCCTGCAGCTTCGCCCGAACCTGTTTCTTTGAACGGGGGCGCTCCATTTGTTATTTTTACCCGCAACCCGCAGGTCAGAGTCACCCGTCAGTTTGGGAACTTTAAACTGCTGCTGGCAGCTATTTCACAGGTGGATGCCACCAGCACCGGCCCAGATGGTCCAAGCGCGAAATATCTCCGGAATTCCATCATCCCAGAATTTGCATTCCAGGTGCAATATGGTGTTGCATATCCGGAGAAAAAAAGCGAATTCCTCATCGGCGCCAGCGTGGACTACCTGATGCTGACCCCACGGCTCGGAACCATGGTCGTGAAAACACCCGCTGTTGACACCATTTACAACAACCAGGTTCACCACACCGATGCCGTCATCGTGAATTATAAAACCACGGCAAAGTCAACCGCCCTCACTGCCAACTTCTTCTCCAAACTGAAGCTGTCGAACGTCACCATGAAAGTCGGTGGCGTTTACGGCGAAAATTGTTACGCCTACAACATGATTGGCGGGTACGCCGTAAAAAGCATGGTTGATCCCAACAAAGGAATTGTCGATTATGCCGCCATCCGCACCGCCACTGTATGGGCCGACTTTAAAACCAACGGAACAAAATTATCAGCCGGTATCTATGCCGGGTTCAGCAAAAACCTTGGTGCCGGAACAGACCTGAGTTATATCAAAAATGCCGAAAAATTCCAGGTTGTTAAAATCGACGGCACTGTGCCTGCGAACATCGCAGAGCCTTTCTATTCCCGTGGCGCCAGCGCCGACTACCTCTACCGGGTTGCCCCCCGGCTGATACTCACGGTAAGCAAACTGAAGTTTGCTTCTGAGCTTGACTACACGGTTGCTGCCTATGGCAAAACGAACAGCAACGGAACGGTTTCCGATTCAAAGGAGATCGGCAACCTGAGGATATTGCTGGGGGTTTACTACTACTTTTAACAATTTCAACCCCATCCCCCCAACCCCCTTCCCCAGAAAAGGGAAGGGGGAGTTGTACTAACACATTATATTCCTGATAATCAGCCACAATTGTATATTAGCACATCGCTCCCCTCCCTTTTTGGGGAGGGGTCGGGGGTGGGGTTTTGCGCACAGAAAAAGGTTATCACAAATTGTGACAACCTCAATATTTTCGGCAAGTACAAGCCTTTTCCACCAGTTGGCTAATTTCTTTTCACGAAGATACACCGAGGTTATACGAAGATTCACGAAGGTAATAACACAAAGCTTTTAACCCATTTTTAACGATTGTCACCTCAAAGGTGGGTTTTTCTTCGTGTACCTTTTTGAACCTTCTCTTCTCTTCGTGAAATAACAAACACATCCTTCCCCGGTCAAGCTTTCGATTGGAAGGAAAAGCTATAGAGGGCAATGATT
>CAYHGE010000118.1:0-2792 GCA_964355945.1 uncultured Draconibacterium sp.
ACCGCGGAATGGTTTTCCAGGGATCCACACCCGACCTGTTCCGGCAGCATCTGAAATCGGCTATCAAATTTGTATTGCAGAACAACCGCAAACACAACCTGCTCATTATCAAATCATGGAATGAGTGGGCCGAAGGCAACTACCTCGAACCGGATGTGCGCTGGGGGCGTCAATACCTGGATGCAATCAAAGATACATTACGTGAGATTAATTCTGCAGGATGACGGTGCCAAAAAAAATATTAATTGTCTATCCTCATAATTTCTATGAGCGGGAAAGTGGTGTCAACACACGTTTCTTTGAATTTATCTCCCTGCTGAAAGAGATGGGGTTTGATACAGATCTCCTTGGTTTGAAGCATTTTAAAAGTTCCTGGAAAAATTTTAATGCCGGGAATTCGAACCACCTGATCAACCATCTTTTTTTATATGATTTCAGAATCGGTTATCAGGTCCGGCGGCTTTTGGATTTCTTTTCGAACAGGAAAAACAGTTCTGTCAGTTTGCTACCCGATTATGCTTTTCCCGGGATGATATCAAAGTTTAACAGCATCCTTCGAAACAACACCTATGATTTTGTGGTTGTAGGGTATGTTTACTGGGCCAATCTTTTAAAAGAGAATTTACCGGGGAACCCGGTTAAAGTGCTGACGATGGAGGATTTCATTTCTCAGAAATTATATGAGAAATCACCCGGATCCGCGGAAATGCAGGATTCCATCCAGGAAGAGATCGCCAGGGTCAACCTTTTTGACAGGGTGATCTGTTTATCCCATGAGGAGATGAAATTCTTCTCCGGCAATGCGCTGCATCCTGAATACTTTTTCATCCCGATCTTCATGGCCCGCCCTGACCGGACCGACTGTATAAAAAAGTATGATATTCTGTTTATCGGGGACGACAATGCGGATAACATCGAAGGACTGGATTGGTTTTTCACAAAGGTCTTCCCCCTGTTATCCCCTGAAATGAAAATTGTTGTCGTCGGGAAAATTGCCAGGTATGCCCCTGATCTCCCGGGGGTGACGAAGAAACATTATGTGTCAGGTGTTAGCGGGATTTACCCTGTGTGTAAAATTTCAATCAATCCATTGAAGCGGGGAACCGGGATGAAGGTGAAGGTTGTTGAATCACTGGCTTACGGAATCCCCATGGTTAACACTTCGAGGGGTCTTTGCGGAATGCCCCCGGGATATCTGGATCAATTCATCGTTGCAGATGATCCGGAAGGTTTTGCTGGTGAAATTATGCGTTTGTTAACCAATCAGGAATGGTATGAGGAGCAATGCCTTCGGGCAAAAAAAATATTCGACGAACATTTTGCAACCAGCGTTGTAATGAAGGAACTGAACCGCGTTTTTTCCTAAAAGTGAAGCAAGGTCATAAAGAAGGATTTTTTCCATAATCATGAATGATATAAAGCCAGTCATATCCATCGTTACCGTTGTGCTGAACAATGCAGCAGGATTCCATAAGACTGCAGACAGCGTGGCTGGTCTGGACTATCCATCCATTGAGTTCATTGTAATCGATGGCGGTTCTTCCGATGGTACACTCCGGGTTATTGAAGAATACGCCAGCCACATTAAGATCAGGGTTTCGGAACCCGACCGCGGAATTTATGATGCCATGAACAAGGGAATCCGGTTTGCCACAGGAGAATGGATCATTTTTATGAATGCCGGGGATGTTTTTGCTGATCCGGGGGTCATTTCCAGGATTTTTGATGGTAACCTGGGAAAAGAAGACCTGATTTACGGAGACAGTATTGCTGATTATAACCGTTTCTGCGTTCTTCAAAAGGCAAGTCCGGAGGACTCCCTCTGGAAGGGCATGCCCTTCTGCCACCAGGCGATGCTTGCCCGCACTTCCATCTTGAAATCACACGGATTTTCACTTGCATACCCCATTGCTGCCGATTTCGACCTGGTTTACAGGATGCATAGTGAGCATCGGAGTTTTCACTATTTTCCTCAACCAGTTTGCATCATCAACGTAACCGGACTTTCCAATCAGCACTATCTTCAGTCGTGGAAAGAACGGTACAGGATTTACAAAGCTCACGGGGATATCTCGGTAAAGGGGAAGTTGTATTATAGGTATTTGTGGATGTTGTTTGTCTTCACCCGGTTGTTATACCTTGTTTTACCTCAACCATCGGCACAATCGATCGTGAAGTTCAGGAATCGAAAAAACATCATTGAAATAGAAACAAAAAGCATGAATGATGAACTTTAAGGACCACATCCAGCGAAGGATGGCACGGATCTACCTTCGGTACGTCTCGGTTCTTTTCTGTGTTGTTGCAGCGATTTCACTTTCGTTCAAGCGACCCGGGAAAAGGGCGGAGAAACGCCTTCTCGTCCTGAAACCGGATGCCATCGGGGATTATATCCTGTTCCGGAACTTCCTGAAGTTGATTCGTGAAAGTGATAAATACCGCGACCATCATATTACTTTTTGCGGAAATGCTGCATACAGGGAGTTCGCCGTGCATTTTGACAGCGATTCGGTCAACGAATTCATCTGGATTGACAAAAGCCGCATCTATCTTGACCTGCCATACTATGTGCGCCTTGCCGGTGAACTTTACCAGCAGTATTCTGTTACGATTCACGCATCGAGATCACGGGAGTTGCTCTTCGACTATTTTGCAAAGATATCTTCTCCGCAGGAACGGATCAGCCATAACGGTGACACGGTAAATATTCTTGGGCCATATAAAAAGATATCTGATCGTTGGTATTCCCGGCTCATCTGTTCCGGTGATGTGTTTTCATTTGAGTTCGATGC
>CAYHGE010000118.1:2892-7788 GCA_964355945.1 uncultured Draconibacterium sp.
CAGAAACTGGCAGGTGAAATCATGCAACTGAGTCACCATAAACTTGTTGATTTAACCGGGAAAACCCCCCTGAAGCATCTCCCGGCAGTCATCTCCAAAGCCCGCCTGCTGGTAACCAACGATACGATGGCCGTGCATATCGGTGCTGCGTTGGGTGTGCCGGTTGTGGTGATCTCCCAGATGAACCACTATGGGCGGTTTGTTCCATATCCAAAGGAAAAGGGTATTGTCATGGAATGTGTAATCCCACTTGATTTTCAGAAGGAGGATAAGCGTTTGCTGACTGAAAGGTTTCAAAATGGTTCAGAAGTTGATATCAACCTAATTACAGTTGATCAGGTAATTGACGCCGTTGAGCGGACGCTTCAAGGTAATTCACTGGTTGATAATTAATTCAGGATGTCCGCACAAAAAACAATATCGATCATCACACCCTCCTTTAATCAGGCGGAGTTCATTGAACGAACGCTGGAAAGCATTCATGCCCAGCAGGTGGATGTTCCGGTTGAGCACCTTGTGATCGACGGGGGCTCCACAGATGGCACCCTCGATATCCTCAGAAAATACAATGGGAAAATAAGGTTTGTCTCAGAACCTGACCGGGGCATGCAGGATGCCCTGAATAAGGGGTTTGGCATGGCCTCCGGAGATATTATCGGATGGCTCAATTCCGACGACATCTGTCTTCCGGGAACATTGCAAAAAGTTTCGTCTTATTTTGACCTGCACCCCGATTGTTTGTGGCTCTACGGAAATTGCCGCATGGTGGATGAGCATGACCGGGAGATCAGGAAATGGATTACGGCTTATAAGAATAAATTAGCCGCAAAATACAGCTATGAAAGCCTTCTGACAGAGAATTTCATCTCCCAGCCTGCGGTGTATGTCAGGCGAAGCGCATTGCAGGCAGCTGGTCCGATCGACCTGGGGTTGCCCACCGCCATGGATTATGACTTATGGCTCAGGCTGGCCAAACTCGGCAAACCCGGCTACATTGCCGAAGATCTTGCCTGTTTCAGGGTGCACGGCCAGTCGATCAGTGCTAAAAATTACCGGAAACAGTTTGAAGAACAGTACCAGATCCATCTGCGATATGACCGGAATCCCTGGCGGCTCTTCAAACACCGGGTGAAAATCAGGCTGATCGTTTTCGCATACTGGCTTCTCTCAAGTTGATTTACGATTTGACGATTGACGATTGCAGATTGTATTGTTTGATTTACGATTTACGATTGATGTGCACTAATCGTCAATCGGTTAATCGTAAATTTATTCGTAAATCGTAAATCGTCCAATCGTAAATGGATACAGATTATGCATGCTGATTTCTCCGGATGAGCGACAACTGTTCAGCAATCAAACCAAGCAGAAATAGCAATATCCCCATGATCACACCAAGCAAACTGCCTATGCTGAGCCCCCTGCCTTCAATCAGCAGCGGGAGCCCCCAGATGGCAGTGAGACCAAAACAGAGCAGTGATAACGGCAGAAATATCTTCATCGGGTTAAACAGGATGACGATGTGGAGGATCTCCATCACTGTTTGAAAAGCCGTTTGAAATCCGATGGTGCTTTTTCCGGTGGTTCTTTCCTTAATGCTGATGGGCTCCTCCAGTACCAGGTGGCGGTTGTTGATAAATACCAGGGTGATCACATCGCTGAACGACATGGTATCGGTAGTAAGGAAAAGATATTTTTTTGCAAGGTCGGTGCGGTAGATTTTCATTCCTGAGTTGATGTCGTGAACCGGAACAGTCATCATGATGTTGGCAATCAGGCGAATGATGCTTTTTCCGACTCCCCTGACATGGGAAGAAGACTTGAGACCTTTCCGCGATCCAACAACCATGTCGGCATCATTTTCCATCAACCGGCGACGCAGTTTGTCTATATCTTCCAGGTAATGCTGGCCATCGGCATCGAAGGTGATGAGATACTCGGTTTCACACTCCCTGATCCCCGATTTGATGGCAGCCCCATAGCCTTTATTCAACTTATGGTGTATGACTTTCAGAAGAGGTTCCTGATCAAAACCCTTCAGGTACTCCTTTGTCTGGTCATGTGACCCATCATTGACAAGAATGATCTGCCAGCCGTTTTCCCTGCAATGTTCAATCAGCGGCGGCAGAAAAACCGTAAGGTTATCCACCTCGTTGAACGCAGGAATAATAACCGTAAGCTGAAATTCAGATTGCATTATATTTATATTAAGTTGCGATATTATAATAGCGTATCAGCATGATATAAATTGAATACAGCAGGGTGAAAACGCAAAATCCGATCAGGAAAATGTATAATGTTTTGTCGAAGAGCTGCTCCTTTTCCTGTATCTCCTGGTAAATTGCAGGTTTTAACTTGACCTTCGCCTTGTTGTATTCCGATCTCCGCATGCTGAAAAGCAAGTTAAGCAGCGGATTAAGATACTTGTTGTAGAACAGCATGAAAAAGAGCGGCGCCATGGGGATAAAGTACCGTCCCTGAACGCCGAACACACGGTCCCTGCCCGGCTTTGTGGCATAGATATACATGGCGCTTTCAACAATGATAAATGTAATGACCAGCAGGAGGAACAGCAGGGTTTTTTTCGGCAAACCTAGCCTTACATTTTCACCAGACAGCACCAGGGCTGCCATCAGCATCAGTATCAGGTAGGACCAGGTAAGGATGTCGGGAAGTTCGACATCGATCCATCCGAGAACTCCGACGAAACTCTTTAAAATGTATGACCTGTAATAGTCAAATCCACTTTTGACAATCAGTTTTAAATAGGCAGGGATATCACTTTTAATAAGTTTTATCTGGTCGTCAGGTCTGATAACCGGCAGCGGGGTGGTGTCGGATGGAGCCGCAGCTGCAACCTCCGGGGTTGTGTTATTTCCGGAGAAATAATCCATTGCAACCGGACCACCTTTATAGATGATCAAGGCAAAGACAACCACACCAATCGAAATCATGATGTACTTATAGAGTTTGCCAAATTTTTTCCCGGGGATAAAAAAGAATAGCGACCCCAGAATAAAATAGGGAGGTTTGCAAAAGAGCAGGAGTAATACCAGCAAGGCCATGACGACCAGGTCTTTCCATACGATTTTTCGTTCGCATGCATAAGCGTAGTAAAAGAAAACGGCAATGGTCAGAAATGACAGGCTGATGGTGAGACTGTCGTACGACAACGACCCGAACAGGAACAAGGTTTTGGGCATTAAGGCCAGAAGCAGAAAGATCCATTTAAACTGCGGGATGATCCTGATGGCAAAAAACAGGAGAAGAATGGAAATAAGCAGGTTGAAAATCCTTCCCAGGTACATAAGTGCCAATGGTGAGGAGTCGGTTATTCGGCCGGCAAATATCCCCAGGGCCTGAGGAATATAGGGAAGCGTATATGCAGGAGGTGAGACAGCAGCTCTCTTGCCGGGTTCAAGTTTAACGCCGAGATGACTTTTAATCTCGGACATACTCGTTTTCTCACCGGCTAAAAAATGCAAATGTCCGAAAATCGAATCCAATTTTACCATGGATGCCGGTCCTGTGTTATTATGCCTGGTAAAGTCGAATTCGGAAATCTGGTATGCCCTTGAAAAATGGCTTCCTTCATCGGGAACCTGCAATGGGGGCGTGATAAAGGCGAAAACTGTCGATGCAGGAACTGCAATGAAAATAAATACCCACTCCGGCAGGATCCTGATGCGGGCAAGTATTGACCGGATCTGCGAAAACCATATAATAAGACAAGACAGAACCACACACAGGAAGTAGAGGAAGATTTTCAGCAGCCAGAACTGGCTGGAGTCATTTCCATACGTGCGTAACATGAGACTTCCGTTGTATTTTCGAACCTTGTTTTTCATGGATCCGATCAGGTCACTCCCGGTAACCTGAGAAACATAGAGCTGACCTATCGAGTCGGTTTGGTTATACAGTGGTGAAACCGTGTTGTTCTGGGTGCCATCATTCGAAAACAGAAGGAGATGCACCATCTTTCCTGTTCCGATAAAGATCGGATGTTCAAACCGGAAGGATGTAAGTGTCGCATCCTTGATATCGACTGCGGAGAGACTTTTTTTATAGAGCTCCTTGTAATTGGCATCCAGGAGGAGAAATGTGATTTCATTGTTGTTACTCCTCCCTCCGTGTGAAAAAACCAGATCAACGCCACTCAGATAATCTTTGATGACAGTAATATCCTGGATGATGAGATTCCCTTTGAAAATACCTTCCATAATCCCTGCCATTCGCGACTCCGTTGACCGGGTAGGTGTTATTGAGTGTGGATTAATCCGGATCAGGGAAATGGTAACGACAGAAATCAACAAAAACAGAATTCCGATAATTGCACGGGTAATTTGACGCATTGTTTGATGTAATAATTTGTTAAATAGTTTGTTATGTTAAAAAAACGCAACCTTTACAAGAGGTTGCCAAACACAGATTCATGCAAAATTGAGAAAATTATCAATAGAAATGAAAAAAACTTCCGTTTTATGTACCACCTTTTGACCCCTAACCTGATTAAGCATGAAAAATGAGTACTTTTGTTCACGGAGTTATTAACTTAAATTTATTCATCATGGCAACTGGAGTAAACAAGGTGATTTTGATTGGTAATCTGGGAAAGGACCCGGAAGTTCAAAATTTTGAAAATGGTGTAAAGAAGGCTGCTTTCACGCTTGCCACAACCGAAACCTACAAAGGAAAAGACGGCGAAAAAGCCACCCATACCGAGTGGCATAACATCGTTTTATGGCGCGGTCAGGCCGATGTGGCCGAGCGTTTTCTGAAAAAAGGCAGTACTGTCTATATCGAAGGGCGGATTCGCAAGCGTGAGTACGACGACAAGGAGGGACAGAAAAAGTTTATGTATGAAATCCTTGGTGATTCAATGCAGATGCTCGGCGG
>CAYHGE010000119.1:0-7654 GCA_964355945.1 uncultured Draconibacterium sp.
TTCTCCAAAGATACTAATTATTATATTATGTTAGCACCATTATTCAAGGGGAGGGGCGGGGAAGGGTCATTGTCATGTCGACTGAGGTTTATATGTGTTCACTGGTACGATTGCACCTAATCAATAAAACAAATCCCAGCGGTGGTCAAGCAAGAAAATGAACTCTTACAACAGCTTTTTTCTGATCTCTGTCAGCATGACCTCAGTCATTTTAGCCAGGTCATACTGGTAATTCAGGTTCCAGTCTTTCTTTGCAACGTTATCGTTGATGCTTGCGGGCCAAGAATCGGCGATGGCCTGGCGGAAATCGGGCTTGTAGGTGATTTCGAATTCCGGGATGTGTTTTTTTATCTCAGCAGCAAGGATTTGCGGGGTAAAGGAGATGCCGGCGACATTGTAGCTGGAGCGCAGGGAGAGTTTCGACACATCGGCCTGCATCACATCAATGGTGGCTTTGATGGCATCTGGCATGAACATCATCGGCAGGGCTGAATCCGGCCCGAGGAAGCACTCATATTTTTTATGCCTGATGGCTTCATAGAAAATTTCCACAGCATAGTCGGTGGTACCTCCCCCGGCTTCGGTTTTGTAACTGATAAGTCCCGGATAACGCAGGCTGCGGGTGTCAACCCCATATTTGTTGAAATAATACTCTACCCATCGTTCACCGGCAAGTTTGCTGATGCCGTAAACGGTGTTGGGTTCCATGATCGTGTATTGGGGTGTGTCGATCCGCGGCGTGGTGGGTCCGAAAACAGCAATGGATGATGGCCAGAAAATTTTTGGTATTTTCAATTCGCGGGCAAGTTCCAGCACATTCATCAGGCTGCGCATGTTGATATCCCAGGAGGCGAGCGGGCGTTTCTCTGCATTCCCCGACAGGATGGCGGCAAGATGATAAACCTGTGTAATCTTTTCGTGTTCCAGGATCAGTTGGAGTTTGGAAGCATCAAGCACATCAAGGATTTCAAAAGGACCGGTTCCGGCAACTTCAGCAGGGGCCGGGCGGATATCGGTGGCAATGACCTTTGATTCACCATAAATTCTTCGCAGTTCGAGTGTAAGTTCTGATCCGATCTGACCAGCGCAACCAATTACGAGTATTTTTTCTGACATTACAAGAGTATTTTAAATTTCAGCAAAAGTAATGAAGTTTACTGTGAAATTAATAGCAGAAGGGTTGGTTGATCTATTTTATAAATATTTTACACTTAAATCCATATCTTTGCACGGCAATTTTTTGAACATTCAAATGGACGACGGGCCTGCGCGAAACATTCAGATCAATTTCCCCTTGTACTGGTAGGGTTCCATCCTGATTTTTTCATGATGTATCGCCCTTCTTTGCATCGGATAACAAAAGAAGGAGGCGAAAATGACATCTCAGATTACCTTCTATTTAAGCCAGATACTCGGAAATAGGTATATTTCTGACGATGGAACTGTGCTTGGTAAAATCAAGGATTTTTTGATTGACCAGAGCAACCTGCCCTGGAATGAGGCTGAACCTGTAAGGCCCCGCGTGGTGGCCATCAAGGTAAAGAAGGGCAAAGAGGTAAGAATTCTTGATTTTTCCTCTTTTGAAATTAAAAAATTTAAACGCAAGCTTAAAATTACCTGCCTCGATGTCAGGGAGGTTTCACCGGAGTCGTTTTCCAATTACCTGTGGCTTGCAGAAAATATCCAGGATAAGCAGATTGTCGATATCAATGGCCGTAAACTGGTCAGGGTTAATGATATCCGCCTTGTGATGATTCCTTCCGGCACGTATGCCATCGCCGTGGATGTGGGTATCGACGGATTGCTCCGGAGAATTGGTATCGGCCGCCCCATCCAGTCCATGCTGGATCCGTTCAGCATCGATATTCCCGGAAAATTTATTTTATGGGATGATATTGAGGCCGTTGACTTTACCAATGCCAATATTAAACTGTCGAAATCCTCCTCCAGGCTGAATACCCTTCATCCTTCGGATCTGGCTGATATCATCGAAGATCTTGACAAGGCATCCCGCACTTATGTTTTTGCCTCCCTCGACGAAGAGAAGGCTGCGGATGTTCTTGAAGAGCTGGAACCGCATGCCCAGATCCAGATTGTCGAGAGTCTGCCAGTGGAAAAAGTGGCGGATGTGCTCGAAAAAATGCCAGCCGACGAGGTTGCCGACCTCCTTGATGCACTTGCAGAGGACAAAGCCGAAAAACTCCTGGAAGAGATGGAAAAGGAGTCTTCAGAAGAGGTAAGAGAGTTGCTGGAATATCATGATAAATACGTAGGTTCGCTCATGTCGACCGACTATTATACCTTCAATGAGCATCTTACAGTTTCAGAAATATTCGATGAACTCAGAAAGCAGCAACCTGAGCCTGCTCAGATATATGCCATTTTTGTGACCGATAAAAATGACCGTTTTCTTTCTGCCATCTCCCTGGGTGAGTTGGTCATCGCAGACCCCGCCCGACAATTGAAGGATATTATGAAGAAAAATCCGGTGAGTGTTTTTGATGACGATAAAGTTGATTCACTGGCCGAACTGGTCTCTAAATATAACCTGCTGGCGGTTCCGGTAATTAATAAGGATAGGCAAATGGAAGGGATTGTTGTGGTTGAGGACATCGTTGACGACCTGTTAAGCAGAAGAAAAACAAGGTAAACCGGGAAAGGATTCTTATATGGCTTTTGGAACAAGGCGTAGATCGATCTGGAAAAATATTGCACTTTTCGTTGCCATTCTCGGACCGGGGATAATCACCGGAAGTGTAGACAATGATGCCGGCGGGATTACAACCTATTCGGTGGCCGGGGCTTTATATGGCTACCAGCTGCTGTGGACCCTGATTCCCTCGTTCATCGTGCTGGTGGTCATCCAGGAGATGAATGCCAGGATGGGTATCGTAACAGGCAAGGGTCTTGCCGATCTGATTCGTGAAAACGCCGGGGTTAAAGTCACCTTCTTCATATTCATTGGGTTGCTGCTGGCGGATATCGGCAATACCACCACCGAGTTTGCCGGTGTTGCCGGCAGTTTGGAAGTGTTTAATATCAGCAAGTATATTTCAGTTCCGATCGTGGGGTTCATGATCTGGATTCTGGTTGTGAAAGGAAACTATAAATTCGCCGAACGGCTTTTTTTGGTTTTCAGTGTTTCCCTGTTGATGTACGTTGTTTCAGCCCTCATGGGAAAACCCGACTGGCAGGCCATCGGACAGTCGATCGTCCGTCCGCGGATGGAGTTCAATGAGAAGTCGCTGATGGTCATCATTGGCATCATCGGTACGACCATTGCTCCATGGATGCAATTCTACATGCAATCGTCGGTGATTGAAAAGGGGCTTAAAATTCGTGATTATAAATATACCCTGATCGACATTGTGGTCGGGTGCACGGCAACTGTTGTCGTGGCCTTCTTTATCATGGTTGCCTGCGCCTCCACGCTTCATGCAAAGGGCATCGTGATCAATGAGGCAAAAGATGCTGCCTTGGCACTGGAACCTCTGGCGGGGGCCTTGTCATCGCATGTTTTCGCCTTCGGCTTGTTCATTGCTTCAATTTTTTCAGCAACCATACTTCCGCTGGCCACCGCTTTTTATGTTTGTGAAGCTTTTGGTTTTGAGGCAGGAATAGATAAAAAATGGAAAGAAGCCCCTGAATTTTACATCCTATATACCGGCATCATCCTCCTGGGGGTGATCATTATCATGATTCCCAACGCCCCTCTGATTGCAATCACACTTTGGACACAGATCATCAACGGAATCTTGTTACCGGTTGTGCTGGTTTGCATGATCCTGCTTGTCAACAATAAAAAGATCATGGGGGAATATACAAACAAGCCGGTTCAGAACATCATCGGCTGGGGAACTGTTATTATCCTCGTTGGATTATCGCTGACGTTGCTGGTCTTACCGCTATTTACATAGCAAATGTTTCTGTTGGTGTCTTCGCGTCTTCGCGGTTTTTTAACAAAATGGGTATTATTTGCCGTTGACCATTTGGAGCAGGTCATTCCCGACCTCCATCCCTTTCTGCTGCATGTTCTGAATGATCTGCCGTGACTTCTCCGGCTGTCCATGCTGATAATAAAGCAAAACCAGGTTGTGGTTGGCCTGGGGATCAATAGGATTGAGTTCAATGACCTTTTCCAGATTAACTGCAGCGCTGTCAAATTTATTATTTGAAAATGCAATCTGAGCCAGCAGGAAGTACGCATCGGGTATCGGGTTGTTGACAAGTTCCTTCCGGATGAAAATCTCTGCAGTATCAGTTTGTTTCCTGTCAAACAGCACCTTGCCATAATAGTAATTGAGATTTTTCAGGGTTGGCTCGATCGCAAGGGCTTCCTCAAAAAGTTTCTCCCTTTCGGCGGGATCTTCTATTTTGGTTGCAAGCAGTGTTTTTGCATAGGCGGAATGAGGTGACCCGTTCACTGCATGGGTCCAGAAGGTGACCGGGTCGCTGAAGTAACTGGATCTGATAAAACTCTGGATCATGAAAACCGCTGCAATGGCGAACACAATGCCATATTTGATTTTTTGATTAAACGTTCCACTGAAAGGTACTGCCTGGCTCAGGATGATCAGGATCCCGATGATTGGCAGGTATAACCTGTGTTCAAATACCTGGTCATTCAGCGTTTTTGGGACAATTAGTACCGGGACAAGGAAAATAATAAACCAGAATATGCCAAGATACGTCAGGGGTTTGGTATAACTTCTTGAATAGATGATGAGCGCAAGCAGGCCGGTTAAAGCGAGTATACCCCAGATTATTGTGATATCCCCGGTCATCGGAAATACCGTGAGGTTTACCGGGAAAAATATTTTACCAAGATACTGAAGGATGACAACCAGTCTTTCCATCCCTGTCAGGAGCATCTCCATGGGAGACAGCCAGTTTTTTGCCAGGGTGGCCGTTGACCTGACAAGAAGCCAGATTGCAATGGCAGCAACCCAGCTGATCAGGGGTAAAACTATCTTCCGCCAGTTGTATTTCAGAAAGAAAAATAAAAATCCGCACATGATGACCGGGATGATGACGGCAGTTTCCTTGGTGAAAAGGGCTGCCAGCAAGAAGACTGCATGTAGTAGCAGGATAACGGGTGCGGGCTTTTCAAGATATCTGAAAAGAAGCAGGAATGATGAGAGAAAGAAGATCATCAGCAGCATGTCGTTTCTTCCCGGAATCCAGGCAACTGCCTGTGTAAGAACAGGATGCACTGAAAAAATCAGGGTAAGCAAAAACGAGTCGACCAGAGGAATTTTTATCCTTTTGAAAAAAAGGAAGAGCAGGATCACGGAAATGATGTGAAAGAGCAGGTTTGTAAAGTGGTAACCGGCAGGTTTAATACCGAAGATGCGTGATTCAAGGATGAAATCAACCAGGAACAACGGGCGGTAATATGCGTCTTTCGTTGGGTTAAAAAGCCCCCGTTGAAAGGAGACTCCGATGTTTTTTGCATCTGCGTTATACTGCGCATTCTCAACAATAAAAATGGAATCATCCAGCTTGGTATATTCAAGGGATAATGTTCTGGCATACACCATGAAGGTGATGGAAGCCAGGACAATGATGGTAAGCCAGGTGTTGGAAAAGTAATCATCAAAACTGACCGGATGGTGTTTTCCGGTGCTCTTTCCGGTCTTTTTAGCAGGTTTCATCCGGCACTTTTTTTCTTTGAAACATCCAAAAGAGGCAAGTTCCGGTTAAGGTTAAATTTTAATTGCCCTGATTACCTGCTGCGATGAGCCTGTTGAAATACGCAGGAAATAGATTCCCGGCTGAAACGCACTGAAATCATCCAGTCTTGCTGCAGAGGAACCCTGAATCATGAATTTTCTTGAACTCACCAGCTGACCGGTAATTGAAAGCACCTCAACGGTAATTGTCTGCGGTACACTCAGGGTGTTTTTGAGGAAGGGCGACGTGGTGAAGGGTGTCGGGAACAAGGTAAACACATTTGACTCAGCAGATCTTGAGTCAACAGTTGACAGGGTGGCCCTTGCATTCATCATATTTGGAATTCCCCAACCATAAAGAGAATCCGGATTACTTGCCATGGATGCTGTACTACGAACTGCACTGCGGATTTGTTCCGCACTGAATGCCGAAGTTGATTGCCACAGACAAGCGAGTGAACCAGCCATCACAGGGGAAGAGAAGGAAGTTCCGCTTCCCTGAACCACATAGCCGTTTCCTGAAATGACTGTTGTGCCCTGACCCTGGGCGGTAATATCCGGTTTAATGCGACCGTCAACGGTGGGGCCGGTAGAGCTGAAATAGGCATAAGAACCCGAAGCATCAACGGCTCCGATCGAAAACACACTGTCGCCATCAGCAGGCGCCCCAATGTATTGCCATGACGACCCGCCTGAGTTTCCGGCACTGTTTACCACGAGGATTCCCCGGCTGGCTGCAAGGTCGGCTGCCCTGGTTGCAGGAGTTGTATTCCCATCCATGTTGGCGTATGTATGATTGAACACCGGATTGTCGAACTCAGTGTATCCCAGTGAAGAGTTGATGACATCAACACCCAGGCTGTCGGCAAATTCAGCTCCGCCAGCCCAGTTGTATTCTTCAATCAACATTTCATATTCTCCCACTTCTGTGCGGACCAGCCAGAACGACGCATGCGGCGCGGTACCAACCATCGACCCGGGAAGGTTGGCTCCAATCGTTGAAAGCACACTGGTGCCGTGGGTGTGCATATCATCTCCAAATACATTGTTTCCGGGAATGTTGAAATCGCGTGTCCCCAGGATCCTGTTGTTCATCCACAGGCTGTCAAATGCGGGGATCTGATCAACATGGTAAAAGCCGGCATCAAGGATGGCAATCATCATTCCTTCTCCCATAAATCCAAGATTATGAAGCCCGTCAACCGAAACCATGTGAGCCTGGTTATAGGCTTCGCCGTAGTTTATTGCGTTGGTTGTTTTGGGAGTGGAAACAGGACCATTTCTGAATAATGTGTAGGGAGGTATTCCATCAACGGATTGTGACCCGGGAGTGCCAACTGCTTTTTGAGCACCGTCCAGCAGCCCCTGATCAATGCGGTCCACAAATGGAAGTGCCGAAATGGCAGCCAAAACGGTTGGGTCATTGGTATTTACCACCACGGCGTTGAACCATTTCAGGGAGTAAACAACAGTAGCGCCTTTTGATGCGATTTGTGTGATATAGGAAGGAGTAACGGGCAGGTCTTTCTGATCCAGAAGAATGTTGGATTTGGTGCGGCGATCAAGCGAGCGCTGCGTTAAAAATGCAAGTGGATTTGACAGTGAATATGGGTTGTTGTCCTTGTTCTTTAAAAAAACAATATGCTTCTGTTCCTGGGAAAACAGGTTTACAGAGATAAGGATCGCGGTTAAAAGAATGAGTATATGTTTCATATCGGATGTTATAAGTGCTAATGTATCTGGATTGCAAAGTTAAGGGATATTTCACTACACATTAACATGCTCTGTAATATTAACCACAATAGGCACATCAGGGCACAGTAGAAGTCACAATAGGGAAAAAATCTAATTGATTAAGCGCAATTGTACCAATAAGAACTATGATGACGTTTTATGCCTGTAAAGTACCCCTCCCCGGCCCTCCCCCTGGATAATGGTGCTAACATAATATAATAATTAGTATCTTTGGAGAAACATTTAAT
>CAYHGE010000120.1:0-7592 GCA_964355945.1 uncultured Draconibacterium sp.
ACGGCGCATATCGTTCCCATGATCCAACTGTTTGATACGCTTTTCGGTGTTTACCCTTTTCAGCGGGAAAAGTATGGCCATGCCCAGTTCGGCTGGGGAGGAGGAATGGAACATCAAACCATGACGTTTGTCTCCTCGTTTGGTTTTGAATTGCTGGCCCACGAACTTGCCCATCAGTGGTTCGGGAATAAGGTTACCTGCGGGAGCTGGACAGATATCTGGCTCAATGAAGGGTTTGCCACCTACCTCTCCGGGCTTTGTTACGAACACCTGCAACCCCTTTACTGGGAACGGTTCAGGGAGGTGCGGGTAAAAAGCATCACCTCTTATCCCGGAGGATCGGTTTTCTGCACGGATACCACGAGTGTAAGTCGGATATTCGACAGCCGGTTATCTTACGCCAAAGGAGCCATGGTGTTGCATCAGCTGAGATGGATCCTCGGTGACCAGGTTTTTTTTAATGCCGTAAATAACTATCTGAATGATGCAAATGTGTCATATAGTTTTGCGCGGACAGCCCAGTTTAAGGCACATCTCGAAAGTGAAAGCGGACAGGATCTGACCTGGTATTTCAATGACTGGTACACAGGAGAGGGTTTCCCTTCCTATCACATTCCCGGATGGTGGAAGGGCGGTGACGATGTCACCATCATCCTGGAACAAACGCAATCACACCCTTCGGTATCTTTTTTCCAATTGCCCGTTCCGATTCAGTTTAAAAATGCAACCCGTGATACCATAATCCGCTTCGACCATACGTTTTCAGGACAATCCTTTACTGTATCAATCCCCTTTAAAATCGATACCATCATTATTGATCCCGGCTACCAGCTCATTTCGGGCTACAATACGATCGGAGGAGTTTCAGAAGAAACCATTCGCCCGGTACTGCAGGTCTATCCAAACCCGGCAAAGGACCAGGTAACCTTCGTGTTTGAAGGAAACCTTGCCAGGGAAGACTCCGATCTTTGTATTTATGACAGTGCAGGAAAATTGATTGAAGAGTACCTGCACTATGAAGGCGAAACTGAAATGACCATGGATATCATGAACTTCAGGCCGGGGCTTTACTTCTATGTTTTGACAACCACGGATCATCTTTATAACGGGAAGTTTTTGATTGGCAGGTGAGCGTTTCGTGACGCGTGACCGGCAGCAGACTTGTTTCTCAATCGGAAAAAAAATTAACTTTATCGAAAATTTTTAAGTGTCGAATCCACACCTTTTCCGGAAGAAATCCATCAGTCACATTCTGAAGGATGCACATAACCGGGAAGGGGAACATTCAGGATTGAAGAAAAGCCTGAATGTGTTTGACCTTACAGCCCTTGGCATCGCCGCGGTGATCGGGGCCGGCATTTTCAGTACCATTGGAAATGCAGCAGCCAGCGGAGGACCGGCAGTATCACTGCTCTTTCTTTTCACAGCCATGGCATGTGGATTTTCAGCCCTGTGCTATGCACAATTTGCCTCGCTCATCCCCATCAGCGGCAGTGCCTACACATACGCGTATGCCAGTTTTGGAGAACTCATTGCCTGGATTATCGGGTGGGACCTCATCATGGAATATGCCATTGGGAACATTGCCGTGGCGATCTCCTGGTCAGACTATTTTACAGGTTTCCTGGGTGGTGTCGGCCTGCATGTGCCAGCATACCTCGGAATCGATTATCTGTCGGCAGCCAGGGGGTATCACCAGGCCACACTCGAGTTGATGCGGGGTGTTCCCCTGTCAAATCTCCCTGATATGGTGCGTGAGGCCTATACTGCCTGGCAATCAGCCCCCATCCTTGGCGGTATCAGGATCATTGCCGACATTCCGGCTTTTTCGATTGTCGTCTTCATTACAGTCTTAGTGTATATAGGAATCTATGAGACCAAAATTGCGAGCAACACCATGGTGCTGCTTAAGGTTGGCATCCTTTTCCTGATCATTGGTGTGGGAGCGTTTTATGTTGACCCTGAAAACTGGCACCCCTTTGCCCCCAACGGGGTTACCGGAGTGTTGAAGGGGGTTTCCGGAGTTTTTTTCGCCTACATCGGGTTTGATGCCATATCCACCACCGCCGAAGAGTGCCGGAATCCCCGCAGGGATTTGCCCAGGGCCATCATCCTTGCATTGATCATCACCACAGTACTCTACATCCTGATTAGCCTGGTGCTCACCGGGATGGTCCATTACTCCGAACTTGGGGTGGGCGACCCGCTGGCATTCGCATTTCAGAAACTCCATCTTACAAAACTCTCGGGCGTGATTGCCATCAGTGCCGTGATTGCCATGGCCAGCGTGCTGCTTGTTTTTCAGGTCGGGCAACCCCGGATATGGATGAGCATGAGCCGTGACGGATTGCTTCCTCCCTCGTTTTCGAAGATCCATAAAAAGTATAAGACGCCCTGGTTTGCTACGGTTATCACCGGGGTCCTGGTGGCGATTCCTTCACTGTTCATGAACCTGACCGAAGTCACCGATCTCACGAGCATTGGAACATTGTTTGCATTTATTCTGGTTTCGGGCGGAGTTCTTGTGTTACAGAGCGGCTGGAAAAAGAATGACATCCCCAACCATGAAAAAGGATTCCAGGTGCCCTATTTCAACAGCCGGTATTTTTTACCGGTTATCTGGACAACTATCTTCGTGGTGTTGTATTATTGGAACGGGGATGAACTCCAGGGTTTTTTGGCCGGGTTGTCCGATCCCGGAGGGTTACAGCATCTTCTTTTGCAGATTCCGCACCTCCTTCGCTATGAATTTCCGATCCTGATATTTATTGTAGTTGCTATTTTAATTACCTGGTTTGGAATCCGCAGTCAGCTGTCCCTGATTCCGGTGCTGGGATTACTGACAAACTTTTACCTGATGGCCCAGCTTGGTGTAACAAACTGGCTGCGGTTCCTGGTGTGGCTTGCCATCGGACTGATTATCTATTTTAGTTATGGGAGAAGGCATTCAAAACTGGTTTAATAAAAGTCTTACAAATGTCAGTTGCTGAAATAGTTGTAATTATTTTTGCAGGGATCCTTGTCGGGTTCATCAATACTCTTTCGGGCGGCGGATCGGTGATCAGCCTCTCCCTGCTGCTTATCCTTGGGCTGCCTGCCAACATTGCCAATGGCACCAACAGGATCAGCATCTTTTTTCAGACGTTGTCATCGGTGGGGAGTTTCACCAGGCAGAAGATGTTCGATAACCTTCGCCCGGTATGGCTATCTGTTCCTGCAACCATCGGGGCAATTCTTGGTGCTTACCTCGCGGTGGATGTTGATACCCGTGTTATTGAGATTGCCATGGGGTTATCGATGGTTATCATGCTTTTTTTTCTCTTTTATAAACCGGACAGGTGGCTGAAGGAGAAGCCGGCGATGTTGTCGAAACCCCTTCAATGGTGGCAGTTTCTGATCTTTTTTGTGGTTGGTTTTTATGGCGGGTTTATCCAGGTCGGGGTGGGCTATTTCTTATTGATGGCCCTGGTGCTGGGAGTTGGATACGACCTTGTTAAGGCGAATGCCGTCAAAAATCTTATTGTCTTTTTCTATGCAATTTTTGCTTTACTGGTTTTTATGGTTGATGGCAAAGTAAACTATTTATATGGGATCATCCTGTCGGTGGGAAGCATGATCGGAGCCTTGATTGCCTCACACCTTGCTGTTAAAAAAGGAGCAGGATTTATCCGGGCAGTCATTTTGTTATCTGTGGTGCTGACCATCCTGCAAATCAGCGGATTGATTAACTTTTCAGGTTTGATAAAGCAAATCTTATAACCGCATCCTTCCGGCCAATCCTACTGTTTTTCATATTGCTGGATTTCGTCGAACACATATTCAAGGCTTACTCCGGCCTGCCTGAACATCTCTTCCGATTCTTTCCCGTCATGGTATTTCCTTTCGCAAACCACACGTTCAATGCCGCAATTGATGATGAGCATCGCACAAGTGCGACAGGGTGTCATCCTGCAGTATAAGGTGGCCTTTGCCAAAGGAATCCCCAACCTGGCCGCCTGGCAAATTGCATTTTGCTCTGCATGAACAGTCCGCATGCAGTGCTGTGTGATCCGTTCATCCTCATGCAACACCTTTTTCATCAGATGCCCCACTTCATCGCAATGAGGCAGTCCGCGCGGTGAACCGACATAGCCGGTTACGAGAATCTGCTTATCGCGTGCAATCACACAACCGCTTCGGCCGCGATCGCAGGTTGCCCGCTCTGAAACGGTGTGGGCTATCTGCATAAAGTATTCATCCCAGGATGGGCGGATATAGGTTGTTGGCTCCATGTTTTTTTTAGTTAATTGTTTAGATTTCAACTCAATTCAATTCATCATTTCATTCAAAAAAGTTGGTCATTTGTGCCCGCAATGTACTTAAAAAAATTTACCTTTGTGAATGATTCTTCATATTAAAAAACGCTTCTCTTTATGAATTCAAAATCGCTATTCCTGTTTCTTCTTTTAATCATCAACGCTTTTTTTGCCGGAGCGGCAAATTTCAAATTTCTTCCTTATACAGTGAAACAGCCGGATGGAGCCGCAATCAATTGCTTTGTCTCAGGCGATGAATATTTTAACTGGCTTCACAACAAGGATGGCTATACGATCATCCAGGGCAGCGATGGTTTTTTCTATTGGGGTGTGGTAAGCGGAGACATTGTTATTCCGACAAATCTGAGGGCAGACAGAACTGATCCGACTGCGGAAGGATTGACAAAATGGGCAAAAATATCGTTGTCGGAATACAATCAGCGCAAAGCACTTTACACGGAAAACATTGATCAGTCTGTAATGGCCCCGCATACAGGCACCATGAATAACCTGGCGGTATATATTCGTTTCAACGACGATCCTGAATTTACAACAACCCGGCAGGCGTATGATACAAAATTCAACTATCCAACAGGGAGCTCACTGAAATCATATTACAATGAGGTGTCATATAATACATTCATCATCAGCACATCGCATTATCCGGACTGTCCGCTTACGACGAACTTCTCCTATAAGGACACCCACGACCGGAGCTATTTTGAGCCGTACAACGCAACCACCAATCCGGGTGGTTATAATGGCAATTCTCAGCGTACCCAGCGGGAACATACGTTGCTTGTAGATGCCGTAACCTGGATCAATGCAAATTCACCGGTGCCTGCAGGGTTAAACATTGATGGTGACAATGATGGCAGGGTTGACAATGTCTGTTTTATCATCAGGGGCGGAAACGGAGCCTGGGCAGAACTTCTATGGGCCCATCGCTGGTCACTCTATTCCTACAATGTATTTATAAACGGCAAGCGGGTGTATGACTATACGTTTCAGCCCGAATCGCAGGTTGATGTCACAACCTTATGCCACGAAATGTTTCATGCCCTTGGATCTCCCGATTTATACCATTATTCAAGCGATGGTTTCGCACCAGTGGGAGACTGGGACCTGATGGAAAGCGGCAGTGGCCACATGGGTGCCTATATGAAATGGAAATATACGGAGAATTCATGGATTGCTGACATGCCGGCAATTACAACGTCAGGAACCTATACCCTGCACCCGCTCACCTCCTCCACCAACAACTGTTACACCATTGCCTCCCCTTATTCGGCAGATCAGCATTTTGTTGTCGAGTACCGAAAAAAATCGGGAACTTTCGAGAACTCCCTTCCGGGTTCCGGATTGCTCGTTTACCGGATCGATCCTATTGTTTCCGGCAATGCAAGCGGCCCGCCGGATGAAGTCTATATTTACCGTCCGGGAGGAACCTCTTCCACCAACGGAACCCCGAACAGTGCCTATTTTTCAGCAGGGATCCACCGGACAAAAATCAACGACCACACCAATCCATCTTCTTTTCTCCAGGATGGTTCTCCCGGCGGACTGGACATCTCGAACATAACGGAGGCTGATTCAACGATTTCATTTACGGTGAATATTATTGACCTTGATGATCCTGCTGTATTTACTGCGAATGCTGTGAGTGTATCCGACATTTTGCTGCAATGGCAAAAAAATCCTGCCGGCAACAACATTATGATGGTGTATGATACCATTAATCAATTCGGAACGCCTTTAAATGGAACAGTTTATGCCCCTGGAATGTTAATTGCCGGGGGAGGACAAGTGTTTTTCAACGGCACCGGGACAACGTTCAATCATGGAGGACTGTCAACTAAAACACGCTATTATTACAAAGCCTGGTCGGTACTGGCCGGGAACGCTTATTCCACAGGCCTGGTTCGCAGTGCGCTGACATTATGCGAAAGTGTTGTCAACCTTCCATATTCAGAAGGATTTGAAACAACCGGAGACCGGCCCGATTGCTGGTTTGAAGACAATACCGACCCTGCATGGCAGTATATTGCCGGCAATGGACTGGGCATCCAATACGGTTACCCGGCCACGGCTCACTCAGGTGTACGCAACGCCTGCCTGGTCGATGCAACAACAGCGCCGGATTTGAATACGCTGATTACGCCGGTCATTGATTTATCGGGCTATACCGGCGTCCGGTTGAAATTCTGGATGTTTATGCAAAAATGGGGAACACGACAAGATGAACTTACGGTTTCATACCGGGTTCCGGGCTCTTCCTGGATTGCGCTTAAAAGGTTTACCCAATCCATCTCATCGTGGACAGAGCAGGTCATTGAGATTCCGGCAGGGCTTAGTGAAATCCAGCTCGGATTTGAGGGTAAAGCAAGGTGGGCGCTGGGAATCTGCATCGATGATATCGAACTCGACGGAACCCCGCTGGCAACACTAAGCGTGCTCCCTGCAACCCGGAATATTCCAATGGAAGCAGGAGTGACAACATTTGCCGTGTCATGTCCCAATGGCTGGACCGCCACCAGTGACAACCCTTCGTGGTGCAGCGTTACATCATCGGGTACCGGCGACGGAACGATCACTGTAACCGTAACTGAAAACATTTTATACACCAAGCGAACAGCAAACATCACGGTGTTGGCACCGGGTGTGGTGACCCAAACGGTTACGGTAACACAGAACGCCTCCAACATTTCCGTGGAAGAGCTTTCTGCCGGGAGTATCCGCCTTTACCCCAACCCGGCCAGGGGTTTCTGTAAAGTGACCGATGCACAGGGGAAGGCCCGCATCAGGAGTATCATCATGACAGATAACACAGGCAGGGTCGTACTCCTTCGGAAGGGGCAGGGTCAGACCGAATTTACCATTGACATCTCAGGCCTGGTCCCGGGCACCTATACGGTTAAAATAGAGGGGGAAAATGCAGTGGCAATACGCAAACTTGCCATTATAAGGTAATTTGTTCAAGAACCTTTTCCACTGCGAGGTACAGGTCCTCTCTTGAACCATCATTGTTAAGGACAAAATCGGCCTGTTCAATGCATGCCTTCAGGTTTTGCTTGTTGGGATCGGCAGTGTTCATCTCCCGGTTTTCATTTTCAATGAAGGTAACGAATGAGATGTTATCGGTTTCAGAGGAGCGTCTGACAATTCGTTCATACCTGAGTTTGGGATCCGCATCCACTGCGAACAGAATGAAACGGCCTTTTTCCCGCAATGAAACAATCTCCCCCGGCGTGCGGATGCTCTCGATGATACAGTTTTTCCCTATCCGGACAGCCTCAA
>CAYHGE010000121.1:0-7245 GCA_964355945.1 uncultured Draconibacterium sp.
GCATGTATTAGGCCTGCCGCTAGCGTTAATCCTGAGCCAGGATCAAACTCTCCATTGTAAAAGGAAAATTTAATCTTATTCAGGGTTACTATTACCAAAAGAAATTAACTAGGTTAATTATATTATCTGGGATATTTTGCTACTACATTTACTTCAGTCTTTCAAAGAACATTTCTTCATTTCCCCATCCGGGTACTTTGTTTGTTTTAAATCGGACTGCAAAATTACAACCTTTTTTCACACTACCAAACTTTTTTTAAAAAATTTTTAAAAAAGTTTTCCTCACATGCCAACTTCACTTCAAATCACTCTACACTACTGGTTTTTTCTTGCAATCACACATTCAAAGAACATCGTAACGGGAGTGCAAAAGTACAGATTAAATTTGAACTACCAAGAGATATTTAATCTTTTTTTAATATTTCTTCAATTATTTTTCATTTGAAGTTGTAATGCAATAGTTTGCAGGTGTTTGCGTTTGTAATTATTTTTCATTATTTTTGTAGTTCGATAGTATTATTCTGTTTATACCCTGAAATTATGAAACTCCCTGTATTAAAACTAACCCTTGTATTCGTTTTCTCTCTTATATATATGTATCCTTCCCATGCCCAGGATACCATACCCTCCCTATCTGCTGATCCTCATAAGAAAGTTAATTTCTGGAGCAGGGTGGCTGTAGGTGGTAACCTGGGTGTACAGTTTGGCAGTGTGACCGGCATTACTGTATCCCCTGAAGTGAGATTGAGGGTTGTGGATCAGTTGCACGTTGGACTGCGATTCATTTATCAGTATTATAACTATAAGGATTATTACCTTGAGGACGGAACAGGTAATCTTTATGGATATTCTGCTAGTGTTTATGGAGGTGGAGTTTATCTTAGATATTATTTGAATAGTCTCTTCGATAATTGGCTCGGGAACTTGTTTGCACATGCAGAATATGAGTATTTGTATTCCACCAGACCCTATACATATGATAATAATGGACGTTTCATTGATCCAAATGGTGCCCGTTTTAGAAAAGGGACTGAAATAGTGACAACAAATAGTCTTTTTATAGGTGGCGGCTATAAGCAGCCTATAAGTAATAAGGTCTCCATGGATTTCCTCATCCTTTTCAACCTGAATGATTCGTACAACTCACCTTATTCCAACCCGATTTTCAGATTGGGTGTAGGCGTGGGGCTATAACGAATTGCCGATAAGATCGTTGGTAAACAAGCTTTTTTCAACGCAAAGACGCAAAGTGACAGGATACAAACACCCGGGAACTTGTCTTTTGCGCCTTAGCGTCTTCGCGGCAAAAAAAGATTCATTTCCCGGGAATGTTTTTCAAAACTTCCAGTGTCAGTTCCCAGAATTTTACAGTAGAGGCTATATCAAGACGTTCATCGGGAGAATGAGCTCCCTTGATCGTCGGGCCGAAGGAAACCATGTCCATCCCGGGGTAGATTGCACCCACAAGGCCGCATTCAAGGCCGGCATGTATGGCAAGGACCTCGGGATCCTGCTTAAACAACCTGCGATAAGCCTCCACGCTGATGCGGAGTACTTCAGAGTCGGGATTCGGTTTCCATCCCGGGTATCCTTCTGAATGCACCACATCTGCCTGCATAAGGTAAAATACGCTTGCCACCATGTCTGCAACATCTTTCTTCGAGGATTCAACAGAGCTTCGCTGGCTGGTGGTGATCACGATCTTTTTGTCGATAAACTTTACAGATGCAAGGTTTGTAGAGGTTTCAACAAATCCGGGAATCTCCCGCGACATGGCGATTACTCCGTGCGGACAGGCATAGAGCGCATCAAGCAAATCAGCCTGGAGTGCACTGTTCATAACATGTTCGGGCATTTCAGCAGACTCAATGGCAAATGTCATATCCGGTTCGGTAACCCTGAGTTCATTTTTAATCTCACTGCTGAATACTGATGCATAATTGCGCAATGGCCCTTCATTGTCGGGATGTATAGTGAAAACAGCAAAGGCTTCGCGGGCCAGCGCATTGCGCAGGTTGCCTGCATTGAAATCAGCCAGTGCGATCTCAAAGGTTTCACGGGCATTCCAGAGGAAACGGTTCATGAGTTTCACGGCATTGCCCAGTCCTTTGTTGATGTCATCACCCGAATGTCCCCCTTTAAGGCCGGTAATACTTACTTTGAATGCAACATGGCCTTGCGGAACATCTTCGGTTTCCATCGGCATTGTTACCACTGTGTCTTTTCCACCGGCACAACCTATAAACAACTGCCCTTCATCTTCAGAGTCGAGGTTTATCAGGATCCGGCCTTCCAGCTGCCCGGGTTTTAACGCAAAGGCGCCTGTGAGACCGGTTTCCTCATCAATGGTGAAAAGCGCTTCGAGCGGGCCATGCGGGATGTCTGTTGCTTCAAGAATTGCCAGTGCTGCCGCGATTCCGATGCCGTCGTCGGCTCCCAGGGTCGTTCCTGTTGCCTTAACCCAGGTTCCATCTATCCTGGGGACAATGGGATCTTTGTCGAAATCATGCACCGTATCACTATTCTTCTCACAAACCATATCCAGATGACTTTGCAGGATCACCCCTCTGACCTTTTCCATCCCGGGAGTAGCAGGCTTTCGTATGAGTACATTGCCAACTTCATCAACAATGCATTGAAGTTTATGCTTCGAAGCGAATTCTCTGATATATGCGATGATTTTCTCTTCCTTCTTTGATGGACGCGGAATTTGACAGATTTCCGTAAAATAGTGCCAGAGTCTTTCAGGTTGCAGCTGATGAATTTCCTTATTCATGATAGTCTTGTTTTATATGTGGGTTCAGGGATCAAAAATATCAATTTTCAGATTACTCATGCGATAATTTTTTATCTTTACCGTGAAAAATTAAAAAACGCTTATTTTGCAATTCAGGCTCCCTCGTTTTACCTTCTTTCGCGGTCTGGCATTTCGTTACAGCCTCTTTTTCCTGATAGCGATCATTATCATTCTTTTCATTCCCCTGGTGATCGGATACGGGGTATCAAGCGCATTGCTGTTATTGAATGCCCAAAATAAGGCGAGCATCATGACAGAACAAACGGTTGTTGAGTTTGAGAAGGTACTGCAGCCAACTGAACTTGTTACGCAAACACTCGTTCAGGCAATGGAAAATCCCAAAATCAGCTATGAAGAAGTCCTTCGGATTGCCAGAGATTTCGTTCGTCACGACACGGTTGTTTTCGGAACCTGCCTCGCTTTTGAGCCATACCTGAAAGGAAAAGAGAGTTATTGGTATGCGCCTTACACGTGTGAGAAAAAGGGCAAAATGAGTGTCCGGATTCTGGGGAGCACATCCTACGATTACTTCAAGATGGATTGGTACCGGCTCCCTAAACTGCTCAACAAGCCTGTGTGGACAGAACCATATTACGATAAAGGCGGTGGAGATACTTTAATGTGCACCTATTCAGTTCCCATTTACAGGAATATTAACGGAATCAGGATATTTACAGGCGTTCTTACCATGGATGTATCCCTCTCATCGTTTTCCCGAATTGTAAAGGAAGTGAATATTTTCAAGACAGGCTATGGGTTTTTGGTTTCAAAACAAGGCAAAGTCATTGCCTCGCCCAGGTCACAGATGAATAATCAAAACATCAGAGATATTGCCGTACGTGGCGGAGGAAAGCAAACTCAGCAGGCAATTATTGAAATGTTGGCTGGTAAATCGGATTTTACATCGATGGATGGATTCGAGGCAAAGAAATTTCCCAGCTTTCTGAGTTATGCCCCGGTGGCTAAGACCAACTGGTCCTTCGGAATTTTATTCCCGGAAGAAGAGTTGTATGCAGATATGTACAATTTCCTGAAAGTGATGGCATGGATGTTTGGAATCAGCATCCTGATATTGCTGTTTACCACCATTTTTATCACAAGGAGAATGACCCGTCCGATTGTGCGACTGGTCGAGGCTACGCGAAAAATAGGACTTGGAGATTTCAATGCCAGGTTGCCTGTGCGTAAATCGAAAGATGAGATTGCCCAGCTCACAAACGCTTTTTCTGTGATGCAGGAGCAGTTGAAAAGCTACGTGGTGAATTTGCAGGAGACCACCATGGCCAAGGAGAAGATAGAAAGTGAACTGAATGTGGCACATAACATACAGATGGGAATGTTGCCACGCGGTTTTAATACGCCTGAAAACTGGGATTTATTCGCCACGCTCGATCCTGCAAAGGCTGTTGGCGGCGACCTTTACGATTTCTTTTACCTTGATGCTAACCATCTTTGCATTGCCATCGGGGATGTTGCAGGGAAGGGGGTTCCGGCATCGCTGTTCATGATGGTTACCAGAACGCTTTTAAGAGCGAAAACTGTTGCAGGAATGCCCATCAACAAGGTTGTGGAGAGTATCAACCACGAGTTGTGCAAGGATAATCCCAGCCAGATGTTTGTAACCCTGTTTGCAGGTCTCGTCGATCTGACAACAGGGGAGATGGAGTTCTGCAATGCCGGGCATAACTATCCCTATATCCTTGATTCAGGCGAGAACAGCCGGCAGCTCAAAGTCAGGAACGGACTGCCCCTGGGGATTTTCGAGACGGCCGACTACACCATGGATCGCTTCAAATTTAAACCCGGTGAAATCCTGGTGCTTACCACGGATGGAATTACGGATGCACTAAACGTATCGAACGACTTTTTCGGCGAAGCAAAACTTGCTGCATCCCTCACCGCATTGGCAAATAAAAATACCAAATCTCTGACGGAGCTGCTTATCGGAGAACTGAAGCGGTTTTCAAGTGGGGCGGAGCAGGCAGATGATATCACGATCCTTGCGCTGCAATACAAGGATGACCGCGGGAATTCACTGGCCTTTGGCATTCCTGTTCACCTGGAACTGGTAAACCAGCTCACCGAGCTGGATAAAATAGTAGCCAGGGTTGAGGAATTGGCCGAAGAATGGAATATCCCTGCAAAAACGGTGATGGAGATCACCCTTGTTCTGGAGGAGTTGTTTACGAATGTTGTATTCTATGCATTTGATGATAAGGAAGTGCATAACATTCATGTTGAATTCAGGCTCATGGACGCCAATACCCTCCAGTTGCGCCTTGAAGATGACGGGAAACCGTTTAACCTGCTGGAGAAACAGATGGGGGATTTACTTGAGAAACCTGTTGAAGAGCGTGAAATTGGCGGGCTGGGCATCCACTTTGTCAGGAAGATGATGAAAAGTGTGGAGTATGAGCGGTCAGGTAATCACAATGTGGTGATTTTAATAAAGGATTTTTAATATTAACCAGAATAGACACGATGGAACTAATTGAACAGACTTCAGATCAGTGCATCATCGTCGGCATCAAAGGCCGGCTTGATACCACGAACTACAACATGCTGGAAAAAAGATTGATGGAACTGATAGACAACCAGCATCACAAAATTCTTGTTGAATGTACAAACATGGATTATATCAGCAGCAGCGGGCTTCGGATCCTGCTGATGGCGTTGAAAAAAGTCACCCAGGTCAAGGGTAAGTTTGCGTTGTGCGGCTTGCAGGAGAATATCCATGAGATTTTTGAAATATCAGGATTCACGAGCATTTTTGAAATACATCCATCGAGAGATGAGGCGTTGAAAGGGTTCTGATGGCGCAGTACATTCACTACACTGATCCAAACTCAGGGGAGATGACAGGTGTGCTGGAACAGATTCCACGCTGCCCCGGGACATGCTTTTTCATGGATATCAACCGCTCTACGGATATCAAATACCAGGGCGGGTTGAAGGACTGGGGAAGGAAGCTGAACAACACCTTTAACAACCTCCTGTATGCGAATCACTTTCAGAAGCATGTTGTAAAAGGGATCGGTGACGAGATGATGCTGTTCATTCCCGATGCTGTTTTGCAGGAGAAGACCTCCAACAATACCTGCTTTGCCCTGCTTGAGGATATTTATGCCGCCCTGTTTCTTATTAAAAACCATCCCGACCAGGAACTTTACCTTAATTGCAAAGTGGCCATCCATTATTGTACAGAGGTATATAACATTACCTTTTTTGAAGGTGCTGATGACTATTATGGCAGCGATGTTGACCTTGCCGCCCGTTTGATGTCGAAAAGCACCGTGAACAGGATTGTTCTGAGTGAGAAATTCTATGTAAAGGTCGTAAACGACCTGATAAATATGGGATTGCCGATGGATACAGGTTGCCTGTCGCGGGTTTCCGAGCGGTTTATTGAAGATTTTAAGGGGGTGCCGGTGAGTACGCCTTTCAGGGTGATCGATGTGCAATAGGGTCTTATAATGCAAAATGCAAATTCAAAGAGCAAAATGCAAAGCCAGAGGACATGCCTGGTGATAAAATACAAATTTTAATATTCTGCAAATGAATCTGTTGATTTATGGTGTTTTGATTGTTACCGTTTTGGGAAGCGGATCGCTGGTGTTTCTTTTCAAACAGGATGATGAACGGGTGCTGAAGTTCCTGCTGGCTTTTAGCGGGGCATTCCTCATCGGCATTACGTTTTTGAAGCTGGTACCGGAGGTTTTTGGCAAACCTTCGATGTATGCAGGGTTATTCGTTCTTCTTGGATTCCTGCTGCAGTTGATGCTGGAACTGATTACAGAGGGTGCGGAGCACGGACACACGCATGCCCATGCTGAAGGAGAGAAAGCCTCGCCGTTTCTGCTGCTGATCGGGCTCAGTATTCATTCTTTCCTGGAAGGGATGCCGATTGTTCAGGGATTTGATCTGAAACTGCAGCACACGCTGGTTATCGGCATTGTCATCCACAACATCCCGATTTCACTCACCCTGATGAGTCTCTATCTTCACTATGGCTGCTCAAAAACAAAGGCGTTCATCTATCTGCTGATTTTTGCCCTGATGACGCCAGTGGGCTCAATTTTCAGCAACTTCCTGGATAATTCCCTGATGGTATCACTCGACACTTATTTCACCTACATCCTTGCTGTTGTGATCGGTATTTTCCTGCATGTATCCACCTCCATTCTCTTTGAGACCGAGGAGAACCACAAGTATAACCTTCAGAAGTTCATTACTGTAATTGTCGGATTGGGTGTTGCTTTCGGAATTTCTTTCCTGTAACAGGAAAATTCTTTGTCAGGAAGAAAATAAATGCTAATTTTGCACTCCCAATTCATAATACATCGTTCTTCAATTGAATTGGAAATGCCCGGGTGGTGAAATTGGTAGACACGCTACTTTGAGGGGGTAGTGTCCTTAGGATGTGCAAGTTCGAGTCTTGTCCCGGGCAC
>CAYHGE010000122.1:0-6975 GCA_964355945.1 uncultured Draconibacterium sp.
TACACCAATGCTGCCGGCAACCAATATATGATCAGCGACCTGGCCTGGTTTATCTCCGACATCACTTTTTACAGAAACAATGGAACGCACACAATGATCGGGGAGACGAAAGACATTTTTTATGTGAACGAGGACATCCCGGAGACCAAAACAATCCGGTTTACCGATGCCATTCCTGCCGGAGGTTACGATTCCATCGCTTTTATCTTCGGCATATCTGAGGAGAAAAACATATCTTACATCTTCCAGAATCCCCCGGAATCAGACATGAGCTGGCCAGAGGTTCTTGGTGGCGGTTATCATTGCATGATGATGAATGGAAAATGGAAGGATACCACGGGAACGGATATGCCATTCAATTTTCATCTTGGCACGGGTCAACTCTATCATGGCAACAATTACAATGTTGATTCAATTTATGCGTTTGTCCCTAATGGTTTTACAATCGTTTTACCCGGATCATCTTTTCAGTTGGCAGATAAGCAGCAGCTTACCTTCCGGCTTACAATGAATATCGAAAGATGGTTTGATAATCCTCATCAGTATGACCATAATTATTGGGGAGGAGCCATCATGCAGAACCAGCCGGCAATGCAGATGGTAAAGGAAAATGGCTGGGATGTTTTTTCTGTCACAACATACTAAAACTGAGAAGCTTGCAATTCCTGCAATTTGATTTCACTTTATTACACTGGTTTCACAACCATCTTGTTCCGCATTCTGTTCCGGTTCTTCAGTTTATTTCAGATACCACCACCTTCGTGAGCATTGCCATGGCGTTGATGGTGATCATGATAGCCCTGGTGAGAAGGTCGAAACCCATGCGCATGCAGTTTTTCATGCTTCTCATGGTATTACTTCTGGTGGTTTTGGCCAGTCAGGGATTGAAAGGAGTGATAAAGCGTGACCGTCCGTTTGATATCTTTCCGACCATCGAAAAATTATCAACCGGCGGTGATTCTTCGTTTCCATCCGGGCATACCATGGAGGCATTTGCGATGGCTGCAGCCATATCCATACTGTTCTCAAGGAAAACGATCATCCTGCCTGTCTATTTTTGGGCCATCATGGTTGGTTATTCACGAATAGCCCTTGGCGTTCATTACCCCAGTGATGTGGTTGCAGGAATGTTAATCGGAACCTTCATCGGATGGTTTGTCCCATGGGTGTTTAAACGGAGATTTCGTGTTGAATAATAATTGGTAATCAGGTTGTTGCTGAGGAACACCCGTTTGAATCAGGTGTTTTATTTTCCGGGAAGGATGATCTTTCTGACTTTATCCCTAAAACCGAGTTTGCACAGTTCACGTCTTTTTGCGACCAGATCGGTCAGTTCAATCACAAGATCCTTATTAACCTGTACTGCCATGGGCAGGACATATTTTTCGGTCTGATCAAGGTATTGGGAGATTTTTTTATTTACATGTGTGTCCAGGTGAAGGTCAGTAAGGTTACTTATCCGGTCGGCACACTTCAGAATTTTTGCATTTCGTGATCCTGTTTCAAGAACCCTGTTGAGGTATTGTGGCTTGGTTTCATCGGTTCGTTTGGTGACTTCAAGCACGAGGTCAACAACCTGGCTGCCATCATGATCAATTTTGCGGATCTCTTCAACCTCGGTGGCGGGAAGGTCTTCCAGCAGGTCGTGCAGCAATGAGGCCTTTAATAACACGGTATCGTGAAAATATTTATAATCCAGCAGGATTCCCAACGTAGCAAAGGAGTGACGAAACTGGTTTCCGCCAACCTTGCGGCTCACCCCGATCAGTGCCGTGGCTTTTAGAATGTATGGAGCAAGAACCAGGTTTCTTAAGGTTGTTAAATCGTCCATGAATTACAGAGGTTGATGATGTACAAAATTACGGAAACATACCATGACAAATGAAATTTGGTTGATATTAATATTTGGTCAGACCGAAGGATGAGATTTAGAAGCAATCTAAATGTACCGGCTTTCATTACTGCTGATATGAAATTATTGACATATATTAAATACCCAGGAAGAGCTGTGAATAAATTAACAAATACAAGGAAGGCAACTTAACACTAATTTTATGTCCTGAATGTATCAATGACCAATAAACCAAACAACAAATTAAAAGCAGCCATGAAAAACCACGCATTACTTTTTCTTACCAGGATCATCGGTACAGTCGTTATCAGCCTTGCTCTGGCAGCAGGCGCATTTGCCTATCCCTCCGGATCTCCTGCCGGATATTCCGGTTCCCCCGGCGACGGCCAGAATTGTAAAAATTGTCATGGAGGTTCAACCGCCACCGTTACAGGCTGGATAACCTCCGATATCCCACCTGCCGGATATACGGCAGGGGTAACTTATACGATTACTGCCACCGTCAGCGGCTCCGGTAAAAAAGGACTTGAGGTTTCCCCTCAGAGTGTTACCGGTACACAACTTGGAATTCTGATTGCAGGAAGCAATAACCACCTTGTTGGCGGGACAAAATATGTTACCCAAAATTCTTCAGGCAGCACCTCGAGTACGGTCGTTTATAACTTTACCTGGACCGCGCCAGCCCTGGGTACCGGAACGGTAACATTCTATGGTGCCTTCTGCGTTGGAAAATCAAACACAAAACTTTCGACACTCGTTGTCAATGAAAATGCCGTACTTCCGCTGGCAGTCTCTGTTACAGCAAATCCGACCACGATCATTCTCGGCGCTTCATCACAATTATCGGCAACGCCGTCGGGAGGCACCGGAACCTATACCTATTCATGGACATCTGTTCCTGCAGGATTCACCTCAACCTCACAAAACCCGTTGGTTTGGCCAACAGCCACAACCCAATACAATGTCACGGTAAGTGATGGTTCAGGAACGGTGCAGGGGAATACAACCGTAACGGTTACAGCGAGCCCGCTCACTGCATCTGCAACAGCGACACCTGCGGTAGTTTGTGCCGGTCAGAGTGTGCAGCTCTACGTTATTCCTGCCGGAGGCAGCGGAACCTACACCTATTCCTGGACTTCAGTGCCAGCCGGGTTTACCTCCACAATTCAAAATCCGGTTGTTACGCCATCCGTGTCAACTCAATACATTGCTCATGTATCCGACGGTGTTGGTTCTGCAGAGAGCACCACCAGTGTAACGGTTAACCAGCCCGCCACTGCAGCAGCAGGCAACGATACAACCTGTGGATTTGGCACCAACCAGGTACCCTTGTTTGGCACTGCAGCCAACTATACATCAATACTTTGGACCACTTCCGGAACAGGGACTTTTAGTGCAGCAAATGCCCTCACGGGAAATTATCTGCCCAGTGCAACCGATAAAACCGGTGGAAATGTTACCCTAACCCTTACAACGACGCCAGTATCTCCCTGTTCCGCTTCAGCAAGCGATATGCGCATCATCCATTTCGATGGCTCTATCGGTATCGCAGATGCTCAGAATGTATGGATCAGCATGACCATTTCACCCAACCCGACCTCCGGACTGTTTACCCTCAGCCTGGGCGGATTGGAGAACAGGAATGTGACCGTAACAGTATCGGAGATCACCGGAAGGCCAATCGTTCAACATTCCTTCAACACTTCCGGCACCAACCAGCCGCAATTCGACCTCTCAGGATATCCCAAGGGACTTTACCTGGTGAAAATTCAGACAGACAGCGATTCCATGGTTCGGAAGATCATCCTGAAATAACCTTAACAGTTTTTTGTGTTGGTGTGTTCATTCGGTGTAATTTTGCAAGAAATAATTTTTAATAAACCGAAAATGACACATAAAGTTAATACTTCCTGGAAAGGGAACATGTTGTTCGATGCCAACGTTAGCGGGCATCACGTGATGATGGATTCATTGCCTGCGGGTGGTGGTGCCGATGAAGGGTCACGCCCGAAAGAGCTGATGCTTGCGGCCCTTGCCGGATGTTCGGGAATGGATGTGGTATCCATCCTGAAAAAGATGCGTGTTGAAATTACCGGTTTGGATATCCGGATCGAAGCCAATGTAACTGAAGAACATCCGAAACATTACGACAAAATGCACGTCATTTATGAATTCACAGGGAGTGACCTGCCCATGGAACAGCTGAAAAAAGCAGTGGATCTTTCACAGGAACGATACTGTGGCGTAGCTTCCGTGTATAAGCAGGTTATGGAAGTTACGTATGAAATCGTGATCACCAATTAGCCGGGTTAACACCCTCCTGAGGCCTTCTTCTTTTTCTTTACTGGTACCACGCCTGGTTTCGGGGCGGAAGCGGAGCCGGCGGAAGCCGGGGCGATTGCAGACACACTGCCACCGCCAAGTGCCATGGATGCTGCTTTCCGGAAATCATACCTGGCAATCTCATCATTCGAAATCACACTTCCCGGTTTCGTAGGATTGAGTATCGTTTCCAGCCAGAAGTTCAGGCCTCCCTGAAGTACATAATTGTTCTGGTAACCAAGTTGCCTGGTGAGCAACCAGGCTTCGTTTGCTTCTGTTGACCCGTTGGAATAGAAAATATTCATCCTGGTTCCCTGGTTAAGAATATCTGTATTCCCTTCGGAAAGAATGTCCTGCAGCGGAACATTGATGGCGCCGGGAAGGCTGAACATGTCAAATTCCCGTGGATTCCTTACATCAATCAATTGGATCGAAGGATCTTTCTGAATAATTTTATCTGCGACTTCATCGGGACTTATAAATTGAGTTCCGGTTCGGATTTCAGCAAGTAACTGCGCAGCTGTCAGCTTGTATGGTCTTGTTGTGTTCTGAGGTACCATGGCGATGATGAGTGCCAGTATTGAAAGAACGAGGGTGAGATAATGCAGTGGCTTCATGTGTATGTGTTTTATTTTCAAGCTCCTAATACTCTTTCTGAGGAAATTTTTTCTCCACCCATTCCGAAATGTAAAACATGGCAAGTGCCATTGCGACAAGGATCAGTGCGAAAACACCGTCGGTCAGATTCAGCATCGTTGAAATTTTAGGCGATCCCATCGCAGCTGATTTATAAAGTGTTTCAAACATCGGGTAACCAAAAGCAAAAATGTAAACCCCGATGAAAAGTCCAAGGATGAAGATCATGGCATCCAGTTTACCAATGGCAGCGCCGCAAAAGCTGGTTCCCGGGCAGAAACCGCCCATGATGAATCCGACACCCATCACCACTCCTCCCACGATGGCAGATGTTAGGAATGTTGGATTTACATAAACAAGGTTAAGATCTACCCATCCGAAGAGGCTGAAGAAGAGCAGCCCAAGCATCGCGGTAACTCCTCCCGTAAAAAAAACTTTCAATACGACCATATCGTATCCGTAAAACAGACCAGCCAGTTTACGGCTGGATGAAAATCCGCTTTGTTCTAATACAAACCCAAATCCGATGCCAATTACAAAGGCCAGGAAGAAGTTGGTGTTTGAAGAAATAATATCGTTGACGGCTAAGGGACCCATGAGGATTTTAGATTTTATGATTTACGATTGACGATTAATAGTGCTCCCATTGTATTGTTCATTACTCATTGCTCTCAAATCCAGTTTTTTCTGAAAAAGTAAGCCAGGGCATAGGCACCCCCGAAAAGTGCCATCATGGTAATGATCCCGCCGAAGGAGAGAACGGCCATCCCGCTGAGGGCTGAGCCGCTTGTGCACCCCCGGCCCAGCTGCGATCCGATTCCGAAGAAGATGCCTCCCAGCAGGGCGAATACCAGTCTGCGGCGTGAAGTGATTTTCGGACTGTGTTCCACCCTGAACTTAAGCCTTCCTGCCAGCGCACCGGATGCAAACCCACCCACCAGCACGCCCAGCATCTGGAAAACCAACCAGTTTTTCATGGGCGACCCTGAATGTTCTTCATGGTACTCCTTGAAATATTTCGTCTTTGCTGTATAACCCGGTGCCACAGACTGTGTGGTTGCAACCACCACGCTTTTAATGGCTCCGCTGGCACCAAGTCCGCGCCCGGAAATGAAATTTGCGGCGAGCAATACCAAGCCAAGTAGAACCCCGCCAATGTAGGGATTCATGTACCTGCTCTTCTGAGGTTGTTTCGTTGTCTCCATTTTCACTTCAATATTCGTTATTCAATATTCAATATTCGATATTCCACTTTAATAGAGGTATCTGCTTGCCTGCCCGGCATACACAATGATAAACCTCAGAAACAAACCTCCGGTAAGTACCAGGGATGAGGTGATGACAATGGGGATTTTAAAGCCAAGCAGTTCAAGAACTTCCAGAAATGCCGGGATGATCAGTCCGATGAAGACAACGAAAATCCAGAAAACTTCCGTGAAGGGACCGCCCAGGAACATGTTTGCAGCATCAATCTGCACCTGGGTACTGGCCTGAAAGCCCATGAACATGTGGACGATGAGGAACAATTCAATGCCGATCATCATCAGGTCGATGCGGCTGAAGATATTGCGCTCAAGGTGGCTTTTTGCCATGAGCATGATGACTGCTGCCCCGGTTGAAAGGCTGGAGGCAAAGAACAATGGACCCAGTATGCTGGTATTCCAGAGCGGCCTGGCATTGAAGGCAGAAAGAAGGATCCCCGTGTATACTCCGAGAATGACCGCTGAAATCAGCATGATCCAGGCGATGACAAGCCTGTGTTTAATGAAATAGGATTCCCATTCATCCATGAAGGGATATTTCCAGTGTATGTCAGGCTTCAGCTCTCTAAGCCAGGTTAAAGACCAGATGACAGACAACGGCGTGATGATCAGCAATGTCCAGGCACCCCACGACATGGGTGATTCCAGCCGGATGGTAAGGTAAAGTTGCCAGAAAAACGCTTTATGGTTCAGGTCAAGAAACAATGCACCCAGGCCGAGGATCAGTAAAAACGGAGTCAGCATCGGTGCCCACTTGATGGCAGCGGCGTATTTTCTCTCCCGCCCCATGATATAGTAAAGCGATGCGAAGAAAAGAATGCCTGCCGCAACCCCTCCGAGAAAGAGATATAAAGGGATCTGCCAATGCCAGATGTTCAGGGTTGGATCCACCATGGGGTTCAT
>CAYHGE010000123.1:0-3323 GCA_964355945.1 uncultured Draconibacterium sp.
AGGAGACTTCACCAACGACGGTACTTTTACCGGAACCGGGAGCACAATCCTTCTCAATGGCACAACTGCATCACAGGCAATTGCCGGAACCAGCGCCACGACATTCAATAATCTCTCCATCGACAATTCGTTTGGCGTATCGCTCACAAGCAGCGCCTTAACCACCGTCGCCGGAACACTCCTGATCAACAGCGGGAAATTATTCGGTGTTGAAGCAGGTAAACAACTGACAGTGGGAACACTCACCAACAATGCCGGAACAGCCGGATTGTTTATCCATTCAAATGCCACCGGTACAGGATCACTCATCAATACGACCGCTTCTGTTCAAGGAACTGTTGAACGGTACATCCCCAATAACAATGCCTGGCATCTCCTCTCCGCCCCGGTATCGGCACAGCCAATCTGGCCCGGTTTTGCCCCTACACCGTCCGGAGATCCCCTAACCTTTGGCACAGCCCCGTGGAACTGGGATTTCTATTACTGGAACCCGAATGCGAGTGAGACGAACCAGCTTTACTGGGTAAATCTTCGTCAGACTGATGCAGGATTATACAATGCAAGAACCGTGGATGTTACCGGCAGTGAAGCAGGATTCGGCGCTGCCACACCGAACTTCACCGTTGGAAGAGGATATCTTACCGCGTATAATGCAGACTGGTACGTGGCAACGGGTTCGCCGACGACACACCTTTTCACCGGTAATTTAAATGCAGGGACGTATAGCGTTTCGGTTACGAATGGCGTCAATTCATGGAATCTTGTTGGGAATCCGTTTCCCTCTTCCATCGACTGGCGGGCTGCTTCAGGCTGGACACGAGACAATCTTGTCCAGAATGGTGCTGGCTCCGGCTATTATGATATGTGGATTTATAACGAAGAAGCAGGTAATTATGGCATTTGCAACTCCGCCCCTGCTGGTCTGACGACCAACTCCGTCACAAACAACATCGCCCCGATGCAGGGATTTTTCGTGAAAGCAGGTTCCTCCGCCAATATAGGCATGACAACTTCCGTTCAGACCCACTCCTCCCAGCCATGGTTGAAAAGCGGTGAGGATTTTGATAATTCACTCAGATTGTCCCTGAATACATCGGCCAACAATTTCAGTGATGAAATGATTGTGGCTGTCAATGCTGACTATACCAACAGCGGGTCAGAGAAGTTCTGGAGCATGTATACGGAGTCACCTGAACTCTATTCAATCAAAAACGGTGTCAATTACTCCATCGACAGGCTGCCATCGGTGAATGAAAATTCAGCGGTTGCGCTTGGGATCAAAGCCGGGGTTGATGCTGTTTACACTTTCAAAGCCACCGGGGTCGAGAATTTCTTCATCTCAAAGAGCATCATCCTCGAAGACCTTACAACAGGTGTAACCCAGGAGCTGAAGGACAACCCCATCTATACATTCACTGCAAAACCGGGTGACGATGCCGCTCGTTTCCATTTACATTTTGGAGGTCCTTACGGGGTGAGCGAGCATGGAACCCAACCTGATTTTACCATCTTCTCATACAACAATTCAGTGTATGTAAACAATATTTCCGGGAAAGAGATGAATGGGGACATCTACGTCAGCGACATTTTAGGCCGGAAAATCAGCCAGAGCAGAATGACCGGCAAGGCAACCGTGATTCGCATTGAGGCTCCGGCAGGATGCTACATTGTAACTGTTGTAACTAACAATCAAACATATAGCAAAAAGGTTGTTCTTCATTAAAACACGGAACAGACCCCGGGAAACCGGATTATTCCAAATACTTTTTAAATATGCGGAATAATTCGAAAATATAAATTCTTTTTGCTTTAAATTGTGTATATTTGTAGTATTCAAGTAAAAAATAAACGATGAAAAAAACTCTTCCCGGCTTACTTTTCCTGACCATGATGTTACTCGGCACTGCTTCGTATAATGTCACTGTGGCTCAAGATCCCCCCAAACCGCCCAGTAATCATGGAGAATCAGGCAATAAAGGCCCTACAGACGCTCCCCTGGAAGATGGTGTGGGCATCACATTGCTGATGGCTGCAGCGTATGGCGGGTATATTTTTTATCGCATGAAAAAAAGAGTAAAAACTCTGAGCTAACCACCGTCAGGCAAAACATTGCCGGTTGGAAACTTTGAAATTTCAAATTCAATAGAAAAGCGGTTGATACAATAGATATCAACCGCTTTTCTATTCCTGATAATTTCCCAAGCTATGCCCGCATCCCATCAGAATTCCAAAAAGATTATCAACGCCATCATTGAGAAAAGCAGCCTGAAACAGGAGGTTTATCATCAAACTCTGGATAGATTTAACCTTTTTAAAAAGGAAAGTGAAGGATTTGTCAAATCAAACAGGAACAGCCTTAAAAAAGCAGCCTATCCCATCCTGTTTGAATACAAAGACAGAGGGGTTTTCGAGTTCCAGCTTAAATTTGGCTCAGATATCCTTATTTTCTTCATGCATACCAATGTTTTTGAAATACCCCGCGACCACCTGGTGATGAGAAGCAGCTATATCCGTGAAGATAAACGCCGTTCTTACTGTGGGATCATTCACATTTTCAACTTCCTGGCTGATTCGTTTAAATATAACAGAACCAATGATATCGGGTATTGCATTGGCCGAATCTTCATAAATCGGGAAAATCACTATTTTACAGAAGGGAAACGGGAGATCGGACTGCTGTACAACAATTTCACAGGCAATATCTTAGATCTTGCGGCCATCCGGAACATTATGAACTCTGCTATTTTGTATACGCTGAACTTTGACTTGTTAACACCTCCTTTTGACACCATCAAAGAGGTTTCTGTATCAGAAATGCAGACAACCCTCGACTCTATGTCGATGAGCACCGGTAAACGACTGGGATTCAGGTTCCAGGCTGATGCGGAATAAACCGGCCTAAGTTAGAAAAGCACTTCGAGCAAAAGCTCCCGTATCGAAGAATATGTGTGCGACATAATGCAGTGAATTGCCTTAAACGAGGTCCACTTCACAAGGAAGATACCCTCGCTGGCTTGTGGCTTTAAGGTTTGACCTGAATCAGCCTCCATCTCAAACCACTGTGTCTTCTTCAGGAACCACTTCTCCTTTACCTGGTATATATGCCAGGTAGGATTAAGTTCCCTTCTGATAACAACCTCCAGCAACCCTGTTTCTTCCTTAACTTCCCTGATAGCCGCGGCCCGGGCCGACGACAAGTCCTGCCTGGCGAATTCCGGGCCTTGAACATCCTTTTTATCTATTTTTCCTTTTGGTAAATCCCAGAAACCTAGCCGATGAATAAAGAGATACTCGCCTTTCTCATTTTTCACCAGCCCACCTGC
>CAYHGE010000123.1:3423-6497 GCA_964355945.1 uncultured Draconibacterium sp.
AAAAATTTACAGTGTAAAATTACGTTTTTTTCATGAGCATGAAAATGCGCTACTGCCTCATTTTTTGTTACCTTTGCGTTTGAAAATAATTAATTAACACATGATCTATAACAAAGACATTGCATTTAAAACTGCGGAATTACTGTTGAAAATAAAAGCCGTGAAACTCAACCCCAAAGAGTTATTCACATGGGCTTCCGGGATTAAATCACCGATTTACTGCGACAACCGCATCACGCTTTCCTATCCTGAAATCAGGACATTTATCCGCCAGCATTTTGTCAGAGCGATTGAAGAGGGGAATTTTGAACCGGAAGCAATTTCAGGGGTTGCAACTGGTGGCATTGCACAGGGAGCTCTGGTTGCTCAGGAACTTGGCCTTCCTTTTTCGTATGTTCGTCCCGGAAAAAAAGAGCATGGACTTGCAAACCAGATTGAAGGGGAGGTTCGCGATGGCCAGCGAATTGTTGTCGTGGAGGATCTTATATCCACCGGCGGTTCCAGTTTAGGGGCTGTTCAAACATTGCGCGATGCCGGTTGTAACATCAAAGGGATGCTGGCCATCTTTACATACAACCTCCCAAAGGCAGAAAAAGCTTTTAAGGAGGCTGACTGCGCGCTAATCACCTTAACAGATTACGATCATCTTATTCAAAAGGCCCTCGAAATTGGCTATATCACGAAGGAAGATGTAAAAGTTCTTCAGGATTTTAAAAAATCACTCAGCTAAAGGATGTATCTTAAGCCTAAAAAAAATGGCTGCCTTTGACAAAGGCAGCCATTTTTTTGTTTAAGGGAAGAACTCCCTGGCTTTGCTATTGCTTCACGATCTTTCCATGACCATTACCAACCGTCACAATGTAAGTTCCATGTGCGAGGCTGCTTAAATTGACGGTCGTACTTACCGTACCTCTGGGCTGAATGCCAAGTGATTGGCTCATCAATTTCCTTCCGGTAATATCATAAACCGACAGCATAAGAATACCAGATGTTTCATTGGTATAACTTACAGTTAAATTATCCTTTACAGGGTTGGGGGTTAACTTCAGATTGCCATTGATTTTAACATCCCCCTGAACAGGATCAATGCCTACCTGTTGAAACGTGGATTCCATCCATAATCCTCTGCCGTAAGATGAAGCGTAAATCACTCCATAGTTCAGGATATGGTAGTCACGAATAGTCTGCTGGCGAATTTCAGTAACAGGAACATCGCCGATATTCAGAATATCCAGGCCCCACTGTGGAGAACCTGAACTGAGGTTGCTCGTGGAAAACACGCCAAAATCAGTTCCAATGATCGCATTGTTGGTACTCGACATTTCGAGTAATCCAGTGTAGACAGGGGTTTTTGGCAGATTACCCTGTATTGAAATAAAGGAAGGTGTCGCTGCATTGCCACTTTGGGTATAGTATACATAGTCTTGATTTCCCGAATTTCCCAGGGTGACAAGTACCAGACCGGAATTATTTGGGTTGATCGAAATGGATGTCACTTTTCTGCCGGTAAACGGTGTATTTGAAAATATAGAATCGACCAGTACACATTGAGAACTGGTAATGTTTGCTGTTGCAGAATCATACGCGTTGATAAGGCCTGTAACGCGAATAAGCCGACCTTTGGATGTTCCTGCCCACAGGGTATTGAGATCCGCCGACACAGTCATGGTGGTTATCGGATCGAGATTGGTGACATCTTTGAAAACATTATAGTACACCGTTTCTTTATCAAATTTCAGCATGTTTAAGGTCATGTAGATCCCGGTGATTGTGGTGGTTAGGTATTTTTTCGATCCATACAGGAAATAACGACTTGCCAGGGGATCAGCAATTGTAAGGGCTCCGCCTTTAGGAATTGGTGCGAGTGTAACATAAGGAAATGGAACCCTGTTGCACCCGCTTAAAGCGGTAATCGTTGTATCTGCAGGTATTGCATTTTGCTCTGCATGGATGGTTACACTGTCGCGTGTAATTCCCAAGGCCTGCCCCTGGTTGAATGTTTCCCACAAACACATCGGGATATGAGCAGAGGAGACAGTGTCTATGCCGTTCATAAAATAGTTATATTTTGTAATGTCTCTGAAATCCTGGCGGCGAACAGCTTTAAATTGGTGTGAAGCTGAACCGGCAACTGAGTCACCCTTGAATTTTGTATAAACAGCTACATTCGGGTCAATACTTGACCAAACGCATGTCCCTCCATTTCCACCATAATTGGATGGCTGAGGTTGCTGACTTGCTGACACCAATGTTTCATCAAGACGATAAATCTGGTAACCGTTGGTTGGAAAACTGACTTTGGACGGATAGAAATAACCGAGAGCAAGTGTTCCGATCCGGTCGCCCCCGCCCATGACGAAATCCTTCTGGGCAGAAAATGCGACAGTATTAAACTGGCTTGACTCCATGTTTTTATTACTTGTCTGAAAAGTAAAACCTGTCGAAGTGTTTGTACCAACCGTAACACCGCCATCAGATGCGATTAAAAACTGTCTGGCATCATTGGGCCTGAAAACGCAACTGTGATGGTAATAGGGTATGAAAGATGTACTCAAATTCCCGTTGGACCCCGAACTAATCTTTTCCCAGTTGTAATAACCGGTTGGTTCAACTTTTTTTGCATACCACAAATCTTCTCCATCCAGAAAAATCGTGTAAGGATCATCAGGAAACACAGTAATGACGTTTGCATAACAACCTGTACCGGCTGTTTTGCCAAAAGGGAAATAAGAAGCATTATTTGGAAAAATGACCGACCATGTGGATCCTTTATCAGCAGAAGTATAAATATTCAGTAATTTTCCGGTTGAGTCGGCTATGCTGGCATAAAAAACATTTGCATCAGAAGGGGCGATTGCAAAAACCATCCAGCCTATTCCATAAAAAGGGAGGGAATTGGGATTACCGGTGGTAAGGGTGACCCAGTTGTCAAGGTTCCCGCCAACTGCCATGAATGCAGAATTATCAATTGAGGTGATGACTGTTCCGTCGCTTCCAACACAAACATCCATTGCATACCCTGACTTTGCTTTGGTCCAGTTATCGCCATTGTCGCTGTAGTATAACCCTCCGAC
>CAYHGE010000124.1:0-6447 GCA_964355945.1 uncultured Draconibacterium sp.
GGGAGGATCACATCTGCCCAGCCCGTGATCTCCATCGGCATGGTATCAATGACAACAAGCAGCTCAAGTTGCTGAATAGCTTCGAGGGTTTTGCGTGTGTCGGGCATGGTCATGTTCAGATTGCTGCCATTGACGATCCAGCCGCGGTATTGAAAGTCTTTAAGGTTTCCTTTGATCGACCCGTCAACGATGGCATTGGCCAGCGGGAGTTCTGCGAACGGATATTGGCCTGCAAGAATGTCACGCCATGATTTGGCAACCGGTGGAAACGGGGGGTGAGGATATTCAGGGATTTCCTTTAATTCGGGAAGATAGAACCCGCCACGCCGGCCCCACGAACCAAGCAGTGCATTCAGCATCGCTATGGCGCGTGACCGCTGGGTATCATCACCATACCACGTCACATGCCTTCCCGGGTGGATGATCACTGCGGGGGAGGCGTTGGCCATCTCCTTTGCGGTATCACGGATCATATTCGGGTCAATCGTGGTAATCCCATAAGCCCACTCAGGGGTAAATGGCTGAACATACTCCTTCAGCTTATCAAACCCGGTGGAATACTTTTCAACATAATCCTTGTCATACCAGCCATTGTTGATGATGACATTCATCCATGCCAGCAGCAGGGCGATATCTGTTGACGGTTTGATCGGAAGCCAGAATTTCGACTTGCTCGCAACAGTAGAAAACCGTGGATCAACCGTGATGATGGCAGCACCACGGTCAATGGCGTCCGCCATCTCCTGTACCTGCGAGTTGTGCATGTTCTCGCCAAGATGGCTCCCTATGAGTACCAGGCACCGTGTGTCGCGGATGTCGGTGGGTTCAGGAGATTCCAGCCCGGTACCGAACGTGAGACCGAAAGCCACTTCACGCGGTCCCTTGCATTGTGCGTAAGAGGGGCCTGCGATGGAGTCGCTGCCATAAGCCTTCATCAGGGTGGTGAGCAGTTTTCCGCCTGAGCCATGGGTGATGAGCGCTACTGTTTCAGGACCATACTTTTTTGCGATGAAATCGAGTTTTTTTGCGACCAAATCGAGCGCTTCATCCCAGCTGGCACGCCTGAATTCCTGTTTCCCCCTTGCACCGGTGCGGATGAGTGGTGTTTTAAGCCTGTCCTGATCGAAATACATTCCTACGCCACCAGTGCCGCGCGGACATAAACGGCCATTGCAATGGGGATCATTTTCGTTGCCAATGATCTTCCATATCTCGCCCTGGTCATTCTTGTAGACCCAACCGGCACATTTCCAGAAACATATTTCACAGTAGGTCGGTGTCCGGGTATAACCTGATTCAACCGGATGTACATTGCCTGTAAGCCGGTCGATCAGAGAGGGCTCCCTGTCGTTGCCAAAACCGATGCTGCCAAACATCGCGCCTCCGGCACCCAGTGTTGAAATTCGAATAAAATTTCTGCGGTTCATTCAGATTTGGTTTATGTATCTCGGTAAACGGGTGAGCTGGTGAGCGGGTAAACAGGTGAGCGGATGAGCCTGTTTACCCGTTTACCCGTTTACTTGTTTACCCGTTTACCCGTTTCAAATACACTAATCTAGTTTTATCTATGTGACAAATGTGCATAAAAAAATATTGTTAGTTTTGTGAAAATTTCAAGTGTCTCCCTCCATGACAAAGAAAAAACTGATGGTTTCCGGAAGAATCTGGATAGAAATTGATGGGCTGAATTTTTTGGGTTCAGGAAGGATTGAGCTCCTTGAAAAAGTTGAGGAGCTTGGTTCTCTAAGGAAAGCGGCGGCATCTATGGGGTTATCCTATCGTAAGGCTTACTATGCCATCCGTACCATGAATGACATCGCAGGAGATCCAATCGTCGAATTACGGCAAGGAGGCAAGGGAGGTGGTTGTGCAAAGTTGACAGAAACAGGTCGACAATACGTGGTCAGATACCGACAATTATCACAGGCGTTTGTGATATTTCTCACAAAGCAATCTAATGCATTTTAAAACAATTTTTTATTAATTTAGCAGCGTTATTCATCAAAGGGAATAACGATTAGTGCATGGATAGTTCCCTGATATTTTTACTTTCCCTTTTCGCGGTTGCAATCATGTATTCGATTGTGGGGCATGGCGGCGCAAGCGGTTACCTGGCCATCATGACTGTTTTTGCGGTCAGTACGGTTTATTTCAGAGGTTCGGCACTGATACTGAACCTCTTTGTTGCGGGAATTGCTTTTATCAGTTTCAACAGGGGGTACACAATAAGGTGGCGGCTGTTTCTGCCATTCCTGTTGCCTGCCATTCCCATGGCATTTATCGGTGCACTTGTTCATTTGAACCCGGGGACGTACAAGTTTTTGCTGGGAATCATGTTGCTGCTGGCGTTGATGCGGCTATTGTACCGCCCGTCGAGGGAATATGAGGTGAAACCACCTCCCGGTGTTTTACTTTCAGTCGCCATCGGTTCTCTGCTCGGACTCCTTTCGGGAATGATCGGCATCGGCGGCGGAATTCTGCTCAGTCCGATTTTCATCCTGATGAAGTGGACCCATGTGAAGGAGACAGGTGTTTACTCCTCCCTGTTTATTTTATGTAATTCGCTGGCCGGTATTGCCGGGCTTATACCCAACGGCATCATCCTGCCTCCGCATTTTATTTACTGGATACTGATCGTTGCCGGCGGCGGGTTTATCGGGTCAACAACGGCCATCAAATTTCTTCCCGCCCGCTATTTTAAAATCTCCCTGGCAATCGTGTTGCTCTTTGCATGTTTTAAGCTGCTCATTCCCTGAATGTCTGAATGCCAATGCCCCGAAAGCCATTTCCTCACTTGATCATCATCTCCGGATCCGGAAGAAAGGTTGGAAAGACCTTCATGGTCACTGCATTGATCCGGGCATTTTCACCTGGGATTCCGTTAATTGCCCTTAAAATTTCTCCGCATGTTCACGATGACCTGGGAAACACCATTTTGCGGGCAACTGCGAACGGAATCAGGATTTTCCAGGATCTGGGGCCACACCACAAGAACAGCGGGCAATTCCTAGAAGCAGGAGCGGTGCAATCATTTTTCATGGAAACAGTGGACAGTTGCCTGGAATCAGCATTTGACCTCTTCATGAAAGAGTGCAATCCAACGAATAATCCGGTGATTTGCGAATCGGGGGCATTGAGCATCCTGGTGGATCCCGGGATATCGATTTTCATCAACGGTTCCACCGGTAATTTGCCGGCTCATAAAAAAGCCGCCATGCTGCAGGCCGATCTTGTTCTTCCAGCTGGGTTGTTTTCAGCAAAGGAGATCATCGGCCGGATCTCTTTTACAGAAAGCCGGTGGAGTCTATGAGGCAGTCTCAAAAGTCATATATTTGTAATGAAATATAGATCTACCTAAAATTAAACCCAGAATGAAAAATATAATCAAATTTGGTGAGGATGTAGAAGGATTTAACATCCCCGTTATGAACGAGCGTGAAATTAGGGCGGCAGCAGGAATCCTGTTTTTAGCCACCTTTCTTTCGTTAATGTTTATTCTGTTTAAAGGGAATTTTGTCCCGATAAAGTACATAATTACCGTTTTCCTCACGGATTTTCTGATACGTGTTTTTATCAATCCTAAGTTTTCACCCACCCTGATTTTAGGACGGTTGATTGTTCGAAACCAAACTCCGGAATATGTGGGAGCCGCCCAGAAGAAGTTTGCCTGGATTATCGGTGTTGTGCTGGCCGCCACCATGTTTGTCTTCTTTATTATTGTTAATGCTTACAGTATGATCACAGGCATTATTTGTCTAATCTGTCTTATTTTCCTCTTCTTTGAATCGGCTTTTGGCATCTGCCTGGGATGCATGTTTTATCCCCTCTTTTTCAAAGATAAAGTTCAATACTGCCCGGGCGAAGTTTGTGATGTAAAGAACAAACAGGACATTCAGAAAACATCTGTAAGTCAATTTCTTGTTTTGCTGGCGTTTGCAGGATACATCCTTCTTGCGGTATGGCTCATGCAAGGCAGGTTCAGTGAAATGCCGTATGATTTGTTCGGGGGAAAAAGTGTGGAGCAAACAAAATAAAGTAAACAAAGAGTACAAATGAGAACCAGCGCCTTATTAATTGTCCTGGTGTTGTTTTATCAGGCGGGATTCTGCCAGAACCCTTTTCCGGCCAATATCAATCATTCATTGTCTCCCATTTCTCAGGCGACGACAAAAAATTTTGAACGTGACATCGCACTGATCAAGCCCCTGATCAATACAAATGATTCTAATGGCGGGTATTACCAGGAATACTGGCACTCGTCATTTCAATTCATGTATTGCGGCGCCAGTGTGATGAACACCGGGATTATGGCATCCACCCATGTTTATCTTGAAATGAAGATCGTCGATTATTCCAATACAACCCTGTATACCTATTTTTCGGATACAATTGCCATGTTGAACCCGGGTGAAACACAAACCCTTAATATACTGGGACAACTGACTTTTCAACCCTGGACATCCAATAACTCGATTCATAACATGGTGTTTACGGTAAAATCAGATTCGATTGATAATAATCCTGTCAACAATCAGCAAACGGTACCGTTTCCGAATCTCATTTTTTCTTTCTGGACACATGTAACCAGGTCCATTAATCCAATCACTTCCCGCCAGATTGGTCAGTCGGGTAGCTTTCAGCCAGGAGATTTTATCGGTATTACCTTCAACGCCAATGATGACATACATCAGGTTGCCTATTTGAATTTTTACCTTTCAGCGCCCTGGTCCGAATCCCTTGGTATAACAGCAATGTTGTATGAAAACGGGCGAATGGTAGATACTGCATCCGTTTTCCTGCCCTCACCGCCCCAATCCGGCTGGGCCCACTCTGATCTTTTTAATTGGCTTATTCGGCCCGACAGTGCATACTATGCCGGCATCAAATTCATCTTCCCAACCGGGGGGAGCTTCAGCATTGGTGCCGACACCCTGGCATATCATAATTTCGATGCCGAGGCGATCGCCCGGATCGGCGGAACCTGGACCACCCTTGATTTCATTCCTGCGATGGAACTGATCTGTGATCCGGAAGGTATCCCCGAGAATAAAATCAATATTCCTTCGGTTTTCCCCAACCCTTCCAGCAGTGTGCTATCGGTCACGAACGTCAGGGATGCTAAAATTGAACTGTTCGACCCTACCGGCAAACTCCTGTTTACCGATGAACAGATCACACCGACGAGGACTTTGGATGTTTCCGCCTACAATTCCGGAATCTACTTCATCCTTGTTACAGATAACCAAAGAAGGATTGGTAAAAAAGTGGTGATCTACACACCTTGTGGCGATTGATCAAAGACAGAAAGTATCTCTTTCCATGAGATCACGTTATATCCAAGATATGAAAAGGATTCATCTCCGCCATAAACGATCACTTTTTTTATAGACTGGCTTTTTGAAATGTTGTCAATAAACCTCAAAGACTTCTCTTTTTCGGTGCTAAAGGTTCTTGCAGATTTGATTTCAATCAAGGTCAGGTCAGTTCCTTCATAGATGCAATCAATCTCATTTTTGTTGTTATCGCGGTAAAACCAGATGTTGGCTGGTTGTGCAAGGTTATATCTGTGCTTTATCATTTCCATGATCATCATGTTTTCAAAAAGACTTCCTTTCAGATAGTGCGTTTTCATTTGCTCCGGATCACGGATGTTTAGAAGGAAAGACGCGAGCCCGGTGTCGGTGAAGTACAATTTGGGCGATTTAATGATCCGTTTGCTGAAATTATGATAATACGGATGGATAAGGAATAGGATATAAGTAGCCTCCAACAGTGAAATCCATCCTTTCGCAGTATTTACACTGATCCCGGCATCTTTAGCCAATGAACTGTAATCAAGCAGTTTCCCGGTCCTGCCTGCGCAGAGTCTTACAAAGTTTGTAAACTGATTCAGATCCCTGATATTCTGAATCAGCCTGACATCCCTCTGAACGTAGGTTTCGAAATAGTAAGGGAAAAAATCACCAGGTTGGATATTCTGGTCAAACATCCGTGGATAGAATCCGGTAAACATCCATTCTTCATAAGTCATTCCTTTAAAATCTTGGATCGGTGAGAGTTCTTCCAACCCAAATGGCAGCAGTTTCAGAACTGCAGTTCTGCCGGCAAGCGACTGTGAGACCTTTTCGGATAGCAACAAACTCTGCGAACCGGTAAGGATGAACTGCCCGTTGATCTGATTCTTATCGGTGAGCTCCTGGATATATGAAAGCAGCTGTGGTACATGCTGAACCTCATCGAGGATCATCTTTCCCGTTTCCGGTGAAAAAAAACTTGTCGGATCATCTATCTGACGGTCTCTGACGAGTGGATTCTCCGTCGCTACATCATTGTGATCAGGAAAAACAGACTTTACCAGTGTGGTTTTTCATGATTGCCTCGGACCAGTGATGGTTATTACCGGATATTTACCTGCAAGCCTGATAATGCTGTCTGTAATCGTTCGGT
>CAYHGE010000125.1:0-6310 GCA_964355945.1 uncultured Draconibacterium sp.
TTTCGCTGTTTTTAGCAAGCCCCTCTCTTATCTCCTCACTGTCCCAGGCATGGTCATACTCCGACAGGTTCTGCCTGAGATCCTGTGACAGCAGTTCTTCCTGCATCCTGAAATTTTCACGGGCCTGCAGTATGTATTGTTTCTGGTCGTGCCGCAATTCGGCCATCCTGATGAGTGCCGCTTCATCGTACTGAAGGAATTTCTGCCCCTGCCTCGTTACAGTATAGCTCCTGTGACCGAGGCTTGTCAATGCATCCACGGCCATTTTCACCGAACTATGCAGGCTTTCACGGTAAATATCCTGCAGGCCGATGTCCATCAAATCATAAGCATCCATCCTGCTTTTGGCACGGACCATGAGTTTAAGATCAGGGAAATATTTTCTGGCGGTGGTCACCAGTTCCATGTTTGTTTCCGGCGAATCGATCGCAGCAATAAGGATCTTAGCATCATCCGCACCAGCCGATTTCAGCAGGTCGAGACGGGTTGCATCACCATAGTATACTTTAAATCCCATTTTTCGCAGTAATTCAACCCGGTTTGAATCATTGTCGAGGATGGTGGCCTCCACGCCATTTGCCCGCAGGAACCTGCCGATCGTACTCCCAAAGTGCCCGAATCCGGCAATAATGACAGGGTGTTTTATTTCGATCTGATCTGCTTCCCGGTCTGCAGGTTTCTCCTTAACACCAAACCTTGGATCAATAACTTTTTCATTCAGCAGCAACAACAGTGGGGTGATGGTCATGGTGATGGCAGTTACCGCCATCATGGTACTCATCCATTCAGGGGTGATAATCTTCAATTGTCCGGTAAATGAGAACATGATAAAAGCGAATTCTCCCACCTGAGAAAGGGCAAAAGTATAAAGCAGGTTCTGGTCATTGGTGAGTTTGAAAACCCGGCCGGCGAAGAAAAGAACGGCTGCCTTAACGGTCATCACGACTACCACAAGACCTGCAATAAGCCATGGCTGAGAACCAATCAGTTCGAAATTGATGGAAGCACCAACCCCAATAAAGAAGAGGCCAAGCAATAGCCCTTTGAAAGGCTGGAGGTCGCTTTCGAGTTCATGGCGGTATTCGCTGTTTGCCAGGACCACCCCGGCGAGGAAGGCGCCCAGGGCAGGGCTCAACCCCACCAGTTGCATCAGCATGGCGATGGCAACAACAAGGAAAAGGGCGGAGGCAGTAAATAATTCGCGCAGTTGTGTCTTTGCGATTAACCGAAGCATCGGAACGATCAGGAATCTGCCGGCTGCATAAATGATGCCCACGGCAAGGAACAGCGAAATTGTCTGCAGCCAGCCAGGCATCTGATCGATGAAGGTCTGGTGCCCCGATTCAGATATGGTGGTTCCATGAAACGCGAGCAAAGGCAGAATCGCAAGGATGGGAATGACGGCGATATCCTGAAAAAGCAAAACGGAAAACGATGCCTGCCCTGAAACACTTTGTGACAAACCTTTCTCTTTGATGGATTGAAGGGCGATGGCTGTTGATGACATGGCCAGTGCGAGCGAAATTGCCAGGGCTGCCTGCCATCTGAACCCGGTTGCGATCAGGATTATGAACAGGATTCCTGCTGTGAGACCCAATTGCAATGACCCCAATCCGAGAATGGACTTGCGCAACCGCCAGAAATGGGAGGGCTCCAGTTCAAGGCCAATGAGGAAAAGCATCATTACTACTCCGAATTCGGCGAAGTGCATGATGTCCTGCCCTTCCTTTCCGATAAAACCCAGGATAAACGGGCCAATCAGGATGCCTGCAAAAAGGTAACCCAGTACCGATCCCATGCCAAGCCTTTTCGCTATGGGAACACATACCACTGCAGCTGCCAGATATACCAATGCCTGTGATAAAAAGTCCATTTGTGCGGAGTTATAAGTTTTCGTTGATGACCCAGTCGTTCAGATAGGAGAAGGATTGCATTTGATCAACCGGAAGATGATCATGTACAAGGGATTCAAGCAACCTCCTGTATTGACCGGCGGTTTCCACGGCCTCCTCTTTGGTTAACCGGTGCGTGCCATGCAAGGCAAACGGGGGCAGGTAAGACATTTTACAGAGCCGGGCAGTTTGTTCGAAAGGTGCAAGCAGCTCCTTTATTGTAAACCGGTTATAACCATCTTTGCTGTACGCTGACCGCTGACCGCCTGCCGTGATCGTGTTGAATATCAACTTCCCCTGCAGGTGTGTTCCGCCTGGACCATAGGCCCAGCCAAATTCCAGAACCATGTCGATCCATTGTTTTAATAGGGGGGGGAGCACTGTACCAGTATAAGGGATGCTGCCAGATTATGACATCGTGGTCCTCCAAAAGTTGCTTTTCATGCTCCACATCAATGTTGAAATCGGGGTACCGCTCATATAAATCATGAAAAGTGTAATTCGGGGATGCGGGTATTTGGTTTACCAGCAAAGAGTTGTTGAGGGATTTCTCAAACCGCGGATGTGCAAACAAAATTAGTATTCGCTTTGACATAGAAAATAGCAAATTAGAACAAGACCGCATCATCTCTAAAGCGATGATTATATACTTTTCAGATCAACCCGCAAAGCTGTAACAGACTCAAATTGGGTTATCTGGTTTTGATAAATATTGCAGAGCCTGTTAATTCAGAGCCTCTTGCAAGTATTGTGTATATTCCCGGAGCCAGGTCGTCAATCAAAAGATCATATCCCTGCGATAAGTCGCTGGCTTCAATTGTAACAGCCTCAACTATTTTACCAATTGGGTTTACAACTGACAGTAAAACCTTACCTTTCATCAATTGTGCTGATTTTATGCTGACTTTAACGGTTGCAGGATTTGGATAAACTGACAGTGTGGCTGAAAGTAGTTGCTCTTCAATACCTAATGCTTTGTTCGTTTCGATGTTGGAGGTTGAACTGCCGTAACCGCCGAATTTCCTGCCTGCCGGGTTGCAGTTGTTGGGATTGATGACTTCTATCATATAATATACCAACCCGGTTTGTGCATTCAGGTCAGTATAAGAGGAAAAGTTACCGGACACAGTGCCGATTAACTGCATCGTATCCGGATCGGTGCCCCGATAAATATTATAGGATATTACGGGAAAACCTAAATATGGCGTCCAGAAAAGATTCCAGATATTGCCAACTCCCTTGTTGATTGCAAGGTGAATTGTCTGGTGAAGCTTGCCAGCACCATATAATATCCCGTTCGAATCCCTGAACGATAATTTGTAACGGGTCGCTTTTTCACGCGGATTTGACAAGGGATCGATGAACGAGGTAACAGAATCTTTTAAGACGCTTCCAACTTCCTGGTAAATACCTGCTTCGTTAGTCTCTTTGAGCACCACATACTCAGCGATCAGATCATTCTGAACGCTGTTCCATACAATCAGGTTCTTATTGGAACCTGGTTCAACGCTTACCATACAGATATCCAGGGTCGGAATTTCTTTAATGGAAAACACCGACTGGCTTACATCGGAAATAAACGGGAAATTGTAATCGGAAATCCTGATCAGGCATGAGTCGGAAACTGCTACAGGGGTTCTCCACGGATAGGTGTTTTGGTTCTCAAGATAATTGAACAATCCCGCATTACTCCAGGTTTTCCCGTTGTCAGCTGAAAAATCAAAGGAAAGAAAAGGGTATTCCGGCAATTCGCCGGTGTACGTAAGGGTAATGGAATAGGTTGAATCATTATCCAGCAGCTCGCCGCCGTTGGGACTTACCAATGAAAGAACAGGAGCATTAATGATCCTGAAAACCTGGCTTACAGCAAAGGATGACGGGTCGTTACTGTCGGCAATTTTAATTTTACAACTGTCAGAGGCAGTAGCCGGTCCATTTATCATCGCAATGAGTTGAGATGAGGGTATGTTTGACGCTACCGTCTCATATGTATTTCCATTATCAAGGGATAATTCAATATTTACCGTGGTCAGCGTTGTTGTATCCCAGGTTACCCTGATGGGTTGACCGGTATAAAAAGTACTGCCGGCAATCGGCTCATAAATGATGAACGGAGGGACAACGATGGTGAAAGGAGCATCACTTAAATCACTTGCAGAAGGGAAATTTATATCACGAATTTTTAACAACGCATTTCCTGTTGCCTGGGAAGGGGACAACAATTCTGCCGACCCCCCTGATGTGCCACTTTGCACATATGCGTAATACTGCCAGGTTGATCCGCCATTGACAGAAAGATCGATGGTCAGAAAGGGTGAAAGGTTGGTGCCGCTCCATGAAACGGTATTTGATTCGCCATAATTCCATATTTCACCTCCGTTTGGACTTAAAAGTGTGACTTCCGGTAGTGATAAAACTGAAAACATCTGACCTATGCTATAGATCGCAGGATTGGTTGCTTTCGAAACTTTTATAAAGCATTCTGCTGAGTTGACAACCGGTGCAAAAAAGTCAAAAGGATATGAAGTAATTCCGGTGCCAATCTCTGTCCAGGTTACCCCATTATCAGATGAAAAATGAATGTTAACGGGACCCGTATTACCTGTCCACCATTGCACACTTATCATCGAACCCTGATAATACACCACCCCCATGGGAGGGGAGAATATGTAGTACTCCGGATAGATGACAGAGAATACATTATCACTTTCATCGGAGATTTGCGGGTTGGTTACACTCACCAGTTTAACCTTGGCCAGGTTCGTATTCCCAAAGTTTATAAAAACCTGAACTTCATTCATCCCGGTTACTCCATATTCGAGGAAATACTGCAACCAGTTCGCTCCGTTATCCTCCGAAATGTAAATATAAAAATCATCAGGTATACCAAGGTTCTCAAATTGAATGGTTGTTGTATTTCCATAAACCCATGTTTCGCCACCGTTGGGAGAAATGACCTGAACCTGCGCATTCGTTGTGTAACATGATGCCAGGAATATGATGAGGATTGCTATTTTTTTGAAGAGAGATACTCGCATGGCAAGATTTTTAGATTAAGGATTTTCATGAACAAAAATACAAAATTGGTACTCACTTAAAAACTTGATGAAAGACTGAGGGGCCGGTATACAGGTTATTTTTCTTTCCATTGAACCGAAACAATGATTTCATTTCTGCGGTTGATAAGCTGGTAAGGCGGGTTATACCCTAAATAGCGGTAGTGCCCGTATGCGGCAATGCTCTTTTAGAACCTGATCTCAAAATCCTTTTCCTTAAGGATGACGGTATATTTTTGTTCTTCGGTTTTGTTGGCCGACATCAGCGTGTAGGATTGAAATACAACGATGATTATCATGATTACGACAACAACTATAATAATTACTTTCATTTCACACAAGGTTAAGATAAACAGAAAATTAATGTGTCAGGCCAATCTGATTATTGCTTTTTGGAGTGTTGTACAAAATTGTCCCACTGGTTTTCGCGTAGTTATCTGCGAAAACCTGCGTGACCAAACCGTTATTTAGGCATCGAAACTGCATCGGTAATGTGTTTTAAAGTTTTCATTTTAAGTTGGTTTCCAGGTTTGAACCAATATAAATTAAGACTGAATAAGAACAAGACGAACAAAGAAGCATATTGTTACAGAAAATAACCTGATATCTTTGACGATTAAGTAATTTATTATGGATGGGAAAAAACAGCTTGCCAATTCAGAACATTTGTAAATCATCAGCATATTATATTGACCATTGGTTTGAATGGCATTCTGATCGGATGAAAGACAACAGTATTAACGCGAAGACCAGCAGCCCTCACTTCAATCCATACCTCTTCATAATCTCCCCCTGCTCATCAAAAGCCGACGGCGGGAAAACAAGCCCGAACTTCTCGTTCAGGGCGGTTATCTCCCTGTTCTTCTCGTCTGAGCCATCAGGAAAGCCGTTCTCCTCGGTAAGTTCATGAAATATCCTTTCCAGGTACTCCTCAAAAGGCTGGTTGAAATACATGTCGACAAACCGCAGGGGTTTGTCCGAAGCGTTCCAGAAGGTATGTTTTATGAGCCGCGGACGCAGGTGCCAGCCACCAGCCTGCACCTCCACCACATCGTCGCCGATAAGGATGCTGCCGGTGCCCTCGAGTACCAGCATGAGCTCATCCAGTTCTATGTGGTAATGGGGCGGGGGACCCATCGTTTTGGGGGCAACGGCACATTCAATGCTGGAATACAGGCCATTGGTCATAGATGACCTGACCCATGTCCGGATTGCCATGCCGCCATTGTGCTCCAGTGGAGGCAATGCCGGCAGGAGAACCGGTTTCAATGGATCTGCCGGAGAGGCTGGTTGTTTTCCGCTGAAAACATTGGGTGACATGGCGGCAAAGGCCGCCAGCATACCCGATTTTGCTATAAACTC
>CAYHGE010000126.1:0-5959 GCA_964355945.1 uncultured Draconibacterium sp.
TAAATTTTCAGACCTTTGGAAAAAATACCGCTGTTTCAAGAAACCCCTGATCCATGATTGATTTAAGAAGTGATACTGTTACCCGTCCCTCGGCAGGGATGCTTGAAGCAATGACCTCAGCAAAAGTCGGCGATGATGTTTTCGGGGATGATCCCACCGTGAATGAACTGGAAGAAAAGGCTGCCATGCTTTTTGGCAAGGAATCCGCCCTCTTTTGTCCTTCGGGAACAATGACCAACCAGATCGCCATCAATGTCCACACCCGGCCGGGAGATGAGGTGATCTGTCATCAGTATTCCCACGTTTATTACTACGAAGGCGGAGCCATGATGCGCAACTCCGGGGTTTCAGTGTGCCTGCTCGGAGGGGCCCGCGGACAGATTTCAGCGGAGGAAATAGCAGCTCATATCAACCCCGACGATATCCACCGGCCTGTGACCTCCCTGGTGGAGGTTGAAAATACGATGAATAAAGGCGGAGGCACGATATACAAATACGAAGATCTTGTTTCCATTTCGAATGTATGCCGAAAGAATGACCTGAAGCTGCACCTCGACGGGGCGCGCATCTTCAACGCCATTGTTGAAACAGGCATAAACCCTGAAGAGTACGCCCGGTTATTCGACTCTGTATCCGTTTGTCTTTCGAAAGGGCTTGGAGCACCCATCGGTTCGCTGCTGATCGGGGATAAGCCATTTATCAAACGTGCCAGGAGGGTGCGGAAGGCCTTTGGCGGCGCCATGCGCCAGGCGGGGTACCTTGCCGCAGCGGGAATCTATGCTCTGAACAACAATATTGGCCGGCTGAAGGTTGATAACAACCGGGCAAAGCATCTTGGCGATCTGCTCTCAGGCTTGCCGTTTGTTGAAGAAATGATACCTGTAGAATCCAACATTGTGATTTTCAAACTTCGGGAAAAAGATGGAGCGAAAGCTTTCCTGGCCAGGTTAAAGGAGCACGACATTCATGCCCTGCCCTTTGACCCTCAAACCGTGCGTTTTGTCACCCACCTTGATTTCAGCGATTCCATGCTCGAAACAGTCGAAACAGTCTTGAGAAAATTCTAGTTCACCCCCCCCAGTTCAAACTTCGTTATTCAATATTCAATATTCAATATTCATTTCCCCTCCTTCATCCCATCCCACCCCTGCGCAAGAATAGGGATTGACTTCCCGTCGGGTGTGATCATGAATTTTCCTTCTGAGGCGGAGGTGATGTGCCCGATAATGGAAATTCCGGAGATATCTTTTAACTTTTCGTAATCCTCCTGTTTCACGGTGAAGAGGAGTTCGTAATCTTCCCCACCACTCAGGGCTGCTACACTCGGGATGATCTTGTACTCTTTGGCAAGTTCCTTTGTGTCTTCATCAATGGGGATTTTTGCTTCGAAAAGTTTGCAACCCACGCCCGATTGCTTGCAGATATGAAGAATCTCAGAGGCCAGACCGTCGGAAATGTCGATCATGGCAGTTGGTTTAACGCCGATTCCCAGGAGCAGGTTCCTGATGTCTGTCCTGGCTTCAGGCCTGAGCTGGCGACCGATCTGGTAATCGAAACCGGTGAGTTCCGGCTGCATGTTCGGGTCAACCTGGAACACCGACTTCTCCCGTTCGAGGATGAGGAGCCCGATGTAGGCGCTTCCGAGGTCGCCGGTAACGCAGAGCAGGTCACCCGATTTTGCCCCGCTGCGATAGGTCACCTCCTCTTTGTTTGCCTCGCCGATGATGGAAACAGAGATCATCATGCCCTTTACATTTGAGCTGGTATCGCCGCCAACAAGGTCAACTTTGTACTTGTCGCAGGCCATCAGAACGCCTGCATAAAGCTCATCAAGGGCCTCCGCCGAAAAACGGCTGGATACTGCCAGCGAGACGGTCATCTGTTTGGGAACGCCGTTCATGGCGGCAATGTCGGAGATGTTCACCACGGCAGCCTTGTAGCCAAGGTGTTTGAATGGCATGTAGGTCAGGTCGAAATGGATCCCTTCTACCAGCATGTCGGTTGAAAGGAGCATCACTTTGTCGCCGGAGCCGATCACAGCCGCATCATCACCGATGCCCTTCAATGTATCCGGATGATAGTGTTTTACATTCCTGGTTAACCGGTCAATCAGTCCGAATTCACCCAGATCTGCCAGGGAGGTAAGCTTTGGTTTGGCTTCGCCGGTTTTTTTATCTTTTTTCTCGTACATGCAGATATAAGGTTCAGACAGCAAATTTACAATTTAAAAATAAGATGTTCACGCAGATTAGCGCAGATTGGATTCGCAGATTCACGCAGATTTTTCAAATTTAATGGATACAGATTTTATTGCTTTTATTGTCTGCGAAAGTCTGCGCCCTTTTCCGCGAAAATCCGCGAGAACTTTTTTTCAGGAATCAAACAATAATATCCGTAATTTAGTCTCCTGTAAATCATTGTCTTTCGATCAAAAATTACACAGATTCCTTAATCAACCCGATCATCATGAAAAAATTATTGAGCTTCATATTTATCATGTTCCTTTTACAGAACCTGGCTTTTACTCAGCAAAGTGACAGCCTCAAAACCGCCTTGCTGATCGTAGATATTCAGAATTTCTATTTCCCGGGAGAAAATGGTCCCGGCCTTGTAAATGCTGAAGCTGCTGGCATCAATGCCGGCGAGGTCCTGCGGCTCTTCCGTGAGAAAAAACAGTTGGTAATTCATGTCCGCCACAAATCGAAAAAAGGTTTTGAAATTCATAAGAATGTGGAACCCCTTGCGAATGAAAAGGTGATCACCAAAACGGAAGTCAACAGTTTCCAGGGAACGGATTTGCTGAAATACCTGAGAAACAACAAGGTTAAGCGTCTCGTTATCATCGGCATGCAAACCCAGATGTGCCTGGAAGCCGCGGTGCGTGCCGGCTTTGACTACGGTTTTACCTGCATGGTGGCGGAGGATGCCTGCGCCACCCGGGATTTGAAATTCGGCGATAAAACGGTAAAGGCGCAGGATGTTCATACCAGCACCCTGGCAACCTTTATCGACGGCGGATATGCCAAGGTGATCACCGTGGAAGCGTTTAAAGCAGGCCAGGATAAGGTCCTTTTCCAAAACTGGTAACACGGCTTTATGAAGTTCAAATATTTGATCCTCGCTTTGGTGCTGGCAGGTTTCCTGCTGATTTACCTGTTGTTTCCGGAAAAAAACAAGATTGAAAAAACAGGATCAGAACTGGTCGGTGAATATGACATCATCCTGGTCATCGGGCAGTCAAATACCCACCAGGGAATCGGGTTGGACCGTCAGCTGGATATGCCGTCGAACAACATCAAACAGCTTGGCCGGTTTGGGTGGAATAATTATAAAATAATCCCTGCCACCGAGCCGCTGGAGCACGTTTCAAGTTTGCCCGGGTGCATCGGTTTCGCATTGACATTTGCGAAAGAATTTGAGAAGGAATTTCTGAAGCAAGGAAGAAAAGTCCTGATCATCCCTGCGGGCATGGGATCCACGGGTTTTTTAAATAACTGCTGGAACCCCGGCGATACCTTGTACCGGGATGCCGTGGCACGCACAAATTTTGTCCTTGACAATTGCAACAGCAAACTGGTTGCAATCCTATGGCACCAGGGAGAGAACGATATTGAAAATCCTGATTTCCAGAAACGGCTTGACACGATGATCGTAAATATGCGAAAAGACATCCATTGTGATAATAAAAAGGTGCCATTTGTTTTAGGTGGATTGGTTCCCTACTGGACGAACCAGGACAACAGCCGAATCCGGCTGAACACGATTATTGCAAACACGGTCAGGAGAGTTGAATATACAGGATTTGCAGATCCCACGAAGCCTGATGTGATCGTAAAACCCGACAATGACTTTGTATCAATCCATTTCGATGCAGCCGGCGAGCGGGAGATGGGGCGGAGGTACTTTTCGGAATATTGTACAAAAAGTTCTCGCAGATGAGCGCAGATTCAAGCGCAGATTTTCGCAGATAAAAATGGATGTTTTCAAAAAGACACATTCCTAAGTTACGATCGTCACACCAAAAGGTGTTTATTCGTGTAACTTTTTAAACCTTCTCTTCTCTTCGTGAAATAACAAACACTTCCTTGCCCGGTCAGGCTTTCGATTGGTGGTAAAGGCTTTAGGGGGCAATGATTGTCAGATTATTGCTGGTGCAATTGTTTTTTTTAACCGCAGAGGGCCGCAGAGTTTTACGCAGAGGACCGCAAAGAATCGGGAATATTTTTTGTTTCAACAGATTGGAAAACAACAGGAAAAAGGAAATTACGATCGGGTTCCCCATGATTTTGTGTTCCAACTGATCTTTGCAAATAAAAATCTGATAAAACGCGTCAATATCCACCATCCCATATTCGCTTAAAAACATTATATTTGTTAATGAATCCATATGGTAATTCATGATTTCCTTAGAATAGTTGCAGTATGAAAACAATTCTCAATCTAATGACATACTTTGTCATTTTTCATACTTCGTTGCTTCAGGCACAACTTGGTTTTGTCGAGCCCGAATGCGGGATCGTGGCAAATACGGCATATTATATCAACAACGTTTCCGGAAATCATTCGTTTTCTTACTATTTGTATCATAACGGGGTCGTCATCAAGCAACAGAATGGTTCGGGCAACGGGGGTGGGTTTACCGCAAGCGGTTTAAAGTTTATCAACGACACGACCGGTTTTTACCAGGTTTATCAAACTGGTGGCCAGATCACCATCTACAAAATTTCAGGAGAAAAGGTAACCTACACAGGATGGGGTGCTACCACTGTTTACAGTCTGTATGTGTTAAACGCCTACACAGCCTACCTGGTAACGAATGTAAATGGAAATAATCTCTGGATCACAAAATGCACAGATGTTCCGCCTGCAAGGAGACTGATAGACGACAAGCTGTTTACTTCTGATACGACGGTTATAGATACTGTGACCGGGACACCAACGTGTGCCGACTTAACAAGCCTTACTTACAGGTATAAAAGGGGAAACGACACGATCAACTATACAATATTGTTATACCTGGCCGATTCATCTTATGCCATAACCGAAAAAAGCAACCAGCAATTTGAGGTGTTTCCCAATCCGGTCACCAGTAGATTTGGTTTTAGTTTCAATGGGACGATCAGTTCGATCGAAATTCTGACGATGCAGGGAAAGACGATCTATTCGGATTCAAACCCCAAACAAGAATCGCCCTGGCATTCGCTGAGCCTTGCCAACCAGGCAGCAGGAATGTATGTACTTAAGGTTGCAACAAACAGATCTGTTATGACCAGAAAGATCATCAAAACAGATTAGAAGGCCTTAAAATGTTGAAAACAGAGCGCTTCTCTTGTCTGATCAAATAAATACAAATACCATGAAAAACGTCCTGGTTGCAGTCCTGATTTTATGTCCGATTTTTTTAGTCGCCCAACCCTGGCAATGGTCAAAGCAAATCGGAGGAACGGGAATGGATAATGCACAAATCTTTCATATAGACAACCAACATAATGTGTTTATTTGTGGTTATTATGCAAGGCAGATAGCACCTCCTTGGTATGGGTTAAACTGCATTATTGACACTGATACACTTTATGGTTTTAATTCAAGTTTTTTCGCCAAGTATCATGAAAATGGTACGTTAGATTGGGTACATAATCTTGCACCAAACGGCAATTCATTAATTGGTCCAATAGCATTTGATTCTCTATCACAATCATTTTATATGGCTGGAAGTTTTACAAATGCAGTGAATTTGCAAGGATGTAATTTAACCGGTTCAGGTCAGAACTTCTTCTTGTACAAAATGGATCTTTCGGGTAACTGTATATGGTCAAAAAATATTGGAAATTGTCCTTATTATTCTGCTTTGACCTGTGACCCTCAAGGGAATTTATTCATGGCTGGGAGTACTCAACCTGGCTGTACAACAATTGATACTTGCCATATTGAACCTGGTACATTTATTGCGAAATTTAAT
>CAYHGE010000127.1:0-3843 GCA_964355945.1 uncultured Draconibacterium sp.
CACCCTGCCTGCCATCTGTTCTGCAGTCTCAACCAGGTATCCGCTCACCAAATCTTCCAGAATATCCCTTGGACCTTTTGTATTGTACGCAGCTACCGGTAATCCACAACTCAGCGCTTCAAGTACGACACAGCTGAATGTATCAAAACGCGAAGGAAGCAGAAGAATATCCGATGCAAGGTAAAGTCGCTGCAGGAATTCCGGTTCGATCCACCCTGTAAAACAGGCTTCAGGCAGTTTCCGTTTGAGCTCCTCCTCTGCCGGCCCGGTTCCGGCCACAACAAGCTGAACCTCCGGAATCACCGACCAGATCATCTCCATGATCGCAGCAAGCTCCAACACCCCTTTCTCTTTGCTGATCCTGCCGGCGTACATCACCACCGGCTTCAGCCAGTCGACCCCAACGACAGGCTTCAGCCTGTCGACCTCGACCAGCCTGTCTACCCAGTGAGCGGTCAGAAAAACGCGGGAAGGGTCAATCCCAATAGTGTTACCAATGAGCCATTGCTGTTGTTCAGAATTAAGCACAAAGATGCCGTCAAAGCGCTTGTAATAGACCTTCAGCATCCGCTGAATCCTTCTGAGCCCTGTCTCTTCAAGGGAAAGCACCTCCCTGGCAAAGCTCAGCCAGTCGGTATGCAGGTAGAAGAAAGTTTTGACAGAGAATCTTTTTTTCAGCCAGAGTGCAGCCACTCCCATCGGGCCTTCGGTAGAACAGATAATCCTGTTATACCTGCCTCTCCTGAAGATGCGTTGCACCGAAAGATAGTTTGGTATCCTGAATGGTTGCTGCCGGTATAACGGAATCGTGAATTCTTTGACAGGCGGTACCACAATCAGGTGGTCATCCGGGGAGATCGTGCTGCTGCATATCAGAAGGTCAATTGGGAGGTTGCGAAGTTTGATCTCCTTCAACACACCTTTCAGAACAGTCGACACGCCATTGTGATCCCCGTAAGTATCGGTAAGCCAGAGCAACCGACCTTCATCCTGTTCTTTGTCTCGTTGTAATTCCAGGGTTTCAGGAACCATGAGTTATTCCCCCAGGTAATATCCCTGATCTGACGTCAGAAACAGCTCATCGTCGGATGTGCCGGAATAACTGATCATCCTTGTATTGATGGTTTTTTCTCTTCGTATCTTGTCGGGTGCCACAAACATGCCACGCAAAAGTGGAAGGTTCTCCTGCTTTGTCTTTCTATCAACAGCCGGGTTATTTATCGATTTTCTTTTCATCTGAAAGTTCATTTTTTGCAAATTTCCACTTTAAAACAGCATGGTTTTTGAATTTCCGAAAACTTAATAATTTCTTAACAATGTCAATCAGGGGTTAAAACTGCTTTTAATGCTACCATTTATTGCAGTTGGCTTTAGCCAACTGTTTATGGTTGCTGCAATTCATTGGGCTTTAGCCCCATGAATTACTTTTCTTATAGATGGGGCTAAAGCCCCAAAAAAAATCATATTCACTCTGGTCAGTCAGCTAAAGCTGACTGCAATAAATAGTTCCTCATTTGATTATGGGTATTTAGCCTGTTATTACCGGTTACTTTCCAACCTTGATTCACATTAACAATAAATTAATGGTTTCGTAATCCAACGTTAACATTGAGCTAACGCCATACCTATAACTTTGTGCCCTCGATGAAAAAACAAGCCCTCCCCAAACGCGAAGTTGACCTGGTCATCATTTCCGATGTACATCTCGGAGCTTTCGGCTGTCATGCCAGGGAGTTGTTGCAATACCTTCGGAGCATCAAACCCAAAACACTTATCCTGAACGGGGATATTATTGATATCTGGCAGTTTCGCAAACGGTACTTTCCCAAATCGCACCTGATGGTGATCAGGCACCTGACCGGCCTTATCGCGAAAAACACCAAAGTAGTTTACATTACCGGAAACCATGATGAGCTGATGCGAAAATTCACCAGGTTCAGCATGGGTTCCTTCAAACTTGTAAACAAGTTGCTGATTGAGCTTGAAGGAAAGAAAGCCTGGATATTTCACGGCGATGTGTTTGATATCACCATGCAGCACAGTAAATGGCTGGCAAAACTGGGTTCATCCGGGTATGATCTGCTGATCATGCTGAACAGCGTTGTCAATTTTATGCTCAACAGTTTCGGCCAACCGAAAATCTCCTTCTCCCGGAGGATTAAAAAAAGTGTAAAGCGGGCGGTTTCCTATATCAACAAATTCGAAGAGACTGCGGCCGACATTGCAATATCGAAGGGGTATGGCTACGTGATCTGCGGACACATCCATCAGCCTGAAATGAGAACCATCACCAATGCCCATGGATCCGTTACTTACCTGAATTCAGGCGACTGGGTAGAGAACCTCTCCGCCCTGGAATATCACAACGGGGCATGGAAAATATATTATTACCGTGAAGATCTTTATGCCAGGGCTTATGCAGAAGCATCTAAGCAAACTGAATCGCCAAGTCACAAAGAAACATTTGAAGAACTCCTGAGAGAATTTGAGTTAAGGTAATCCTTTGATCTTTTCCTGATCGATCTTTCCTGAAATGTACGCTCCTGCATTGACGTGGATTAGACGTTAACGATTTGTTAATGAATATTTAACATAGCGCGATCAACAAAATTCATACATACCACCATTTTCATGAGGTTATTAATCGAATTTGTCTTAGATTTGTCCTTGTTGAATCTCCTAATTTCCAACGCATGACCTTTCTCATTTTTGTCATCGGGCTCACCCTGATTTTTGATTTTATCAATGGGTTTCATGACTCAGCAAATTCAATAGCAACAGTTGTTTCAACAAAAGTGCTCTCGCCCTTTTCTGCCGTTGCATTTGCCGCATTTTTTAATTTCATCGCATTTCTCATATTTAATTTAAAGGTTGCCACTACCATTGGGAAAGGGGTTGTAAACCCGGATGTCATCAATTTGAACGTGATTGCCGCCGCACTTTTTGCTGCCATTACCTGGAACCTGCTCACGTGGTGGTGGGGGTTTCCGTCAAGTTCATCACACACACTCGTTGGAGGGCTGGTTGGAGCTGCTGTTGCAAAAGCAGGCTTTGGATCAGTCGTAATCGGCGGTTTGATGAAGATCATTGCGTTCATCGTTATTGCCCCGATACTTGGCATGCTGATTTCTTTCATTATTTCTGCCATTGTTATCTGGATCTGCCGGAACTTCCCTCCAACCAAAGTTGATAAGTATTTCCGACAATTGCAATTGCTGTCTGCCGCATCTTTCAGCCTGGGACATGGAGGAAATGATGCACAGAAGTCGATGGGCATCATCTGGGTTGCGCTTATCGTCACAGGACAGGCCACAAAGACAGATCCCATTGGACTATGGATTGTTCTATCGTGTCATGCTGCAATTGCTCTCGGCACCATGTTCGGTGGTTGGAGAATTGTAAAAACCATGGGGCAGCGGATAACCAAACTTAAACCATTTGAGGGTTTTTGTGCAGAGAGTGCAGGGGCTCTCACTTTATTTGGAGCCACAGCCATGGGTATTCCTGTGAGTACAACGCACACAATCACCGGCGCCATCATCGGAGCAGGTGCCAGAAAAGGCATATCAGCAGTAAAATGGGGTGTGACCACGAAAATTTTCTGGGCATGGATCCTCACGATTCCAATTTCTGCTTTGATCGGTGCATTTACTTATGGCTTTCTTAGTGTGGTAAATTAACATTGTGTTTTTTGTGAACCTACTGGCGAAATAAATATCTGAGTTATGAAAATAGATACTATCCTGAAATTTTTTGTCCCGAACGACACCTCCTTTTTCCCTCTGTTTGAAGAAGGAGCCGGCATCCTGCTCAAAGCCTCCGCCCTGCTTAAAAAACTGATGG
>CAYHGE010000127.1:3943-5933 GCA_964355945.1 uncultured Draconibacterium sp.
TCGGTCACCGGCCACGGCGCATCATACACCAGGTAATACTGCGACCGCTTCTCCTTCTCATAAAAAATCACCTTGATCTCCTTCAGGTTCTTATCCCACCAGTCGAGGTTCTTCACATTCCCGATCAGGTTGAACACGCTTTGTTTCGATGCACGAATGTCGGCAACTCCCTTAAACGATTTGATCGCATTTCCAGGCTCTTTGCGGGTGTATATCTTTATGCCGTCCTTCTCCTTGGCAAAATTCCATGTTTGACCAATGGCCGAAGCGGAAAGCAAAAGAAAAAAAAAGATCATATTAATACAGAAAAAACGGCTCCGGATCATTTGTTATGGAATATTCAGCAAAATAACGGCTTTTTGGCCACAAATAAATAGTTCACGCAGATTTTCGCGGAAAAGGGCGCAGATTCGCGCAGATATTGCACAGGGATTGCTCTGATTGGTTCCATTAAGAGACTGTTTAAAAATGCAATTAAATCCCTTTAGTATCCTCCCAAAATATTATTGGGAACATCATGATAGATAACCTGGATGCCATTTCCCAGTGCGCAATACCCCACCCCCGACCCCTCCCCAAAAAGGGAGGGGAGCGGTATGCTAATAGGCATTTATGGTTGATTATCAGAAGTTTAGCAGAGCGGCACCACTCCCCCTTCCCTTTTTGGGGAAGGGGGCCGGGGGGATGGGGTCAAAAAGCCCTTTCCGCGCAAATCTGCGAAAAATTTAAAAGATATTTTACACTACGCCATGTTTTGGCGTAGCCTGGTGTTAGTTTTGTATTCGATAACCAACAACACCGGGATAATATTTCTCGCAATGGATGAAGAGACCGGGTTGAAGAATGTACATCAATTCAAACATTACGACCATGATTTTACTCACTGTTTACAAGGAATCTGCCGGTGCACGGGAGAGACGGGAATTCGCCCGGCTGCAGGATGCGATTGAATTCGGACAGAAAACCGGATCGGATTACGAAATTTTCGACCCGATCACCGGCAAGGTCATCGACTGGAACGAGATCAACGTACGGGAAGACGACGGCTGGTATTACGATGAGGCAGAATTTCTCTGGAAACGGTACAGCGTAGCTGAGGAAACCGATGCCGATTTCCCTGGCGGAGATTTCCAGTACGAACTTCCAGGCAAAAACCGTAAATTGCGATGCGCCTGATCAAATGAATCCATCACGCCATGGCAAAACAGGACTATTTTTTACGGTATCTCGCCATCATCCGGAAGGTCCGCAGGAGTGGCGAAGCCACCTTTATGGAGATCAACGACTACCTCCTGGATGAATCTGAATTTATGGACCGCCCATTTTCGGTTTCAAAACGCACGTTTATGCGCGATCTGAACGAGATCAGGGAGCTGTTTAAGGTGGATATCCGGTATGATTTCAACAAAGGTGTCTATTTCATTGCCGAAGATGAAAAGAGCGACCTGAACAACCGAATGCTTGAGTCGATCGACACCATCAATTCACTGAAAATGATGGGTGATGCAACCCGTTATATGTTTTTCGAAAAGCGTAAAGCCCATGGCACGCATCATTTTTACGGACTCCTGCACGCCATTAAGAACCGGGTGATCATCCTGCTCGTCCATCAGAAATTTGACAGTGATGAACCAAAGGAACGCCCAGTGGAACCTTACGCCCTTAAAGAGTCGAAAGGCCGGTGGTATTTGCTGGCAAAGGACCGTAACGATCGCAGGATTAAAACGTTCGGTCTCGACCGGATCCTTGGCTTTCAAAACACATCAGGCCGGTTTGATTACCCCATGCAACTGGATGTCAATGAGATGTTCCGGTACTGTTTTGGCGTTATCAATCCCGATGATGCGGTGCCGGAGGAGATCATCCTCTCTTTTGAACACGAACAGGGCAAGTTCATCAAAAGCTATCCCATCCATGAATCGCAGGAGATCCTTGTTGACACCTCCAAAGAACTCAGGATCAAACTGACCCTCTTCACCACCCGCGACCT
>CAYHGE010000128.1:0-5691 GCA_964355945.1 uncultured Draconibacterium sp.
CACCACGTGATGTACCATCTCCCTGGCTTGTGTTTCATCTGACAGATCCGCGGCAATGACCAATGGATTATGCAGGTGAGAAGCCACTTCTTGAAGTTTCTCCTGCCTGCGTGCCACAATGGCCAGCCTGGCACCGGCTTTATCAAGTGCCATGGCAATGGCTGCACCTATACCGGAAGATGCACCTGTTATGAGTATGACTTTATCAGCTAAATGCACTTTGTTTATTTACAAATGAAAATCAGAATACGAGGCCAAAAGTAAAAAGAATGTTGCTGGTATGTTATTAATTTAATATGTTTGTATGAATAAATGTAATTTCCATGAAGAGCAATTTTGGTCCATTTTTCCCGGCAATATTGATACTGTTCTGTTTTTCCTGCAATGAAAATATTACGACAGATGATGTGAAAGAGGACAAATCTGATTCGGGTGTTGTCATACATATTAACACCGGAAAAGATGAGAAAAAATCAATAAAACCGGAAATCATGAAAGAGCCCTTTGGAAAAGCAGACCAGAAAGAAGTTTTTATCTATACACTGGTCAATAGTAATGGGATGAAAGTGAAAATCACCAACTATGGAGGTATTATAACTTCCATACTCGTTCCAGATAAAAGCGGCAGATTGGGTGACATCGTACTGGGCTATGACAGTCTGAGCCAGTATATCGCAAACAACCCATATTTTGGTGTCATTGCCGGACGTTATGCAAACCGCATCGCCAAAGGCAGGTTTACCCTGGATGGCAAAACATATAAACTTGCAATAAACAATGGAAATAATGCTTTACACGGCGGGTTGAAAGGATTTGACAAAGTAGTCTGGGATGCAAGGGTCTTGCCCGATTCTTCTTCCCCCGGCCTGGAGTTGTCCTATCTCAGTAAAGACGGAGAGGAAGGTTATCCAGGGAACCTTAAGGTCAAAGTATTATATATTCTCAATGATCATGATGAGCTCGCCCTGACAATTGAAGCTGAAACGGACAAACCTACCCCCCTGAATCTTTGCAACCATACCTATTTTAACCTGAGTGAAGGTGATACCAGCATCCTCGGGCATATCCTTACATTGTATGCCGATCAATACACTGCGGTCAACAATGAGCTGATACCAACAGGCGTACTGCCTTTTGTAAGGGGCACCGCCATGGATTTTAATAATTCAGAGCCCATTGGTGAGCGCATTGACAAAGTAATGGGTGGCTATGATCACAACTATGTACTGAAGAAAAAACCGGGAGACCTTGCAATGGCGGCACAATTGTATGATCCGCGAACCGGGAGGCAGGTTGAAATTCTTACCACCCAACCTGGTGTTCAATTCTATTCAGGAAATTTCCTTGACGGAACCATCACAGGAAAGCAGGGTAAAGTGTACAAAAAACACTACGGCCTCTGTCTTGAAACACAGCATTTCCCGGATTCACCCAATCAGCCATCATTCCCGAATACCATTTTAAAGCCCGGAGAGAAATTTTCAGAGAAGACGGTTTATCGGTTTTCCGTCCTGAAGTAGTTTAACCAGGCAATCAAACCCCTGAAGAATGCGCATCAATGCATTATTTCCATATTTACATTTCAACCGATAATAAACCCAGAGTTCTCATTTTAACCCTAAATCTATGAAAAACAAACGTATATCCCCCATCCTTTTAATAATCACCATGGCATTTTTTCTTTCACAATGTAAATCCCCAGGCGCAAAACTCACCTATCCGGAAACAAAAAAAGTAACCCAATCCGACACCTACTTTGGTACTGTTGTGAACGATCCCTATCGCTGGCTTGAAAATGACACATCGGCCGAAACAAAAGCCTGGGTGCAAGCCGAGCAGGAAGTCACGGAGAAGTACCTTTCTCAGATCCCGTACAGGGAAAAGATCAGGAATCGTTATAAGGAACTTCTCAATTATGACAAGTACTTCGGAGCCTTTAAAGCAGGTGAATATATCATCTATACAAAGCAGGAAGGACTTCAAAACCAATCAGTTTATTACATCCAAAAAGGCATGGATGGTGACCCCAAAGTGCTCATTGATCCAAACAAATTATCGGATGACGGATCGGTTTCCGTTGGACTTGATGGTGTATCAAACGATAAAAAGTACATTGCATATCATGTGAATAAAGGCGGGAGTGACTGGCAAACCATGTATATCATGGAGATTGCAACCCAAAAGAAGCTTGATGATCAGCTGGAATGGCTGAAGTTCGGGGGTGCTGCATGGCAGGGTTCTGGGTTTTATTACAGCCGATACGATAAACCTGCAGCAGGAACAGAACTCTCTGCAAAAAGCGAATTTCAGAAAATCTTCTACCATAAGGTGGGTGACAGGCAGGAGCAGGATTTACTGGTATTTGAAGACAAGAATAATTCCCAAAGATATTACTATCCCCAGGTGACTGAAGATGAGCGTTATCTTTTCGTTTACAAAACTCCGGGAACGGATGGGACTGAAGTCATTTACCGGAATCTGACCAACGGCCAAAAGGATTTTAAGCTTCTCTTCAAAGGCTTTGAATTCAATTACAATGTACTCAACAATCTCGGGGATCAGCTTCTCGTCAACACCAACGATGGCGCGGGAAATTACAAAGTTATACTCGTTGATCCGGGCAATCCTGAAAAGAAGATGTGGAAAGAGATCATCCCTGAGAAACCGGAGAAGCTTGAATCCGCTTCAACCCTGGGAGGAAAGCTATTTGCCAGTTATCTGAAAGATGCCAGCACCAGGGTTTACCAATATAAAACGGATGGTACCTTTGAAAGGGAGGTGCAGTTGCCTGCGATAGGCACATCATCCGGCATTGGCGGTTATGCCACCGACACTTATGCATTTTATGATTTTTCATCATTCACAAATCCCCCGGGAATATATCGTTATGATCTGACTGCCGGGACTTCAGAGGTGTTTAAAAAATCAACTCCCAATGCTAAAATCGACGATTTTGAAACCGAGCAGATATTTTACACCAGTAAGGACGGAACAAAGATCCCGATGTTCCTCGTACATAAAAAGGGTATTAAACTGGATGGCTCCCATCCTACCCTGCTTTACGCTTATGGAGGGTTCGGCTCCAGCTCCACACCATATTTCTCCAACACGAAGATCATCCTTTATGAGAATGATGGCGTGTTTGCCATGCCCAACATCCGGGGTGGAGGCGAATATGGAGAAAAGTGGCACAAAGGCGGAAATCTGCTGAATAAGCAGAATGGTTTTGATGATTTCATCGCAGCAGCAGAATACCTGATTGATCAAAAATATACATCAAAGGAGAAGCTGGCCATCAACGGAGGATCAAACGGAGGATTGCTCGTCGGCGCGGTGATGACCCAACGTCCGGATCTGTTTAAGGTAGCCATCCCGGAAGTGGGTGTGATGGACATGCTTCGTTTTCAGAAATTTACGGTAGGCTGGGGATGGTCGGTCGAGTACGGATCAAGCGACAGTGCAAAATACTTCCCCTACCTTTATAAGTATTCTCCGCTGCACAACATCAAAGACGGGGTTGAATATCCGGCCACCCTTGTCGTTACTGCCGATCATGACGACCGGGTTGTGCCTGCCCATTCATTCAAGTTTATTGCCACCCTGCAGGAAAAGCAGAAAGGTCCGAATCCTGTCCTGATACGCATTGAAATGAACCAGGGACACGGAGCGTCTGGCGCTTCATTGGGCAAGATCATTGATGGTGAGACTGATAAATGGGCATTTATGTTTTATAATATGGGGGTTGAACCGTTTGGGAAGTAATAGTGTTGTAGAATTTAAAATTCAAAGTGCAAAGTCAAAATGCAAAATAGTCGTGAAATTTTGCATTTTGACTTTTTTTTAAACCATTTCTCTAACACCGTCAGAAACCTCAGTCAAATAGAAATCAGGTTTGAGACCGGTCTTTTGTGAATACTCTCTGCCAACCTGCTCCATGAATTTTTCAACCACATCCTCACGAACCAGGCTTACGGTGCAGCCGCCAAACCCGGCTCCGGTCATGCGTGAGCCAACAACACCGTTGATTTTCTGAGCTTCAGCCACCATGGTGTCCAGTTCAAAACCGGTGACCTCATAATTATCCCTCAAAGATTCGTGCGAGGCATTCATCAGGGCACCGAACTGCAAAATATCACCTTTGAGGAGACTGGATACGGAATTCAGCACCCGCTGGTTTTCGGAAATAACATGGCGGGCCCTCCGTCTGATCACTTCATCAGGAATCTCCTCCTGTATTTTGTAGAATTGCATAAAGCTTATCTCCCCCAGTTTTGTCACCGGCATGACCGGGTTCAGATAGGTTACCGCGAGCTGACATTCGGCAACCCGCTCATTGTACTTCGAATCTGCCAGTCCGCGTTGTTTGTTGGTGTTCCCAACGATCAGTCTGAACCTGTGAAGTTCAATCGGGACATGCTTGTGTTCCAGAGTCATGCAGTTAAGGAACAAGGCATGGTCTTTCCTGCCAAACCCCACGGCAAACATATCCATGATGCCACAATTGACTCCGACAAACTCATTTTCAGCTCGTTGTGCCATCCTGACCAGGTCAATCATCTCAAAATGCGATTCCGGGATGAGGGTGTTCAGTGCAAATGCCGTAACCATTTCAATGGAGGCCGAAGATGACAATCCTGCGCTGTTTGGAATATCACCGCTGAATAACAGATCAAACCCTGAAAGGGGTATATTCGCCTGCCTGAACTGGTCGAAAATGCCCAGGGGATAGTTCACCCATTGTTTCTCAACTCTTCCTGACAACTCTTTCAGTGGAATTTCTGTTCGGAAATCCATATTTGTGGAGACCAGCCGCACCAGTTCATCCAAATTTGGACGGATAGCCATATAAGTACCATATTGTATTGCAAAAGGCAGCACAAACCCTCCATTATAATCGGTGTGCTCTCCTATCAGATTAACCCGACCGGGGGCAAAAAAAATGCGCGGTTTTAATTCGTTATTGCCGAATAAACCATAAAAATGTTCTTCTAATTTTTTCAGTTCCATGGGCAGCTATTGTAGTTGAAATTCATTTCAGAGACGGGGAATCTTTCAGCTAAGTTATAAAGAATTATCATGATACGGTAAGCAGGAAAATGATAATTTTGCCAAGCCTAATCACTCGCTTATGAATCGCAGTTTTATTTTATTATTCGTTGCATTTACCCTCTGTAATTTGAAATTTACATGGAGTCAGGATATCAACACTTTCGAACTTGAAGGCGGGTGGAAATTCCGCAGGGCAGGTACCAAAGAGTGGTATCCGGCTAAGGTGCCTGGCGTCGTACATCTCGACCTGATGCGGAACAACATGATCCCCGATCCATATTTAGGGGATAATGAGTCGAAGTTGCAATGGATCGGAGAAGTTGGCTGGGAATACATGAAAACATTTCAATATGATGAAAGAAATTTCGCATGGCGCCATATAGACCTGGTTTTAAAAGGGTTGGACACGTATGCCAATGTTTACCTCAACGATTCATTGGTCCTGGTTGCTGATAACATGTTCAGGGAGTGGTATGTGGATATCAAAATGAAGCTCCATATCGGTCCCAATACATTACGGATTCAGTTTCCGGCGGTTATTCCTGAAAACAAGGCCAGGTATGCCAAACTGCCCTATAAGCTTCCTGGCGATGAGAAAGTTGTATGTAGAAAAGCTGCTTATCAGTTTGGCTGGGATTGGGG
>CAYHGE010000129.1:0-5582 GCA_964355945.1 uncultured Draconibacterium sp.
ATGAAAACAAGAAGGAAGTCAAGAATGAGATTAAGTCTCTTGACGACATCTTTACCTTTTCCGACCTTCTGATGCAGATTGTGGCCAGTTACGATAAAGTAAAAGAGAAAATATAGTATATTTGCAACAACAGTGCCCGCTTTGCATACCATAAGAACTGCAGGCGGGTCGTTTTTTTTATACGATATTGATAGTCATAACATCCGTTTATGAAAGCAAACTCAGATAACGAAATAATTATTTACCAAAATCAAAATGGGAATATCAAAATAGATGTTCATTTGGTAGATGAAACTGTATGGCTTACGCAGGCACAAATGGCTGAACTTTTCAATAAGGGTAGAACAACCATCACCGAGCACATCCAAAATATCTTCAAAGAAGGAGAACTGGATGAAAATTCAGTATGTCGGAATTTCCGACATACTGCCGATGACGGGAAAAATTACGACACCAACTACTATAACCTCGATGTCATTATTTCAGTAGGTTATAGAGTTAAATCGCAACAGGGCACACAATTTCGCATTTGGGCAACTCAACGTCTCAAAGAATACATTGTAAAAGGATTTGCCTTGGATGACGAACGGTTCAAGAGCGGCAATTCAATGAATTATTTCAACGAACTTCAGGAACGTATTCGTGAAATACGATTGTCGGAGCGTTTTTTCTATCAAAAAATCAAAGACATCTACACCACCAGCATCGATTATAGCCCAAAAGATGAAAAAACAATTGCATTTTTCAAGATCGTACAGAACAAACTCCTTTGGGCAATCAGCCAGCAAACGGCAGCCGAACTTGTTTATCGCAGGGCAGATGCCTCTTTGCCTTTGTTAGGAATGCAATCGTTTGATAGAGGAACCTCGGCAATCATAAAGAAGAGCGACACAAGCATTGCTAAAAACTATTTAAACGAAGATGAAATAAAACTTCTTGGTCTGTTGGTTGAACAATATCTCGCTTTTGCCGAAACGATGGCTCAACAACATAAGCCAATGTATATGGCTGATTGGATAAATAAATTAGACGAAATTTTGCAACTCAATGGTCGGGATTTATTGACGCACGCAGGAAAAATAAGCCACGAAGCAGCCTTACAAAAATCAAACCTGGAATTTGAAAAATACCAGGAAGAACACAAGAAAATCTCGAAAGAGGTAAATTTGAAGGAAATTGAAGATGATATAAAGCAATTGAAAAAACCGAAGAGTTAGGCTTTAAATAACCACTTCATTTCGAATACCTCTCATTTGCAACCGTAAAATACTCCACTCCACCCCTTTTATCATCCCCCGAAGGTCGTCCATATTTATCAACCACTTGCGGATTAAACATCGCCTGATGATATTCACACCAGGCGATCATCTTTTTTTTGAACCGATGGGGAGTCATGAATTTTCGTTGGGTTGGTGTTTTCTCCAGGAACCCGTTGTACAATTCAGCCCGTGGAATCGGAACATTCATATTCTGCACCGACATTGAATTGATACTTTCTGGACCTTCAACATTGAAATACTCCCCGGCCCAGGTGAGGAAATCCTCACCGATGAACTGACGGAGCCGCCGTTGATCCAGTCGGTCGGTGGGTGGCTGGATCAATCCGGAATGGTTATATCCCCAGCCCTGATCAGCAGCATGGAAGTATAGCCTCAGGCAATCGGCCATGAAGTTGTAAAAGAGGTTCCATTGCCGGTCATCCCATTCATCGAAAAAATTGATCCCGAAATCATCCACCGGTTTGAAATATTCATTGTAATAATCGCTGAAGGCGATGAGTGCTTGCCTGTCCTTGAAGGAAGAGCTGCTCCCATTGATGGCGTGGTTTGTGGTGAGATACATTTTGGGAGTATCACGCTCGGAAAGGGTATATTTCTTCTGCCCTTTGGAATTGACTGTCAGTTTTCCTGTGATGATCGGAAAAAAGAATTCGAAGTCGATGTTGGCGCGAACGTCATCGAGGAAGATGCTGTCTGTTTTCTCGGACACTTCCTCAAAGATGAAAGGATCATTTTCCAGATCTTTCGATTTAGCGCCGATATAGCATTGGGGGACCACCTCGCCAATGGCAAAACCAACGATTGATTTACCGGTACGGCCATTGCTTTCGCCTACTTCGCTCAGTTTTCCGTCCATGGCAATGACGGCCTTCTCACAGGATTTATCCCGGTATTTATGGAGCAGATAACCAATGGCTGTCATTTTTGACACCATATGGAGATTGGTCTCCATCTTTTCCTCCATGGTACGCCGATCCTGATCAAGTTTTTTCCTGGTCTTTTGATCTTGGATTTTATACCAGAAAAACTCACCAGTGTTGTAAACAAACCGGGCAAAGTGGCATTCTTTGGCCTCCTTAGTGAATTCAACATGATACTGACCTATTGCAGATTCGTATTCCATCGGGTCCAACTTGTGAGCCAGGATATAATCAAGATCAATCTGGCCCACCTTCACCATCACCTTACCGATGAGCCCTGCATCAAAATCATTGACTTTATCACGCCAGACATAATTTTGCATATCACTCAATGGTTTTTGCTCAATACCACCGGCAGTGATCTTCCAATAGTTGTTTTTGAAGAAAAGATATTGGTGGCGTTTGTCCGCATACTCGAAAACAGGCTTAACAAAGTCGATGTTTCCCAGGGAATCTGGACCGAAATACATCTTGTTGCCACGATAGAGCATGTCCATGACTTCAACCATTACCTCTTTATTATTGGTAGCCAGGATTGCCTTGCTGAACTCCATAATATAGTCACGCACCTGGTAGGCTTCGACGATATGCACAATTTTATCAATGATATGACAAAGGGCATACTGGCGTCCGGCCATCTCGATCCGACCAAAACCACGCCGGTGCAGAAAATTGTACGCATACAGATAGCGGAATCGATACTGGGTGTATTCATTTCCCTTGCGATCCTGCTTGGCCATTGTTTCCCAAAACTGTTCATCCTCCTGCAGAGGTTGCGTGGGCACCAATTTACCGGCTTCATCAAACTTCCATTTATGTCGCCCGATATCGAATTCAGGGATATTCTGAAGGATATCCCGGTATTTGGTGGCAAATGAATTGGAGTCCTGGAGGCTCCAGAATTCAAGCAGCTTGAGATCTGAAACCGTTGTGATCTTATTGATCTGGATGAATTTGCCTTTGCCGTCCTTTTCATTGATGCAGGTTTTGACATCATTGAACAGGTCATTTTCGCGCTCCTTCAGGGAACCGGCTAGTAGATCATCAATACCTTTTTCATACACAGGTATTGATTCATCCCGGAGGATGTATGCGAAGTAAATTTCCAGGTAGATGCCAAGGTTGACAAACGTTTTAAAGTAGTCCCGGTAATTGCGAACGGCCCAATAGAACGAGTATGGCCGCTGATCAACCCGGGTGCCGGGCTTCAGATCATTGCTCAGGGCATCCCAATCGGCATCGAGTACAAATATCACTTCTTCAACTTTGCAGGCCTGTACAATGAGCTGCAGCTCGTATGGCAGTTTGTTGTTGTGCCCGATGTTCTGGATGCCCATCACCCCAACCGACATCAAACCATGCTTGCTGGCCTTGATGGCTTTCTTTTCTCCCTCCTGGATAAATAAACGGGAGATCACCCGGCGGTTGCGATAGGCCTCCCGGATGTTTTCCGGAAAGAAGAGATGGGATCCCGAACCGGCAGGAGATGAATATTTCATCGGCCTGCCATTTTTATCGTGGTGCAGGTCCTGGTTCTGCCATCGCATCCGGAACAGGTGTTCCTGTTTGTTGCCTTTTGGCTTGGTAAACATGACCGGTTTTCCTTCCAGGTCATAATACCAGATGATCATATCATCTCCTGGTACGATCTTGCCGTATTGATCCCGGGTACCGGTCTCAAAAACATCAACTACTTTCTTGGTTTGGTCATTCACATAAACTGTCGCCTTCTGATCAGCATCGGTAAGGCCACTGGATGAAAGTTGCCGGTCCCTGAAGGTAGGTTCTTTCTTGCCGTTTTTCTTCTGTGGTCCCCTTGGCTTTTCTTCCTCTTCCAGGACTATCTTGTATCTATCGGCCAGGTATTTGATTGCATCCGGATAAGTAACATTTTTCCTATCCATGATGAAATTGACCGGCGATTTACCCCCATACTCGCATTGAAAGCATTTGTAGATCCCCTGGGATGGAGTAACGATCAGGCCTTTCCCTTTACCTGATTTCCCACAGTTCGGGCATTTTGTATAAAGGCTGGTGCCGGTTCGTTCGAGTTTACAGAAATCTCCAATTACATCTTCAATTTTGGAAACCGATAATATTTTCTGGATGCAATCCTGGGTTATCTTCATGTTGTGGTTTGTGGAATGGGTGTGGATGCTGACACTGGAATATTACCCGATTCCTTTTTACAAAAAACAACCATGTCCAGGATTTTGCTTTCGCAAGTCATGAACGAGGAATTTGCCGCCACCGGGAGGATCTTGCGCATGTCTTCCTGCAGGGCCAGGATCACCTTGCAGATTTCTGGCAGGGTTTTGTCATCCAGCCATTGAGTATATTTTGCGCAGCGCTCCAATGCTTGGAGTTTTTCCTCCTTCTTGTAAAAATCATGATGGCCGGTTTCGAGCAGCGTCCGGATGTGTTTAACGTAATCGGCAAACATGATCAGGATAAAGCTTCTTTTACTGGAGTTGATGTATTCCCTGGCATCACGCTGATCCGTAAAGCTGCCCCGGTCGGTTTTCGGGCCACGACCAAAGTCCCATTGAATTTCAAAAGAGGTGATGCCAGTCTGCCGGCACACCTCAAAGGTTTTTACTTCGAACATCTGCATTGAATCAACTTTTAAACCGGTTCATGAATTCCTGAATTATTTCTGAAGAATTACCTGGCGAGGTCGTTTTCATTTTTTTGCCGGAAGTTAGATTCAACACAGATTATCCGAATTTTCTGCACTGGTATATAAATCAGGACCGGAATATCCGGGCCTTCAGTTCAGCGTTCCAAGCTTCAAGTTCATCACGGTATGCAATTGCCTCGTCAATCACCATCGTGCTAGTCCTGGGATTATCTGGTGAAAGAACTGATCGTATATAGCTTGTGGATGGTGCTTCTTTAATCCCATGCTTTTTGATGAGACGGGCATGGATTTTAGTAAAACTACCATAGGGTAACCCTTCATTCAATTTGACTAATAACTCCTTGTCTATTGGCATATTTATTTTTTTTTTGTGGCTCAATGGGTAAATTATCCTTATTGGATTTTGGAATATTATTATTGGATATTTCAATAAATTATTGGAATTCCCGATATTCTTTGTGCTATCTTTGTGTTACAATTGTGCAAACTTTGAATCAAATCAGTTTTTTTAAGGGGGTGCAAAAGTAATTCATATTTCGTTTATCGGTTTAATAAAATGCGTTTTAACACTATTTAGTTACGTTTTAAATATATTATGCTGGAATACAACAAAATAAAGTCTGAGATCGAGCAAAGGAATTTTAACCTCAAATATTTTATTCCAAAGTACACAGATATGAAACCGGATGGTTTCAGGCTTGCTTGTGAGAATGGAACTTTGAAAGTCAGGACGTTGCAGGC
>CAYHGE010000130.1:0-2399 GCA_964355945.1 uncultured Draconibacterium sp.
ACATACAATTGATCAATCATTTCCGCTGCAGCCGGATCGATCTGCTCCTTTTTGCGGATTTCATCAAACAGGGCCAGCAGATCGGCAGCTTTCAGCCGTTGCTTTTCCTGCCCATTGAAGTCGTGAACAATCCTCCCCTTGTGCATCATGAGGATCCGCGTGCCCATATTGACCGCCTGCTGCATGGAGTGGGTGACCATCAGGGTTGTCAGGTGCTCCCTGTTCACGATCTCCTCGGTCAGCCTTACGACTTTGATAGCAGTTTTGGGATCGAGGGCGGCAGTGTGCTCATCGAGCAGCAGTAATTTTGGTTTTATCCAGGTGGCCATCAACAACGTGAGTGCCTGCCTTTGTCCACCCGACAATTTCCCGATCGGGTTGTCGAGCCGGTCTTCAAGTTCCATGCCGAGCGGCCTGACCCGTTCACGAAATTCCCCCGTAATATTTTGCGGAAGCGCCCATCCCAAACCCCTTAACTGTCCTCTTTTCGTAGCAAGCGCAAGGTTCTCCGCAATGGTCATCTCGGGGGCCGTGCCGGAAAAAGGATTCTGAAACACTCTCCCGATATGTTTTGCGCGTTTGTGCTCCGGCATCCTTGTGAGGTCAACTCCGTCAAGCACAATTGTTCCCTGGTCGGGAAAGAAATTCCCCGCGATGGCATTCAGCAGGGTGGATTTCCCCGACCCGTTGGTCCCCACCAGCACGACAAAACTCTCCGCTTCGATCGTGCATGATACCTCATTGAGTGATTTAACCTCACTTACCGTATCGGCATTGAAAGTTTTACTTATGCTGTTTATTTCTAACATTTGGATTGCACTCCTCTCTTTTTATATTTCTTCAGAACCGTTGGAAGCACAAGTGCAATAAATACAAATACCGCTGTGATCAGCTTTAAATCGTTGGGATTCAATCCAATTCTTAAAGCCATTGCAACCAAAAGCCTGAATATAAGCGATCCGCCAATTGCGCCTGCAATCAGATAACCGAGGGATTTGTCACTGATCAGCGCCTCTCCGATGATCACACTTGCAAGGCCAAGCACAAGCATGCCAATTCCCATCTGAACATCGGAAAACCCCTGATACTGCGCAAGTACAGCCCCCGACAGGGCGATAAGCGCATTGGAAATCGCCAGTCCAAGAATGATCATTAAATTGGTATTAACCCCAAGTGCCCGGATCATCTGCTGGTTGTTCCCGGTGGCACGCATGGCCGTACCCATGTCGGTTTTCAGGAACAGGTACAGTAATAATCCAAAGGTAACAACAATGAAAAACACGGAACCCAGTATGAAAACGTCTTTTGCAGGAACAGTGCTGCCGAGGAGACTGACATCGCCCGAAATGCGGAACAATGACTTTCCAAGATCTTCAATGCCGGTGATGATCGTCCTGTCTGACATGAGGGGTACATTGCTTTTTCCCATCACATGGAGGTTGACGGAATAGAGGGCGGTCATGACGAGAATTCCCGACAGCAATCCGTTGACAGCAAACCTTGTATGGATGATCCCGGTGAGGGCGCCAGCCAGGAACCCTCCTGCAAGGGCCACCAGGGTTGCTATCCATGGATCATACCCTGTCACGATCATCGCTGCTGAAATTGATGCACCAAGCGTTATCGACCCTTCGGTGGTGATATCAGGAAAATTGAAAATCCTGAAACTGATGAAAACTCCCAACGACAAAAGCGCCAGAATTAATCCCATTGTTAAAGCTCCTATCAGAATTGACATCTTCCTGCCTGTTATAAATGAATTTGTCCGATCCAGCAAACACCGTTGATGAAATCACTCTCCCCTGCACCGGTAAATTCCCGTGCATCATTGATCAGGTGAAGCACTCCCAGGATTTCACCCTGCTCAAATAATGTAAATATGGTTTCATCCAGATCGATGTTTGTTTTTTTGAAAGGAATATAAGTGAATACTGCCGTATGGAAATGTTGCCTTATCGCGCTGCCCGATGAAAGTGCCCGGGTGAATTCCATCACCTCATCCCCGGTTTTGGTGGCGATTCCCGCCGTGACGGTCATCATTTTTTTATACTCAGGTTCTGTGGTAAAATTGACATTCTCCCTGACATCAGGAAAAGCGAAAGGATTTACCGGACAGCCCTCGCCAGATACGACAGGGGTGTTGATTGAAAGACCCACAACACCCGAAGTTTCGGCCAGCATCACCATCGCAAAACTTTCATATCCCGTGATCCGGAACAACTCCGTGATCAACCTGCTGAATCTGGCAGGTTCATTCTGAAGATTGGATGAAAAACTTACTTTTTTGTCAAAGTCCCCCTCGAATGAGATGCCATATAGCAGCTTAACCGCCGGAATAAGGGTCCCGGTTTTCATCATGTAGTCGGGGCTGTCGGCAAGCCCGGCCGGGGTGTATGCTA
>CAYHGE010000130.1:2499-5518 GCA_964355945.1 uncultured Draconibacterium sp.
ACCCATTAATCCGGCCATTACGAGAATATCTTCGACGTTCTTCGAAGTGGATACGATCCCGAATCTTCCGTTTACCTGCCGGTACAGTTTGGCATATTTCATCATGATCCTGATACCCATGGAACTCAGATAATGAACATTCCTGAGGTCAAGGGCAACGTTGTATGTGCCCGCCTGAAGCAAATCATCCAGGTATCCGTCAAGGTGCCTGGACCAGTGTCCATCAATTCTTCCTTCGATTTTCAACACTGAAAATTCATCAGACTCCTCCCTGACAATATCAAGTTGTTCCGTCATAGATCCTATTTTGTGATGATGAGATTTTCCTGCAGATAGATCTCCTTTGGGAAATGTATTCTAAAGTACACTGCAGCCGATGGGTTTATAAGGATGCTGGTTTTACTCACAAATTCAAATGGAATTTTTGCAGGACTTTCACCGTCCAGAACTCTTTTGGCAAGTCGTGCAGCATCTGCCCCGGCCTGGTGGTAATCCCTTGAAACGACCAGCACGGCACCTGCTTTGGACTGGTCGCTGACAAAACCGAATACGGGAATTTTCTGATCCCGCGCGATCCTGATGATGCTGCCGGAAGACGCAGCAGTCAGGTTATCCACAATCTGGCATATTACATCCGGTTTTCGTGATGCCAGTGAAAATGCTGCATCGGTGACCTCCTGGCTGCTGTTAACCGGAACTGCGATCAGCTTTAGTCCTGCCTTTTCAGCAAAATTTTTCAGTTCATTCATGTTTTTAACCGAGTTCGACTCTCCCGGAGAGAATAATGTCCCGATCTCCCTTGCACCCGGCAGGATGATTTTTACCCACCTGATCATCCCTTCATAATCACCCAATGTTGAAATTCCTGTAACATTGGGAAGATGATCTTCAAATGAGGAACCGGCTCCTGCAATCAGCGGGTCGGCTACAACAGTAAAAATGACAGGCAGGGAACTGATTTTTTTAACTGCTGCCTGCAGTGTGGGTGTTGAGGAGATGAACAATATTTCCGGACGGTCACTCACGGCTTCATCCAGCATCAGGTTTAGCGTGGCAATGTCACCCTGGGCGTTTTTTATGTCAAGGTCGTAATCCCTGCCTCTTACCAGGCCCAGGGAAGTCAGTCCGTCGATGATGCCCTGCCCTGACAACTCCGACAGCGGAGAGTCGTTAAACTGGATGAGTGCAAACTTCTTTCTGCTGCTGTTACTCTTACCCGAAATCCGGTCAATAACCAGCAGCCCCGCGGAGATAACGACAATGATGACAAACATCTTGAAAAGGGGGCGGATGGAGATCCAGACGGCACTGGTCAGGGAGTGTTTCAATGTATGCCTGTTTTAGGTTTACCCGGGGCGGTTCATTCACAGCAAAGATAGGCGATTCATTCCCATTATCAAAGCAGCTGACCTTATGACCACCACAACCATGATTATAAATCCGTCAGGCTATGTAAAAATAACTAGATTTGCTGTATAATCTCCAACTTCCCTCTCTATGTCAACTAAAACGAAAACAACACTTGTTTTGCTTATCAGCCTTTTATGGTCAGTATGCGAGGCACAGGACAAGCAGAAAACCGACAACCAGGCAGCCGCAATAAATGCCCTCAACCCGGTTGCACCAGTGATCAAGTTCCAGATGCAGCCAAACTATTCGATATTCTATGGCGGCGGGGAACAGATCAACCTGATGACCCGGATCGTCGTACCTTATGATGGCATGTACCTGCCTTTTTTTAAGTCGAAGAATAAAAAATACTCTTCCATGATGCGTCTTGAAATACCTGTTGTCAGCCAGACCTATGACTCTGCATCCCCATTGAATGCAACAGGCCTCGGGGATATTACCATTTCTGAAGTCTGCGTCAGAAAATTCTCATGGGGGAAGGCAGGTATCGGGCCATGCCTGGGCTTTCCTGCCGCGACCAACCCCGTGCTGGGATCAGAAAAATGGACGGCAGGACTTGTTGCGGTCGCAGTCTATAACAAGCACAAACACCTGATGTTGGGTGTCTTCATGTATCAGTTCTTTTCTTATGCAGGATCCTCAGCACGACCTGACAAGAACTATATGACGGTACAACCATTCATTGATGTTATCTTTAACAAGGGTTATTTTATCATGGTCAACCCGATATGTACATTTGACTGGGAGCAGCATAATTATACCATACCGCTGGCACTCGGGTTCGGAAAGGCTTTTGCGAAAAATTTATCGGCTTACATTATGCCTGAATACATTATTTCAGGACCAACCAGGAAATCCTGGGTGATTCAGTTCAACCTGAATACAATGTTCTGATCGGGGCAGATCCCTGTACTACGGGCGTGTATGTTTTTTGCCAAAGGCATATACCATATCGCTAAGGCGGATTTTCTGCAAAGGCAGCCAACCATTAAAACTACGATGATGATTGAACCCGACAAACTGGCCACGATGGCAAAGGCTGCCCGGAAGGAGCATACCGCCCTGGTGAAGCGGCTCTCCGCCACCGACAGCCGGAAGCTCGACGAACGGGTACATGCCCTTCACGAAGCCGTGTTTGATAAGATCAATTGCCTCGACTGTGCCAACTGCTGCCGAACCCTCGGACCCAGGATAACAGATGCCGACGTACGCCGGATTGCGGCCTCCCTGCGAATAAAGCCTTCAGGTTTGATGGATCGTTACCTTATGCTGGATGAAGATGGCGACTACATCTTCCGCTCAATGCCCTGTCCCTTCCTTAACAGTGATAACTACTGCTCCATTTACGATGACCGGCCCAGGGCGTGCCGCGAATATCCCCATACCAACAGGCCCCGGGTGTACCAGGTGATGGCACTAACCCTGAAAAACAGCTCAATCTGTCCGGCGGTCTTTGAGATTCTCGAGCGGTTGAGAATCACTTCGGGAAGTTAAAACGTGTGAATCATATAAGGAATTCCCAAAAATATGCAACGCTTCCAAAGTTAAACAGCGGGAACTTTGTATCATCATCCGAATTCAGCGAACCCTGGCCAGGAACATGGCAAGG
>CAYHGE010000131.1:0-4810 GCA_964355945.1 uncultured Draconibacterium sp.
CTTGTCAGTAAAAGTTATAAACATGCTGTAACGCCATGTAACAATGATGAACAATTATTCACTGTTTAAGGGCTTTTCAGAGATATGTGCTTGATAATCAAAAGTAGCTTCCTTACCCTTGAAGGGGAGGGGGAACCCTGTGCCAGCCACAGGAGATGTCCTCATTGTGAAACCGCAAGGATCATCCGTTCGTCAATGAAATCGTTTGAAATCCTCGACAAACGTGCTCCCTCCCCTTCAAGGGGAGGGCCGGGGAAGGGTCATTTAGGTTCAAAGGTCCATCAAATATTATCTACTGGTATGGTTCCGCTCAATCAATTTATTTTGTGCTGATCTCCACAATCGGGTTCCCGACACAGGCACTCGGATATTTGATCCGTAAGATCATTGATAATGTAGGCGCCACATCTGTAATATAGTGCAATTGCCAGGATTCGCCCTTTCTGATATTATCCCCGTACCAGATCAACGGAACATGGGTGTCGTAGTGATAGGCAGAACCATGGTCGGCAACAGAACCGGCACCATACTCAAAATAACCCGGTTCCATCACCATCATTACATCTCCGGAGTGTTTGGGTTGAAAGCCGTTTTGCACACACAGGGCAATGCCGGATGTAAATTCAGTTTCATTCATTGCAGTCGCTGTATAGGCAAACGCGATGCCTTTCTGCCCGATCAGAAATTCAGCCAGCTGGTCCTGCATGGTTTTCAGATCGAAGCCCTTTTCTCTGATCAGCTCCCTGTTCAGGTAGAACTGGTCGTTGGTAAATTTGTCGATCCATTTTCCGGCAGAAAACCTGGTGCTTAGAAACTCAGAAGCTGATTTTACCAAAGCACTGGAATAAACATATCCGGCCGGGATTTTCTGATTCATCAGATAATTTGGATTGTCTGCCACGCCATGATCTGCCGTTAAAAACAGCACATAATTGTTTTTTCCGACAGACTGGTCGAGCGTATTTATCAACCGTTCAAGGTCTTTGTCGAGCCTTAAATAAGTGTCTTTCATCTCTTTGGAATGCGGGCCAAACAAATGGCCAACACCATCCGGACTTGAATAGCTGATTGCCAGAAAATCGGGATCCAAACCTTTGCCAAGTTCTGCATGCTGAAGTGTTTCAATCGCCAGGTCCGTGAGAAGGGCATTCCCAAATGGTGAATTATACAAGGGCGAATACGTCGGCTGAGTTGCACCGGCGGGTTGTTTTAGCGCATGCGGGAATCGCGGCAGAATCTTGCCTCCGGTTTTGGTGATGGCACATAACGTTGTATCCACCACACAATCCGTATACCGGTCATCACCATACAATGGATTCCAGTTATCCGTGGTATAGCCGGAAGCCAGATGTCTGTCATTGAAACTGATAACCCATGGGGGGAGTGTACCGGCATAGCAGGTGGTTGTGACAAAATTCCCGGTTGACTGGTCAAACCATAATGCGTAATCAGCCAGGTGTCCTCCAGACAGAATCGCAGCCCGGTCCTTCATGGAGATCGAGAAAACTTTGGATTTTTTATTGGTGCAAAGCTTCAATTCGTCGCAAATGTTGGAAGCGATTAACCGGTTTGCCGACATCCCTTTTCCGGATTCCGTTTTGGCATTGCCGATGATGTCGAATGTGTCTTTAACACAATAGCTGGATTTTTTCGTTTGCCTGTCATAAATATCGTTTCCGATAATCCCGTGAAATCTGGGTGTGGTGCCTGAATAAATGGAGGCATGACCCGGCCCGGTATAAGTTGGAACATAATTGTAATGAACATTCCAAAGCGTATAGCCTTCAGCCATCAGCTTTTTAAACCCGCCATCGCCAAAATCGTTATAAAACCTGGTGAGATAGTCGGGGCGCATCTGATCAACCACGATGCCGACCACTAATTTTGGACGGGTAGGTTGTGCAAGGGATGCTGAACATACGGTAATCAGGATTATTAGGGAAAACAGGATCTTTTTCATGTTTCAACAGGCGGTTTGAGGTTGTTTTGATTGTTGTATTAATACCTTAATATGCAAGGTGCAAAGTTATGGGATAGAAGGAAGACCTGTGTTAAAAATGAATTAAATTAATTTGGTTGAGAGGAATCATATCATATGTGAAATTTAGACATATTTTGGTGTGCCGGCCACGAGGCGGTTACCAGGAATATGGTATAATCAACCATGCAATCATTTGATATATATAGTGTTACATGCTTTATCCATGAGGTTTCATGCTGGATACATGAAGAAAATATGAGAATTCATGCTGGAAACATGAAGTTTCTTGCTGGAAACATGAGGATTCTTGCTGGAAACATGAGGATTCTTGCTGGAAATATGAAGTTTCTTGCTGGAAACATGAAGTTTCTTGCTGGAAACATGAAGAAAATATGAGGATTGATGCTGGAAATATGAGGATTATGATCGATCAATTTATTAATAATCATTCCAGATAATCATCATGATGCCAAATATTAACTTAATATTAAATATTTCGGATCATTCAAGGGATATTCTTCAGGATATATAGTGGTGTCATGGGTTACAGTATTGTTTGGGGCAAAATCAGCGGGTGAAGATTTGATAATTTGTTAACAAGGAGTTAATTTTCATTTAACATGCCTGTGGAACCCATGCGGTAATTTTGCCGCAAACAATTTCCATGAAGCATATCATTTTACTCTTATGTATTTTACTGGTTGAATTCCTGTCTTTTACAGCATTTGGCCAGGGCTCCATCCAGGGCAAGATCACTGATGTTAAAACAAAGGAAAGCATAGTCGGTGCCAGTGTCTTTATCAAAGGAACCACAATTGGTGCATCCACCGATATAGATGGAAACTACCATATTAAAAATGTCACACCCGGCACCTATAATATAATTGTATCCTTTATCTCTTATAAAGTCGATACAATTCGCGGGGTTAAAGTAAGTAAAGACAAGGTCACGGCACTTGACCATGGCATTACCGAAACTACCACACAGCTTTCTGAGGTTTCGGTTACTGCAAGGAAAAAAACAGATACGGAGATTTCTGTCATCAGTGCCAGCAAGCAAAGCAACCTGATCATTGTTGGTGTTTCATCGCAAATGATCGCTAAATCCCAGGATAAGGATGCATCTGAAGTTATCAGGAGGCTTCCGGGCGTGACCATCATGGGTGGAAGATTTATCGTGGTACGCGGGCTCACCGAGCGATATAATACGGTGTGGCTCAACAATGCTTCGACCCCGAGCAGCGAGACCGATCAGCGCGCATTTTCATTTGATGTGCTGCCCAGCAACATGATCAACAACATGGTGATTTATAAAACGCCTGCACCGGAAATACCTGCCGATTTTGCGGGGGCTTTTATACAGATCTCAACAAAGAACATCCCTGAGAAAAACAGCCTGGGCTTTGGATACACGGTTGGGTACAGTGACGGTTCCTCGCTTACTGAATTTCAAAAATATAAAGGCGGCAAGACCGACTGGCTGGGTTTTGACGACGGTACCCGTAAACTGCCCGATGGCACTCCGTCAACCAACGAAGTGCTGCAATTGCAGGATTACAACAATGGAACTCCCGAAGAGAATGCCTACCGTAAACAACGAATGCTTGACATTGCACATTCGTTCAACACGACCTCGTCAAGTACAGGCAGGACGGCACCCATCGACAACAAATTCAACATTGATTTCAGCCGCATCTTCAATGCAGGCAAGGTGAAAATCGGAAATATCACAGCATTGAGCTATAAACTAACACATAGTTTAGACGATATCGAACGGTCAAAGGTTGAATCATATGGTACCACAAGTTCGGGGGTGACCTATTCAAAATTGTACCGGGATTCGGAATATGATGAAGCGATCGGCATCGGAGCCATATCAAACTGGTCGTTGTCAACCGGGAAAAACATTTTTGAGTTTAATAACCTGTTTAACCAGACGGGAGTTACCTCTACCATCGTCCGTAATGGCCTCGACCATTACCGCGACGACAACAGGGTGTATAAAACGATGCTTGGATATGCCAGCCGTACCATTTACTCAGGTTCAATAACCGGCAATCACAATTTTAATGATGCCAATTCGCTCAAGTGGACCCTTGGCTACTCTTATGCCAACCAGAGTGAACCCGACACCCGGCTGATCAACTATTATGCGCCTAAAAAGAACGATTCTGTTTATTATCCATATCAGCTTGAGTATTCTTCTCAGGCAAATGCAGATGCAAATGCCCGGCTCTTTTCGAATGTGAAGGAAAACATTTATAATGGCAATGTCAATTACAACCATATCTTCACCTTCGGCGAATTCAAACCTGAACTCAAAGGGGGCGTCTTTGCTGAAAAGAAAAACAGGGATTTTTACATCCGCCCGTTTGGAGTCATCTGGGCGGCAACCGGTGTGATGAACCAGGAAATCCTTCACCAGCCAATCGACAGTGTATATTCACCGGGTAACTTCAATTACCAGGATGGTGTGATCTTCAGTGAGGTGTATGATCCGGGTTACCAGTACAAGATCGATAACACCCTGGTTGCCGGATATCTCGCACTGCGGATTCCGATTGGGAAAGTGCTCAATATATATGGTGGTTTGCGCGTTGAAAGCAACAACATGCTCCTTTCAGGTCCTGGATCTGGTCCCGAACATCTGTTTGTTACCCTAACCAAGAGAGATACCGTAAACCTTTTCCCTTCTGTAAACGTAACTGTCAACTTCAATGAAAAAAATCTTGTCAGGCTGGCTTATGGACGTACCATCAACCGACCGGAATTCAGGGAGGTAGCACCATTCGCATTTTACAATTTTAAAGAGAATGTCACTGTTTACGG
>CAYHGE010000132.1:0-4598 GCA_964355945.1 uncultured Draconibacterium sp.
GCCGGTTCAGGAACCGCCCTGAGCGAGGATCAGGCAAAGATGATACAATCGTTCACAAATTGCCTGACGATCGTTTATGATGGCGATCCGGCAGGGATAAAGGCCAGCATTGCCAACATCAAAATCCCCCTGCAGATGGGCCTCGATGTTTACCTGGTTGTACTGCCCGAGGGAGAGGACCCGGATTCATATGTCTTGAAACATGGCGCAGAAACCCTCAAGGCTTTTATCGAGGACAACCGAAAGGATATCGTTTCGTTTCGCATCGAAATGGTTAAGGAGGCAGTGGACAAGGATCCACTTCAAAAAGCCAAACTGGTCAAAGAACTTGTTTCCCAGATATCCCTTATCGGTGATGAAGAGTCGCGTGGCTACCTGATCGGGGACATTGCAAAAAAACTTGACGTCAAATTGGAAGACCTCAATCGGAATCTCAAAAAACAACTTCCAAATCCTGAGAAAGCGGAAAAGGGATTCTTTGCTCTTGAGGCTTCCGAGGAAATGATTACAGAAACCGGCTGCGCAATCCTGCTTGCCGGCCCAGCCATGGTGGTTACATACCATGCTGAAGGAAAAGAAAACACTATCAGCCTGCCGGATGGCCCGCTGAAGAAAGATGATATTTTTCGCCTGGCCAAACTGACCAGGAATATCAAAATTGAAGGGTTATCTCTTATTGTTGATGAAAAGGATGTTGAGTCTCCGCTGGCCGAAGCCGGACGAATGCTCACCGAGCAGGGAATGCGTGTTGAAGTGCGGGAGGATTGTTCCGTAGACGAGACCGATGAAAACCCCAAATCTGTTGTTTACATCGATTTTTTAGACTTTTATGTTAATGGCTTAACCTATCGGTTATTCCGACAACCCGACACAAAACGCTCTAAAAAGTTTGTGGAGATGACTGCCGAATTCTTGTCAAAACTCGACAATACTATTATCCACATTAAAACCAATGAGATTGCAAAAAAGTTTGGGCTTACCCAGGCATCATTTTCTAAGGTTTTACGCCCTTTTGTCGAAAAACGGAAAAGCCTTGCCATTCAGCGGCAGGAGCATGTGATTATTGATGAACAGCAATATGTTTTCGATATCGCCCACCTGCCTGAATATGTCGATCAGGGTTTTTTCCAGCGGTACGGGTTCTTCGCTGCTCAAAACAAGACCGGCAACAAAATATTCTACGTGTTCCGAACACTTGATAACACACTGATAAAGGTTGGTAATTTCTTCATGAAACCCCTGTTTCAGGTCTATGATAGCGATCCGATAAAGAATAAACGAATTGTAGAGCTTTTCCATTCCGAACTTAACACGGCAGAGTATGTTGAGTTCAAGAGCGGCGACATGGTTGAATTGCAGCAGTTCAAAAAATTCCTATGGAACAACGGGGGCTACATCTTCACCAATGGTAAACCGTTTCATCATGAGAAAATTCTTGAAAGCATCGCCCTTCTATTCCCAAAAACCATTGAACTTTCGACATTCGGATGGCAACCTGAAGGGTTCTTTGCTTTTGCAAATGGCATCATTACAGATAATGCATTTACCCATGTTGATGAACTCGGGCTTGTAAAGTTTAAAAACTCAACCTACTACTCTCCTGCATTCAGCAAAATATATAAGGATCAGCGTGCCGACAATGACCGGTATGAGTATGACCGGTTCTTAGTTTTCAAGCCGGATCACCGAACATCATGGATAGAATGGTCGGAGTTGATGTACAAAGTATACACATATAATGATAATGGAATGTGGGCGCTTTTATTTGCAATCCTTTCGGCCAACCGCAGTATTATCTTTCCGATCGAGCGTTTTTTCACCGCACTGTTTTTTATAGGGCCTACCGAATCCGGCAAATCTAAAATTGCAGAAAGTATCAGGGCGCCATTCATGTATGGCGCACCTCTGTTCAACCTGAACTCTGGTACAGATGCTGCATTTTTTACCAGCCTTGAACGTTTTCGCGATATCCCGGTGATATTCGACGAGTATAACGATGCCCAGATTTCTGATGTAAAGTTCCAGGGGTTAAAGGCTGCGGTGTATGACAATGAAGGGAAGCAGAAGCGCAAGGATGCTACCAGCAAGGATATCGATGTGTCGAAAATAAACGGCTGCCCTCTTTTGTTGGGTCAGGAAGGACCAGAGCGTGACGATGGCGCCCTGGGCAACCGGGTAGTTCAAAAGCATGTTCCGAAAAAAGATGATTGGACCAATGAAGAAGTTGTCAATTATAAAGACCTCAAAGACCGCGAGCGTGACGGGCTGAGCAATATCGCAATGGAGATCATAAAACATCGCCCGGTCGTGCAGAAGCACTTTGCCGCATACATGCGTGATGCACAGAAGCAGGTAAAGAGCGATATTCAAAAGGAAGGCGGCACTTATCAAACGCGTATTATCAATACCGTGAGTTTGTTTATTGCCATGGCCAAAATGTGGACTGACCATGTAAAGGAGCTTCCGCTGCCGTTCACCTACGATGAGTTTTATGAAGATGCCAAACGGCAGATCAACCGCCAAAGCGAAGAGCTGAGTACCAGCAACCGGTTATCGGTATTCTTCGATACGATCAGTATGTTGTATGCGCAGGGACAAATCATTAGCGGAAGGGAGTTTGACATCTCCACCGAGTCCAGTGTAACAATTATCAAATCCAAAACGGAAAAGGAAACTATCCCCATGGATGGCGGCCCAGGGCCTGTGTTGTTCCTGATAGTTAACGATGTGATTCAAATTTACCAGAAAATGCACCCTGGAGAGAGTTTAAAAATCAATGCCCTGCGGATGTACTTAAAAGATCATCCGGCCTATATTGGCCAGGTAAACAGCCATCGTTTTCTATACCAGGTTGAATCCTGGAGAACTGATCCGTCGAGCGGGATCAATCAGCGTATTATTGAAAAAGCCGAGCGTAACACAAGTTGTATTGCCCTTAAATATAAAATCATTGAGGCGATGGGAATCGACCTTGAAAGGTTTAAAACACCTGATCCGGTTCCAGCGGAAAAAGCCGAACCTGCTATTTTGGCAGAACCGGAAAATGAGCAAACAGAGATGCCTTTCTGAAAATTCACATGGAAATTCCTGACAGCCAAGTTGCGCCCAACCGCCCAACCGCCCAACAAACATGATAACAAAATATTATAATCTTATATATCAGTATTTTATGTTTTCTACTTACCGTTTGAATGATATTTTTTTGTTGGGACTTGTTGGGATTGGTTGGGATCATGTTCAAAGTTTTTATGGCTCTGTTGGGACGGGAAAATCAGCCCAACGCTCCATGGCAGGCACAAGTAAAACAATTGTATTTCATTATCAATGTTTTAACACTTTTTAAATGCCTTTGTTGGGCGGTTGGGCGGTTGGGCGCGTATATGACCCCTTACCCAAACTAAGAAAATAAAATGAAAATTGATAGCAACGGATGGGAGTATCATGACAAATTGCCGGTAGGGTTCCGCCTGGCAACACTGGATGATTTTACAGACAATGGCAAACGTAAATTGGGGATGCAGTTTTTGATTAAATGGTGCATAAAGGAAGATTATTATCAGATATGCACCGTCACCATTAATTTGTACTCAAAAAACCTCATTCCTTTCATTGCTGAAGGCCGGGTATTCGTCCAAACTGATCCGTTGGCCTTTACAACCAGTAACAACTAAACTATTTTCGCTCATATGGATCTGACAGAAGAACGACCTACAATTACCATCAGGCTTAAACCGGCGCTCCAGGATTACATCCGCTACGTTATGAAGTTAGAGGGGAATGTATTTGAATCGCCACTGCTTGTTGCTACATCAAGGTCATACCTGGGAAGGCTTGTTGCACCTTTCATCGAGATTCGCCCGATGGAAGCCAAGCCAATACTGCCTGGCATAGATCGAGAGCTGTTTACATTCCGGATTGTAAATTACAGATCGCTTGAAACCAGGCGCAATACCGCTTGGATTTCAGAAAGGAACCAGATTAACATTCAAAACATTATTGAAGCTCACTTTCGCCTTCACTTCCGGGTTTTTGCCGATGACAAAGTCAGGTACCTCAGAGAGCAGCATACCGCCAAGGGGAGTATCAAAAAGGTTATTTTGCAGTTCTGCGCCGATATGAATATCAATTACGATGATGTTACATTCGACATGATTTCAAAAGCATATTACCGGGGACGAAAAAAGAGCCTTAAATCTGGAATTGCTGCCAACAAACAGATGATGATCGGACACCTATTTTTTATAATCTAAAATTTTTGCGTTATGACAGTTTTAAAACACAATTCAGGAAATATTGGAGGGATCAACCCGGTTCAATATATTTTTTGGGAAGATGTTGCCGCTTACTCGGTCGACTTAACAACCCTGGCTGGTTCAATTACATTGAAGAGCGACAAAAGATGGAAATATCTTTATGCCACCCCGGAGACGATCCAGCTTGAAGTCAAGGAAGAAGACACCCCTGCCGGTATAAAATATACCTGCCAGTTAAAAATGCTTATCCCCAAGGATCGTGCAGAAGTCGAGATAGCCCTGCGTGATCTTAACAACAGGAACCTTATTTTTAAAATTCTTGATAAAAATGGAGTGTGCCGGTTC
>CAYHGE010000133.1:0-4431 GCA_964355945.1 uncultured Draconibacterium sp.
GGTAAACGGGTAAACGGGTAAACGGGTAAACGGGTAAACGGGTAAACGGGTAAACAGGTAAACAGGTAAACAGGTAAACGGGTGAACGGGTGAACGGGGAAACTAGTAAACAGGTGAGCAATTAGTCGTTTCATACCTGCCTGCCTGTTTACCAGTTTACCCGTTCACCCGTTTACTGTAATTTAGCAATAATTGCATCCGCCATCTGCTGGGTGGTTGCAGCGCCTTTGCTGAACGCATCCGGTGTGCCGGAAAGTTTCATCATGTCATAAGTCATGACTTTACCTTCTTCCACGACTGCTTTAACCGCTGCGGTAATTTTAGCTGCGAGTTCCATCTCCCCGAGGTGTTCGAGCATCATAACCCCAGACAGGATCATGGCCGTCGGATTGACGATGGAAGGGTTGAATTCCGCATACTTCGGAGCGGATCCGTGGGTGGGTTCAAATACGGCAATTTCAGGGCCGATGTTGGCGCTGCAAGCGAATCCAAGACCTCCGATCAACCCGGCAAAACCATCGGAAACGATATCACCGAACATGTTACCTGCCACCATTACGTGATAGGTTTCAGGATTTTTTGTAAGCCACATCATCTGGGCATCAATATTGGTGTCCTGAACCTTGATCCCCGGATATTCATTTTTGGCCATTTCCTGTGCCATTTTAAGCATCATGCCTGATGTTTCACGGATCACATTGGGTTTTTCGCAAACTGTAACAGTGTTGAATCCACGGGCTTTGGCATATTCAAAGGCTGCTTTCAGGATGCGCCCGGTGTATTTTTTTGTGAAGATCCTTGTAGAAACTGCCAGTTCGGGACGCGGACACCATGCAAAGTTGTCTCTGAACTTTTTATGTGTCATCAGGGCGTCATACACCTGATCGGAAGGATTGGACCATTCCACACCGCCATATAAACACTCTGTATTCTGCCTGAAGATCATCGTGTCGATAATGGGTTCTTCAATAACCCCTCCAAACCCGCGACGGATAAAATTGAGCGGGTTGCCCTTAAAAGTTTTACATGGCCTCATGCAGATATCAAGGTCGTATTTCTGCCTCATCGATACGATCGGACTGTAATAAACGAATCCTTTGTCTTTCAATTCAGGAGCCAGTTCTGCTTCTGTTTTATCCTTGGGTTTGGAAGTTATAGCGCCGAAAAGGCCGATTTTGTGTTGCTCCAGTAATTTCTGAGTGCGTTCAGGAAACGGATCGCCTTCCTTGCACCAGAATTCCCAGCCGATATCGCCATGCACGTATTCAGCCTCAAAACCAGCAGCATCCAAAACACGGATGGCCTCATCAAGTACGACTTTTCCGATGCCATCACCAGGCATCGCAACGATTGTTCTTTTTGCCATAATCAGATTGTTTGTTTGTAGTTAATTAATTAACAAATAGTGGCCAAAGATACAACACCAGGAGAAATTGACAAAGCCGTATTTGCATTATTTTAGCATTTTATTAAAACACTAATCATTACTTTTGCAGAATTATCGCGATGGCCCTTGCGTTGCAGGAGACCATGTGCGATGAAGTAAAATGTGAATCAGGTAGCGGGGTAAGTTAAAAATAAGTTGTCATTGGTTGAAAAAGCATCTTAAAAATCCAATTTTTAAAATCATCTCGCACGTTGCCTATGAAATGCATGTCAGAGCATTTGTCATTGGCGGGTTTGTTCGCGATTTGCTGCTTGAACGCGACAACAAGCAGGACATTGACATTGTAGTATTGGGCAGTGGCATTGATTTTGCACACTTGGTAGCTGCCAGGATCGGGGGTAATATCCCTGTTAAATTTTTTAAGAATTTCGGGACAGCCATGCTGAATTACCAAGGATGGAAGGTTGAATTTGTCGGGGCGCGTAAAGAATCTTACCGACGAAACTCCCGCAAGCCAATTGTGGAGGATGGAACACTTGAGGATGACCAGAACCGGCGGGATTTCACCATCAATGCCATGGCTATTGATCTGACGAAGGAAAATTACGGCAAACTGATTGACCCGTTTAACGGGATATCTGACCTGCAGGAAAAAATCATACGGACCCCGCAGAATCCCGATGTCACATTCTCAGACGATCCATTGCGCATGATGCGTGCCATCAGGTTTGCCGCGCAACTTGATTTCACCATCGAACCATCCTGTATTGAAGCCATAAGCAGAAATGCCGGGCGGATCTCAATCGTGTCTATGGAGCGGATTTCTGATGAATTCAATATGATTATTCTTGCGAAGATCCCATCGAAAGGATTCTTATTGTTGGATGAAACCGGCTTGCTGAAACTCATCTTTCCTGAATTTTGTGATCTCAAAGGATCTGAAATGATTGAAGGAAAAGGTCATAAGGATAATTTTTACCATACCCTGGCGGTGCTTGACAACGTTGCTGCAGTTTCAGAGGATCTCTGGCTCCGGTGGGCTGCAATCTTACATGATATTGCAAAACCACTCACGAAAAAATTCATCCAGGGTACGGGGTGGACATTCCATGCGCATGAATTCAGGGGTGCCAAAATGGTTCATTCAATTTTCAAAAAGCTTAAATTACCGCTCAATGACAAGATGCATTATGTTGAAAAACTTGTTTTGCTCCACCTCAGGCCAATCGTACTGGCTGAAGATGTAGTTACGGATTCAGCGGTACGCAGGCTGCTTTTTGAGGCAGGTGATGACATTGATGATCTCATGCTTCTTTGTAATGCTGATATAACTTCGAAAAATCCGAATAAAGTCAAGCGGTTTATCTCAAATTTTGAAATTGTCCGTCAGAAATTAAAAGAGATTGAAGAGAAAGATCAGCTTCGAAACTGGCAACCCCCGGTCAGCGGTGAGGTAATCATGCAAACATTTGGCATTCCGCCATCAAAGGCCGTTGGGCTCATCAAGGATGCAATCACGGAAGCCATTCTTGAAGGGGAGATCCCAAACAACTTTGATGCTGCCTTTATGAGAATGTTAGAGGAAGGAGAAAAACTTGGGTTGCATAAAGCAAACAGTTAATCCTTTTTTTACATTTTGTTTCGCGGAATTTTATATTTTTGAACCGGATTTATAGTGGAACAACCATGTTGATTTATCGTTTTAGAATAACATGCGAAGAGCATGACGCATTTCTCAGAGAAATAGAAATTCAACCGAATCAAACTTTCCTTGATTTTCACCATATTCTTATGGATTCAAGTGAGTTGCTTCATTGTGAACGATCTTCATTTTTTATGACTGATAAAAAGTATAAAAAAGATAAGGAGATTTCACTGAAAGCTGAGAAACACCAGGTGAGAAAATATGATGAAGATCTTGACCAGGTTGTCACGGATACAGTGTCACTGCCCCTGATGAAGACTGAGAAATTGAAACATTATATCGAGGATCCCCACCAAAAGATGATATATGAATTTGTCGGGCGCGATATTTTTTCATTTCATATTGAATTGTTCAAAATTTTCCCATCCGACGGCGTCCCATCGTTTCCAAGGTGTATAAAACGGGCGGGTGAATTGCCGAAGAAAGCGGAGCAACCCACTCCGGTTGCCGGAGTTACCCCTGTGGCTCCAAAAGTGGTAATACCCAAGGTGCCACTTCCGAAACTCCAGGAACTGGTCAAATTTGACGATATTGTTGAAGATGAAGAGGAACTGGCGGCTATTGAAGAGGAACTGGAAATACTCATTGAAGATACTGCTGAGGAAACTGTTTTAGAAACATCCGGAGGTGATGACCACGGGGTCGATGATTTTCTCTATGGAGAACATGAGGAATCGGAAGAGGATGATAAACTCGATCACCTGGAGGATTATGAAGATATAGAGAGCCTGGATAAGCGAATCTCAGGCTTTGACCGCGATTCAGATGATTATTGATGACCGGCTGCTTGTCATTGTAGCAGGTCCGACCGCTGTAGGTAAAACTTCACTTGCCATAGCGCTTGCCCAAAAATTTAACACTGAAATTTTATCTGCCGATTCACGTCAGTTTTACCGTGAGATGAGTATTGGTACGGCTGCACCTTCCTTTCAGGAGTTGTCACTGATATCACACCATTTCATACATCATCTGTCGATCCAGGAGCCTTACAATGTCTCTCAATTCGAAAACGATGCCCTGATCCTGCTCGATAATCTGTTTCAAAATCACCGTATAGTTTTTATGGCAGGTGGTTCAGGTTTGTATATCAATGCAGTATGTAACGGCATTGATTTGCTGCCTGATCCTGATCCCGAAATTCGCAGTAACTTGAAGGGAATTTTTAAAGAAGCTGGTATTGCTGCCCTGGTGGAGGAGCTGACACATCTTGATCCCGAATATGCCAGAACAGTTGATTGTTCAAATCCTGCCAGACTCATGCGGGCAATTGAAATCTGCAGAATTACAGGAATGCCATATTCAGGGATGAGAACAAATACACCGAAGAAGCGAAATTTCA
>CAYHGE010000134.1:0-3057 GCA_964355945.1 uncultured Draconibacterium sp.
GTAAAACTGCCTGCAGCTGCAAACTCCTTCTGAAGCTGGCCGCTGCCTGTGGGCACAACCATGTTGGCTGATGCGGGCGTGCCTGATACACTTGCTGCAGGTCCGAGAAGCAGGTTATAGGTGCCAAGCGAGACAAGTCCGTTCGTCAGAGTCAACACGCCGTTTACCCGGGTATTGCCGCCAACCGTTAATCCAGAAGCATTCGCCAGTTCAAGATTCTGGATGATATTCTGACCGCTGATCGTTTGTGCCGTGGTGCCTGAGAATACGACTGTACCTGTTCCCAGTGAATTGGCGGTAAGGTTCTGGTTAACAAGGTCCTTTTTCAGAATCAGGGTGCCCTGGACATCAAGGGTTCCGCCTCCGTTCAGTACCATGTTCTGAGACGAATTCATCGTGGAGGCTGGGTTTATTTTAACTGTCGTGCCACTGACCACTGTCACCTGGGAATAGCCCTGAGTGAAAATAGAAAAAAACAGTCCTGTCATTAACAAGAACGAAGACCGGCGTACGATTTTTATTATATTATTGTGAGTGTTTTTCATAGTTCAAAGTTTATATCGCTACAAATATACATATTTAATTTTTAAATTCCACTTGTTCAACATGTTTTTTTTAATAAATATTCCTTTGACAATAATGGTGTTATACGATGCGGAGCCACCAAGGTTACAGGGACCCAATTTTGCCTGAATCAAACGATGTTCGCTGGCATGAATGCATGTATTTAGTTTCACATAATAATCGGCCTAAATAGTAACTAATTATGAAATCATCTAATTTCAGCAGGTGTTTTACCATGCAGGAATTACCAGCCAAAGATAGCTGAATTGTCCTGGATAGTCAATGGTGGAAAAAGGTAAGAATATGGTGCGGGAATCCGGAAACCTTAAGCTCCCTGACAGATTCAGGCCGTTCGCAAGATTAACGGTTCAGATCCCGAAGGTACAGCTCACAAATTTCCCTGATCGACCCTTCTACCGGGCGAAATCTGAAGTTAAGCATTGTGCATAATTTGTCACTTGAATAAGTATAAACCTGGGAGGTGGTCGTAGCCATTTCGCAGGTTATCTCAGGTTTTGACCCGGTGAAAAATGCGCGAACGGCTTCTATGCGCCATGCAATGGAAGTCATGGCAGGGGGTACATTAACCGACGGGGCAGGTTTGCCCAGATATTTCGCGATCAGGCTGAAAAAATCCTGGTAAGAAATATTATCAGCGGAACAGATGAACCGCTGGCCAAAATGGTTTCCATCCATAAGGGCTGTCATTGCCTTGCTGATATCCCTTGCATCCACATATCCATTAACCCCGCGGGTATAGTATTTCAACCCCTCCCAAACCAGGCGGAACAAGCCGGAGTTATCCTGCCAGAATCCAGGCCCAAGGATGACTGAAGGATTGATGATGACTGCATTCAGACCCTCTTCCATGCCCCGCCACACCTCACGTTCGGCACCATATTTACTGATTCCGTACACCGAATTTTTCTTTGACGGAATCCAATAGGTCTCCTCAGTAGAAACGCCATTGTTTTCCGCTCTTCCCAATGTTGCAACGGAGCTGACATAACAGAATTTTGATACTTTTTTTTCAATTGCCATATTCACCAGGTTCGCTGTACCTTCGATGTTGATCTTAAGCATTGCCTTATGGTCTTTCGGGTAAAAGGAGACGACTGCAGCGGCATGATAAATTTCGGTAACCCCGGTCATGGCATCCTCGATGGCGCCAAAATCCATCAAATCGGCGTTTATCCATTCTATTTTCAGAAAGAGATCATCGGGGTTAGCAATATAATACGAAAAAACCTTGCGCACCATTTCAATGTTGCTGTTTGCGCGTTTTATAGCCCTGACATGCCTGCCTGATTTAATCAGATCGAACAAAAGATGAGAGCCAAGGAGTCCTGTGCCTCCGGTAACAAGGATCAAGGGAGACATTTATGCTTTTTTGAGGCTGAATGCGAGGAATAAAAGGTAAATCATTGCGACAAGCAATACAGCAAGGCCGCCAACCTGTCCCATGGTATCAGACACAACACCCATCAGAGGAGGAATCACTGCACCACCGGCAACACCCATGATCATGAGCCCGGAGATTTCATTGGCACGTTCAGGTTTTTTTTGCAGGGCTGCGGAGAAAATAATGGAAAAGACATTGGCTACGGCAAATCCAACAATGAAAACAAAAAAGAGGATGGCCCAAAGGTTATTCATCAATAACATGCCAACCATGCCGGCAATGGCTCCGACCATGCTTATGATGAAAAATTTTCTTGAAGCAAACTTAACAAGGAGGATGGCTCCAACAAAGGTTCCTGTAGTTCGCGCGATAAAATACAAGCTTGTGCCGAGGCCTGCCTGATCGAGCAGGATGTTGCAGCGTTCCATAAGAAATTTTGGCACGGTGATGTTCAATCCGACATCGATGCCTACCACTGCCAGGATCCCAAGAAAGAACATCAGGATGTTGTTATCTTTGAGCAACCCGAAGCAAGCGCTAAATGATGATGTTTTTCCTTCAACAGGTTTTTCCTCTATGGATGTAAAGAAGAGCCATAATGTTGACATCAGGGTAACTCCTGCAAAAATCGGGAAAAGCATTTTCCAATTCCCAAGACTTGAAGCGGCGAAACCGGCAATGATGGGGCCGAGGAATGAGGCAATGGCTTTAATGAATTGTCCCCAGGTGAGGCTGCTTGTAAGGCGATCGCCCCGTACCACATTCGATAACAGTGGATTCAGCGAAACCTGAAGAATAGTATTTCCGATACCCAGGAGGGCAAATGCGACCAGTACCAGTTCAAACTTGTATGCAATCAATGGTACCAGCATCGCCACAAAGGTGATGACCATGCTCAGTACAACGGTTTTTTTCCGGCCAATGGAATTCATCAGCAGTCCGGTTGGGACTGAAAAGACTCCGAACCACAGGAATACCATCATGGGTAACAGATTGGCCAGGGTGTCGCTGAGGTTAAAATCCTGCTTTACGTAGTTTGTGGCAATTCCAACCACATCCACAAATCCCATGATAAAGAACCCAAATAATAC
>CAYHGE010000135.1:0-2909 GCA_964355945.1 uncultured Draconibacterium sp.
TTAAGTGATTAAGTTTTAAGTGGGGGCTCATTGGCATTGTAAAAGAAGGCTGGATTATCAAAACCCCGAAGGGGTGTGATGATTATAGCTAAAAGGTGATGGTGTTTCCCCATAACCCCGTAGGGGTGTAATGATCAGACGAGCGGATGCATTTGTTTTTCTTATTAGTTATACCGGGAATCAATTTGAATATCGAATATTGAACAACGAATTTTGAATGTTGAATTTTAGAAACCAGGGCCGGCAGCGGATACATCGGGATTTTTCAGGGGAAAGAACTTGTTGATCAGTGATCGGTGAGGCTGGTCCCTGGTTATGCACAGGCAGTGAGGGAGCCATGAACCTCTGTGATTGTATGTTTCCGTTGAATATCCTTCATATATCCGGCATGCCGGCCGCTGATTATTTTTTGTTAAAGTGTGATCTCAAGTGAGGTAGTGTGGCAGGGTGTGTCGGATGCTTCTGCACGGATTACCACCCCCGAAAGGTCGGTAACTGCTACATTAGCGATGTATACCCAGCAATCGGCAGAGAGATCTTCATAGCATGGTCCTTGCTCGATGAGGGAACCTGCAGCATCAGTGATTTTCACGGTGACTCCGGTAATTTTAAAATCATCGACTGCAACTACTTTAATCTTGCTGCCTGCTTCACCATTGTATTCCATGATGTTGATCTCCTGAATTTCAGGCGGACGCAGGTAATTGGTGATCGCCAGGTTATAGGGTGATTTCAGCCCGTCGGCACGCATCGTATATTCAGCGAGCATGACCGGATCGAGCAGGATTTGTTTTGCCCACCGGCTGGCCATTTTGAACTTCCGGCGCTGGGCCAGTTGTGCTTCCCCGGCCGGCTTCTGGCTCTTTCTCGGCAGCTTCGCCATGATGCTGACTCCTCCACGGTTGCGATAAACTAACTGGTTTCCGAACTTACCACGATAGTTTTTTGTTAACGAATTGTCATTTGTGCTTGACATAATGTTTGGTTTTAAATGGTGAATAGATATGATCCTGGCCAGAATCGGTGGATTTGTACAAATGTTTTAAATAAGTGTTAAGTGTTAAGTTTTAAGTGTTAAGTGGGTGCGGGAGGATATTTGGATTACTCCTGCGTTGTATGCATAATTTACATTGTTCGCATTGCCTTCATTGTTTGCATTGTTTACTTCTTGTTTCTCAAATAAATCTGAATTTCATCAACTTTTCGCAAAATCTCCTTTGTATCCGTGTTGATCTCTGTTCGTAATACCTCAAGGTCTTTGCGGTTGTCGGTTTTGTGGATGATTACATCCTGCTTGAGGTTGGCAAGGTCGACGTTGATTTCTGCGATGCTGATCTCGAGATGGATCCAGATGGTTACGAAACCAATGATGAAGCCTGTCAGGCTGATTAGTTGCGACATATTCATGCCTGCAATGGTCGACCGGGTGCTCATGATTTGTCTCCTTTCCTTTTCATATTGGCAGCCAGGTAGTTGTCGATGTCGTTGAGCCGGTAAAATACCTTCCCGCCAATTTTGCTGTACGGAAGCTGCCCCGATTCACGAAAGTGGGCAAGGGTCCGTTTAGAGATATTGAGTTGCCGGCACACATCTGTTGTGTCAAGCCAGTTCAGCTTGCTTTCCTGTTCGTTCCTTAGCCGGTCTTCGAGATACCTCAGGCGTCGGGAGAACTCGGCAATTAATTTTTGGAGGTATGAATTTGTTTTCATGGAAATGATATTAAAAATTTGTACTGGCAAAATTAGCACGGCAAACAGGCCGATGTTAGTTGGAGAACGTTGCAAATTCTACCTGCATTGGCCTGATTATTAGTTTGTTGAATTAGTCCGGAAATTTGAAATTCCGGACATAATGCTGCATTTTTCCCAGTTCGGCACTTATCTTTTGGAAGTTGTCGGGAGCCGGGGCATCAAAATGGTTCTTAAAGCTGGCCGGACTAATCTCCTGCCGGAAACGGGTACTCAACATTCCGGCAATGATCCTGCAGAATTTTGCACGGTTGTTGAGTTCAAATACCTTGCAGTCGTAAAGCATCCTGCAGAAAGCTGCCATCAATGCCACATTGCCCCTCACCGGCAGTTTCGTCTTATTTTCTGTGATGGATGCCCGGGTTTGTCGCTGATGGATGTGAACCCGGGAACCTTCATTCAGTTTGTAGGAACAGTTCAAATCAAGCTGAATTTCCCTGATGATGAGTTGCCACAATGCGGCGTGGGGCCGGGTTAACCTGCGCACCGCCTCGATGGCCTCATCCGGGTTATCGGGTCCATCCATATTGACACAGGCCGGATTGCTGAATTCCCGGCAATCATCGGTCACAATGCAGGAGTTTGGCTGATTACCATTGCCCCGGCATGTGGCGGTGGCCAGAGATAGTTTTTTACACCTGATCATTGCCAGGCGCAAAAACACCAGCCTGGCGTCCGGTGCCAGCTGCTGTTCCGTTTCCATGATCCGCATAAGCAGGGTTGCCTGCAAATCGTTCATGGCACAGGTGTAGGCGGGAAGGGTAAGATGGCCATTCACAGATACAACCGTGTATAAGGTTTTACCAGGAGGATCTGTTGCAGTGGCAATAGACTTGTAGCAGACGACCACGCCGGCTGCATCGGAAAGCCCGATGAACAATTCATCCAGCAAAATCGGTAATGAATCGATTGTTTTCATATAAGAAAGTTTTAAGGGTTTAAACTTCCCTTAATCGGGTTTAGCGGGAAAAGGTAATTCGTGAAAAATCGGTTTTTATACACTTTTATGAACAATTTCTCCACGTTTCTCCATGGGGTGTTCGGGTTTCTCCACGGGGTATTCAGGCTTTTCCATGCTGTTTCCAGTTGTGGTCCAGTATAGGTCCAATTAAGGTTCGCATAAGGACCTCTGTCCTTGATTTTTTAAAGGACCCCTCCCCG
>CAYHGE010000136.1:0-2326 GCA_964355945.1 uncultured Draconibacterium sp.
GTAATCGAAGGACTGTATGTTGCCTGCGTTGTATTTTATGATCGCTACTTTCATTAATATATAATTTTATTTGAAAGGCCTGATGGAATACCCTGATATTAATTTTCGGTTGGTGTGAAAAATTCTCGTGGGTATTTCATATACAGGCGGTTATTTTTCCAGCAGCGTATCAATTACTTTCACCATCTCTGCAAACTCTTCTTCCTTGAATAGCCTGGTCATGTAAACAATTTTACCAGTTTTATCAATGATCACGTTGCGTGTTACGCCGGCTTTTTTCTCAGCAAAAAGTCGGAAGATACTGCCTCCCGGATCCAGGGCCAGCGGGTAGGTGACTTTAATGTCGTCCCTGAATTTCTTAACTTTCTCCAGGGGTTCGTCCAAATCAACGCCGATCAGAATAAAATCCTTGTTCTGTTTGTGCTTCTGCCAGATATCCTTCTCAATAAACGGCATCTCCTTGCGGCAAACACTGCACCAGCTCGCAGTAAACTGCAGCATGACAATTTTCCCCCTGAAGTCGGTGGAAGAGGTGATTTTCTTCCCTTGGTCGAGTGTTGCCGAAAATTCAGGTGCCCTGTCGCCGATTTTGACAATGTACCCATATTCTGCAGGGATCTCCTTAACTGGGATCTGCGACCAGGAAGTAAGGGCGATCAGCAGCAGGGCCGCCGAAAGTATATTCGATGTTACTTTTATTTTCATATTGGTTGGTGTGAAGATTATCATGTGGGTATCTCAGTTGAAAATGATAGTCCGGTTGTTGAATACAAGGATCTTGCGCTGAAGGTGTTTGTATACGGCCTCGCTAAGCACAATCTTCTCAAGGTCCTGGCCTTTGCGGACCAGGCTTTCAATACTGTCGACATGAGAGATTCTAACTACGTCCTGGGCAATGATTGGTCCGGCGTCGAGGTCGGCGGTAACATAGTGACTGGTTGCCCCGATGATTTTTACACCCCGCTCATGGGCTGCATGATAGGGCTTGGCCCCGGCAAAAGCAGGTAAAAATGAATGGTGTATGTTGATAACACGGTTCGGGAAAGCCGAAACGAAACTGTCACTCAAAACCTGCATGTAACGGCCCAGGACAATCAGGTCAATCTTATTCTCCTTCAGTAGGGCGATTTCTTTGGCTTCCTGATCTGCCTTATTGTTACTGTTTTTCGGAATGCAGTGATAATTAATTCCAAAGCGGTCTGCTATTGGTTTAAGATCGTTGTGGTTGCTGATTATCAGGGGTATTTCCACGTCCCAATCTCCTGCTAGATGCCTTGCCAGGATATCAAAGAGGCAGTGCGACATTTTCGAAACGAAGAGGGCCATTCGTGGTTTTTCATTTGAAAAATGCAGGGTAAAATGAATGTTGAATTTCCTGGCAATCAGGGTGTCAAAATAGTCATTAATTTTCTCCCTGGGGATATCGAAAAGGTCAAGTTCCCATTCCGCGCGCATGAAAAAAATGGATTCTGCCCGGTCAACATGCTGGTCGAGGTAAATAATGTTCCCGTTATTCTTGTTAAGGAACTGGGTAACAGCTGCCAGGATTCCCTGTTGGTCGGGGCAGTGGATTAGAAGTACTGCGGTTTCTTTGATTTGGTCTGATGTCATTTTGGAATATTTTCGGTTTGGCAGAAAGCTGCACAGTTATAATTTCAGGTCGTCGATTATTTATTGTCAAATCATTTAAAGTGTTCCTTTCGAACTTGGAAGTGTATTCTGAAATGGATCTTTCCTTACTGCCATCTTGATGGACCGGGCGAAGGCTTTGAAAATTCCCTCTATCTTATGGTGCTCGTTGGTTCCCTCAGCCCAGATATTCAAATTGCAGAGTGCTGCATCGGAAAATGATTTGAAAAAGTGGTGAAAAAGTTCAGTTGGCATATCTCCGACATATTCGCGCTGGAATTCAACCTCCCATACAAGCCAGGGCCTACCGCCAAAATCCAGGGCCACCTGCGCCAGGCAGTCGTCCATGGGCAGGCAAAAACCATAGCGATCGATGCCGCGTTTGTCGCCCAGTGCCTTGCGGATCACTTCGCCCATTGCTATAGCTGTATCCTCAACAGTATGATGCTCATCAACCTCGAGATCACCAATAACCTGGACTGTGAGATCACAGCCCGAATGGGTGGAAATCTGCTGCAGCATATGATCGAAAAAATGCAGGCCGGTCGATATCCTGCCAATTCCTTTCCCTGTGAGATTAATTTCAACAAACACATTGGTCTCTTTGGTTTCTCTTTTGACGGAGGCCTTTCGTTCATACTCTGAGAGGAAAATGAATATTTCATCCCAATCATCGGACACCATGGCACACGAAGCG
>CAYHGE010000137.1:0-2311 GCA_964355945.1 uncultured Draconibacterium sp.
TCCCGCAAGACGGGAAGGATATCTGTTGCCGCATTCTTTGCAGGCTATGTCAGCCTGGTTTTTGCTGCGATTCTTACCGGGGTTGAATTTGGGATTCAACCGCTTATTGCTACAGGAGCAGATGGGAATGCCTTGTATTGCCCGTACGACCTGAAGATCGCAGTGCCTGCCATGGCCATTGAACATTTGCTGCTTTTTGGAATTGCGGAAGGCCTTATTACGAGCTTCATCGTAAGGTTTTTCGCCAAACAGGAGAATCAGCCGATTCATGCATTCAGTAAACAAAAACACCATGAATAAGCTACAGAAAAAGATCATGGTCACGTTATTGGTCCTGATATTGTTAACGCCGGCTGGCATTTTTCTCCCGATGTTTTTCAATGCCGGGGATGCCTGGGGCGAGTGGTCCGCAGCAACGGTAAAGGAATTTATCGGGTATGTTCCTGAAGGCCTGGCGAGGTATTCCAATACATGGAAAGCCCCCATCAATGATTACACGATAAACTCCCGTGATGCTTCTGCCGTGCATCAGTCGGGATACTACATCATCTCAGGCCTCATCGGGGCCACCATGGCCATGACGGCAACCATCCTCTTCTCTAAACTAATTATCAGGCATGAGAAGTAAGATACCGCCATTTTTATTACAGAAAGAACAACATAAAATATTACCGGATCTTTCGGGATCACCAGGAGTTCCGGCAATTGACCGAACAGTGAGCAATGCCGCCAAAAGCCTGAAGACAATGTACATTCAGGCAGAAAGCGCAGGAAACAGCAGAACGGGCAACGATCTGAATCCCATCATCAAAGTTGTATCGTTTATCTATATCCTGGTGATCATCAGCCTGGTGAGTTCAATAGTTTCACAACTTTTGCTTGGTTGCCTGATCTTTTTACTTTTCGTATTTTCAGGCATACGCATCTCCGGCGTTTACAAAAAGATTCTGCTTCCTGCCTTCCTCTTCGGTTTTCTTGTTTCTGTGCCGGCTTCCTTAAATGTGATTACTCCCGGCGATATGTTCTATACAATTTTCTCACTTGAAAAATCCTATAATTTCTGGATTTATCATATTCCGGGTGAGATAGGAATTACCATCCAGGGCTGTAAAATTGTGGCCCGGTTATTTCTGCGTGTGTTTAATTCTGTATCATTATCCCTGCTCCTGGTTTACAGTACATCATTTCCCCGCATGCTGAAGGCGTTCGGGGTGCTTCACATCCCCGATACCCTGCTGATGGTGATCTGGCTGGCCTACAAATTTATTTTTATCCTGTGCAAAACGGTTGAAGAGACCTTTATGGCAGTAAAGTCGCGGTTTATCGGCAATGTCAAAAACCAGGTTTTGCGTACAATTGTTGCCGGACGGTTATATTTCCTATACAACAAATCCCTTCTTACCTACGAACAAACCTATTCAGCCATGATTTCACGAGGGTATGAAGGGAAGATCATCCTTGTGGCTGAAAACAGGCTGCGCGGAAAGGATTTGTTGATTTTACTGGGGGTGCTGGTTATTGGTGCTCTTTTCTTATTTTTATAGCTTATTATGGAACAAATTATCTCGTTAAAGAACATCAACTACGCCTACTTCGGGAAAATAGTTGCCCTCAAAAATATCAGCCTGGACGTTCAAAAAGGAGAGATTTTCGCCATCATCGGGCAGAACGGAAGCGGGAAAACATCCCTGCTGAACATCATGAACGGGTTAATTCATCCCGATTCCGGTGATTATTTTTACAAAGGTGCAAGGATTGACGAAAAATCGCTTTCTGAGAAATCAACCAACAGAAGTCTGCGAACCAGCATGGGTTATATTTTCCAAAATCCCGATGTTCAGCTTTTTTGTCCCACCGTTCTGGATGAACTGCTCTTTGCACCGCTCCAGCTTGGATATTCAGGGGAAGAGGCCATTGACAGGGCCAATCTGACACTTGACTCCCTGGGAATTGCAGGGTTGAGAGATCGTTCGGTTGCCATGCTTTCCGGCGGGGAGAAAAAGAAGGTGGCCATCGCGTCGGTGCTTACCATGAATCCCGAAATTCTCCTTGTTGATGAGCCCCTCGCGGGGATTGATCCCAAAACACAGACATTCTTTGTCGAACTATTGCAGGAGTTGAACCAAGCTGGCAAAACAATCATTTTCACCACCCACCATCTCGACCTGATCGATCACCTTCAGCCACGGGTGGTCGTGCTTTCGGATGAACATACGATTCAGAAAACAGGAAATGCTGCTGAGATTCTACAGGATGAAGAGTTCCTGATCAGCGTGAACATGATCCATGAACATGTGCATGAACACCATGG